>JADMIL010000067.1 GCA_015478645.1 Candidatus Binataceae bacterium
GAGCGCACGCCGATCGGGTTGACGTGGCCCCAGTAGCTTTCGGTCTGCGGATGCTGTTCGGGGTCGCCGTAGACTTCGCTGGTCGAGGTCAGCAGGATACGGGCGTGGACGCGTTTGGCCATGCCCAGCATGTTGATCGTGCCCATCACGCTGGTCTTGATGGTCTTGACGGGATTGTACTGGTAATGGACCGGCGAGGCCGGACAGGCGAGGTGGAAGATGCGATCGACTTCGAGCAGGATCGGCTCGACCACGTCGTGGCGGACGATCTCGAAATTGCGCTGCCCGATCAGATGGGCGACGTTGAGCCGCTTGCCGCTGAAAAAATTATCGAGACAGATGACCTCGTGACCGTCGGCGAGCAGCCGCTCGCACAGATGCGATCCGAGAAATCCCGCTCCGCCAGTTACCAGAGTCCGCACATCGACCTCCGTGCACGACGATTCTAGGCGATCGCGTCGCCTGTCGGAAGCCGCCCGGCGGAGATTGTCGCCGGCTTCGCGCGTGGGACCGCCGCGCCCGGCCAGGGGACCTCTGCACAAGGTAGGTTGTCATTCTGAGCGCAGCGAAGAATCCCGGATCCGGGACCCATGCGCTGCGCTCAGGGTGACAGCGGAGCCTTGTACAGAGGTTCCCTAGCGGCGATACTCGCGCGCGATCGCGAGGACCGACTCGATCACGTGGGCAATATCCTCGTCGCTCATCGCGGGGAAAATCGGCAGCGAAAAGCAGCGGCTGTAAACCGCTTCCGCGACCGGAAACTGCCCCGCGCGATAGCCGTAGCGCCGCTGGTAGAAGTCCATCGTATGCAGCGGGATGCAGTGCACCGAGACGCCGACGCCACGCTCGCGCATCAGCTCGACGAAGCGGTTGCGGTCGATACGCAGCGCGTCGAGCCGCAGGCGCGTGATGTAGAGATGCCAGGCGTGCTCGACCCCGGCGACGGTCACCGGCACTTCGATCGCCGGGTCGGCGGCGAACGCCTGGTTGTAGGCGTGTGCGATCGCCTGACGGCGGCTCATTAGTTGATCGGCGCGGCGCAACTGGGCGAGGCCGATCGCCGCGTGCACGTCCGACAGGTTGTACTTGAAGCCGGTGTCATGGATCTCGTAGAACCACGAGCCGGTCGAGTCGTAGCGCTTCCAGGCGTCGCGATCCATCCCGTGCAGGCTGGCGACCGCGATCCGCGCGGCTAGCGCGTCGTCCGCGGTGGTGATCATGCCGCCTTCGGCGCAGGTGATGTTCTTGGTGGCGTAAAAGCTGAAGCAGCTCAGATCGCCGATCGTCCCGATCCGGGTCATCCCGCGCCCGTCGAGCACGCGCGCCGATCCGACGGCGTGCGCCGCATCTTCGACGATTCGCAGATCGTGGCGCCGGGCGATCGCGCCGATGCGATCCATGTCGCAGGCCTGACCGGCGAAATGCACCGGCATCAGCGCGCGCACCTGCCGATGATCGCCGCTCGCAAGCGCCGCCTCGATCTTTTCCGGATCGATATTGAAGGTGTCGGGCTCGATATCGACGAACACCGGCCGCGCCCCCAGGTAGCCCATCACTTCGGCCGTCGCGGTGAAGGTAAACGGCGTCGTGATCACTTCGTCGCCCGGACCGATCCCGAGGGCGAACAGCGCCAGATGGAGCGCGCCGGTGCAATGCGCGACCGCCAGCGCGTGGCGCGCGCCCACGTAGGCGGCGAAATCCTGCTCGAACTGCTTGGCCTTGGGACCCGTGGTGATCCAGCCCGAGCGCAGCGCTTCAATCACTTCGCGCTCTTCGTCGGGTCCGATGGATGGGCGATGAAATGGAACCTGGCGCATAATTATCGAGCGATTAAACCACCGGGCGCGGGGCGCGGGCTATTGCGGTGGCGGGATGCCGCAGGTATGCCGATCATGCGGATTCGATCATGCGGATTTGATCATTCGGAATCCGACGGATGCGAACTCGCCGGGTCGGTAATCGAGTTCCATTCGGCGCCCCGGTCGGGGTCCGGATCGGCGGACGGGTTCGCCGCGGCGGGCGCGACCGGAGCGGATGAGGCGATCGGCGCGGGCGGTGGTAGCGCGGCGGTCACCGGAATTGCGCCGGAGGCCGGTTCAACGCCAGTGCCAACATAAGTCGGGATCCCGCTTTTCGCTTCGACGGCCTTTTCCAGCCGGTCCATATCGATGTCGCCGCTAAGTCCGCGCCGCTTCACTTCCTGTGACGCGTGATTCCACAACCCCGGATACTCGCCGTAGAGGTCGTCATGCACTTCGACGTAGAGTGCGTCGCCGCGCCAGCCGAACTTCACCGGCTGATAGACGAACTCGCCCGGCGTGCCCACCGGGGTCTTGAAGAACAGCCGTTCGATATCCTCGGGATAGAGCCGCACGCAGCCGTGGCTTACTGTCATCCCGACCCCCCACGGGACGTTGGTTCCGTGCAGGCCGTACTCCGGGATACTGAGGTCGAGCTTGTAACGGCCCAGCGGATTGTCCGGGTCGCCGCCTTCGACAACGTGGTCGGCCTGGCCGTCACGCTCGAGATGCTCCTCGTAGATATCCTCGGGCAGCACCCAGGTCGGATCCTTGACCTTGGCCGTAACCGTCCATTCGCCGAGCGGCGTTTTCCAGTCGAAGCGGCCGAGGCCGACCGGAAACGTATAGACCACGCGCGCACCGTGATAGGCCGCCGGGGTTATCCTGGCGTGGCCGCGTTTGCGATGCCCATAGGCCGGCGACGGAAAATAGTAGTACAGGCGCATCTCGGGCACGTTCAGAATGATCCCGGTGTGCGGCGTTTCGGGCAGGATATGCTCGGTCGGCAGTACGATCGTGCGGCCGGCCGGCGGCAGCCACCAGTCCATATGGCCGTTGGCGTCGGAGATCTCTTTGGCGCTCAGCCCGAACCAGCGGCCGACGTCGAGCAGGGTGTCGCCGGGCTGGAGCTTGTAGGTGGTCAGCGAACCGATCAGGTCGTCGCGCCCGCCGGATACCGGATAGGCGTAAAGCGGGCGATTGGCGAACTCGGCTTCGGTCCAGGTATGGGCCCGGCCGGTGGCGGCGAAAGCTATCAGGGCCACAATCAGCAGAGCGGCCGTTGCGCAATATCTTTTGGTCATCGCTTTAGGGTCGACCGTCCGGGTGGCGCGCGGCAGGTTTGGCCGCGGCGCGGCGCAATCCGCCGCTGGGAGAAATTCTAGGTTATGCGCGGTTAGTCGGCAACCGGCCTCAGGTTGGCGAATTTCAGCACCAGCAGTTTGAGTCCTCCGCGTTCGAAGTTGACCCAGACCTTGGCGCCGTCGCCGTGTCCCTCGCGCCGGCGCACCACACCGCGGCCGAAGGTCGGATGCTGTACGCGAGCACCGATCGCCGCCGGGTCCCCGCCGCCCGTCGCCTCGTCGTCGATCTGGCTGTCAGTATAGTCAACATAGGGCTCGCGCGTGGGCATACGCAGCGTCGGCTGCGATCCGGCGATCGGCGCCAGCCGGCGGATCAGGTCGCGATCGACCTCGCCCAGAAAGCGCGACGGCCGCGCCTCCTGCCGATTGCCATAGAGTTCGCGCGACAGCGTATTGGTCAGATAGAGCAGGCGGCGCGCCCGTGTCATTCCGACGTAGCAGAGCCGGCGCTCCTCCTCGATTTCGCGCGGGCTGTCCTGCGATCGCATGTGCGGGAACAGCCCTTCCTCCATCCCGGCGATGAACACCACCGGGTATTCGAGGCCCTTGGACGTATGCAGGGTCATCAGCGCGACTCGTCCGCCGGCCGCCGTGAGTTGATCGCTGTCGTTGACCAGCGCGACCCGCTCGAGAAATTCGCCCAGTCCGCCGGGCCCATGCTCGGTGTCGAAGGCGCTGGCCGCGGCGAGCAATTCGGCGACGTTCTGGCGGCGCGTGGCGCCGTCGATCATGGCTTCGAGATGGGCCGCGAAGCCGCTGCGCACAATGATGTCATCGAGCAGCGCGCGCACCCCCAGGGTCGCGTGGCGCGCGATCAGATCGCGCATCCAGGCGTAAAGGTTGCCGGCTGCCTTGGCGATGCGCAGGGCGACCTTGGAATCGGTCTCGATGCGGCCCATCGCCTCGAACAGGCTCACGCCGTCGCGCGCCGCCATCGCCGCCATCGCCTCGACCGTGCGCCCGCCGATCCCGCGCGGCGGCACGCCGATCATGCGCTCGAGCGCCAGGGCGTCGGCCGGATTCAGGATCACGCGCAGATAGGCGATCAGATCCTTGATTTCGCGCTGATCGTAAAAGCGCAGGCCGCCGACGATGTAGTAGGGCAGGCGGCGGCGTACCAGCGCCTCTTCGATCACCCGCGATTGCGCATTGACCCGGTAGAACACCACCACGTCGGCCGGGCGCGTTGCGCCGGTGATACCGAGCTGGGCGATTTCGCGCGCGATGAAGTCGGCCTCGTCGCGCTCGGTCATGCCGGTGTAGTACGTCACCGGCTCGCCGTCGGGATTGGCCGTCCACAGGCGCTTGGCCTTGCGCTCGCGATTGTTCTGGATCACCGTGTCGGCGGCGGCCAGGATGGTCCGGGTCGATCGATAGTTCTGCTCGAGCTTGAAGATCAACGCGCGCGGAAAGTCGCGCTCGAAATCCAGGATGTTGCGGATATCGGCCCCGCGCCAGCGGTAGATCGACTGATCCTCGTCGCCGACCACGCAGATATTTCCGCTGCGCGCGGCCAGCGCGCTGACCAGCAGGTACTGCACCCGATTGGTGTCCTGGTACTCGTCGACCAGCAGGTACGCGGCGCGGCGCTGCCAGCGCTCGAGCGCCGCCGGATCGTCGCGCATCAGGCGGTAGGTCTGCAGCAGCAGATCGCCGAAGTCGAGCGCGTTCATGGTGGCCAGCCGCGCCTGGTAAAGCTGGTAGACCGTGGCCATCGTGCGCTCGCGCGGATCGGCGGCGATCGCGGCCAGGTCGGCGGGAAACTGCGCTTCGTTTTTCGCCTGGTCGAGGCGTGCGCGGACCAGTTCGGGCGGTGGCGAATCGGCCAGTTGGGCCTCTTCGAGCACCTGGCGAATGGCGGCAAGCGAGTCGGACTCGTCGAGGATCGTGAAGTTGCGATCGTAGCCCGCGCCGAGCGCGCCGATTTCCTGGCGCAGAATGCGCGCGCAGGCCGCGTGGAACGTGCTCACCCACGGCATCCGCCCGCCGCCGCTCAGCGCGGCGACCCGCTCGCGCATCTCGGCCGCCGCCTTGTTGGTGAAGGTCACTGCGAGCAAGGATTCGGGCGCGACGTTGCACGCCGCCATCAGGTGGGCGATACGATAGGTGAGCACGCGGGTCTTGCCCGAGCCGGCGCCGGCCAGAATCAAAATCGGTCCGTCGGGTGCGAGCACCGCGGCGCGTTGCTCAGGATTCAGATCATCGAGGTTCAATGACGGCATTGCGGCATGATGCGGGTCGGGGTACTGCGGGCGCACCGGCCACGCGCGCCGGCATTCAGCACGATACCGACTTCGCGGGGCGACGAAAAGTACGCGGCGAATTTTTCACTCGCTCGCGGCGTGCGCGATCGGTAGGCGGCGCGCATCTGTACGCGCGATTCGATTGCGCACGGGGCGCCAATCCGCCGATCGCGCAGGCGACCCTGGGCCGCGGTGACGGTTGATGGCGCGTTACGAGCCTCACGATAAATTCTATCGCAAGGCGCGCGAGCAAGGCCTGCCGTCGCGCGCGGCCTTCAAGCTCGAGGAGCTGATCGCGCGCTTTCGCCTGGTGCGGCCCGGTGCGCGCGTGGCCGATCTGGGATGCGCGCCCGGCGGATGGCTCGCGGTGCTGGCCGGCGCGGTTGGTCCGCATGGCCGCGTGGTCGGCGTCGATCTGGCTGTGGCGCGCGCGCCGTGGCCCAATGTGATCGCGCTAGCCGGCGATATTCGTGACCCGGCGACCCGCGAGGCGGTCGTCCGCGAACTCGGCGGCGCGGCCGACCTGGTGACCAGCGACCTCTCGCCCAAGCTCACCGGGATCGTCGACCGCGACCACGCGCTCTCGTTCGAGCTGTTGATGATCGCGCTCGACTTCGCCCGCGTGGTGATTCGGCCGGGCGGCATGATGGTGGCGAAATTATTCATGGGCGGCGATTTTCCCGTAATCATCGCGGCCTTCGCGCGCGCCTTTGGCAAGGTCGAGGTGGCGCGGACCAGGGCGAGCCGCCCCGGCTCCTCCGAACTCTATCTGGTCGCGCGCGATTTTCGCGGGCCGGCCGCCGGCTGACGCCGCCGCGGCGCCGCGCTACGGCCATGCAGCGATTACGAATCGCCGGCGCGAACGTCGTGCGCGCGATGGTGGCCTGCGCAATTCTCGCGATCGCGGCCTGCAACGGCGGCTATCAAGGCGCGCCGCGCGCCGCCGGCGTCCGCGTCGATCTCACCGGGGTCGACGTCGACCGGCATTCGGGCGCGCACTACCTGGTGCTCGAGGATCTTGCCGGCCGCCGCTCGCTGCAAATCGAGATCGATGACGCGGGTGCGCATGCGATCATGCTCGCGATGCAGGGCGTCAAGCCGGTGCGCCCGCTCTCGGCCGACCTGCTGCGCAGCGTGATCCGGCAGACCGGCAACCAGGTCGATCGAGTCGAGATCGCCGATCTGCGCGGCGAGATTTACTACGCCCGCATCGATCTTGATCGTGGTCGCTACTCGATCGACAGCCGCCCGAGCGACGCGATCGCCTTGGCGCTGGGCGCCGGCGCGCCGATTTACGTCGCCGCGCGCCTGATGCAAACCGACCAACCCCCAGCCGCCGCGGCGAACCCGCCCGCGGCGCTTGCCACCGCCGACGGCGTTACGGTGCAGGAACTGACCGCCGACCTCGCGACGGCGTTCGGCGTCGGTGCGCATAGTGGCGTGGTCGTTGCGGATTGCGACGCGGGGGACGCGCGCGCCGGCCTCCAGCGCGGCGATATCGTCACGTCGGTCGCCGGCCACGCCGTCGCGATGCCCGACGATTTCGCGCGCGCGGCACAGGCGGTGTCCGCTGTAACGATCGCGCTGCGGATTCTGCGCGACGGGCGGACCGTCGTAATCGCGCTGCCGGTCGAGCGTCCGGCGCACGCGGCGAATTAGTCTTGCGCGCGGACCGCTGTAGCGTCGCGCGGCGGGGCTATTTGCGGATCAGCAGGCTGCGGATGAAGCGCGGATCGATCGGCATGGCGGGGTCGAGTTCGGCCAGATCTTCTTCGAGCATGTTGAGGCACGAATTGATGAAGTCGGCGCTGCGCCGGGCCAGCGCCGCGTCGAGCCGCGCGGCGACGGTCGCGCTGACGCGCTCGCGAAAGCGATCGCTAAGCCGCGCCGGCCGCGGCCCCGGTGTCATCATCGCGGCCCGCGCCCGGGCCAGATCGGCCGTAGCGAGCGGCTCGATGGCCAGCCGGCCGTCGATCAGATCGCGGGCCAACGCGGTCAGCAGAATCTGGCTGAGCCGGATGTCGTAGCCGGCAATCTGGGCGCGAAAGCCCACCGCCGCGACGTCGAGCCTGAGCAGCGCCTTGAACAGGTCGGGAACCACCGCGACCTGCTCAAGCGTCGCGTAGCCCAGATGCAGATCGCGCATCGCGCGGAAATCCCGCGTTGCCACCGAGCCGTCGCGATCGAGGCCGCCGTAAAAGCGCGGCTGGCGCTCGAGGAAGCCGCCAATCGCCTCGCGCAGCGGCGAATCGAGATAAGAGATCTCGCGCGCCGGTCCGGGCGTCAGGCCCAGCGCGCGCACGATACCCTCGGTGCGCGTGCGCAGATCGATCGTCAGGCTGACGCCGAGCCGGAACAGCATCTGCAGATGGGTGTCGCGCAGCTCCTCGATCGCGGATTGCAGATCGCCGCCGGCCAGATGCTCGAGGCCGAGATTCAGATAATTGTGCGTCATCTCGATCGCGACGCGCACCGCTTCGAGATCGCCGAAATCGACCGACCGCGCGACCAGCACCTGGTTGCTCACCAGCGCCATCTCGCTGCGCAACTGGCGCCGCCCCTGCGCGGCAAAGCCGGCCGTCAGCGCCGCGTTGAAGAGCGAGTTCTCGGACTCGAGCAGCGCGGGCGAGAGCTCGGGCGCGAGCACTTCGCCGTCCTCGACGCCGTCGCGGATCGGCGCGGGATACTGCGCGCAGATCTCGCGGAATTTCGCCGGATCGAGATACGCGAAGACGCTTTGCGCCTCGAAGTAGTCGGGAAAGCCGCGATCGGCCAGCCGCGCGCCGCGAAACTGATAGGCCTGCTCTTCCAGCTCCGCCTCGACGCCCCAGTAAATTTCGTCCATCAGGCCGGTGAAATAATTATAGTCGCGCTCGAAGATCTCTTCGAGAAATTCCAGGATGTAGGCGTGGATCGCGTCGTGGCGGATGAACTCGATGAGATAGTTCTCGTCGAACTGCACGAAGCGGTCCGACGGCGCGTCGGGCGAATCCTGCGGATCGGCCAGCCGATGCACCTTGATGTACTGCCGCATCATCAGCGAGACCAGCTCGAGGTCGAGTTCCATCAGCCCGTCGGCCAGCCGCTTGCGGCCGGCCTCGGCCATCGCCTCGATCCATTCGCGCATCCGCCCCAGGTTGGGCCGATCCTTGTCCCAGCAATCGAGATCGAACAGCCATCGGATCTGCTCGGGCACGGCCAGGCCCAACAGGTCGCCGGCGTCGGCGATGCCGATCTCCTTGAGCGTGTAGAAGAGCGTTTCGGGCGCGAACGATTGCACCAGGCGCTCGGCCTCGGGTGCCGACAGGATCAGGTCGCGCTTCTGGCGCGCGGGCAGGCCGTAGAGAAAGTCGAGCTTCTCGTGAAACGGCAGGTTGAGAAATTCCGCTTGGCGCGTGTCGATCATCTGGTCGGTGTCCGGCGACTCGTCCGCATCCGCAAAATACCCCTCGCGTCCGAACGTGATCAAGGCTGATCGAATAAACCCAGCGCCCGCGCGAGTTTTTTCCGCGGCGCTTGAGCTTGTGCGATCACACCGCCGTCATGCGCTCGCCATGCTAATCTGGCGGCGGCGAAATTCGATGCGACCGCGATCCAGCACGCTAAGCGCGATTCCCGTCGCGATGACCATCGCCGGCAGCGACCCCGGCGGCGGCGCCGGCCTGCAGGCCGACCTCAAGACCTTCGCCGCGTTCGGCGTGCATGGCTATTCGGTCGTCACCGCGATTATCGCGCAGAGCAGCGCCCGCGTCGTGCGTGTCGCGCCGGTCGCGCCCGCGATGCTCACCGCGCAAATCGAAGTGCTGGCCGCCGAATGCCGTCCCGCCGCGCTCAAGACCGGCGCCCTGGCCACCGCCGCCAACGTGCGGGCGGTGGCCGCCGCGATCGTGCGCTGGCGGCTCCCCGCGCCGATCGTCGATCCGGTAATGGTCGCGAGCAGCGGCGCGCGGCTGCTCGATCGCGCAGGCGAAGCTCAACTGCGCCTGCGCCTGCTTCCACTCGCCCGGATATGCACGCCCAATCTGCCCGAGGCCGAACGGCTGAGCGGGCTCGCGATCGATTCGCCGGCGGCGATGCGCGCGGCGGCGCGGGCGATTTATGCTCTGGGTGCGCGCGCGGTCGTGATCAAGGGCGGCCATCAGGTGGCGGGGCAGCGTGGCGCGCCGTCCGCGCGCGTGATCGATCTGCTTTACGACGGACGCGACTTCATCGAGCTGACCGCCGCGCGGCTTCCCGGCGGCGGCGCGCACGGCACCGGATGCGCCTTTGCGGCGGCGATCGCCGCGATGCTCGCGCGCGGCGCCGAACTCGAGGCGGCGGTGCGGGCGGCCAAGGCCTTCGTCACCCGCGCGCTGCGCCGCAGTTACCTGCTCGGGCCGCGCGGTAGGCCAATTCTCGGCCATCTGCCGCGCCGCTGAATCCGTGCGCGATGCGCGACGAACACTCACGCGACCTGCGCCACGATCGGCGGCCCTTAGGGAACCTCTGCATAAGGCTCTGCTATCACCCTGAGCGCAGCGCATGGGTCCCGGATCCGGGATTCTTCGCTGCGCTCAG
>JADMIL010000087.1 GCA_015478645.1 Candidatus Binataceae bacterium
TTCGCCGAAATCTTCAAGACCAAAACGCGCGACGAATGGTGGGAGGTGCTGACCAAGAACGACATCTGCGTGGGCCGGATGCTGACGCTCGACGAACTCGAGCATGACCCGCAAATCCGCGCGCGCAACATGATAGTCGAGGTCGAAGCGCCCACCGGCGAGAAGGTCAAGCAGGTTGGAATTTCGGTCAAGCTCTCCGAGACCCCCGGCTCGATCCGTTTTCTCGCGCCCAAGCTCGGCCAGCATACGGACGAAATCCTGAGCGACCTCGGCTACACTCAACATGATATCGAGCGCTGGCGCGCCGAAGGCGCGATCCGATAGACGCAGCCGCTTAAGGCGTGATCTCTTAAGGTCGAGGAGAGTGGTGATGGCCGAGTTGCCTGAGTTAGCGCTAACTTTTATGCGCGGGCCCTATGAGCCGCTGCTTATCGACCATGCCGAGGGCTCCTGGCTGTATACTGCCGACGGCCGAAAAATCCTCGACGCGGCGGGCGGCGCGGTGGTGACCAACGTCGGGCAAGGACGCGAGGAAATCGCCCAACTGGTCGCCGAGGAGGTGCGCCGCGCCAACTACGTGCTGCCGGTGTGGTCGACGCCGCAGCGCCAGCGGCTGGTCGAGCGGCTGGCGCGATGGACTCCGCCGGGCCTCACCCGCTTCTTCTTCACTTCGGGGGGATCGGAGGCGGTCGAGGCGGCGCTCAAGTTCGCGCTGATGTACCACAAGGTCCATGGACGCCCGCAGCGCACGAAAATAATCGCGCGCGAGGCTTCCTACCACGGCAACTCGATCGCGGCGCTTTCGGCCGGTGGGAGCTTGCGCCGCGCGGACTATGAGCACGTGCTGTTCGACTGGCCGAAGATCAAACCCTCGTATTGTTACCGGTGTCCGTGGGACAAGACCTATCCGGGATGCGATATCGACTGCGCCAATGCGCTCGAGGAGGAGATCAACCGCCAGGGCGAGGACACGATTGCGGCGTTCATCGCCGAACCGATGATGGGTTCGGCGGGCGGCGCGGTGCCGCCGGTCAAGGAGTACTGGCCGCGGATCGCTGAAATCTGCCGGCGCCACGGCGTGCTGTTGATCGCCGACGAAGTGATGACCGGCTTCGGCCGCACCGGACGGCGCTTCGCCGTCGACCATTGGAACGTCATCCCCGACATCCTCGTTGGTGGCAAAGGACTGACCGGCGGCTACATGCCGATGGGCATGATGGCGGTGCAGGAGAGCCTGGTCGCGCAGTGTGAAGCCAGGGGCGCCGACTTCATGTTCTACACCTACAGCTCGCATCCGGCCTCCTGCGCGGTCGCCGACCGCGTGCTCGAGATCATGGAGCGCGAGCATCTGGTCGAGCGCGCGGCCGAGGTCGGCGCGCGGCTGGGCGCGCAGCTCAAGGAAGAGTTGTCGGGCCATCCGATGGTCGGCGATATCCGCGGCACCGGGATGTTCTGGGGTGTCGAGATGGTGCGCGACCGCGCCTCGCGCGCGCCGTATCCGGCGGCGATGAAGGTTGCGAGCAGAGTGGTCGCGGCGGGACTCAAGCACGGGATATTCGTCTATCCGGCGACCGGGATGGCGCGGCCGGGGGGCGACGCGGTGATGGTCACGCCGCCATTTATAAT
>JADMIL010000068.1 GCA_015478645.1 Candidatus Binataceae bacterium
AGCGAAGAATCCCGGATCCGGGACCCATGCGCTGCGCTCAGGGTGACCGCAGAGCTTGTGCAGAGGTTCCCTAACGGCGCGATCCGGACTGCGATCGCGCGCCCGGCCGCCCGCGATTGCGCGCCCGGCGGCACGGCCGATCGCGAAGGCTACGCGATCGGCGGCGGGGTGGCCTCGGGCGCGTGGAGCGGCACGATCGGTTCGCCGGGCGCCTCCTGATGGCCGCATTCCTTGTTCGGGCAGCGCCAGAGCGTGCCGTCGCGCTTAGTGGTCTTTTCGACCAGGTAGGCCGACCCGCAATCGGGGCACGGACGCGGCACGACCCGGTCCCAACTCGCGAACTTGCATTTGGGATAGCTGCCGCAGCCGAAGAAAATCTTGCCCCGGCGGCTGCGCCGCTCGAGGATCTCGCCCTCCTTGCATTCGGGACAGGCGGCCCCGGTCTTGACCGGCTCAGCGCGCATCCGCTTGATTCCGTCGCAGTCCGGGTAGCCCGAGCAGCCCAGAAACTCACCGAAGCGCGAGCGCCGGCGAACCATCGGCTTGCCGCATTTCTCGCAGACTTCGTCGGTTGGCAGGGGTGTGGCGGCCGCGCGCAACTGGATCTTGCCCTGCTCGTCGCGCATGAACTCCTTGGTGTTGGTGCACTTGGGATAGTTCGAGCAGGCCAGGAACTCGCCGTTGCGGCCCCACTTGATAACCATCGTGCCACCGTCGAGGTCGCACGTCAGATCGGTCGGCAGGCCGTTGCGCTTGACCTCGGGCATTTTCTCCTTGGCCTCGCCCAGGCGCTTCTCGAACGGCACGTAAAAGCGCTTGAGCGTATTGACCCAGTTCTCGCGCCCCTCTTCGACGCCGTCGAGTTCCTCTTCCATCTGCGCGGTGAAGCCGGCCTCGAGAATATCGGGAAAGGCCTTGACCAGCAGGTCGCAGACCACGCGGCCGAGCGAGGTCGGACGCAGCCGCTTGCTCTCGTCCTCTTCAACGTACTCGCGGTTCAGAATGCTCGCCATGATCGCCGCGTAAGTCGACGGCCGCCCGATGCCCTTGTCTTCGAGCTCCTTGATCAGCGTTGCCTGGGTAAAGCGCGGCGGCGGCTGCGTGAAGTGCTGTTCGGGCTTGAAGCCCATGAGCTTCAGGATTTCGCCGTCCGCCATCAGCGGCAGGTTGGCCGCGTCCTCATCGTCGTTGGCCTCGTCCTGGCCTTCGAGGTAGACCCGCATGAAACCGTCGAACTTCATCACCTGGCCGGTGGCGCGAAAGACCGCGGCGGCCGCTTCGATATCGACGGTCGTGCGATCGTAGACCGCCTGGTTCATCTGGCTCGAAACGAAGCGATTATAGATGAGCGTGTAGAGCGCCAGTTCGTCCTTGTCCAGATAGCGGGAGAGCGACTCGGGGTCGCGCTCGAGCGCGGTCGGCCGAATCGCCTCATGGGCGTCCTGGGCCGTTTTGCCCGAGCGGTAGAAATTGGCCCGGTCGGGCAGATATTCGCGGCCGTAGCGCGCGTCGATATGGCCGCGCACGGCGGTCAGCGCGTCGTCGGAGACCCGCGGCGAATCGGTGCGCATATAAGTGATAAGGCCGGTCGCACCCTCTTCGCCCAGCTCTTTGCCTTCGTACAGGCGCTGCGCGATCTTCATCGTGCGCGAGGGCTGGAAGTAGAGCTTGCGCGAAGCCTCCTGCTGCAGGCGCGAAGTGATAAAGGGTGGCTGCGGACTGCGCCGCACCTCTTTGCGCTCGATCTTGCGGACCTTGAACGGCGCGCCCTCGCAAGCCGCGATGATCGCGCGGGCCTCCGCCTCGGGCAGCTTGTAGGCCTTGTTGTCGATGCGCTGGTCTTGATGGCTGTAGAGCCGGGCCGTGAAGACGGGAGGATTCTTCGCCTCCAGGCTCGCATCGAGCGTCCAGTATTCCTCGGGGCGGAACGCCTCGCGCTCGATCTCGCGCTCGACGATCACCCGTAGCGCCACCGATTGGACGCGGCCCGCGCTGATCCCGCGCTTAACCTTGTCCCACAGCAGTGGACTGACCTTGTAGCCGACCAGCCGGTCGAGCACTCGGCGCGCCTGCTGCGCGTCGAACAGGTTGTGGTTGATCTCGCTCGGGTTGGCGATCGCCGCCTTGATCGCCTTCTCGGTGATCTCGTGCAGCATGATGCGATGGACGTCGCCCTCGACCTTGCCCAGCCGGTCGGCAATATGCCACGCGATCGCCTCGCCCTCGCGGTCCGGGTCGGTGGCCAGATAGATGTTCTTTTTGTTCTTGGCGGCGGCCTTGATGCCCTCGATGACCTTCGCCTTGCCCGCGATGACGTGGTACTCGGGCTTGAAGCCATGCTCAACGTCGACGCCGAGCTTGCTCTTGGGCAGATCGACCACGTGGCCAACCGACGGCGTCACCTGGAAGTCGGCGCCGAGGTAGCGCTTGATAGTCTTCGCCTTGGCCGGCGATTCAACGATGATCAGGTTTTTTGCCACTCTTGAGCCCCTTGTCCTGGTGCGCGCAGACGAGACCAGCCGCGCCGGCGATTCCGCTCGTGCAGGTAACTCCCGCCTTACGCCAAAGAGAATAGCTTGCCGGGATGCTGGGTCACGAGGCCCCGTAGTTCGAGTTCCAACAACAATCTAAGCACCGTTTGCGTGCTGAGTTTAGAGCGCTCGATGATTGAATCAATATGGAGTCTATTGTCAACTTTAAGATAGTTTAAGATAGTCTTGGCTTCATCGGTTTCCGATTCAAATGACGCCGGGCCGGAATTCTGCCCCGCCGGGCCGGCGGCATGCGCGATCGCCGCCCCGGCGAGCCCCTCGCCCATCTGCGGGGCCAGGTCCTCGATCACGTCCTCGACGCACTCTACCAGCCGGGCACCCTCCTTGAGTAGCCGGTTGCTGCCGCGGCTGCGCCCGGTCAACGGGCTGCCGGGGACCGCGAAAACCTGCCGGTCCTGCTCGAGCGCCATCCGCGCGGTGATCAGCGAGCCGCTTTTCTCGGCCGCCTCGACAATCACCACGCCCAGACAGAGGCCCGAGATCAGCCGGTTGCGGCCGGGGAAGTTCTGCGCCACCGGCGGGGTGCCGACCGGCAGCTCAGAGATGAGCGCGCCGCCGCCCTCGACGATCGCTTCGGCCAGTTTGCGATTTTCCGGCGGGTAGATGATGTCGATGCCGCAACCCATCACGGCCACCGTCCGGCCACGCGCGTCGAGCGCGCCCTGATGGGCTTCCGAGTCGATTCCGCGGGCCAGACCGCTGACCACGGTGAAGTTCTTGGCCGCCAGTTCCAGGCCGAGCCGCTGCGCCATCCGCCGGCCGGCGTCGCTGGCCAGGCGCGCGCCGACCACCGCAACGCATTTCGGATCGCCGGCGGTGAGCACGCCGCGGATGAAGAAATAGGGCGGCGGGTCGGCAATCTGGCGCAGGTTGACTGGATAATCATCGTCGCTCCAGCGAATCAGGCGCGCGCCGATGCGCGGCAGTTCGCAGAGCTCCTTTTCGATCGGGTCGAAATCGGCAAAGATGCGGATGCTGTGGGCCGTCGTGCGCGGGATGCCGGTGCGCGCCAGCTCCTCCTCGCCGGCCGCAAAGACCGCCTGCGGAGCGCCAAAATGCTCGAGCAGGAGCCGGGCGATACGCGGGCCGACGCCGCGCACGCGTCGCAGCGCCAGCCAGTATGCGTCGGGAGTAGGAGCCATCGCGAATCTCGATCGTCGGGCGCGCTGCCCGCCGGGGGGGGGGGCGCATCGCCAAAGCGCCGGCGGCAAAGATCATGCGCCGCGCCCGTGGCGGCGCCAGTTGCGCGTATTTCTACAATAAGCTGGGCAAGACGCAAGCGGGGGGGGGCTACTTGCGGTGGTACGATATGCTATTCTTGACCCGTCCAAACGAATCCAATACTAAAAGTCAAATCGTTTTGCAGGCCGGCCTGACGCTTGGCCGTTCACTCATCGACGGGATATCAGCCGGATATCAGAAAAATCCCGCAAAACCCTCAAGAGAGCATCAAGAATAACGGATGACGGAACAGACCAACGAAGCCATAGTGGGTGGGGAAGAGCGCAATTTGGCCGATCTGCGCAGGATGTCGGCGGTAGATAAGCAGATCCTGATCTTCAGCTTCTATCGCGACGCCGAATTGCGCGGGGCGCGTCTGCTCTTCAACCTCATTGGGCATCTCAAGGATGCCGACTCGCAACTCAAAATGACCAAGCATCTGTCCGACGAAACGCGCCACGCGTGGCTCTGGACGCGGCGGATTGCGGACCTCGGCGGGTCGCCCGTGATGGTTCCCGACGGCTATCAGCGCCGCCTCGGCATGCGTATCGGCGTGCCGCGCGGCATCGTCGAGGTGCTGGGCCTCACCGTGGTCGTCGAGGAGCGGGCGCAGAGCCGCTACATGGCCCATGCGGCGCTGCCCAATGTCGATGCGGAGACCCGCGAGGTGCTGAAGGCGGTGACCGAGGACGAGACCTGGCATCTGTCGTGGATCGAAAAAAAGATGCGCGAGGTTGCCCGCGAAGAGGGTCAGGAGGCTCACGCCGACGCGATCCTCGAACGCTATCGGCAGATCGATCGCGACGTCTTCGCGACGCTGGCGGCCGACGAAGCCGAGTTGCTGCGGGCGTAGACTGCGTTCGCGCCATCGCGCGCATTGCGGCAGGCCGCAGCGCGCATAAATTTGCTAATCAAGACCGCGCGTCACGTCGAGTGGCGCGCGGTTGCTTTTTGCCCCACCGTCCCGGTCGCGCAATCCATTCAGGCTCGCGTATGCCAGATTTGGTGATGCCAGGTTCGCGCGGCCGAGAGTCCGGTCTAGCGAGGTGGCGTTTTGCCGGCCGCGGTCAGGGCGTCGTTGAGCGCGCGGCGCATTGTGGAAGCGGCGGCTGCCGCCGCCTCACCGGGCTTGAGTTCGGGACTCTTGGCGAAGGCGTACATGAGGCTCCGGCTGGCGTTGACGATCGCGCCCAGACCGTCGGTGCGCGCCGCGATCACGGCGTCGCCGGCGCTGGCGCCCTGCGCACCGTAGCCGGGCACCAGGATGACCGAATTGGGCATCAGCTCGCGCGCGCGCCGCGCATGCTCGGGATAGGTCGCGCCGACCACCGCGCCGACCGGGGTGAAGCCGCTCGGGCCGATAAAATCCCCGCCCCATCCGTGGACCCGCGCGGCGACCGCCTCCCATAGCGGCCGATCGGGCGCGGCGAGATCTTGAAATTCGCCCGACGACGGGTTGGAGGTCTTGACCAGTACGAATAGGCCGCGGCCAGCGCGCACCCGCGCGACGAACGGGGCCAGCGCGTCGCTGCCGAGGTAGGGATTGACGGTGACCGCGTCGCAGGCGAAGTCGCCGTCGCCCAGAAAGGCCTCGGCGTAGGCCGCCGAGGTCGAGCCGATATCGCCGCGCTTGGCGTCGGCGATCGTGACCAGGCCGAGCGCGCGAGCGAGGCGCAGGACCTCGGTCAGGGCGCGCAGGCCGTCGAGCCCGCGCGCCTCGAAGAAGGCGAGTTGCGGCTTGATCGCGGCGACCATCGGCGCGCAGGCCTCGACGACTTCGCAACAGAAGCGCGCGAGCGTGTAGCCGGCGGGCAGGCCGGCGGCGGCGCCCGAAGCGAGTTGCGGATCGACGCCGAGGACCACCAGCGTCTGTTTGGCGCGCTGGGCTTCGATGAGCCGTTCGAGAAAATCCATCGCGCGCCTATGATCGCATATCCGGCGGGTGCGACTCCAAGGGCGGCGAGATCATCGCTTACCACCTTGAGAGGGTTTCCGGCGTCCTTTCCTGAGCGAAGGAAGCAGCGGAACGGTCAGTTTTTCATAGAGGGCGAAGAGGTATTCGACCCGTTGACGGTCGTTCTCGAAGGTTTGCGCGCGGTAACAGCGGTCAACGGCCCGGTCCAGCGCGGCGTGGGCCTTGACGAGGGCCGGCGGCATCGCCAGCGGGTCGTAGAGGTCGGCCAGCGTCGCGCCGGGAAAAACTTTTCGTGTGTCGAGCACGGACTGCGCGGCGGCTTCCACGGTGGCGTGTTGATTGTCGGTCGGGGTTTCGGGCCACGGGAAGTTGTTGTAAACGAGACTATTCGAATAACGGTAGTCTGACTTTAAGCGGCCACAAACTTGTTTGACCCACGCCATATGCATCGCCGAGGCGAGAACGCCAAAGTGGTAGTCAGTCGCTTTTGGAATTATCAGGCAGAGATTGCTCGCGATTACATTAGGAGCCTCGAAGCCAATCGGAATATATGGCCGGCGTTCAGAGGAGACGGAAGGGATTAAGAGATAATGTTCGGACGGCTGGCGAATTTCGCCAAAGAGCATAGGCGATTTCGCCAACTCCCGCGTCGTCTTGCGCGAACTCCTAATCCGATGTTTTCTTACCGCTTCGACGCGCTTCATGACTTCTGGAAGTGCGCGCACTTCGGCGGGCGATGCATTCTGCAACCAAAGACACCAGCGCCGCACACCGTTGATGAACTCCTGCGCGCCAAGAAATGGGCGAACGAATTTCGCAGCGACGGGTTCTTTTTTGAGGAGTTCTTCTCTTTCCAGATCGTTCAGTAAGAGATGACCTCCGTCGTTTGGCATATTTCCAAAAACAATATCGGGAACTGGGGAGATGGGCGCCGAACGCGATAATGCAACTACATCGCCCCCTTCGATGAGATATGGGCTGATGTTTCTCGCGGAAGTAACATGGGCTTCTCCGGTATCGGCGTTGTAATCATAAATGCGCTTCGAGTCTGTATCGCGCGCGCCAAAACCAATAATGACCACATGGACATGGGCTTTGCCGCGCGCTTCGCTAGCCCATGCGAAAGTCCTGTGAGCAAAATGAATTTTTAGATGGTAACGCTGGAATAGTTCGTTCCATAGAATGCCGACTTGCTCCCCCTGGCTAATCGAGTTCGTCGATACGAATCCGACGGTGATCGAAGTCGCCTGAATGTATTCGCCTGCCTTCAAATACCATGCAGAAACGTAGTCGAGAACACCGCCGCCTTTGATATTGGCGCAAGCGATTTTCATGTCAATTTTTTGTTCGTCGTTGGCAAATTGCTTGCCCACGAATGGGGGATTGCCAAGAACGTAGCTGCACTGGTCGGGCGGAAGAATTTCCTTCCATTCGAGTCGAAGCGCGTTGCCGCAGACGATCGTGGGGGATTTTTTTAGCGGGAGGCGCGCGAAGTATTGGCCGAAGGCTTCTGAGAGCCGAAGGTTCATCTGATGATCCATTAGCCACATGGCCACTTCGGCAATCCGCACTGGCCACTCGCTAATCTCAATCCCATAAAATGCGTCTACGTCCATCAGCGAAAGGCGACGGAGGTCGAGGTCCCGTTGGCGGCTATGGAGCAGGTTCAGAACTTCGAGCTCAAGCAGTCGCAGTTCGCGATAGGTGGTGACGAGGAAATTGCCGCAGCCACACGCCGGATCGAGAAAGCGGAGTCGCGAAAGCTTCTGGTGGAAGCGCTCCAGTCCGGCTTTGCTGTTTTTGATGCGCTCGAATTCCGCGCGCAGTTCATCGAGGAACAGCGAGCGAATGACCTTCAGGATATCGCGCTCGCTGGTGTAATGACCGCCAATTTGCCGCCGTGCCTTCGGGTCCATCACCGCCTGAAACAAAGATCCGAAAATGGCGGGCGAGATGCGCGACCAGTCGAAATGCGTGCAGGCCAACAGGGCGTTGCGCATGTCGCTATTGAAGTCGGCGAAGCCGAGAGCTTCGGCAAAGAGGTCCCCGTTGACGTAGCGAAAGGTCGCAAGAGTTTCGTCGAGATTTGTCTGGCGCTGGTCTTCTGGCCTATTCAACACCTCGAAGAGGCGCGCGAGGTGTAAGCCCAGGTCGGAGCCGTCTTCGGCAGTGCGGTCGCGAAGATAGAGCGTGAACGATTCGCGTTCGAAGATGCCGGTGTCTTCGGCAAAAAGGCAAAATAGAATGCGGACGAGAAAGCGTTCGAGCTGATGGCCCGAATAGCCACCCGCTTCAAGGGTCTCGTGGAGGCGGCCCATGATTTCGACCGCCTGAAGGTTGATTGGATCCTGTTCCTCGAATTTGTGCTGCTTGTAACCCGGGATGAAGGCAAAGGAATGGATATGCCGATGAAAGTCGGGCAGAGGAAATTCCAGCGAGGCGACACGGCGGCCGGCGAACTCCGGCAGGTCCTGGTACTCATCGGGTTCAAGATCGTACAGGGCGATGCGGGCGAAGTCTGAAACGATGACGTAGCGGGGGATTTCCGCACTGCGTCCTTCGCGCGCGAGGTCATGAATGTAACGGAAGGCTTGCGACTCCGCCTTGCCGAGGTCTTTGCCGAAACTCTTGTGCTCGACCAGCAGTTTGTCAGGCCAGAACAAATCGATATAGCCGTACTTGCCGGAGAATTTCTTGACCGGTTCCTCGAATGTCGCCACGAGACGACGGCGGAGACCGAAGACATCGAAGAACTCGTTCCAGAATGTTTGCTTTTCCGCATTTTCACTTTTTGTGCCGGTCCATTCTTTCGAAAAGGCGATCGCGCGCTGGCGGATTTCATTCCAGGAGAGCGGCATGGGCGAAGCTAACGCGAGCGGGGGATCGGGGCGCCGTTGGGATAGGGCGGCACGGCGGATTTAAGCGGTGCCGAGCGGGCCGATTTTACGCGCGCAGGCGGGGCTGCGGGTTTAGCCGCGAGGCGCGATTTGATCACCGGGAGCGCGGGCTTGGCTGGCGATTTGGCGGCCGGCTGGGCGATTTTGCGCGCCTTCTCCGCCGGGCGCGGCTGGCGCGCGGTGGCCGCGGCCGGAGACGGATCGGCTTCCGCGGGCGTGACGGCTTCGAGGCTGCGCCACAGGTACCACGCCGCGACCGTCCGATAGGGCCGCCAGCGCTCGCCGAATTCGCGCAATTCTTTCGGCCGCGGCGCCGACGCCATCGCATAGAGCCGCCCGACCGCGTTGCGCACGCCGAGATCGTCGACCGGCAGCACGTCGGGCCGGTAGAGGTTGAACATCAGGAACATCTCGGCGGTCCAGCGGCCGACGCCACGCACGCGCGTTAGGTCGGCGATAATCGCCTCGTCTTCCATTTTGGCGAAGCGGTTGAAGTTGAGCCGCCCCTCGCTGACGTGGAGCGCGAGGTCGCGCACGTAGGTCATCTTGCCGCGCGAGAGACCGACCTGGCGCAGGACCTCGTCGGTGGCGGCCAGCACCTGTGCGGGTGTGGGAAATTTGCGGCCGCCGACCTGGACGACGAAGCGATCGAAGATCGTCTGGGCGGCGCGGCCGGCCAGTTGCTGAAAGATAATCGCGCGGATCAGCGCCTGGAAACGATCGCGGCGCCGGGCGACGCTGTAGGGACCGACGCGATCGATGATCGCACCGAGGATCGGGTCGGCGCGCTTGAGATGGAGCACGGCGTCGGAGGCATATGGCGGTGAATGCGGGCGCATCGCGATAGTCGCACGGTTTTAGCAGATCGCGCGCCGCGGCGGGAGGCTAGGGACCTCCGCACAAGGCTCAGCTGTCACCCTGAGCGCAGCGCATGGGTCCCGGATCCGGGATTCTTCGCTGCGCT
>JADMIL010000088.1 GCA_015478645.1 Candidatus Binataceae bacterium
CTATCACGCCCTGCTGCTCGAGGACGCCGACACGGGCAGGATTATCTACGACTACAACGGTGGTATCGAATGGCCGCCGGCCTCGATGGCCAAGATGATGCTGCTGATGGTGGCCGAGGACCAGATCAAGGCCGGCCGCTTTCATCTCAGCTCTCCGGCGACGATCAGCGCCAACGCCGCCTTCACCGGCGGCTCGCGTCTGGGCTTGCATGCCGGTGAGGTAATCCCGCTGGGCGAATTGATGAAGGCCGCGCTTATCCGGTCGGCCAACGACGCCGCGGTCGCCGTGGCCGAGGAGATCTGCGGCTCGACCTCACGCTGCGTCCAGATGATGAACGCGCGCGCGCGGAGTCTCGGGATGGCGCACACCGTTTACGGTACGGTCGAAGGCTTGCCGCCCACGCCGCTGCATGACGCCGACGTAACCGACGCCTACGACCTTGCGACGCTCGCCCGCGCGCTCATCCATCAGACCGACCTCCTGCAATGGTCTTCGATGGCGACCGCGCCGTTCGACGACGGGGCGGCGATCCTTCACAACACCAACCGTCTGATTGGCCACTTCGACGGCGCCGATGGGCTCAAGACCGGCTTCACGCTGAAAGCCGGATTCAACCTGACCGCTACCGCGCAGCGCGGCAACATGCGCCTCATCGCGGTAGTGCTGGGTGCGCCCTCCAACGGGCAACGTTTCGTACAGGCCGCCAAGCTGCTCGATTGGGGCTTCGACAACTTCGAGAGGGTCGAGGTGGTCCAACAGGGCCAGTTGTTGCCGATGCACGTGCGGGTCGGCGCCAATGAAGTGATGCAGCCCGTGGCGCAGCGCACGGTCTGGGCGGTGGTGCCGAAGAAGGACGTGGGCGAACTCAAGATGGATTTCGCCGTGCCGGCGTCGATGTACGGACCGCTGGCCTCGGGTCAGACCGTCGGACAGGTCATCGTGCGCAATCGCAGCGAGGTCGTGACCACGTTCGAAGCGGTATGTCCGTTCCCGGTTGGCCAGCAGCAGTCCGCGGTTGGCCAGCAGCCGGCGGTGATGGCCGCGCCGAACGCGCCGCTGGCCGAGGTCGCCAACGAGCGGGGCGCGTCGATCCGGGTCAGGGCGCCCGCAGCCGAGGTCGCGGCGCCGGCGCCTGCGATCGCGGTGCCGACGAATGCCGCCGCGGCGATCGCGGCGCAGATGAACGCGGCCGCGGCGCCGATCAATGCCGCGGTGGCGCCGACCAATCAGATTGCAACGCCCGTAAGGTGAAACGATGAATCCAGCCTCTCGCCAGCGCAACCGGCGCAACCGTAAACTCGCGCGCAAACGGCGCACCGACCCGATCCAGTCGCGCAGGCGCAAGCTTCGCATGCGCAAGAATCGCATCCGCAAAGCAAGCTGACGCCGCGCCCCGGCGCGCTTTGACAGCGCGCCGTCAAATTTCGTCGCGTTGCGCCGCGCGCCAGGCGCGGGCGATTCGAATCGCTGCGCGTAGATCCTTCGACTTCGCTCGCAGGCTCGCTTCGCTCAGGATGAAGTAAAAGAAGAGTATCGAGCGCCGGGGTTGTCTGATTGGCGTCGTGAGCGCCGCGTTGTGGAGTAAGATTC
>JADMIL010000069.1 GCA_015478645.1 Candidatus Binataceae bacterium
TCCTCGCCCGACATCCCGGGCATCATCAGATCGGTCAGCACGACGTCGAAGCGCGAGAGCGCCAGCAGCTCCATCGCGCGCTTGCCGACCGGCGCCTCCTCGACCGCGAAACCCTCATCGCGCAGCGTGTCGGCGGTAATCTGACGTTCGAGGTCGTTGTCCTCGACGAGCAATACGGAAGCCTGGGTCATCACAATCGCTGTACCCCGCCGATCGGAAAAGTGAAAGTCACGGTGGTGCCGGGCGGCGTCGCACTCGGACCGATCGTGATCGTGCCGCCGTGCTTCTCGACGATCGCCTTGGAAAAAAACAGGCCCAGGCCGATACCCTCGCGCTTGGTCGTGAAGAAGGGCTCGAAGACGTGCTCGAGGACCTCCGGATCGACGCCCTGCCCGGTGTCGGAAAAGCGCACGATGAAGCGCCCGTTGTCACGCGCAAAGGCCACGCCGAGGCGGCCGCCCTCGGGCATCGCCTGGGTCGCGTTGGCGACTACGTTGACGAAACAGGTGCGGACCTTTTCGGCGTCGAGGTTGAGCACGGCGGCCACCTGCGTGCCCTCCTCGACCACCTCGATACCCTGGCTCTTGAGCTTCGAGTCGGAGAGCGCGAGGACGCCTTCGATGAGGCCGTGCAGATCGGTCGGCGCCGGATGGATCTCGATCGGCTGGCCGTAATGCAGAAAGGTCTGCACCATCTCGGACAGCCGATGCACCTCGTCCTTCATGATGACCAGTTGGCGCATAAATTCGTCGCGCCCGCGCGGCAGGCTCGGACCATAGCGGGTGCGCAACTGATCGAGCGCCAAACTGATGAAGTTGAGCGGATTCTTGATCTCGTGGGCGAGCGCGCCGGCCAACTGGCCGAGCGCGGTGAAGCGCTCCAGCCGATTGAGCTCCTGCTCGCGCTCGCGGGCGCGTCTGAGCTGCGCAACCATGTCGTTGAAGCTGCGCGTGAGCAGGCCGATCTCGTCGCGCCGTCGCGCCTCGGGCACCGGTTCAAGGCCACGCGCGGCGAAGTTCTGGGCGGCATCGGCCACCGCATGGATCGGCTCGACGTAGCGCTCGGCCAGGATGTACGCGATACCGATGCCGACGGCGAAAATCGCCAGGCCAAGCGACAGCAGCCGCAGCCGATAGTCGCGCAGCGGCTGGTCGAAATCACTGAAATTGGCGACTACCTGGACGTAGCCGAGCAGATGGTCCTCGACCTCGACCGGAATGAAGTAGACCGTGCTCTCGGGGTCGGACAGGCCCAGGATTGACGCCGGCACCGCCACCGGGTCGCGCGAACTGCCGGTACGCAGCGCCATCAGGGTGCGCACGGTTTCGGGGTTGAGCTCGGCGCCGATCAGCTTGGGATTGGAGCTGTTGATGATGAGGTCCTGGTCCGAGGCGATGGAGACTTCCAGCCCGCGCGTATGCAGCCGCTCGACGTAGGTCTGCAGGCGGTCGCGATCGGTCGCCGAAACCGAGGTCAGCTCCTGCACACTGATCTGGATCACGCTGGCGAGATCCTTGACCTTGTTCTGCGTGGTGCTGACGATCACCTCTTCGGCCTTGAGACTGACCAGCATCTCGGCGCCGAGCGTCAACGCCAGCAGCGCGACCATCAGCGCAATCAGCTTGGCCTTCAGTCCTAAGGCGGGAAACGGCACTCGCATCGTGGTCGGCCCGCGCCGGGCCTATGCGCATCCGCTCAGGGCGAATCCGCGTCGCGCGCCCGCGCGAGGATCAGCGTGCGGCTGGCGTAGACCACCACCGAGCCGAGCAGGACAATCCAGATAAGATGCTCGAAGCCGCCGAGATAGTGAAAGACCTGTTCGATTTCGGTACCGAAGAGATAGCCGAGCGAGACCACGATCGGCACCGAGATAATCGCGCCCAGGAAGTCGTAGAAAATAAACCGTCCAGGGCGCACGCCGAGCGATCCGGCGGTCAGGTAGACCAGCGCGCGCACGCCGGCCAGAAAGCGGGCGTAGAAAATCGCCATATGACCGTGGCGCGACATGAAGCCCTTGAGCCGATCGATCTGCCGTTGCGACCCGGGCCGGCCGAGCTGAATATATTTTATGAAGCCGGTGCCAAAGCGGCGGCCGATAAAGAACAGCGAGTTGTCGCCCGCCACCACGCCAACTAGCGCGACCGCGAGCGTGGCAGGCATCTGAGTAACCCCGCGATGGACCAGAAAGCCACCAGCCAGCAGCGCCACGTCTTCGGGAATCGGCAGCCCCAGGCCGCACAATGCGAGCACGCCAAACAGCCCCACGTAGGTGAAATGCTGAATATAGACGGAGACGATTCCGTTCAAATCAGCCCCCGTGCCCGTAGCGCGCGCGTAACGCCTGGCGAATCTGATCGACCGGCGTGCCCTCGGCGAGCATCTTGCCCGCGGTCACCGCCTCGCCCACGCAGATATCGCAGCCCGCGCCATGATTGGTGCGAAAGCAGTCGAGCAGGCTCTTATGCCCCTCGTGCTCCTCGCATCCGCAATAGCAGTCGAGCTGGGCGAGCAATTCAGGATGCTGTTCGGCGACGACATAGGCCTGTTTGGTGTCGCCCGCAAAGCCGGCCGGGTCGAGCGTAATCCGCACCGCGGTGGTGCCGGCCGCGGCCGACGAGTGCATCTGATAGACCGCGAACCCGGCCACCAATGCCACCGCCAGTGCGGCTGCTCCAAATATCATGCTCCTGCGGCTACTCGGTTTTGTCGCCATCGCGCTTTCCCTTCGCCTTCACTATAGCATTTCGATCATCTGTAAGCTGTGCTGCCTGAAGGTGTAGAGCGCCGCCGGCCGATGCGCGCCGCGGCGCTGGTCGGCGAGCCGCCGCAACAGGCCCATCGCTAGGATGCGGCGGCGGAAGTTGCGCCGATCGAGCGGCCGTTCCAGCACTGTCGCATAGAGTTCTTCGAGCTCGGCGAAGGTGAAGTTACGCTTGAGCAGATGGCAGGCGATATTGGTGTACTCGAATTTCGCCCGCAAGCGCCGCAGCGCATAGTCGGCCATCACCGCATGGTCGTAAGCCAGCGCCGGCAGTCGCGCGACTTCGAACCATTGGCCGCCCGCATATTTCTGCGAACAGGCCTGGACCGCGCCGGCGTCATCGATGAGCGCCATGTAGGCGATCGAGACCACGTGGGCGGTCGGGTCGCGCGAGGGGTCGCCGAAGCTGAAGAGCTGTTCGAGATAGCGATCGCCCTGCCCGGTCGAAGCTGAAAGCTCGCGTCGCGCCGCCTCGTCGAGGGTCTCGCCGACGTGCACCAGCCCTCCGGGGAAGGCCCATTTGCCGGCTGCGGAACCCGCGCCCAATTGGACGAGGTAGCATTTGAGCCGTCCGCCGGCGATCGCGAAGAGCACCGTATCGACGGCGACCTTGGGCCGCGCAATCGGCGCGTCGCGCAGTCCGTCGGCCACGCGCGGCGCTACGGACCCGCCGCGAATCTGGGTGTCCTGGGTCCCGCGAAAATCGCCCTGCCCGCTCTCCGCCGCGCGCATCGAATCGCCGTCTGGCCGCCGTCAGGCGCCCAGCTCGAGCATCCGCTCGAGGGCGCGCTTCGCACCCGCACGCACGTCGTCGGGCAATTCGATTGCGTAACGCAGATGTCGCAGTGAATCGAGCGTGCCCTCGAGCGTGATCATTTTCATATAGCGGCAGAGCTTGCACGCCTTGTAGAAATGCTTGTTCGGCACCTCGAGCAGCAGGCGGTCCGACAGGCCGCATTCGGTGACGATCAGAAATTTGTCGGCCGGACTCTCTTTGGCGTAGCGCATCATCGCGCTGGTCGAGAGCACCTCGTCCGCGATCGCGAGCACGTCCTTGCGGCATTCGGGATGCGCGATGACGATCACCCCGGGCATCCCGGCTTTCACCTTGAGCACCTCTTCGGGCGTGATCTGATGATGCACGTAGCAGTTGCCGTCCCACGAGATGATCTGTTTGGCGGTCTGGGTCTGCACGTAGTTGGCGAGGTTCTGGTCGGGCACGAACAGGATGTGATCGGAGTCGATCGCGTTGACGACCCGAGCCGCGTTGGCCGACGTGCAGCAGGCGTCGGACAGCGCCTTGACGTCCGCCGTGCAGTTCACGTACGAGACGATTTTCAGATCGGGGTAGAGCGGCAGCAACTCGTCCCGGCGATCGGCCAGCGCCTCGGCCGTCACGCTCTCGGCCAGCGAGCATCCGGCGCGCATGTCGGGCAGCAGCACCTTGCGCTCGGGATTGAAGACTTTGGCAGTCTCGGCCATGAAATGGACGCCGCAGAAAACGATCACCTCGGCATCGCGCACCTCGCGCGAATTGCGCGCCAGCTCGAACGAATCGCCGATGAAGTCGGCCACCTCGAAAATCTCCGGCCGCTGGTAGTTGTGCGCCAGCACCACCGCGCGGCGCTCGCGCTTGAGCTCGCGAATCTCGGCGATCTGGTCGGCGTAATGTGCGCATTTTTCCGCGGTATAGTTGTCGGGGTCGAGTGCGCCGAGCCGGTGATGGAGTTGCGCGGCAGCATCAGGATGCGCGGCGGCATCGGAAGGTTGCTGAGTATTCATGGGTTCAGTCCTCGTTATCATCGCGCCGGATCATCATCATCGCACCGGCCGCATCGGATGGCCGCTCCGCCACACGTGACCCGAACGGTGTCGCGCGCACGGCGTCTCTCTCGAAGAGTTTGCGTCAAAATGACGCTTAGCTGGCGACCACGCTAACATCCCCGTCATCCGAATACAATTCCGACCGGACTCGCAGCCGCGCCTCGCGATCGCGTCGCCGCAACCGGCATCGCCCGCAGCGGTTGAGCAAAGTTAACGTCGGTAAAAAGTATATTGATTGACAATGGCCGTCGGCGCTGCCAATTCGTTAGGCGCGCGGGAAACGCGCGGGCGGATTCTACCGCCGCGGCACAACGGAATTCGCGGCGTGCGGCAACCGGCAATTTTCCATCTTTTCTTCTGCTGACCGGACAATTGTCCTTTTGGGGAGGGAATACCCGATGGCGTTGATGCAAACCTTCGCGTTAACCGCGGTCGTACTCGAGTTCAAGATGTTGGCGATAGCCCTGGTCCAGGGCCGCGGCCGCATGAGCACCGGGCTATTTGAAATACCCGAAGACGCGCAGTTGTTCCACGGCAAATATACCGAGCAGGAGGCGCCGATTGTCGACCGGGCGTCGCGCGCATGGCGCAACGACCTCGAGAACATTCCGATCTTCCTGATCCTGGCCGGCATCTACGTCGCCGCGGGCCTCTCCGGCCGGGCGTTCGCATGGTACTGCGGAATTTTCACCGTGATGCGGATTCTGCACACCTATACCTACATCAAGGGCCTCCAGCCGTGGCGCACGGTGGTCTACACAATTGGCCTGTTCGCGATGATCGCGATGATGATTCACATCCTGATTGAAGTGGTCTTCGCCTGAGCGTACACCCGGCTTGGCCGGTATGGTTTTCGCCTGCTATCGTCGCCCCCAGTGATGCGCGATCGGTCCGTGAGCGGCGCGCGATCTGAAGGGAAGTTAAAGTAATGGATGACCAACTCGACCGCGAAGTCGTCGAAGCGGTGCGCCGCTTCGTTGATCGCGACGTGATCCCGACCGCCAGCGAACTCGAGCACAACGACGAATATCCGCACGCGCTGGTCGCACGGATGAAGGAACTCGGCCTGTTCGGCGCCACGATCCCGGCCGCATACGGCGGCCTCGGTCTCAGCTTCATCAGCTACGCGCGCATCATGGCCGAGCTGTCGCGCGGCTGGATGAGCCTGGCGGGCGTGATCAATAGCCACCTGATCATGGCGCACATCATCGCCAATCACGGCACCGAGGCGCAAAAGAAGTATTTTCTGCCGGCGATGGCGACTGGTGAAAAGCGCGGCGGCCTCGGCCTGACCGAGCCGCACGCCGGCAGCGACGTGCAATCGATCAAGACCGCCGCAATCCGCAACGGTGATAACTACGTGCTCTCCGGCAGCAAGATGTTCATCACCAATTCGCTCAATGGCACGATGCTGGCGGTCGCGGCCAAGACCGATCCCAAGGCGACGCCCGCCTACGCCGGCATCAGCATCTTCGCGGTCGAAAAGAACCAGCAGGGACCCCTCGTCAGCAAGCCACTCAAGAAGCTCGGCTACAAGGGCATCGACACCTGCGAGGTGCTCTTCGAGGATTTGCCGGTGCCGGCGGCCAACCTGATCGGCGGCGCCGAGGGCCAGGGTTTCAAGCAGGTGATGAGCGCGCTCGAAGTCGGCCGCATCAATGTGGCGGCGCGCGCCGTCGGCGTCGGCCAGGCGGCGTTCGACAACGCGATCCGCTATGCCCAGCAGCGCACCGCCTTCGGCAAACCGATCGCGCAGCATCAGGCGGTACAACTGTTGCTCGCCGACATGGGTACCCAGCTTCAGGCGGCCAAACTGATGGTCGAGCAGGCCGCGACCAAAAAGGACGCCGGCGAACGCTGCGACCTCGAGGCCGGAATGGCCAAGCTGTTCGCGTCGGAGGCCTGCGCCAAGATGACCCTCGATGCATTGCGCGTGCTCGGCGGCTATGGCTACATGGCGGAGTTCCCGGTTGAGCGCTTCTATCGCGATGCGCCGCTGATGCTGATTGGCGAGGGCACCAACGAGATTCAGGCCCTGGTCATCGCGCGCGGCCTGCTCGCGCGCAATCCGATCTAGCGCGCTGCGTCTCCCGATCGCGTCCGCCCCTGCTTTGCATCGCGCCTGACCGGGCGCGCATCGGCCCTGGCGCGCCTGGCGCGGGCCTCAACCTGCTGATCGCAAAGTGAGCGTCTACAATTTGACACTTATTGTGTCAGGAGGCAGAATGTATGCGGCCGCGGAGCATGGCGCACAGGTTGGAAGATCCTGCGAGCGGCGGCAAGTCCGCGATCGAAGGCCGCAAACGGCGCATCTCCGAGGCCGCCAGATTGGTGCCCAGGGCGCGATCCCACAATGCGCTGGTAACCCCGAAGCATCGGTCCGGCGCGCCGTAATGATGAATCAGATGGCGCGTGCGCAGGTACGTTTCGAGGCGGCCCCGCGGACGGCGGAAGTGGATACGGTAGTGCAGCGACTCATATCCGGCGAAGCCCGCCGCAACCCCGCTCAGCACGATCATCGACGGCGCCAGCCCCCATCGCGCAAGCCCAAAGCCGATCAGTCCGGCGACCGGCAGCCACGCGCCAATCGCAAAGACCCGCCGCGGATCGCGATGATGCCCTTGATGCATCGGCGTGACGAAGGTGCGAAACCTGTGGCCCATCCAGCCGTGAATCGCGTACTCGATCAGGCTCCAGACAATCAGGCCGGCGGCGAACAGTGCCGCACTCTCGATCGCGCGATGCATGGCGAGGCCGTTCACTTGACGTAGAGGAAAATCCCCTCGTAGAGCACCGCCGGCTTGTCGTTGCCAACCACCGCGACCTGGGTCTCCTGGGTCACCTGCGTGCCCTGCGGCCGGGCGTCGATCGCGACTACGCGCTGGCGGGCATGAACGCTGGCGCCGGCCGGAACCGGCGAGATGAAGCGCAGTTTGTTGGCGCCGTAATTGACCACGTTGCGATAGCCGACGACCTTCCATCCGCTGTCGATTTCGAACGCGGGCAGCAGGCTCAGCGTCAGGAAGCCGTGCGCGACCGGTCCGCCAAAGGGGCTTTCGCGCTTGCAGCGTTCGAGGTCGAGATGAATCCACTGATGATCGCCGGTGACGTCGGCGAATTGATTAATCTTCTCCTGTGTGACCGCGATCGGCTTGCTCCACGGACCGAACTCGGCGCTGACTTTGGCCTCGAGCTTTTCGAGATCGTCGAAGCGAATCGTCTCCATCTGATCCTCCGATGCCGCAACGGTATTATGCGCAATACGCGGCGCGGCGCGCACCGCCGCGCTATTCGTGTAACGGTTGTGACGCGCACGGTGACGGCCGTCCGGCATTGCTATTATCCAACGGCTCGGGCCTGGCTACAAATCAATTCGCGACCGCCGGATCGATTGGTTGGCGCCTTCGCCGGCGGCAGGCGCCGCGAATCGCGCACGGACCAAGCGTATCGCGCACACGATCGCAAGCCAACGCGACCAGCGGCCTTGGCCGAGCGGCTGGCGGTCGACTGGATCGTGGCGGAGTCGCATTCGGGCTGGTAGAAAAGAGCTGACGGTGGCGCGGCTAGATTGGACCGGGCGCGGCCCGCGGGAGAACTCCACGATGATCGTCCAGATTTACAGCATGACCTCGGTCGCCGACGCGGTCGCCTGCGCCGAGGCCGGCGCCGCCATGATTGGCGTAGTGGTGGCCGAGCCGGGCGTCGTCCCGGAAGGGATCGGCGCGGGTGCCGCGCGCGAGATTATGGCCGCGATCCGGCCGCGCGCGCTCGGCGTGGCGCTCTCGCTGGCCGACGATCGCGACGAGATCTGCGCGATGGCCGAAGCGGTCAAATGCGACGTCGTCCATCTGGCGGCGCGCGAAATCGAGCCCGAAGATTGCGCCTGGATTCGCGCGCGCATCGCGCCGATCAGAATCCTGCGCGCAATCGGCGTGCGCGCGGGCGCGACGCTGGCCGAAGCCGAAGCCCATCAGACCTGCGCCGACTACCTGATGCTCGATTCGGGGGCAAAGGGGCCGGGTCTCGCCGGTGCGATCGCCGAGACCCACGATTGGGCGATCAGCCGGACGATCGTGCAGCGCTCGCGGATCCCGGTGATCCTGGCGGGCGGGCTCTCCGCCGAGAACGTGGCGCAGGCGATCGCCACGGTGCGGCCGTGGGGCGTCGACTCGTTTACCCATACCGACGTGCCGGGAAGCCGCGGCAAGAAGGATCCGCTACGGGTACGTGCGTTCATCGCAGCGGCGCTACGCGGCTTTGCGACGCTGATCGATCCGGCCGCGCCGCGCTGAGCTAATCGTATCGTCAATGCCAATGCGATTATGCGCGCGGGCAAGCGCCATCCGGGTCGATGGGGATTAGGGAACCTCTGCGCAAGTTAGGTTGTCATTCTGAGCGCAGCGAAGAATCCCG
>JADMIL010000089.1 GCA_015478645.1 Candidatus Binataceae bacterium
ATCAAGGTCGAGCCGGTCAAGGGCGCGCGCGCCGAGATGGGCGGTTATACCGGCAAGGACAGCTATTTCTTCATGAGCACCAACCGCTCGAAGAAAAGCGTGCAGATCGACCTCCGACAGCCCGCCGGACGCGACGTAATGTTGCGTTTGATCGACCAGGCCGACGTGGCGATCGACAATTTTCGCCCCGGCGTGATGGAGGCGATGGGCCTCGGCTACGAGACGCTCGCCGCGCGCAACCCGCGCATCATCGGATGTTCGATCTCCGGCTTCGGCGCGAGCGGTCCGATGCGCGATACTCCGGGGTTCGATCAGATCGCGCAGGGCTTCTCCGGGTTGATGAGCGTGACGGGGACCGCGGAGAGCGGCCCGATGCGGGTCGGGATCGCGATCTGCGATCTGTTGGGCGGGATCTTCGCCGCACAAGGCATCCTGCTTGCGCTCCAGGCGCGCCATCGCAGCGGCCGCGGCCAGCGCGTCGAGACTTCGCTGCTGGAAGCGATCGTCAGCGTGCTTAGCTGGTCGGCGGGAATTTACTTCGACACCGGACGCACGCCCGGCCCCGCCGGCAACCATCATCCGCTCTCGGCGCCCCACGGCGTTCACGCGGCTTGCGACCGGCCGTTCAATATCGCCTGCGGCAACGAGACGATGTGGCACGCGCTGGCCGAAGCTATCGGGCGGCCCGAGCTCAAGGACGACCCGCGCTTCTCCTCGCTGGGTGATCGGATAAAGCATCGCGCGGCGTTGACCGCGGAGATCAATCTCGCGCTAGCTTCCAATACCGCGGCGCACTGGATCGATCTGCTCAACCGCGCGGGCATCCCCTCCGGCCCGATCATGACTATCGAAGAGATGTTCAACCATCCGCAGACAGCGGCGCGCGAGATGCTTCTGCGCCTGCCCCATCCGGTGCGCGGCGAGATCATGACGACCGGGCTCGGGGTGAAACTCTCCGAGACGCCGGGCCACGTCACGCGGCCGCCGCTGGTCGGCGAACATACCGCCGAGGTCCTGGCGGCACGCGGCTTCACCAACGAGGAGCTGACCCGTCTGCGCGAAGCCCGGGCGATTGGCTAGCGCGCCGGAGCCGCAATCCTGATCGGTGCGTGCGGAGCAGGCGCGCCCTGCGGCTACTCGCGTTCCATGAAACCTTCGAGGTTGCGCGAGCGGCCGGTCTGGCGCAGCTTGCGCAGCGCCTTGGCCTCGATCTGCCGAATCCGCTCGCGCGTCACCGCGAACTGCTTGCCGACTTCTTCCAGCGTGTAATCGGTCTTCTGCCCGATGCCGAAGCGCATACGCAGGATTTGCTCCTCGCGCGGCGTCAGCGTCGCCAGTACTTTGCGCGTCTGTTCGCCCAGGTTGCCCTGGATCGCGGCCTCCACCGGCGAGGGCGCCAGCTCATCCTCGACGAAGTCGCCGAGCGAGCTCTCCTCCTCGTCGCCGATCGGAGTCTCCAGCGAAATGGGCTCTTTGACGATCTTGAGCACCTTCTGGACCTTGTCCAGCGGCATCTCCATCTGCTCGG
>JADMIL010000070.1 GCA_015478645.1 Candidatus Binataceae bacterium
GCGCGGCGGCGCTCTCGATGGTGCCGACGTCGACCGGCGCGGCCAAGGCGATCGGTCTGGTGCTGCCCGCGCTCAAGGGCAAGCTCGACGGTATCGCCGTGCGCGTGCCCACGCCCAACGTCTCGCTGGTCGATCTGACCGCGACGCTCGATCGCGACGCTGACGAAAAGGCGGTCAACGCGGCGATGAGAAAGGCCGCCGACGGCGACTTGAAGGGCATCCTCGAGTACAACGAGGCGCCGCTGGTCTCGATCGATTTCAACAACAATCCGCATTCGTCGATCTTCGACGCACCACTGACCAAGGTGCTCGGTCAGCGCCTGGTCAAAATTTTCTCCTGGTACGACAACGAATGGGGCTACTCCAACCGGCTGGCCGACGTCACCGCGTTCATCGCCGCGAAGCTCTGATCGCAGCCCACGCGCCATCGGACTGGACAGGAGCATCTGTCAATTCCGGACGCGCCAGGCCGCGCACCCCGGACGCGTGAATTTGCAAGGAACGCGATGCCCCCTGTTGCCGTTACCAGCCTCGATCTGCGGGGCAAGAAAGTGCTCGTGCGCTGCGACTTTAACGTGCCGCTCGAGGGCATGAAGATCGCCGACCCGGCGCGCATCGACGCGAGCCTCGACACCATTCGCTATATCCTCGGGCAGGGCGCCGCCGCGGTGCTCTGCTCGCATCTCGGCCGGCCCAAGGAGCGCACGCCCGAGTTGAGCCTCAAGCCGGTCGCCGAATACCTGAGCGGAGCGCTCGGCCACAAGGTCGCGCTGGCACCCGACTCGATCGGCGATACCACCGGGCGGATGGTCGCGGACCTTGCGCTGGGCTCGGCGATGCTGCTCGAGAACCTGCGCTTTCATCGCGAGGAAGAGGCCAACGATCGTGATTTTTCGCACGAGCTGGCGCGCGGCAAGCAGGTCTACATCAACGACGCCTTCGGCACCGCCCATCGCGCGCACGCCTCGACCGTCGGCGTGACCCGCTTTATCTCCGAGCGGGCGGCCGGGATGCTGATGCTGCGCGAACTCGAAGCGCTGCGCGCGGTAACCGAAAACCCGGCGCATCCATATGTGGCAATCCTGGGCGGCGCGAAAGTCTCGGACAAGATCGGTGTGATCCGCAACCTGCTCATTAAGGCCGACGCGATCCTGATCGGCGGCGCGATGGCCTATACCTTTCTTAAGGCCGGCGGTACGCCGGTGGGCCGTTCGCGGGTCGAGGAGGACAAGCTCGAACTCGCGCGCGAACTGATGGCCGAGGCGGCGCGCCGCAACGTGGCCCTGATGCTGCCGTCGGATCACGTCGTCGCGCCGGAGCCCGCCGCCGGTCCGGAGATCGAAGTCGTCCGCCAGATTCCGGTCGATCGCATGGGTCTGGATATCGGCCCTGCCACCCTCGCGCGCTACATCGAATGCGTCGCCGGCGCCAAAACCATCATCTGGAACGGACCGCTCGGCCTGTTCGAGATTCCCGAATTCGCCCAGGGCACGCTCAAGCTCGGCGAGGCGATCGCCAACCTGCACGGCGTGATGAGCGTGATTGGCGGCGGCGACACCGCGGCGGCGATTGCGGGACAGCCGTGGGCCGGCGGCTTCAGCCACGTCTCGACCGGCGGCGGCGCGACGCTCGAATATCTCGAAGGACTCGAATTGCCGGGCGTCAAGGCGCTGGACGTCTGATCGCGATTCGCGCCAAACTGCACTCCGCCGATATTCCGATATATTGCTCCCGTCCCGCCAGCGGAGGCGCCGATGCGCAGGAAACTGTTTGCCGCCAACTGGAAAATGAATCTCACGCCGTCCGAGGGGCGCAGCCTGCTCGCCGCCCTGCGCGCGCATCTCGACCCCGACGCCGCGACGCTGGCGCGCGACCGCGAGGTGCTGGTCGCGCCGGCCTTCCTGGCGATTCCGGCGGCCGCACAGGCCCTGGCCGGTTCGGCGATCGCGCTCGGCGCGCAGAACATGCACTTTGAGGCCAAGGGCGCGTTCACCGGCGAGGTCTCGGCCGCGATGCTCCGTTACTTTGGCGTGAGCCACGTGATCGTCGGCCACTCCGAGCGGCGCCATCTGTTCGGCGAGAGCGACGAGAGCGTCGGCCGGCGCGCCGCCGCAGTCGCCGCCGCGCGGATGACGCCGATCGTCTGCGTCGGCGAGACCGCCGCTCAGCACGACGCCGGCCATACGCTCGAGGTCGTGCTGCGCCAGTTGCAGCATGGACTGGCGCTGATCGCGCCCGAGCAGGCGACCACGGCGGTGATCGCCTACGAGCCGGTATGGGCGATCGGCACGGGCCGCACCGCCACTCCGGAGCAGGCCCAGTCCGTGCACGGCGCGATTCGCAGCGTGCTCGACGATCGCTTCGGCAATCCGGTCGCCGCCGCAATCCGCATCCTTTACGGCGGCAGCGTCACGGAGGAGAATGTTGACTCTTTGATGGCGAAACCAGATATTGACGGGGCTTTGGTCGGCGGGGCAAGCTTAAAGGCTGACTCGTTCGCGCGTATCGTCCGCGCGAAGCTCCAGCAGGGGTGATCGCCGCGTCACGGATCGAAGCTGCATCTCGGATAACGGGCATAAGGGCACGGGCATAAGATAGATAATGGTCAACGCGGTAATCGCGCTTCACATCACCGTCTGCTTCGCGATCGTGATCGTCGTGCTCTTGCAGCGCGGCAAGGGCGCCGAGGTCGGCGCGGTCTTCGGCGGCTCGAGCCAGACGGTCTTCGGCGCCAGCGGCGCCGGCGGAGCGCTGTTCAAGCTGACCTGGACCTTCGCGGCGGTGTTCTTTATGACTTCGCTGTACCTGGCCTATGCGTCGACCCAGCATCTCTCGGGCAGCATCTTCGAGGGCCATAACCTGTTGCCCAAAAATTCGTCGGCTTCGACGTCCGCGACGCCGGTGCTCCCGGCGACGGCCCGGCCGGTGATTCCCGCGGCGCCTGCCGCGCCGGCCGGCTTGCCCAAGTAGCCGGCGGGCAAAGGTTCCCGCCCGCTCCCTCGGCGCGCGGCGACCGGTTTGCGGTTGCGACGATTACGCTTGCTTGTTGATATTCGATGCGCGGGTGGTGGAATGGCAGACACGCGAGTTTGAGGGGCTCGTGGTAGAAATACCGTGCGGGTTCAAGTCCCGCTCCGCGCAATTTTCACTGACCAGATCGTTCCCGCTGCGGCGGCGATCTGTCTCAGATCCCCAATCCCCGATGGAATATACCGCCGCCCGGCGACCGCGAACTGATCGCGATTCGCCGTCAGGCCGTCCGTTCATCGCGCGCCGCCGCGATGAAGCTCAACTGCCGCGGCCCGGCCGGACGCTCCGGCGCGGCCTCGCGCCCCATCTCGCCATGCCGGCCGCTGACCTCGAAGCCGTATTTGCGCCGTAGCCGATCGAAGACCGCGCCCATCTGCTCGTCGTACGCGCGCGGCGCATAGGTCGCCCGCCCGTAGTAGTCGTCGAAGCGCGCGGCGGTTGCGGGAAAGCTCTCGCGGATAAACGGTATAAAGCGGCGGGCCGCAGCCGGCTTCAGAAACAGCGATCGCCACCATACGCCCGCCGCACCGGCGCGCCGCGCCGCGCGAATCACCCCTTCGATCGCCGCCGGATGGTCGGTGATGCCGGGGATCATCGGCATCATCAGGACGTTGCAGCGGATGCCTGCGGCGCTGAGCTTATGCAGCGCCGCCAGCCGTATCGCCGGCCGCGGCGCGCGCGGCTCGAGCATCCGCTGGAGCCGCCGGCTCAGCGTGATCAGCGAGAAGTTCACGCTCAGGCGCGAGCGCGCGTTGATCGCGCCGAGCAGCTCGAGGTCGCGCGTGATCAGTCCCGACTTGGTGGTGATCGACAGGTCCAGGCCGCCCAGCCGGGCGAACACCTCGAGCATCGAGCGTGTCAGCCCGAAACGCCGTTCGGCCGGCTGGTAGGGGTCGGTCGCCGTCCCGATAGCGATCTGGTCGGAGCCAATAGGCGTGCGCGAGAGCGTCCGCGCCAGCACCTCGGCCGCCATCCGCTTGACGAAGATGCGCCGCTCGAAGTCGTAGGGATCGTTCAGTTCGAGGAACTCGTGGGTATAGCGCGCGTAGCAGTAGACGCAGCCGAACTCGCATCCGCGGTACGGATTGATGGTCCAGCGGAAGTGCAGCCTGGGGTTATCGCAGCGGTTGAGGATCTGCCGGACCGGCATTTCGATAAATTCGACGTCGCGCACTGGCGCAATCGCCACACTGGCCGGATCCTCGATCAGCCGCGTATCCGTCTGCCGTCCCTTGGCCGCACCCATCGATGAATATTCGCTTTATATTCGCTTATTGTCAAATGACCTGAGCGTTGCTCTTGCGCCCGGCGCTCTTTCTCGGCGGCGCGCGCTTCGACCGCGCACTCGCGGTGCGTACACCGCTACGATTCGCGCAGCTTTTTCCGCTATGCTTGGCGCACTGCGCGCCGACCCGCGGCGGGCGCGAACCCGAGGTGGATCAATGACCCTGCCCGACGTTCCCGGCGAGCCATGACCTCGCCGGTCCGCAGGTGAAATCTCACTGAGCTTTGCGCCGCGCGCGCATTCGACGGAGCACGCCATGAAAATCGACGGCAGTTGTCATTGCGGGAAAATCGCGTTCGAGGCCGAGATCGACCCGAATACGGCGGCTCTCTGCCATTGCACCGATTGCCAGACCATGACCGGCTCGGCCTATCGCGCGGTGATCTCTGCGCCGGCGCAGGGCCTGCGGATAACTCGCGGCGCACCGAAAATCTATATCAAGACCGGGGAGAGCGGGCGGCAGCGCGCGCAGGCCTTCTGCGCGGATTGCGGCACGCCGATCTATGCGACATCGGTAACCGACCCGCAGGTCTATTCGCTGAGGATTGGGGCGATCCGCCAGCGCGCCGAATTGCCGCCGCGCCGCCAGATCTGGTGCCGCTCGGCACTGGCCTGGGCGAACGATCTCAGCGGTCTGGAAAAAACCGCCCGCCAGTAACGCGCCCCCCCGCACGCGCCTTTTGGAGATCGATCAGCGATGGATACGAACCGGCAGCGCGGGATCGCCTTTGACGTCTACGGCACGCTCGTCGATCCGCTGGGGATCGGCGCCCATCTGCGGCGCTGGGTCGGCGCCGCCGCCGATCAGGTCGCGCGCGTATGGCGCGAGAAGCAACTGGAATATACTTGGCGGCGGGCGTTGATGGGCGCATACGCGCCCTTTTCGATTTGCACCGTGCAGGCGCTCGCCTATGCGTTCGTACAGGCCGGCGCGACGCTTACGCCCGACGCGCAGGCCGATCTGATGACCGCCTATCGCGCGCTGCCGCCCTTTGCCGACGCGGCCGCCGGACTCGCCCAAATCCGCCTTGCCGGCTATCGCATGGTTGCCTTCTCCAACGGCGAGGCCGCCGCGGTAAGGGCGGTGTTGAGCGCCGCCGGCTTGATGGAATATCTCGACGACGTGGTCAGCGTCGACGAGATCGGCAGCTTCAAGCCCGACCGCGCCGTCTATCATCATATGGTCAAGCGCATGGGCCTCGCGGCCGATCGCATCTGGATGGTCTCGTCCAATCCGTTCGACGTGATCGGGGCCAAGGCGGCCGGCCTGCGCGTGGCGTGGGTGCGGCGCCGGCCCGACGCGCAATTCGATCCGTGGGACGTGGCGCCCGACCTGATCGTCGAGCATCTGGGCGCTCTCGCGGTGGCCCTGATCGCCGGCCGAGGCTAGGGAATCGCGGCCAGGTCGTAGGCGGGCGGCAGGTTCGCGGCGATCGTGCGAATCGTCGCGGTGCGCCGATCGACGCGGATGAGCGAGCCGTCGCTGACTGCGCCGAAGATTACCGCCGGATCGAGTGGATTGACCAGCAGACGCATCGCCAGGCCGCGTGCGGGATGGACGACGCCGTCGGGCGCGGCAAACGGGGCGAAGCTGGCGCCGTGATCGAGGCTCTGGAAGACCATCGCGTCGGCGCCCGGCAGGCTCATCGGCCAGAGCGCCGGCGGAGCGCCGGCCGCCGCGATCATCACGCCGCCGCCGCGCGCCTTGCCGGAGGCGAGAATCGCCACCGCATAGTTGCGGCCGAGGCCTTTCAGATAGCTCCACGACGCGCCGCGATCCTCCGAGCGATAGGCGCCGCGGGCGGTCGCGACGTAAAGCCGCTTGGGCTCGTCGGGGTCGACCGCGAGGTCGTGGATGCCCGTGTGGACGGCGTGGTCGAGTGGCACGAAGCTGGCGCCGCCGTCGGGCGATCGGAACACGCCGCCGTCTTCGACGCCCGCGTAGATCACCGATGAATCGCCGGGCGCGTAGCTGAGCGCGCGCACCGGCGCCGGGCGCGGCCCGGGCGCGGAGGGCTTGCGCTCGCGATCGGGCAATTTGCGGAGCACGGCGCATTCGCGAAAGCTCTGCCCGCCGTTGAGGCTACGCAGGAGGCGCGCGCGGTTGGTGCCGATGATCAGTTCGCCGGGCCGGTCGGGCGGCACGGCCAGCGACCAGACGTCTTCGTCGCGGGCGGCGCCCGGCGTGATATCGGTCCAGGTGCGGCCGCCATCGTGCGAGCGGGCCAGAGCACTGCGGCCGCGCGCGGAGCCGGCCTGGAGGTTCTGGATCGCGCCCGCGTACAGCAGATGCGGGTCGCGCGAGTCCTGGGCGAGGCACCATACCGAGGCCGGATCGGCCAGCACCATCAGCGGGCGCGCGGCGCGGTCGGGGTCGACGATGACGATGCCCTTGGAGGTGCCGATGCAGAGCCGCATGCGGATTTTCCTGTGGCCGACCGTCGCCGGCGCGCGGCCGCGCGCCGTCAGGCCAGGCGCCGGCCGGCGGCCAGTTCGCCCGGCGCGGCGAGATCGGCTGGGGCGACCTTTTTAGGATCGGAATCGAAGCGCACGCGCCGCACCAGGACCGCGCCGCCGTCAAGCGCGATCGTCATACCCTCGGCGCCAATCCCCGCGACGGTGCCCGGCGGCGCGTCGATCGCGCCCGGTACGAGCAGGGCGTCGTAGAGCCGCAGCCGCCGCTCGCCGAGCATCGCGAAGGCGCCGGGCTGCGGGTCGCAGCCGCGGATCAGGTTGTGGACGACGCGCGCGGGCTGGCTGAAATCGACCCGCGCATGCTCGTCGCGGCAGATTGCCTCGTACGAGGCCAGGCGCTCGTCCTGTTCAATCCGCGGCGGATGGCCGCCGGCGACGAGGTCGAGCGCTTCGTCCAGCGTGGCGAGGCCCAGCGGGAAGAGTGTGTTGAAATAGAGCGAGCCGGTGCTCTCGGCCGGGCCGATCGGGACGCGCCGCTGGAGCAGAATCGGCCCGGTGTCGATGCCGCGATCGGGCCAGAACCAGGTCACGCCGCTTTCGGCGTCGCCCTGGATCAGGGTCCAGTTGATCGCGCTGGCACCGCGATGGCGCGGCAGCAGCGAGGGATGGAAACAGATGGTCTTGAGGCGAGGCGCGAACAGGATGCGCTCGGGCACGATAATCGTGACGAAGGCCATCACGGCGAGGTCGGCGTCGAGCGCCTTAAATTGCTGGTGGGCGGCCTCGCCGCGAAACGAGGCGGGCTGGCTGAGCGGCAGGCCGAGTTCGAGCGCCTTGAGCTTGAGCGGATCGGGGCGCGCGCCGGGCGTGTCGGGCGGCACATAGACGTGGACCACGGTTTCGCCGCGCGCGTGGAGCTTTTCGAGCGTCTTTTCGGCGAAGGCCGCCTGGCCGATCAGGGCGATACGCAAGCAAACCACCTCCCGCTTCATCCGCGGGGGCAAACGCTACCAAATCGAACCCGGCGGTGCACGCGACGCGCGGCTGATTGATTCACACCGCGCCGCGGGCCGCGCGGCGCTGGCCCGCCGATTGGCGCGCGGCCGGCGCGCCGGGCGCCGTACTCGATCGTTTGTATGATTTACGAACATAAAGTAGCATTTTGCGATGACTGCCGGTGGCCGCGGCGGCCAGGCGGAAGCGGCGATGTGACGGATGCGTGCGGCGGCGCCCGCGGGGACGACCGGACTGGTTGAAGATCGTGTGAACGGGATTTGATCTCCTGCTTAATCTTTGTTACATAGGCTCTCGCGATTGCATCGCCGCGACACACTTGCATTCGTGCTCATGGTGGCGTAATCGGACATCGTTGCGGTGGATAGTCTGCGCTCCGCAACAATGTCTCGGGACGATGAATTGGGGCTGGGACGTTAGTAACGAGGATGGAGGTGCGGAACGAAATAGTATCCGCAGGCGGGAGTTGTACGACGGCTTGGATTCGATCAGTCACTGATCAGTAGCAGGTAAGCCGACATACAAGGATATCGGACTGCCGAAGGCGGCGGTCGATAACTCGATCGGCGCGAAACCCGCCAGGGTTCGCGCGCGGTCAATCCGTTGCGGAGCCATTTCGCCAACGCTTCCACCACGTTGGGGAGCATTTAGCTGCATCACGGCGAGATCGGAGCCAGTGGGGAAGCCGGCTTCGATTAGCCAAATGGGGACCGCGTGCAGCTAATTCCGGGAGGTTCCGTTGTCAGTCATGCAGGGAGGATTCGGTATGGAGACTGAAATGCACGGAGTGCGTTCGTCTGGGGGAGTAGCCAGAACAATTGCAGCGCTGGGTGCGATGCTGATGTTGTGCGGGCTCTCAGCTGGCGTATCAATGGCCGGCGATTTGTCGGCGCAACCCTCGAACAGCCTGGATGTATCGGGCGCGAGCGCGGCGACGGCGCTGGCGGCGCCGCAGGAAAGCAGTTGGCTGGACGGGCTGCATG
>JADMIL010000090.1 GCA_015478645.1 Candidatus Binataceae bacterium
CTCGCCGCACGCCATCACCTGACGTTGTTTACCAAGGGGCAGCCGCGGGAGCAGTTGCGCAAGCTCGAACGCTCGGGCCTGCGGCGCCATTTCAGCCACGTCGAAGTGCCGCCCGAGAAGGACGAGGCGGCGTATCGGCGGCTGGTCGAGGCGGCTGTGCTCGACCGCAGCCGCGCTTTCATGATCGGCAACAGTCCCCGCTCGGATATCAACCCGGCGCTGCGTGCGGGGCTGCGCGCGGTCTTCATCCCGCATCCCCATACCTGGGAACTCGAGCATGAAGAGGTCGACTTGGCCGACGAACGTGTCACAGTGATTGCCAAGTTTCGCACTCTGCGTGAAATATTCTAGAATGAGTGTTGTGATGGCGAATGATTCTGCCGCGAGCGTATTGGAAGTGGAGCCTGCCAAAGAGCCGCCGCGGCGCGCGCGCCGTCCAAAGCCGCCGATCGCGCTCCGTCCGCTCCATCGCATATGGCGCCGCACGCTCGATGAAATCGACGTCACGCGAATTCGCCTTCCAGTGCGCGGCCTGCCCTCGGCGCTGGAGGGCATGGTCGCCTGCCAGTTGAGCGACCTGCACGTCGATCGCGACGAGGACCTCGAGCGCCTGGTGCTGGCGGTCGGCGCGGTCAATGCGCAGCGGCCCGACCTGGTATTCCTGACCGGAGACTATTTCACCGGACCGCAGACGATGCGCCGCTACCTTGCCGGATTTCGTGAAGCGGTAACGGCGCTCGAGCCGCGCCTGGGCGTTTTCGCGGTCGCCGGCAATCACGACCATTGGTCTTCGGTGGAGCGGATCACCGAAGCGCTCGACCAGGCCGGGGTGCGCGTGCTCGCCAACGATAGCTATCGCCTGCGCGTCAGTGGCGAATCGCTGGTGATAGTCGGAATCGACGACCTGTGGTCGCGGCGCGCCGAGCCGTCACGCGCCTTCGCGGAAGTGCGCCCGGGCGAATGCACGATGGTGCTGGCGCACAACCCGGATACCGCGCTCTACACGCGCCATCTCAATCCGGGGGTGATGCTCTCCGGGCATACGCATGGCGGCGTGGTGCGGCTGCCGTTCTACGGGTCGCCGCTCAAGCTGCTCCGGATTGGCAAACAATTTTACGCAGGGCTCAATCGCTACCGCGACTTCTACATCTACACCAACCGCGGGTTGGGCACGTATTGGCTGAGAATCAGGATCAACTGCCGCCCCGAGGTTTCGCGCTTTCACCTGACGCAGCTTGGCGATGCCGTTCGCGACGCTTCCGACGCGCCGGCCCAATCCTCCGGCGCGGCTCAGGCGCACGCGCCGGCGGCGTCGCGGCCGCGGCGGCGCCGGGTTCGCCGCCGGCGGGCATAGAGTTCGCTCTTCGCGGCGCACGCGCCGGACGCACGGGACAGGCTTTGTGCGCATCAAGACGGCGAGCCTCGAAGTGAACGTCAACGTGAGCATCTGAACCATCCATACCAGCGGGAGCATCCGAACCATCAGGAGCGTCTGAAGATGGACCGCATCACCGTCGCGAT
>JADMIL010000071.1 GCA_015478645.1 Candidatus Binataceae bacterium
ACTGTAAATCTGCCGGCTTATGCCTTCGGAGGTTCGAATCCTCCCCTCTCCACCATTTTCGACGAGGGGCCGGGGAGAGCGGGAATAGCTCAGTTGGTAGAGCGCGAGCCTTCCAAGCTCGGGGTCGCGGGTTCGAATCCCGTTTCCCGCTCCAGTTTTCAGTGCCCCGCCGGGGCCGCGGTGATTGGGATTTTCGAGCCGGGCGCGGTGGCCGCGAGCATGAAGCCCGCGACGGTGAATGTGCAGGATGGCTGGGCCGCCGCGGATGCGGATGATGCCCATGTAGCTCAGTCGGTAGAGCACTTCCTTGGTAAGGAAGAGGTCACGGGTTCGAATCCCGTCGTGGGCTTTGGAGCTTGAATCGCGGCCGGCCGCGCAGCGGATTGGCGTCATATTTACCCTCGGGCAAGAATAATTTGTTCTTCAGAGAACTTTGTACTTTAGGTAACAGATAATGAGAGATTTAATCGGATTGGCATGCGACGGATGCAAGCGGCGCAACTACACCTCGAGCCGCAACAAGAAGCGGCAGACGGAAAAGTTCGCGATCAAGAAGTTTTGTCCGAGTTGCCGGATCCATACGCTGCATAAGGAAACCAAGGTCTGAGCGCGGCTGGACCGAATCCGGCGCGGCGGCGCGGGCTGCGGCCGCCTTTGGGGCGCGCCGCCCGCAGTGCGCGCGGGCCGGGTAGCGCCGATGCGGCCCCGGTGAGGCTTCTGCGGACGTTAGGAGGGCGCGCGGGTCAGTAGCTCTAATTGGCAGAGCGGCGGACTCCAAATCCGTAGGTTGCAGGTTCGAATCCTGCCTGACCCGCCATAAAATGTTTCGTTCACTTGAAAGAGCCGGATAAAATGGATAGTCTGAAAAGTTACCTCGATCAGGGCACGAGTTTTGTCAAAGAGGCGTGGACGGAACTCGCCAAAGTTCACTTCCCGTCGCCCAAGGAGACTTTCCAGGCGACCATGGTGGTGGTGGTGCTGACCCTGGTGATGGCGCTGTGGCTGGGACTGATCGATATGGGCGCGACGCGGCTGGTGCATCAGCTGATCAGTTGACGTGAATTGTTCGAGGATACGCGAACCGCTCGAATACCGAACTGCGCGAATATAAGTGATTGCCCGATTACGGATTTTGGCCTGAAGACGCCTGAAGAACGGAAGACGCCTGAAGAACGATTGATAGCCTGAGTGCCAGGGCTGGTCCGCGCGGGTATTGCCGCTGGACCGGCCAAGACTTCCGGACTGACGACCTCCGGACGACCGAACGCGCAAGGAACGATTTGCTCCCATGGCCGAAGTAGCCGCCACCGAGCCCCGCAGCGAAGCGGGCAAAAAATGGTATGTCGTGCATACCTATTCGGGCTTCGAGCAGAAGGCCAAGGCCGCGCTCGAGGAACGCGTGCGCTCGCTGCGCCAGCATGATGACACCCGCGCGGTGGGCGACAAGTTCGGCGACGTGGTGGTGCCGGTCGAGCGGGTCCAGGAACTCGGCAAGGGCGGCCAGCGCAAGGTCTCCAACCGCAAGTTCTTCCCGGGCTACATCTTCGTCAACATGGAGCTCGACGACGAGACTTGGCACGTGGTCAAGGACACCCCGAAGGTGACCGGTTTCGTCGGCCATTCGACGACGCCGCCCGAAGTGCCGGCGGCCGAGGTCGAGGCGATCAAGCAGCAAATGGAAGAGGGCGCGCTCAAGCCCAAGCCCAAGGTGCGGTTCGAGGTGGGCGAGGCGATCAAGGTGGTCGACGGCCCGTTTCAGGACTTCAACGGCACAGTGGAAGAGGTGCGGCAGGAAAAGGGCAAGGTGCGCGTGCTGATCTCGATTTTCGGCCGCGCCACGCCGGTCGAGCTGGATTTCGTTCAGGTCGAGAAGTCGTAGACGTTCAGGCAGGCAAGCCGACCGCAGCGCGGCGGACCGTAGAGAGTCGGGCGTTAAAGAAGCGCACCGCAGGAAGGATAGAAGACCGGGATGGCGAAAAAAGTAACCGGGCAGATCAAATTGCAGATCCCGGCCGGCGCGGCCAATCCGTCGCCCCCGGTGGGGCCGGCGCTCGGCCAGCGCGGCGTCAATATCATGGAGTTCTGCAAGGCGTTCAACGCCCAGACCCAGAATATGCAGGGGCTGGTCATCCCGGTGATTATCACGGTGTACGCCGATCGCTCGTTCACCTTCGTGACCAAGAGTCCGCCCGCGCCCGAATTGTTGAAGCGGGCGGCCGGCGTCGCGAAAGGCTCGGCGACTCCGCATAAGATCAAGGTCGGCAAGGTCACGCGCAAGCAGATCGAGGAGATCGCGCAGACCAAGATCAAGGATTTGACCGCGGGCGACCTCGAAGCCGCGATGCGCTCGGTGGCGGGCACCGCGCGTTCGATGGGTATCGACGTAACTGATTAGGTGCCGGGCGCGCGCGCCGCGCCCAAGCTGTAGCCGATAGCAATCGCAGAGCGGTCCGGGCAGTCCCGGACCGGGCAGGAATAACAGGCTCGAAATGGCAGGCAAGAAATACCGCGAAGCGGCCAAAAATATCGATCCGGACAAGCACTACCAGCTCGAGGAGGCGCTCAAGCTGGTGGCCGCCAACCAGGTTGCGAAATTCGACGAGACGGTCGAGCTCGCGGTGCGGCTCAACGTCGATCCGCGCCAGGCCGACCAGAACGTGCGCGGCACGGTCGTGCTGCCCAACGGCACTGGCAAGGTCTCGCGCGTGCTGGTGCTGGCCAAGGGCGACAAGGAGCGCGAGGCGCGCGAAGCGGGGGCCGATTTCGTCGGCGGCGAAGACCTGATCAAGAAGATCCAGGAGGAAAACTGGCTCGACTTCGATCGCGTTATCGCCACGCCCGATATCATGGGCGCGGTCGGCCGCATCGGCAAGATTCTCGGACCGCGCGGCCTGATGCCTAATCCGCGGGTCGGCACCGTGACGTTTGACATCGCCAAGGCGGTGGGCGAGGTCAAGGCGGGCAAGGTCGACTATCGGGTCGACAAGGCCGGGGTGGTGCATGCGCGGATCGGCAAAATCAGTTTCGGCGAGCAAAAGCTGGTGCAAAACGCCCACGCTCTGATCGACGCCGTGGTCCGCGCCAAACCGTCGAGCGCCAAGGGCAACTATGTGACCAGCGTGGCGGTCTCTTCGACCATGGGACCAGGCGTGCGGATCGATCCGGCGTCAGCGACGCGGGTGGCCGACGCCGCCGCCTGAGCGGATCGCGGCGAAGCAATCGGGGCGGCCGGAAAGCCATGGCGGCCGGAAACCAATGAACGGGCCGCACGCGGATGGGTGAGCGGAAACCAACGGCCGGGCGGAAACAGACGAATGAGAAAAGATCAAAAGAGCACGCTGGTCAGCCAACTGGCCGAGAATCTCGATCGCGCCAGTATCGCGCTGATCTCCGAGCATAGCGGCATGTCGGCCGGCCAGTCGGACGATATGCGCCGGCGTATCCGGGCGGTGCGCGGCGAGTTCCGCGTGGCCAAGAATACGCTCATGCGGCGCGCGATCAAGGATACCCGCTTCGCCTCGCTCGAGCGCCATCTGGGCGGTCCGGTGGGGCTTATCCTGAGCTACGCCGATCCGGTCGAGCTGGCCAAGACGGTCGGCTCGTTCAAGGATCTGGGCGAGAAGTTCAAGGTGCGCGGCGGGGTGCTCGACGGCCAGCCGCTGACGCCCGAAGAGATCAATGCGCTGGCGGCGCTGCCTCCGCGCGAAGTGATCCTCGGGCAACTGCTCGGGTTGTTGCAGGCGCCGGCGACCCAATTGGTGCGGCTGCTCAACGAGCCGGGCACGCTGGTCGCGCGGCTGGTTGATGCGATCGGGCGCCAGCGCGGTGACGCGCCCGAGCCGACCGCGGCGGCAGCCGCGGAGTCGGCTCCCGTAGAGTCGGCACCCGCGGCGGCTGAAGCCCCGGTCGAGGCGGCGCCGGCGGCGCAGGCCGAAGCGGCTGCGGCGGCGGTGCCAACTGACGCGGCAGCGGCGACCGCGGCGCCGGTCCCGGATGCGCCAGTCCCGGATACAAACGATCCGCCAAGCGGCGGCGGCGAACCGACGGCCTGAAATTATCGACCGCCGGAAAGCGTCGATCAGCGGAAAGCAAAGCGTCAGAGCGCAGGATTCAAAATTATTTGGCAGGCCGGGGCGCTCCCACATCGTCCGCCGGCTGCATGAACAAGGAGAGCAATTGCGATGTCAGAAGCAGCACAACTAAGCCGCGACCAGGTGAAGGATTATCTCAAGAACCTGAGTCTGTTGGACGCGGCGGCGCTGGTCAAAGAGCTCGAGCAGGAGCTGGGCGTGTCGGCGGCGGCGCCGATGGCGATGGCGGCGGCACCCGCGGCGGGTGGCGGCGCGGCGGCGCCGGCGGCCGAGCAGGACGAGTTCGCGGTCGTGCTGACGGCGGCCGGCGACAAGAAGATCCAGGTGATCAAGGTCGTGCGCGAGCTGACCGGCCTGGGGCTCAAAGAGGCCAAGGATCTGGTTGACGGTGCGCCCAAGGCGGTCAAAGAGGGCGTCAGCAAGGCCGAAGCGGCCGAGATCAAAAAGAAGCTCGAAGAGGTCGGTGGCTCGGTCGAACTGAAGTAGGGCCGGCGGATTATTGACACATCAGTACCCGCGTAGCGCAACGGTCGGCGGCGGCAACGTGGAGTTGCCGCGCGGGCCGCGGTGCGTGCGCGGTTTTGCGGGCGGGATTAATCGGGGGCGCGCGGCCTTGGCGGGCGGCGCGCCTCTCGATTCTGTTTTTCTTAAGGCGAGCCTTTACGGCGCCCACGGCGGGATGAGGTAGAAATGGCTCAGCAGTCGCAAGTCACGAGCAACCTTCGCCTGCGCCGCTCCTTTGGCAAGATCAAGAAGATCATCGAGATTCCGAATCTGATCGAGATTCAGAAGCGATCTTACCAGGAGTTTTTGCAGGCGGACGTAGCGGCCGAAGAGCGCAAGGACGAGGGTCTGCAGGCGGTCTTCAAGTCGGTCTTTCCGATCAAGGATTTCAACGAGACCGCGTCGCTCGAATTCGTCAGCTACGAACTCGGCCAGCCCAAGTACGACGTCGACGAATGCCATCAGCGCGGCATGACCTACGCGGCGCCGCTCAAGGTCAAGATTCAGCTGGTTATCTGGGACGTCGAGAGTGGCCGGCGCTCGATCAAGAACGTCAAGGAGCAGGAGGTCTACTTCGGCGAGATTCCGCTGATGACGCCCAACGGGACCTTCATGGTCAACGGCACCGAACGGGTGATCGTCTCGCAGCTCCATCGCTCGCCCGGCGTGTTCTTCGAGCACGACAAGGGCCGCACGCATTCGACTGGCAAGCTGCTCTACTCGGCGCGCATCATTCCGTACCGCGGGAGCTGGATCGACTTTGAGTTCGATCCGCGTGACGTGCTCTACGTGCGCATCGATCGGCGGCGCAAGTTCCCGGCGACGGTGCCGCTGCGCGCGCTCGGCATGACCACCGAGGATCTGCTCAACTACTACTACAAGAAAGACGTCATCGTGCTCGACGGCAAACAGTTGGCCAAGCAGTTTATCGCGCGCCAGCTGCTCGGCACGCGGGTCACCCACGAGGTTAAGGATCCCAAGAGCGGCGAGGTCATCGCGCGCGAAGGACGCAAGTTCAACAAGGCCTCGGTGCGCGCGATCGAGGCGGCCAAGATGAGCGAGGTGCCGATCTCGCTCGAGGACGTGATCGGGCGGGTGTCGGCGCATGACGTGGTCGATTCGACCACCGGCGAAGTGCTCGTGCAATGCAACGAAGAGCTGACCGAGCAGACCGTCGAGAAGCTCAAGACCCACGCCGTCAAGCAGATCGAGGTGCTGTTTACCGAGGATCAGCCGGGCGGCGGGCCGCTGCGCCTGACCCTGGCGCAGGACAAGCTCGAGAAGTCCGACGACGCGATCCTCGAAATCTACCGCCGCCTGCGCCCCGGCGATCCGCCGACGCTGCAGACCGCGACGACCTTTTTCAACAACCTGTTTTTCAATCCCGAGCGCTACGACCTGTCGCGCGTCGGCCGGCTCAAGCTCAACCACAAGCTGTTCAAGGATCCGGTCCATGTGCCGCTCGATCAGGGCACGCTCCGGCGCGAGGATATCCTCGAAGTCGTGCGCTACCTGATGGAGCTCAAAAACGGCGACGACGATCGCCAGGTCGACGATATCGACCATCTCGGGAACCGCCGCGTGCGCGCGGTCGGCGAGCTGGTCGAGAACCAGTTCCGGATCGGGCTGGTGCGGATGGAACGCGCGATCAAAGAGCGCATGAGCCTGCAGGATATCGAGACCCTGATGCCGCAGGAGCTGGTCAATTACAAGCCGGCGTCGGCGGTGATTAAGGAGTTCTTCGGCTCCTCGCAGCTCTCGCAGTTCATGGATCAGACCAATCCGCTCAGCGAAATCGCCCACAAGCGCCGCCTTTCGGCGCTCGGACCCGGCGGTCTGACACGCGAGCGCGCCGGCTTCGAGGTGCGCGACGTCCATCCGACCCATTACGGGCGCGTCTGCCCGATCGAGACTCCGGAAGGGCCCAATATCGGGCTGATCGCGGCGCTCTCGACCTATGCGCGGGTTAATGAGTACGGCTTTATCGAAACGCCCTACCGGGTGGTCGACGATCAGAAGGTCACCGATCGGATCAAGTATCTGTCGGCGCTGGAAGAGGAGAACGTCGTAATTGCGCAGGCCAACGCACCGATCGACGCGCACGGCCGCTTCGCCAACGATCTGATCTCGGCGCGCATCGGCGGCGAGTTCACCGTGGTGCGGGCCGAAGAGGTCCATTACATGGACGTCTCGCCCAACCAGCTGGTGTCGGTCGCGGCGTCGCTGATTCCGTTTCTGGAAAACGACGACGCCAACCGCGCCCTGATGGGCTCGAACATGCAGCGCCAGGCGGTCCCGCTGCTCAAGACCGAGGCGCCGCTGGTCGGCACCGGACTCGAGCTGACCGTGGGCCGGGATTCGGGGGTCACCCGGATTGCGCTGCGTGACGGGCTGGTCGAGAGCGTCGACGCCGAACGGATCGTGGTGCGCGCCGACAAGCAGAGCAAGGATTTGCGCGACGCCGGGGTGGATATTTACAACCTGGTCAAGTACCAGCGCTCGAATCAGAACACCTGCATCAACCAGCGGCCGATCGTGGTCAAGGGCGAGCGGGTGAGCGCGGGCGAAGTGATCGCCGACGGTCCCTCGACCGACATGGGCGAGCTGGCGCTCGGGCGCAACGTGGTGGTGGCCTTCATGCCATGGGGCGGCTACAACTTCGAGGATTCGATCCTGATCTCGGAGCGGGTGGTCAAGGAAGACCTCTTCACCTCGGTCCATATCGAGGAGTTCGAATGTATCGCGCGCGACACCAAGCTCGGTCCCGAGGACATCACGCGCGACATCCCGAACGTCGGTGAGGAGGCGCTGGCCCATCTCGACACCAGCGGGATTATCCGGATCGGCGCCGAGGTGCGGCCGGGCGATATCCTGATTGGCAAGATCACGCCCAAGGGCGAGACTCAGTTGAGCCCCGAGGAGAAGCTGCTGCGGGCGATTTTCGGCGAGAAGGCGGGGGAGGTGCGCGACACCTCGCTGCGCGTGCCGCCGGGGGTCGAGGGCGCGGTGATCGACGCGCGGGTCTTCGCCCGGCGCGGCGTGGCCAAGGACGATCGCACCCAGGAGATTCAGACGCTCGAGGCCGAGCGGCTCAAGCAGGACGAGGGCGAGGAGATTCGCATCATCCGGCAGGAGACGCTGCGCAAGCTCAAGCGCGCGCTGGCGGGCAAGAAGCTGGCCGGGCGCGTGATGTCCGACGAGCGGCGCGTGCTGTTCCAGAAGGGCGACCCGATCAGCGCCGAGGATCTCGACGACCTGGCGCCGCCCTTGTGGGGCCAGCTCAAAATCGATAACGAGGCGGCGGCGGCCGAGATCGCCCGCGCGCTCGGCGCGATGAACGCCAACGTCGAGGCGGTGCAGACCCATTACGGGGCCAAGATCGATCGCCTGAAGGCGGGCGACGAGCTGGCGCCGGGCGTGATCAAGATGATCAAGGTGTTCGTCGCGATCAAGCGCCGCCTGCAGGTCGGCGACAAGATGGCCGGAC
>JADMIL010000072.1 GCA_015478645.1 Candidatus Binataceae bacterium
GACCCATGCGCTGCGCTCAGGGTGACAGCAGAGCCTGGTGCAGAGGTTCCCTAGCATTTCGCCCGGTGCCGCCGCGATACTGATAGACGGCGCGCGCGGATCGAACGGGCGCAAAGGGGCATGGGCATGGACAAGCCGCGGATTCGGGCGGTCGAGGCATTTCGGGTCGAGCAGGAGGGGCAGGTCTACGTCGGCCTGCGCGATCCCTCGGGCGTCGCGCCGACGCCGATCGTCATCGGGATGGGCGCCTATTTCATCGTGACGCTGCTCGACGGCGCCACCACCCTCGCCGATATCGAGGCGGCCTTCACCAAGCGCTTTGGCGAGGTGCTTCCGGCCGAGCATCTGGCCAGCCTGATCGACGCGCTCGAGCAGGGCTACTTTCTCGATACGCCGCGCGCCGCCGCGCGGGCGGCCGCGATGCGCGACGAGTTCATGCGCAGTCCCGCGCGGCCGGCCGCGCTCGCCGGCCTGTGCTACGAAAAGGAGCCGATGCGCCTGCGCCGCGAGATCGAGTCGTTCTTTCGCGCGGCCGGCGGCCCCGGCGGGATTCCCGCGCCGCGCAGCGACGGGGCCGCGCTGAGCGGCCTGATCGCACCGCATATCGATCCGCGCCGCGGCGGTCCCGCCTACGCCCACGCCTACGGCGAGTTGCTCACGCGCGAGCGTCCCGAACTGGTCATCATCCTCGGCACGTCGCATTACGGCGCCGGCCCGCAACTCTACTCGGCGACGCGCAAGGACTACGCGACGCCGCTCGGCGCCGTCGCCACCGATCGCGAGTTCCTCGAGCGGCTGGCCGCGCGCTATGGCCAGGGCGATCTGTTCGCCCAGGAGATGCTCCATCGCAACGAGCATTCGATCGAATTTCAGGCGCTCTTCCTGGCCTGGGCGCTGGGCACCACCGGCTACCGCGTCGTGCCGATCCTGGTCGGGTCATTCCACGAGATGGTCGCCCGCAATGAATCGCCGGCAAGCGACGCGCGCGTCGGCGGCATGCTCGAGGCGTTGCGTGCCGAACTCGCCACCGAGCGCCGCCGCGTGCTGATCCTGGCGGGCGTCGATTTCGCCCACGTCGGACGCAAATTCGGCGACGATTTCAGCGCCGACGAAAAGATTGCCGAATGGGTCAAGACCGAGGACCTGGCGCTGATCGAAAATATCCAGCGCGGCGATCCGGACGGCTTCTTTGCCGCGGTCGCCCGGGACGGCGACCGGCGCAAAATCTGCGGGCTCGCCCCGATGTACACCCAGCTCGAATTGCTGCGCGGCCACACGGCGCACCTGCTGATGCACGATATCGCGATGGAGCCGCAGACCGAATCGGCGGTCTCGTTCGCCAGCCTGGCGATCGATTGAGCCTACGCGGCGTGGGCCTTTAAGAACTCGCGCACGCGGACGATCGCGGCCGGCACGGCGGCCGGCGTCTTCCAGCTCGCGAGCATTTCGGCGCGCGGGGCGAGCGCGGCGATCTCGCGCGAGATCGGCGCCGGATGGTAGAGGTCGTCACCCGCCAGGACGAGCAGCGGCGTGGTGCACGACCGGACGAAATCACGCGTGACGCCGAAAACGAAATCGCCGGCGTACAGGTTCTCGCGAAACGCCGCCAGCGCCGCGTCGCTCAACGCCGGATCGGCCTTCTGCATGTCTTTCGCCCAGCAATTGAACATCTCGTAGAAGGCCGCACGGTTTTCGCTGAGCCCGATCGGGTTTTGCAGCACCGCCGCGCTGACCCGCGCGGGCGCCGCCTGAATCAGGTCCAGGCAGTAGGTCGAACCGATACATCCGCCCATCGCGGCGCACCGCTCGATTCCCAGGTGGTCGAGCAGGGCGAGATGGTCGGCGGTGTAGGTCGGCCAGCCGTCGGCCGCGGCGATCGGCGCGCGCGAGCGTCCGGCATTGCGCTGATCCATCGCGATAACGCGAAAGTCGCCGGCCAATTCCTTCATCGGATCGATCGGGCTATTGCGCCAGAACTGGATCGACGAGCGCATCCCGCCCGGTGCGAAGAGCATCAGCGGATAGCCCGCGCCATACTCCTCAAAGTAGAGCGTTACGCCCGCATGTTTGAATTCCGGCATCGATTTTACCTCTCACGGTTTGCGATCCGCCGCGCCCGGCGCGATTTCGTCGCCCGCCGCCGCCAGTAAATCGCAGTTCGCCCAGCATGCAAAGAGGTACCGGACGGCATGCCGGTGGGAGTGGAGGCGGCAGGAATCCGGGCGGGGGTGCGTCCGATTATTGGCGTATCGCGCGATCGCCGCCGTTGGCGGGTTCGCATTGCGATGGGCGCAGGCGGACTTTCACAAGCGGCATGAAAGTTGAATTGGCTTCGATGCGAATCGCGGAATGAGTCCCGCGGGCAAAGGTACCCATGGCAATCTTCCAGAGCAAGGGCGAGTTCACGGCCGAGACAGATCATATGCCGGTCGCGCCGCTGATCGGCGCGGCGGTCGGGGCGCGCGCCAATCCGCAGATGATGTCGCTGCTGGCGTCGATCGTGCAGTACTCGAGCGAGGCGATTTTCAGCCGCACGCCCGACGGCGTCATTACGAGCTGGAATCCGGCCGCCGAACGCCTGTACGGTTACAGCGCGCGCGAGGCGATCGGCCAGCCTGCCGGCCTGATCGTTCCGCCCGAGCTCGCGCCCAAGCTGAACGAATTTATCGAAAGGATCAAGCAGGGCGAGCGCATCGAGCATCACGAGACCCGCTGGCTGCACAAGGACGGCCACATAATCGACGTCTCGCTGACCATCTCGCCGATTCGCGACGGCAACGGACGGCTGGTCGCGGTGTCGGTCATCGGCCATGACATCACGGAAGCCAAGCGCGTCAAGGAAGAGCTGGATCGCAGCCGCCAGGAACTCGAGCGTTCCAATCGGGAGCTCGAGCAGTTTGCCTATATCGCGTCGCATGACTTGCGCGAGCCGTTGCGGATGGTGAGCGGCTATGTTGGCCTGCTCGATCAGAACTATCGCGCGGAACTCGACGCTCGGGCCAGCGAGTTCATGGATTTTGCGCTCGACGGGGTGCGCCGGATGGAACGGCTGATCACCGACCTGATGACCTATTCGCGGGCCGGCAAGATGGAGCCGTTCAAAGCGGTCGACGTCGAGAACCTGATGATGGAGGTCATCGCCGCCCAGGTGCTGACGATCCAGGAGACCGGCGCGGAGATCACTTACGATCCCTTGCCGCGAGTGATGGGTGACGAGCCGGCGCTGTTCAACCTGCTCAACGAGCTGGTCGCCAACGGGCTCAAATTCCGCGGCGCGGCGCCCCCGCGAATCCATCTGCGGGCGCGCCGCGACGGCCCGGTATGGACCTTTTTGCTTAGCGACAACGGCATCGGGATCAAGCCCAAGGATCGTCAGCGCATCTTCGAGATGTTCCAGCGGGGGCATTCGCAACGTGACTATCCCGGTTCGGGAATGGGTCTCGCCATCTGCAAGCGGATCGTCGAACGCCACGGCGGCTCGATCCGGGTCGAACCGACGGACGCCGCGGGCACCACCTTGGCCTTCGCGCTCAAGTCGACCGCCTGACTCGCGCTCAGCGCGCGCGTGGTAAGCCGAGCACGCGTTCGGCGATAATGTTGCGCTGAATTTCCGACGTGCCCCCTTCGATCGTATTGGCGCGCGAGCGCAGAAAATGATGCTGCCAGCGGCCGCCCTGCACCGCGTGCGGCGATCCCTTCATCAATTGGCTGGCGGGGCCTTCGAGCGCCATGACGAATTCCTGCAGGCGCTGATTGAGCTCCGACCATGCGAGCTTGGAGATCGACCCCTCGGGGCCGGGATTGCCACCCTTCAAGATCCTGGAAAATGTGCGGTACGCCGTGAAGCGCATCATCTCGAGTTCGACGAAAAATTGTGCGAGCTGCTGGCGTACGACCGGATCCTGGGTGGCCGGCGCGCCGTTGCGCATCGTCGTGCGGGCCAGGTCGACGATCTCGTCGTAGACGATCCGGTAGCGCATCACGCTGGCCAGCGCCGCGGTGCCGCGCTCGTTCATCAGAGTGGTGGTCGCGACGCGCCATCCGTCGTTCATCGCACCGAGCAAATTTTGCCGCGGCACGCGCACGTCCTCGAAGAACATCTCGTTGAATTCGCTTTCGCCGGTCATCTGGCGCAGCGGCTTCACCGTGATGCCGGGGCTTTTCATATCGACCAGCAGGTAGCTGAGGCCGCGATGCTTGGGCGCGTCGGGATCGGTGCGCACCAGCAGCATGCACCAGTCGGCGAGATGGCCGAGCGTGGTCCAGACCTTCTGGCCGTTGACCACGAACACGTCGCCCTGGAGTTCGGCGCGGGTGCGCGCGGCGGCCACGTCGGAGCCCGAATCGGGTTCGGAGAAGCCCTGGCACCAGATTTCGTCGCAGCTCAGGATTTTCCGCAGGTAGCGCGCCTTCTGCTCGTCGGTGCCGTAGGTGATGATAGTCGGCGCGGCCATCGTGAGGCCCAGCACGTTGAGCGGCGCCGGTGCGCGCACGCGGGCGAGCTCCTCGTTGAAGATCGCCATCTCGATCTGGCTCGCGCCCTGGCCGCCGAACTCCTTGGGCCACGCCATGCCAAGAAAGCCGCCGGTGTAAAGCCGGCGCTGCCAATCCTTGAGGAACGCGAGGGTTCCGGTACCTGGCGGACGGAAGCCCGGCGTGCCCCATCCGGCGGGCAGGTTGTCGCGCAGGAATTGCTGGACCTTGGCGCGAAAGGCTTCCTGTTCGGGGGTGAAACTCAGATCCATTGCGAGTCCATCGATGATCTTCTCCGGCGATCAGCCGAGCGTGTTCATCAGGCGGATCAGCTCGGCGCGGCCCCATTCGACCTCAAAGCGATGGCGGTTGGCCATCTTTAGCAATTGCTCGTGGACGGCCCCGGCGGCCGGCGCAAGGGCGAGCGCGTCTTCGACCTTGCGCGCGACCCATTCCTCGCCGTGGATCAGCAGCTTGAGTCGATCGGCGAGGGTGCCCGCCGCAGCCACCTTCGCGGCGAAATCGCCAACCGCCGGGGAGACCGCGCCGCCGCCCGCGCGCAGGGTCTGTTCGAGTTGCGTGGCCGCCGCAGCCTCATCTTCGCGCGAGGTAGTGAGCAGTTTGCGCAGGTCGGGATCGGTGACCTCGGCGAGCAGCCCGTCGATCGCGACCACGCCGGCGCGCTCGGATTCGAGCAGGAGATTCAGGATTTGCTCGAGGGCTGGGTCCACGGCGCGAATCTACAAGCGCCATCGCGGACGCGCAAGCCACGAATCGGCCGCGTCAAGCGGGAAAAAAGTGGTGCGGGCCGCACGCGCGATATGCGGGCGGGTGCGCGGGGTATGCCCTATGCACCGCGCTCGAGCCGCTCGCCGAGCAGTTCGGCCAGCCGTTCCGCCGGCGCGCGCTTGGCGTCAATCACGGCGAAGCCGGCTGCCGCCGCATGGCCGCCGCCGCCAAACTGCTGCGCCAGCGCCGACAGGTCGACCTCGCAATCGGTGCTGCGGCGCAGGCTCACGCCGAGGCTCCGCAGATCGAACAGCGCGATCACGGTGCGGGTCTGGCCCTCGTAAAGCCGTGCCGCGACCTCGCTGCTGTAGCCCATGCAGCAGGCACTGCGGATGCGCAGGCCGTTGCCGAGCGGCCGATCGACCATCGTGGTGTGCGCGATTTCGAGACTCTTGTCCATCGCCTTGCGCCCGGCGTCGAGCGCGATCTTGAGCCGCCGGCTCATCACCGGCACCGCTAGCCGGGTGATTTCGCGATAGGACTCGACGCCGCCGAGGGTCTGCACGGCGAGCGCCCAGTTGGCCGAATCGGGTACGCGATGGACCCAGCGGTCGTGGTCGTCGGCGATCGCGACGAAGGGAAAGAACTCCTCGAAGCCCTCCAGCCGGGCCTGTTGGCCGCGCTCTTCGGCGAGCGTTTTGAGAAAGTTGAAAGTCAGCCGCGCGGCGGAAAATTCTTCCGAGAGCAGGCGGCCGGTGAACGGCACGTCGAACTCGGGCGCGTCGGCGCGGCCGACGGCGGTGCGATGATGGTCGATCCAGTAGGCGCGCGCGCCGTTGCGAATCAGGTTGGTCAGATGCTCGGCGGTCCTGGTCGTACTCCACGACAGGTCGGTGATCCAGAATTCGTCGCCGGCGGTGCCGCCGCGCGCGCGCAGTGCCTGGATCACGCGATCGCTGTCGCCGTTGGCGGCGAGCGTCACGTTGACGCGCTCGTCGGGGTAAAAGCGCCGGATGGTGGCCGCGGCCATCACCCCGTCCAAGCAGGACGGGCCGTGGCTGACGACCTGAATGGAACGTTGCGGACGTGAAGGCATTGGCAGTTATGTTATGGGAATGCGCCGGGTTACGCGATGCGCTGCGGGCGGGCGGCAGGCGCCCGGTGCGCTCGACGCGGCGCTGTGAGGGGCGCAAAAGAGCCGTGTGGATTTCAGTGTAACGTGCTAGATTCGCGATTCAGTGGAACCTTTGATACTCGAGCGCGCGCGGCATCCGATTTCGCGGCGCGATATCGATCCCAACGTCCTCAAAATTCTCTATCGGCTGGCCGGTGCGGGCTACGCCGGCTACCTCGTCGGCGGCAGCGTGCGCGACCTGATGAGCGGCAAGGCGCCCAAGGATTTCGACGTCGCGACCTCGGCGCATCCGCAGCAGGTCCGCGATCTGTTCCGCAATTCGCGGCTGATCGGGCGGCGCTTTCGCCTGGTTCACGTATTTTTCGGATCGCAGAATATCGAGGTCGCGACCTTCCGCAAGCGCAGCGAGGATTTTGCCGACGCGGCCGATCCGATGATCCGGCACGACAATACCTTCGGTACGCCGGAGGAAGACGCCTTTCGCCGCGACTTCACCGTCAATGCGCTGTTCTATGACCCGCGCACCTTCGAGGTGATCGACTACGTCGGCGGCGTGGCCGACTTGCAGGCCCGGCTGATTCGCACGGTCGGCGATCCGGAAGTGCGGATGCGCGAGGATCCAGTGCGCATGATTCGCGCGGTGCGCTTCGCCGTCAAGATGGATTTCGCGATCGAGTCCGCGACCCGCGGCGCGATCGAACACCATTGCGCGGACCTGGCCAAGGCCTCGATTCCGCGGGTGGTCGAGGAAATTTTCCGCACTTTGAATGTGGCTGGCGCGGATCGCGCGCTGATCCTGATGGAACAGTTGGGCCTGCTCGAGGTGCTGCTGCCGGAAATCTCGGCCCATCTGAAGGGCGGCGCGGCGGCCGGGCGGACGCTCGACGAAGCGCCGGCGGTGCGCAATCTGGCCGCGCTGGGGCGGCTGATCGGCGCGGGCGCCGAGCCCTCGCGCGGTCTCGTGATGGCGGTGCTGTTCGCCGATCTCAATCGCGCCACGCCGATGCGCGCCGATCCAGCCAGCCGATCGCAACTGCTCGACCAATTGCGCGTGCGCGGCTTTTCGCGCGCCGATACCGAGCAGATGCGCCTGCTGCTCGAGGCCGCGGCCCATCTGACGGCGCATTCGCGCGTGGCCCGCCGGCTGGTGCGCCGCCCCTACTTTGCCGAAGTGCGCACGCTGCTCGAGATGATCGCACCGACCTACGGTATCGACCTCGGCGCGATCGATCGCTTCCTGGCCGGGCCGCCCGGCCCCGGCGGGCGTAATCGCGGCGGCGCACGCGGTTCGTCGGCCGCGCCCGGCGGCGTCGATTCCGCTTCGTCAAGCGATCCGTGTGTGATCGGCGATTCAATTGCGAGCGCGGGCGATTCGCTGCGCGACGGGTTTTCCGGCGCGCCTGCGGCGGCCGGAAGCGATCCTGCGCCAGGGCGCCGCCGCCGTCGTCGCCGGGGCGGACGCCGTCGCCGGCGATCGGGCGCAGCCGAGAGCGTCACTCCTGACGCCGAAGGCCAGCGCGCATCTCATGCGGAGAGCGCTTCGCGCGATCGCGTCGACGAGGCCGATGGCGTCGAGGCACCTCCGCTCGAGCCGACCGCAAGCGGATCGGAATGGACCGCCGCCCGGGTGCTCGCGGATTGGCCGCATGACGAAGAGCTCTAGCAGCAACCGTGTTCAGGAACCGCGCCCAAGAGGGGAGAAAGGTTAGAGG
>JADMIL010000073.1 GCA_015478645.1 Candidatus Binataceae bacterium
GTACATAGTGCTGCCTTGCGTTCCGAGACGATAGCCATTGGTATTCTTGGCCTTTTGATCTAGCCAGCAGCGGCATGCTTAATGCTGATTACCCTCTGTAGACGACGCACGCTGGGCTAAACTCTGCATCGCAAATTGCCCGGCGTCGTAAGATCTGATCGGACAGGAGGTGTCCGGCGATGATTGCAAAAAAAGCGATTCTCTCGGGGCTTTTTTCGATGATGCTCGGTGCGGCGCTGCTGGCGATGCCCGCGCGAGCGATGGCCCACGATTGGGGCCACGACGAGGGCGGGCGCGGCTGGCATCACGACAACGGTGAACATCGCGGCTGGAACAACAATTACGGCCGCGGCGACGGTGACGGCGATCGCGGCGGATATCGCGGGTACTACGGCGGCTACAATCGGGAAGGCGATGACGGCGAAGGCGAGAACCGGGGATATTACGGCGGTGGCTACCAGCCAAATTACGGCTATGGCTATAACCAGGAACCGGATGGGGACGAAGGTGGCTACGGCGGCAACTGGTTCAATCGGCCGCACTATGGTTCCGGCTACGGCATGATTAATCGCCGCCATCCCAACCTGATGTGGGCGTGCGATGGGCAGGGCCATCATTGCCATTGGGCACCCCGCGGTGGCGGCGCCTATGGCTACGGGCAGCCGGGCTCGCTGTTCAACGGCAACGGCTACGGCTACAACGGCTACAATCAGGGGGGCAGTATGCTCGGATCGTTGGTCGGACCGATACTTAGCGGCGTGCGCTAACCGGTCGACCGCAAACATAATATCGGCGTGAATGAGAACGCCCCGCCAATCCGGCGGGGCGTTTTGCTTTTTTCCTTGCGTCAGCGGCAACCGCGCGCCGCGCGGCCTACCAGTCGGCGGCCAGGGTCTCGATCGCGCGCAGCACGCGCCGGCGCTTTTCCTCGGGGTCGGGCGCATACGAGATGAACTGGAGCGTTGAGGTCGTGATGCCGGCCGCTTCGAAGGCGTGCAGGCGCTTGGCGATCTGTGCGGGCGTGCCGAGCACGTAGAGCGCCTCGATCATGTGGTCGGGCATCGACTGGAGCGCCTTTTTGCGATCGCCGGCGTTCCACGCCTCGAGCGCGACGCGCGCCTCGTTTTCATAACCGATTTCACGAAAGAACTTGTTGTACTGCGGCACGGTGACGTAGGCGGTCAGCTCGCGGCGCAGATTCTCGCGCACGATCTCGTCCTCGGGATCGATCGCGACCTGGATGCGGCAGGCGATGTCGAGATTGGCGATCGGCTTGCCGGCCGCGCGCACGCCCTCATGGATATGCGCGAGCATCGGCGCGAACGACTCGGGCGTGATGTAGTTGACGATCACGCCGTCGCCGATCTCGCCCGCCGTGCGCAGCATCAGGGCGCCCTGCGCGCCAACATAGATTGGCGGCGGGGGATCCAGCTTGGGCAGCCGAAAGCCGTTAATCTGGACGGTCTTGCCGGCCATCGTGACCTTCTGCCCGCTGAACGACGCGCGCAGCGCCTCGATCGTCTCGCGCAGGCGTGTCACCGGCATTTTGTACGGCACGCCCATCCACTGCTCGACGATGGTCGGGGTCGAGATGCCGACGCCGAGAATGAAGCGGCCGCCCGAGAGGCGCTGAATCGAGGCCGCCGACATCGCGATCAGCGCGGCGGGCCGCGTGAAGACCGGGATGATCGCGGTGCCCAGGCGCATCCGCTCGCTGACTACGGCGGCGGCGGCGACCGGCGCGATACCGTCGGACACAAAGGTCTCGAACGACCAGGCGTCGGTGAAGCCGACGCGCTCGGCATGGCGCACGAGTTCGGGAAAATGGGGATTCTGGAAACCGTCGAGCGGAATTGTGATTCCAAGTCGCATCATCGGCAAAAATATCTCCTCGATGGGGCGCGCGCGCTTTCAGGGCGCGGACGCGGGTTTATAGTTGAGCACCTCGGCCAGATGCAACGGACGCCGCCCGGCGCAGAACTGCCGAATCTGGGCGCGGCAGGCGAAGCCGTCGGCGATCACCAGGGTCTCCGGCGCACTCTGATTGATAGCCGGAATCAGCACGCGATCGCCAATCTTACGCGAAACCGCGAAGCGATCCGCCCCGTAGCCAAACGCCCCCGCCATCCCGCAGCATCCGGCGTCCGGCGCCTCGACGCTCAAATCCGACGCCGAGCGCAGCAGGGCCAGTTCGCCGTCGAGCCCGGCGATCGATTTCTGATGGCAATGGCCATGGACGATCGCCCGGCCGCTGAGCGCGGGCGCGGCGAAGCCGGGCGCATGCTGAGCGAGAAATTCATCGAGCATCAGGGCGCTGCCGGCGAGCGCCTGCGCGCTGGCCAGGCGCGGAAAGAGCGCCGGTAATTCGTCGCGAAAGGTCAGGATGCAGCTCGGCTCGAGGCCGACCACCTTGAGTCCGCGCGCGACGAATGGCGTCAGCGCGGCCAGCACGTCGAGCATCCGGCGGCGCGCCCGATCGAGCAAGCCCTGGTCGTAGAGCGGACGGCCGCAACACAGATCGCCCGGCGGTATTAAGACGCGGAAGCCGGCACGCTCGAGCACCTCGGTCGCGGCGATCGCGACGGCCGGCTCGAAAAAATTATTGAAGGTGTCGGGGAAGAGCACGACTTCGCGCGGCGCTATATCGGATGCGCCGTGCGCCGCGTCCGCCGGATGCGATTCGCCACGGCGTGCGAACCACGTGCGAAAGCTCATCGCCGCGATGCGCGGCAGCGCGCGCTCGGGATGCACGCCGAGCGCGTTGCGGATCAAGGTGCCGCCCACGCCGCCGGTGAGGGCGTTGGCGAGGCGCGGGGCGAGCGTGCCGAGCCGCGCGACCTGGTGAATATGGGCGAAGAAATTTGCCGCGAGCGGCCGGCGATGGCTCTCGTAGTAGTTGGCGAGGAACTCGGCCTTGTACTTCGCCATATCGACCGACGCGGGGCATTCGCTCTTGCACGCCTTGCATGACAGGCAGAGCTCCATCGCTGAGAACAGCGCGTCGTCGGCGAAGCCGCCCTTGAGCAGGTCGCCGTTGAGGGCCTCGAAGATCAGCCGGGCGCGGCCGCGGGTCGAATGGGTTTCTTCACGCGTGGCCATGTATGACGGGCACATCACGCCGGCGTCGGTCTTGCGGCATTTGCCGATCCCGACGCATTTGAGCGCCGCGCCGCCAAGGCCGCCCTCGGCGCTGAAATCGAAGCGCGTGCGGATCGCGGCCGGGCGATAGCTGGCGCCGATGCGCAGGTTGGCGTCGAGCGGTTCAGGGTCGACGATCACACCCGGATTCATGCGATGGGCGGGATCGAAGGCGCGCTTGAACTCGTGGAACGCGCCGATCAGTTCGGCGCCGAACATTTTCGGCAGCAACTCGGAGCGCGCGCGGCCGTCGCCATGCTCGCCCGAGAGCGAGCCGCCGAACTCGACCACCAGGTCGGCGATGTCGATCATCGCGGCGCGGAACTGCGCGATGCCGGCGGTGCTGAAGAGATCGAAGTTAATGCGGCAGTGCACGCAGCCTTCGCCGAAATGGCCGTAATAGGTCGCCGCGGCGAGGCCGTAGCCGTCGAGCAGTTTGACGAAGCGGCGCAGGAAATCGCCCAGCCGCGCCGGCGGCACGGCACAATCCTCGGCGCCCGGCCAGGTGCGCGGCTGCCCGGGGACGAAGGCGCCCGCGCCGAGGCCCGATTCGCGCAGGCGCCAGACCGCGAGCTGATCGGCCGGATCGAGCATCACGGCACCGCCGCTGCACGCGGCGACGGTGCGCGCCCGATTGGCGATCGCGGCCGCGCGCGAGCGCACCTCGTCGGCCGAGTCGCCGCCAACCTCGACGATCAGAAAGGCCCGCCCGGCCGGCAGCAGATTGACCGCGGCGACGCCGCGCGCGCGGGCGATATCGGGCAGATGATGGTCGAAGCCCTCGAGCGCCTGGGGCCGCTGCTCGAGCATCCACGGCATCTGATCGGCGGCGGCGTACACGTCGTCGAAGCCGAGCACGATCAAGCCGAGATGTGCGGGCCTGGGTACGAGGCGGACGGTCGCGCCGAGAATTGTGGCGAGCGTGCCCTCCGCGCCGACTAGCGCGCGGGCCAGGTTGAAGCCGTTTTCGGGCAGCAGCTCGTCGAGATTGTAGCCGGAGACGCGGCGCGGAATTTTCGGATAGCGCGCGCGGATCGCGTCGCCGTAGCGATCGGCGATCGCCCGCAGCCGGGCGTGGAGTGCCGCGATGCGCGGGTTCGCCGAAGCCTCGGCCGTGGCGCCGAGCGTCAGGCGCGTGCCGTCGTAGAGCATCACGTCGAGCGCTTCGACATTGTCGACGGTCTTGCCGTGGGCCGCCGAATGGGCGCCGCAGGAGTTGTTGCCGATCATGCCGCCCAGCGTGCAGCGATCCTTGGTCGAGGGATCGGGGGCGAAGAACAGGCCGTGCGCGGCGGCCGCCGCGTTGAGCTGGACTTGGACCACGCCGGGCTCGACGATCGCGACGCGCCGCGCCGGATCGATCGCGACGATCGCGTTCATGTATTGCGAGAAATCCAGCACCAGCGCGGCGTTGACGGTCTGCCCGCCGAGCGCGGTGCCGCCGCCGCGCGGCAGCACCGGCATCGCGTGGTCGCGGGCAAAGGCCAGCGCGCGGGCGACATCGCCGGCGTGGCGCGGCGTGACGACGCCGATTGGCACGCGGCGATAGTTGGAGGCGTCGGTCGAGTAGAGCGCGCGGGCGGCGGCGTCGAAGCGCACGTCGCCGTCGATCGAGCGGGCCAGCGAGTCGCGCATCGCGGTGAGCGGGGAAACCATCGCAAAGGGGATTGTAATGCAGATGCGGCGGCGAATTACAGGCGCGCGCAGATCGCGGCCGTTTGGCGCGCGGTGCAACGCGCGGCGGTGAAGGCGCCGCGGATGAAAGGTTTCACCGCACCGGGGTGGAAAATTGTTTCACGCCAAACGTCGCCGCGGGTAAAACAGCGAACCCTACGGAACCTTCGCGGAATGCCCATTGAGGCATTCTGCGCGCAGCGCAGAAGCCCGGGATGCCTCACTTCGCGGACTACCGTTCAGAATGACAAATTGATCTGTGCGGTGGTTCCCTTCGGCGCAACGTTTCATCCTTGCCGCGCGGTGTGGATTAGGCGGTCGGCGGAACGATCGCGATTTTGCCCGCCACCGTGCCGTTCTCCATCAGCTCCTGCGCGCGGCCAAGCTCTTTGAGCGGCAGCGTCTGGCCGACCACCGGCTTGATCAGGCCGCGCTCGACGAAGCGCATCGCGTCGATCAACTCGCCCTTGTTGCCGAGATGGGAGCCCAGGTAGTTCTGCTGCTTGTTCCACAGCAGGCGGATATCCATGTGCGCGTCGAAGCCCGAGGTTGCGCCGCAGGTGACGATGGTGCCGCCCCACTTAAGGCATTGCATCGAGATGGGCCAGGTGTCGGCGCCGGTATGCTCGAAGACGATATCGGCGCGGCGGCCGTCGGTGATTTTGCGCACCTCCTGGAAGATGTCGTGCTTCTTGCGATGGAGCACAAATTCCGCGCCGAGCTTGCTGCACAGTTCGAGCTTGTCGTCGGCCGAGGCGACGGCGATGGCGCGCGCATTGAAGAGTTTCGCGACCTGGATCGCCATCACGCCGAGGCCGCCGGCGCCGCCCCAGACGAGCACGAAATCGCCCGCCTGGAGACGCGCGCGGGTGACCAGCATGCGCCATACGGTGACCAGCACGAGCGGAATGGTGGCGGCCTCCTCAAAGCTCAAGTTGGCCGGCTTGGGCAGCGTGTTGACGGCCGGGACTTTGCAGAATTGGCCGTGGCCGCCGTCGAGCGGTCCGGTCTGGAAGCCCCAGATTTTGAAGTCTGGGCAGAAGAATTCCTCGCCGCGTGTGCAATAGGCGCATTGGCGGCAGGCCAGGCCGCAGTGGACCACGACTTCGTCGCCCACCTTGACGTTCTTGACTTCGCTGCCGGTTTCGACCACCACACCGGCGACGTCGGAGCCGGAGATGTGGGGCAGGATGATCTTCATGCCGGGCAGGCCGCGGCGCGCCCATATGTCATTAAAGTTACAGGCCGAGGCGCGCACGCCGATGACGACGTCGTTGGGGCCTGCGACCGGCTGGGGGGTGTCGCGATACTTGAGAACGTCGCATTCGCCGTGCTGCTCGAAAACTATCGCCTTCATGCAAAACCCTTTATTCGCATGGCGCGTTGAACTGGACGCAAGTGGGCGCCATTGAACAGGGAAAGGCTATACGTCAGGCCGGGCAAGGACAACCACTTGACTTTACAGTGGCGAAAGCAGGCTATGACAGCGCCCCGTGATTACGATTGACGGACAAATGCGAATCTCGTAGAGGATCGATAGCCCTCGCGCGCGCCGGGCGGCGGTGAGCGTCGTACGCCATTAGCTCCAGCAAGAAAATCCGCTGGCACGGCGGCGGTGCGCCCGGCTACAATCGCCGCCGCGGACTCCGCGTGCTTCGGCCTCGCCAATCGCGCGGCATGATCGCCAAGAATTGCAAAATTGGAGCATAGAATTCCATGTTCGTAATGGACAACGGCAAGCGCTTCGTAATTCCGCGCACCGAAATGACCTATCCGGGCCACAACCTGAAGCTGCATCAGAATGCCGCCGACCCGATCAAGTCGCCGGTCGATCACGTGATGGCGGATTTCGAGGACGCGTGTCCCTATGAGTTCAAGGGCGAGAAAAGCCGCAAGGTGATGGTCGAGGCGCTGACCACGCTGGATTTCGGCAAGAAGGTCGTGACGATTCGCCCCAACAATATCCATTCGCCGTTCTTCAAGGGCGACCTCGAGGCGATCGTGCTGGGCGCGCCCAATCGCTTCCACGGGATCGTGCTGCCCAAGACGCGCGGCGCCGACGAGATTCGCGAAGTGGCGAAGATCCTCGACGACTTGGAGAAGCGCGCCGGCTGGAAGTACAAAATTCAGATCGAGTCGCTGATCGAGACACCGCACGCGCTGATCAACGCCTACGCGATCGCGACCGCGTCGGAGCGGATGGCGGGACTGATCTTCGGCATCGCGGATTACGCGGCCAATCTCGGCGTGCGCGAGATCGTCGAGAATCAGAACCAGAACTTCCATTACTCGAAACAGGCGGTGGTGGTCGCGGCCAAGGCGGCCGGGCTGCACGCGGTCGACAACGTCTATCTGCGGCTGTGGCGCAAGGACGATACGCCCGAGCGGATCGCCGAGCTGCAGCGCGGACTGCGCGAAAAGAACGAGGGTGCGGCCAATCTCGGCATGGACGGCACCTGGGTGATCCATCCGCAGCAGGCCGAGATCTGCAATGCGTGCTACACGCCCAACCATGCGCAGGTCGAGGACGCGCGCCGAGTGGTCAAGCTCTACCACGAGAAGGGCGGCGGCTCGATGGCGGATCCGAAGAGCGGCGAGATGATCGACGAGGCGACGATCAAGATCGCGCTGATGGACCTGGCCAAGGGGGCGCAGGCCGGTGCGGTCGATGCGGCTGAGTTGCGCGACTGGTCGGCCAAGAGCAAGGCGATCACCGGCTACGACATCCTGGAGCTGATGCGGCGCACGGCGTAAGCGGTCGGGCCATCGATAGTTGGGCGGTGCGGCCAATCGGACAGCCGCCGTAAAATTCAATAGGCCGAGTCCAGGGAACCTCTGCACCGGTTAGGTTGTCATTCTGAGCGCAGCGAAGAATCCCGGATCCGGGACCCATGCGC
>JADMIL010000091.1 GCA_015478645.1 Candidatus Binataceae bacterium
GTGTCTTCGGAATCGGGCATAAGGAGAGTGCCAGGGGGTCGGCGATGACCCGATCCCCTGGCACGGCCCGGAGCCCGTCTCCCACCAAGGTGCCTGCAAACCGCGGGTGAGCAAGGTGCCCGGGCCGTCTTCTTCGCAAACCCGAACAGTTGCGTGGGCGCGACCCCGCACGCCAAGGCAGGGATCAGAAGAATGGCACAGATGGCACCCAGTGTGGGAGTCGATGTTTCCAAGGACCGGCTGGATATTGCCTTCTATCCGGGCGAGGAGCGGTTCAGCGTCAGCAACGACGCCGCCGGCTGGCGCGAGCTGTCTCGCCGGCTGCGGCCGCTCGGCGTGCGGGCGATCGGCATCGAGGCGAGCGGCGGCTACGAACACGGCGTGATCGGCGCCTTGCTGGACGCCGGGTTGCCGGTCCGTTCGGTCAATCCGTGGAACTTGCGCCAGTTCGCCAAGGCGGCGGGGATGTTGGCGAAAAACGACCGGCTGGACGCGCGGGCCATCGCTCTGTTCGTCGCCACGCTGCCGTGCCGCGCCATTGCGCGCGATCCGGCCCGCGACCATCTGGCCGAGCTGGTCAACGCGCGCCGGCAGTTGGTGGATGTCAAGCAGCAGTGCGACCATCAGCTCGAGCATCTGCGGGATGCCGCGCTGCGCCGGATGCAGCAGCGCCACATCCGTCAGATCGATGCCGACGTGGTGTGCCTCGACCGGCGCATCGCCGCGGCGATCGCCGCGGTGCCGGCGTTCGCCTCGCGTGACAAGCGGCTCCGCTCGATGCCGGGGGTCGGTCCGGTGCTCGCCGCCACGCTGCTGGCGCTGCTGCCCGAGCTGGGCAGCATCGGCAACCGCCAGATCGGCGCCCTGGTCGGGGTCGTTCCCTACGATTTCGACAGTGGCAGGATGAAAGGCCTGCGCTGCATCTTCGGCGGCCGGGCCAGGGTTCGCCGGGTCCTCTATATGGCGGCACAGGCGGCCGCCCTCTGGAATCCGGTCATGAAGGCCTTCAAGCAACGCCTGCTCGCCGCCGGCAAGAAGCCCAAGGTCGCCATCGTCGCGGTGATGCGCAAGCTGCTGACCACCTTGAATGCTATGCTGCGTGATGATCATGACTGGAACCCGCAAACCGCCTGAAACATCCCGTTCCTTGGTTCGATCACCAGGACCGTTCCTTCGTCCCGACCTGCCAAGCCGGCAGGCCGGCGCGCGCAGGCGCGGTCAATGATGGCCGCAGGCCACCGCCGCAGGCGGCGCGCAGCGTCATTGACGGCGCCGAGCACGCCGGCATCCTGGCGGCAGTCGGGAGCACGGGTTGCGAAACGAACAAGACAGTTGCTCACCC
>JADMIL010000092.1 GCA_015478645.1 Candidatus Binataceae bacterium
ATCGTGAAGACCGGATTGAGCGAAGTCATCGGCTCCTGAAAGATCATCGCGATCTTCCCGCCGCGCACCGCGCGCATCTCGGGCTCGCTCAGCTTCAGCAGGTCGCGCCCCTCGAACAACACCGCGCCGCCCATCACGCGCGCCCGCTCGGGCAACAGCCGCATCACCGAAAGCACGCTCGCCGTCTTGCCCGATCCCGACTCGCCCACCAGGCCCATCAGCTTGCCCGGCTCGACCGCGAAGCTCACGCCGTCGACGGCGCGCACCTCGCCCGCATCGGTGAAGAACGAGGTCCGCAGATCTTTGACTTCCAACAGCGGCTGCACGCGGGCTCTAACCTATCATCCGGCGCGCCGCTTTTTCACCATCCCTGACACGCGTCGCGCTTTACCCCCCGACCAGGAGAGAGGATAAAATCGGCACCGGCCGCACCGACAGTCGCGGCCGGTGCGGCGGTCAGGAGCGTTGATGAAAACAGTGAAGCAGTGAAAGAGTGAAACCGTGAAAAAATGAAACTCGAGCGGCTCGACCATTTCGGAATCGAGGTCAGCGACCTCGCGCACGCCGAGCGCTTCTACACTGAAGTCCTCGGGCTCAGCGTGGTCACCCATCTCGGCGACCAGGTGCTGCTGGATTGCGGCGGGCAGAACCTCGCGCTGTTCGGTGTGGCGCGGCCGCCGATGCCGCAGGCGGAGCGCCAGGCGCGGATTTCGCATCCGCTCGGCCGGGGCCATCATGCGTTTCGCGTGAGCCGCGCGGATTTCGCCGCCGCCGCCGAGCGCCTCGCCGCGGCCGGGGTCGAGAGCGCGCGGCCGATCGGTTGGGGCGATCACGACTGCATGTACTTCCTCGATCCCGACGGCAATCTGCTCGAACTCGTGAGCTACCGGCAAGTTGATTAGTCGGCAAATTGATCGCCTGACGGGCCGCGTGCGCGAAGGCTTGTATGGCCCGCTTCGGCGCACCGCGTCCCGCCGGTTCGACGCGGCGGCGCGCAGCGACGATGGCCGGATCTTTCAGAGCCGACGCTTCCGTTTGGTCGTTTTCGGACTACGCTTCGGCAAGCGCCTGTTCGATCGAGGCCACAGTCTGCGGACTGAGTTTGCCGTCCGCCTCCAGGCCGTGCGCTTGCTGGAACGCCGTCACCGCGGCGGCGGTGAGAGGGCCGAACGACCCATCGATGATCAGGGGCGGTTCGGTTCCAAGCCTGTTCAATGACGTCTGCAGCCAGGCAGTCCCATGCACGGCCGGGTCCTGGCCGTTGAGGCTTAGCGCGGCCTTCCAACGCGACAGCCATGAAGTGCGGTCCGGAAGTCCTATGTAC
>JADMIL010000009.1 GCA_015478645.1 Candidatus Binataceae bacterium
GCAAGCCGTCGATGATCAACGTGATCGGCGACAAGACCGTCGGCCATCCGACGCTTGGCGGCAATCTGCTCGGCTCGACCGGATCGTCCTGAGCCGATCGGGCCAATGCGCGGCGCATCACGGTAGCAGCGCGCGAAGTGATTGAATGAATGAAACGGGCGGGGGCGCGACCTCAGCGTTCCCGCCCGAATCTTTTTCCCCCGAGCAGATGGCCCACGAGCCGCTCGTCACACTTTTCATCGCTAGGCTCTCGGGTAATGCTATTGCGAATGGCCCCGGCTATTTTCTCGCGGATACCGTCGTCCTGGCGCGTGCGCCGCGAACCGGTCGCGCGCCGCGGGCGATTCGTGCGCGCTGTGGCGATCGCGGCAATCGCCCTCGCCTCCGCCGGATGCCGTCGCAACGCGCTCGACCTGCCGCTCGTCTGTCCGCCCGGCGCCACGCTGATGGGCGCGCCGCCGCCCAAGGGCGATGAGGTATGGTGCCAGAAGATTGTCGCCGGCCGGCCGCTCAAAGACGGCCTCTTTATCGCCTACGGCGACGACGGCAAACCTACCATTCAGGGCGCCTATCGCGACGGCCTGCAGGACGGCGCGTGGACGCTGTGGTACGAGAACGGCGTGCGCGCCTCGCTTGACCATTACCGCGCCGGCGTGCACGACGGTCTGCACACGAGTTGGTACGCCAACGGGGTCAAGGCGATCGAAGGCAACTATCGCGGCGGCAAACGCGACGGCGTGTGGACGCGATGGGATCCGACCGGCCTCACCAGTAAGCAGGAAACCTACTCAAACGATCGCAAAAACTAACTAAAAGGCGCGCTTGGTGAGTGTCCTCGCAAGTCAGGTTGCCAATCCGAATGGAGTCCGCGACGTGAAAAATTCCGCGACCTTTCGCCGCGCTCAGAATGACAGTGCAGATTATTGCTGTCATTCTGAGCGTAGCCCGCCGCAGCGAAGAATCCCGTGCGGGTGACAACGGTAAACTGATTAATGGGACGCCACGCTAGCCGGCGGTGTCGTCGCCAATCCGCGCGAGCGTGATCGCCTCCAGCGCAAGCGCCGGCACGAAGTAAGCCTCGGGCGCTCCCCATACCACCGCCGGCGACGATCGTTTGCCCACCGCAATTGGCCGCGCGAAGACCTGCTCGATATTCGCATTGATGCGCAAGCAGTTGGGCGCCAGCGGCGCGGCCAGCTTGCCGTCGCGAATCACGTATGAGTCGCCGCTCACCGTGCAGGTAAAGTCGCCGGCCCGCTGCCCGTTGATCGGATAGGTGTACCAGATGCGCCCGATGTAGAGTCCATCGCCGACCGCGCCAATCAGTTCGCGATCGCCCACGCCGGCGCGCGTGCGCATCATCACGTTGGTCCCCGTCGACCCCGGATGGCCGTCATAGCGGCGCGCCGGACTCTCGCCCATCCGATAGCCGTTGCGCGCGGGGAACGCGGTGTCCGGATTCGCTCCGGCGCCGAGCTTTTCCGCGCGATGCTCGTCGGTGGCCAGGCGATGCGAATCGTAGACATTCGAGAGCAGGCCGACCAGCCGGCCCGCGCGAATCAGTTCGGTCGCGGCGGCCGGAAGCCCTTCGCACGTTATGCGCCGGCGCACCGGCCCGGTACTGGCGTGCGGATCGTCGGCGAGGCTCAGGCGCGCATCGATGACCGGCGTGCCGAAGCGCCCGTGATAGGCCGAGGTCGCCGCGTGAAACGCGCCGGCCGTCAGCGACGGCATGACCATGTAGTTGAGGATTTCGGCGATCGGTTGCGGCCCCAGCACGACGCGCCAGGCGCCCGCCGCCGGCCGTTCGCCGTGGCGCAGCGCGAGCGCCCGCGTTACCGCCGCGCGTCCCAGGCGCGCGCCCTCCCGGCTCATCGCGTCACGCGATCCGCCGACCGCCGTCGCCGTGCCCTTGGCCGCGAGCGACTCGACCAGCGCCGTGACCGACGCGACGAAGTGCGCACTCTGATCGGCACGGAGATCGGTGAAGGCCGAACTGCCGATCGCGATGCGATCGCGAATCAGCGACAGGTCGCCGCCAATCACCAGCCCCGGACGGGCCAGCTTGAGCGGCGCGCCGGCCCGGTACGCGCCGATTGCGCCGCCGACGATCCGCCACGCCGCCTGCGCGATCGCCCGGTCGGGCGTGCGCATCAGATCGCTCGCCACGGCGGCGCGGATACTGCGGGGCAGTATCCGCGGCGCGGCGGGCAGTCCCGGAAAATGCGGATCGGCGACTGTGGTATGACGCGCGCGCTCCAGCGCGGCGCGCACCGCCTCGAGGCTCAAGTCGCCGGCGATCGCGGCGGTCGCCGTCTCCTGCGCGTCGCGGCGCATCACGATGCGCAGGGCGAAGCCGTCGGCGTTGAGCGATTTGAACTCCTCGACCCCGCGCGACGCGATGTCGGAGGTATAGTTGAGCCGCGCCACGCGATGCTCACTCGACGAGCAATAGACCTCGCACGCCGCCACGTCGGCCTCGCGCGCGAGGAGCGCCAGTGCCGCGCGCACAAACTGCTTGAGTTCGCGCTCCGCACGCATCGCGGTCTAGCCGCCGCCCATCCGCGCGCGCGATCGCAGGGTCGGTCCGCCGTTCGACATCCGCTTGACCTGCATCGGCTGCCCCTTGCCGCAGTTGGGAATCGCGATCATCCGCAGATCGTTGCCCACCGCGTCGATATGCGTGAAGAAGCTTTTCGAGTCGCCCATCACGCTGCCCGATCGATAGAGCCGCCCCAGCCGCCCATGCTCGATTTCATAGACCCGGCGCGCCGAGATGCGGAAGTTCTCGCGCGATTCGGCGATCGACGGGGTCAGGCTGCCGCATACGTAGTAGCCGCGATCGACCTCTGCGATCATCCGCTGCGGGTCGCTCGCCCCGGGCATGAAAAAGGTGTTGGACATCCGGATCAGCGGCACGTGCCAGGCCTCGCTCGCCCGCGCCGATCCATTGGGCTCGACGCCGAGCGCGGCGGCGGTCGCGCGCGAATTCAAAAAGCCGCGGAACACGCCGCCCTCGATATGCGTCACGCGCCGGCCGGCCGTGCCCTCGTGATCGTAGCGGTAATGGCCAAAGCCGTTGAGCGTCGGATCCGAGCAGGCCCACAGCAGCGGCGAGCCGACCGGACGGCCGATCTCGTTGTGGTCGAGCGATTGCAGAAACCAGCTCCGTCCGGCATACGCCGCCTCCATCTTGAGCGCGCGATCGGCTTCGCTCGGATGGCCGATGATTTCGTGCGCGACCAGCGCGTTGAAATGCGGATCGGTGACCACGGTGACTTCGCCATCGGGCGGCTTCAGCACCGGCGCGGCGGCCAGTTCGCGCGTCTCGCGCGCCAGGTCCAGCGCGAACCGATGCAGGTCCGGGTTGGGCATCAACTCGTCGCGCCAGCCCTCGGCCAGCGCCTCGAAGCCGCGCTGCTGGCCGATCGTATCGTAGTTCTCCTGATGCCCGTTGGCGGTCTGCGCAACCACGTAGCAATCGCCCTGCACAAACGCGAAGGCCTGCGAGATGAGCGCGCCGGCGGTGTTGATAAACAGTTCGTGGCGCAACTCGCTCAGCGCCGCGACCGCGTTGAACGCGATGTCCGTGCCGAGTCCCGCGATCGCCGCCGAGGCGTCATGGCACAGGCGCTGCATCTCGCCCGGATCGAGCGTGCGCGGATCGCGATCGTAGACCGCGGCGATTTCGTCGCGTGCGCTCGACGGCGCGTACTCGGCCGCCCGCGTCAGCGCATTGGCTGCCGCGCCGAGCGTTCGGAGCATGGCGGCCTTCTCGCGCAGATTGCAGCGCGCCCGCTCGTGAGCCTCGCCCAGCGCGCGATCGAGCGCGGCGAGCAGATGCGGGCGGCTCAGCGCGAGCCGGCCGATCTCGACGCCGGTCTGGCCTTGCGCGGCCAGGCCGTGGCGATCGCCGCATTGCACCGCGACGCCCAGCGCGGCGCTCTCGTTCTCCGTGCTTTCGCGATTTGCGCCGTCGCTGGCCGCGGCCGAGCGATGCAAGACCGCCTCGAAACGCAACTCCGCGTAGAGCGCGCCGCGATGCGCGCGCATGAAGCGGCGCAGAGCCGCCGCGCCCTCGCGCTTGAGGAAGTCGACCGCCGCAAAGCCGTCGTGCGCACTCGCCGCCGCAAACCGTGATCGCTTTACCGCCAAGCCTCAGGCGCCTCGCATCGCGGCGTAACCATAGCTCAGTGCGAAGGTTGCGGCGAGGATTGCGACGATCGTCGGCCCGGTTGGAAAATCGAGCCAGAACGAGGCGAACACCCCGGCCACCGTCGCCACCACTCCGATCACCGTGGCGATCGTGAACGCGCCGCTCAGCCCGCGCACAAAACAGAGCGCCGACGCGCCCGGCGCCACCAGCATGGTAAACGTCATCAGCGCGCCCACCGCGCGAATCGCGATCGCCACGGCCACGCCCAGCGCGACGTAAAAGATGGTGTTCCACAGGTTCACGCTGATGCCGAGCGCGCGCGCCATGTCCGGGTCGTAGGCCGCGATCAGGAACTCCTTGGACGCGACGAATTGCAGTAGCGCGACGACCGCGAAGGTCGCCGCCATCGCCCACAGCAACGGCTGCGGCACCGTCAGGATATTGCCGAACAGCACATTCAGGATCTCGCCTTCGCCCCGCGGCGCCTTGACGATTAGCAGCACGGCGGCGGCTGAGCCGCCCGCGTAGAGCATCCCGATCAGCGCCTCCAGCGGCAGCCGCGGCGAGTCGGCCGCGCGCGAGAAGCCGAGGAAGGTCAGCAGCGTCAGCACCAGCGCGACGGCGAACGGCTCGACCTGGAACAGCACCGCCAGTGCGACGCCGGCCGAGGAAATCTCGGCGACCGCCGCACCAACGAACACGATCCGCCGCAGCACCACGTAAACGCTGAGCGGTGCCAGCCCGAGCGCGACCAGCACGCCGGCCAGCAGCGTGTTGCGCATGAACTCAATCGTCAGAATTTCGAGCATGATGTAGGTGCCGACCTCCGCTCAGGTCTCGGTCGCCGCGTAGGCGCGCGCCATATTGTCGGGCGCGAGCATCGCCGCCTTGTCGCCGATTACCACGGTGCCGTCGCGCGTGATCAGCGCCACGCGCCGCGCGAAATGCTCGATCGCGCTCAGCAGATGCGTCACGAAGACGATGGTCGTCGATTTTTCCTGCTGCAGGCCGAGCAGCAACTCCATGATCGCGCGCTCGGCCTCAACGTCCATCCCGTTGGTCGGTTCGTCGAGCAGCAGCAAATCGGGCTCGCCGGCCAGTGCCCGCGCGATCAATACGCGCTGCTGCTGCCCGCCCGACAGTTCTCGATAGGGGCGCGCCGCGCGGTTCTCCATTCCGACCCGCCGCAGGCATCCGCGTGCGATTTCGTTATCCTCGCGGCGCGGGCGGCGCAGCGCGCGGATCATCCCGAAGCGGCCCATGATCGCGACCTCGAGCGCGGAGAGCGGGAAGTGCGCGTCGAGCCGCTCACGCTGGGTCACGTAGCCGATCCTGAGCGGCACCCCGTTGGCCGGCCGCATCTCGATCGTACCTTCGAGCGGATCGAGCAGGCCGAGCAGGGTCTTCAGCAGCGTGGTCTTGCCCGATCCGTTAGGTCCCATTACGCCCATGAAGTCGCCGCGCTCGATCGCGAAGTTGAGGTTGCGCAAAATCGCCCGGCCGTGGTAGCCGACCGTAACGCTGCGGACGCTTACGAGTTCATTTGCCATGGCTGGCCAGCGCCTGAGCGACGTGGGTCACGACATAGTCGACCATCGAGATGTAATCCTTCTGCTCCGGGGTGCCGTCCACGTCGATGTAAAGATTGACGTAAGGGATGCCCGCCTGCCTGGAGATCAGTTGTGCGATCGAAACGTCGTAGTAGGGCTCGGTCACGATCAGCCTGACGCCGTCGGTTTTGCAGGTCTCGATCACCTGCTCGACGCGGGCCGGCGACGGTACGAAGCCGGGCTTGCTCTCGATCGTCTCGGGAATCTTGAGCTTGAAAAACCGCGCGAAGTAGTCCCACGACTCGTGATACGGAATGATCTTGTCGCCGGCGTACGGCGCCATCTCGGCGCTCCATTTCTTCTCCGCGGCCGTCAGTTGCGCCTCGAACGTGGCCAGATTGGCGCCGAAGTAGGCTTTGTCGGCCGGATCGACGTAGGCCAGCGCGTTGAAGATATTGCGCGCCATCACGCGGCCCGATTCGGGGTCGAGCTGGTAGTGCGGATTACCGAACGGATGGATGTCGCCGAAGCTGTAATCGACGTGGCCAGTCGGAATATCCATCAGCGTGATCCCGTAGGAGACCTGCGCTTTCACCAGGTTCGAGTTGTTGGCCTCGGCGACCAAATCGCGCGCCCAATCCTCGAGCCCGAGGCCGACCTGGATAAAGAGCCGCGCCCGATGAATTTTGAAGAGGTCGCTCGGGCGCGGCGAATAGAGGTCGGCGTTGAAGCCGGGCGGCACCAGCGACTCGGCATCGACCTTGTCGCCGCCAATCGACTTGGACAGCGACGCCAGGTCGGTCGTCGTGGTAACCACCTTGATCACTTCGGCGTGCGCCGCGGCCGGCCACGCGATCGCCAGCATAAACGCCAGCGGCACCGCCTCCCGCAAAAATATATTGTATAGTTTTCTAATCATGTAGTTAGTCCAGGGGTTTAAGATTGCCGAGCGAAAAGGTCATCTGCAGAAAAAATTCGTTCGCCGCGCGTTCCGGACCGCTGCCCGTCGTATAAGTGTATTGGCCGCGCAGGCGCGTGTTGTCGGATACAAAATAGGTGAAGACCGGCGAGAAGCCGGCGGTAGTGCCGCTCATTACCAGCGGCCGATCGGCGATATCGACCAGGAATCCCGCGTGGTAGCGTAGCCAGAAATTGTAATCGAGCATGGTGTAGAAGCCGCGCTTGAGCCCGTGCTCGCCGACTGCCTGGCGCTCCGTGAGCAGCCCTTCGAGATTCAGCGTCCAGATATCGCGCTGATCGGGCGCGTACTGAAACTGCACGAACGGATCCCCATAGTAAGCCTGGCCGCCCGGTCCCGGTCCGCCCGCCACGCTGCCGCCGGCTTGCATGTAGCCCGAGGTGAACAGGTCGCGCGAGTAGGTCAGCGTGCCCATGTACGCGAAGTCGAAGTTCGCGCCGTTACGGTGATTGAAGGCCAGCGGATTTACGCCGCTCAGCATGTCGGTGTCCAGCTTGATGTCGGCGTCCCACGGATTCGGGATGTAGGCGGTCAGATTGATGCCGGGCTCGACGAAGCCGTCCTGGGTCGTGAAGTTGGCGAGCGCGTTCGGGCGATTGACGATCGGGAGCTGAAAGGTGTCGGTCGCGTTGAGCAGGCCGAAGACCGGCCGGAACTGGCCCACCCGCAACTGCAGGTTGTAGGGCAGCTTGTTGAAGACCACGAAGGCTTCCTCGATATCGAACGGGCCGTTGTTGGGCTTGTCGATCGAGATCTGCGCATTGGTGTACGGGTCGATCGGCGAGAACAGGATGATCTGCGTGTCGCGCGCGGTGAACTTGTCGGCCGACGGGTTATAGCGCGGATCGGCCTTCTTGTAATCGTCCTGTTGCAGGGCAAAGTCGCCGACCGCGCTGATATCCGGAATAAACATCTGTGGCACGCCCGGGATACTCGGGATAATCACGCCCTCACCGCTGGGCGAGACTTCGCCCGATGCACCCGCCATCCGCGGCGCTTGCGGCTCGTTGACCGGGCCGGGCAGCAACTGTTTGAGGGATTCGCCGACGGTGACGCCCGGAGATGGTTGGCCCGCGGGCGTAACGCCCGGCGGCGGCGCGCCCTCGGCGTTGCTCGCGGCGGTCGCGCCGATGTTCGCTTCCGCCCTGGCGCTCGCCGGCGTGCCGGCGCCGGATTGTGCGTCCGCACCGGATTGTGCGCCCGCGCCGGTTGCCGCCAGGCGCGCTTCGAGCGCCGACATGCGATTCTGCATCTGCTTCATCTGCGCAGCCATTGCGCGCATTTCTTTGCGTAGTTGAGCGTTGCTCTCGTAACCCGAGTCGGTGGAATTGTCCGCCGCAACGGCCGGCTTGCCGAATGCGAATGCAACCGCCACGATCAATATCAGCGCGCGTATGCGCATGGTCATGTGCTCCCCCAGGGGAAGTCGCGGGGTGCCTGGCCGATGCCGGATCGGCACGGGCAGATGCGCACGTGGCAAAGCGCCACGCGACCTTCGTCAAACGAAATTCCGTTATGTCAGCGGGAAATCGTCAGACCGCGAGGCGGGGCGGGGCCCGCGTCTGGCATGAGGAGAGCGCGCACGTAATCACCGCGCGTACGGTGACCGCGGCGATCGGCTGGGCGTCGGCGTGCGGCTGTTCGACGGCCGCAACGGCCGCCGGATTCAGCGGCACATGAAAGGCCAGGATACAGAGCGCGCACAGACCGTCGTCGGCGACGACCTGCGCCTGCGAATCTATCCTGCGGACCGGGTCGCTCTGATGGTAATGGGCGACGGCGAGCAACTGGGCCGCAAGGATCAGTACGGCGGCGAGCGTGGCGGTTGCCCGCCCGCATCGTCTCGCCCAAGCGATAGTTGATCCGATCCTGCGCTGCCCTGAGGCCATTGTCACCTGCGGGCTCGTGCCCTCGCGGCGCGACACCCGGTGCCGGTCATGCGCCGGCCCCTAGACGATACCCTCTTGCTTGAGACGGTCCAAGTCGGCCGCCGAAAGCCCGAGCATCTCGCCATAGACCTCGCCGTTATGCTGTCCGAGCAGCGGCGCGGCGGTGACCTCGGCGGGCGAGTCCTCGAGCTTCACCGGACATCCGGGCATCGTGAATTTGCCGCGCACCGGATGGTCGACAGTCACCACCATGCCGCGCTCGCGCATGTGCGGATCGTTGAGCAGCTCGACGCTGTCGAGAATCGCACCGCAGGGCACGCCGGCCTCGCCCATCATGCGCATCACGTCGTGCTTGGAATGCTGGGTGGTCCACGCCTCGATAATCTGCGTCAGATCCTCGATGTATTTGATCCGTTCCTTGCGTTCCTTGAAGCGTGGATCGTCGGGCACGTCGGGCCGTCCGATGGTCGTGCACAGCGCGTGGAACATCTCGGGCGTGGTGCACAGCATGTAAACGTAATCGTTGTCGCCGCCGGGAGCGCATTTGTAGATGTCGCCGATTGCGCCGCTGGCCAGGCGGTTGCCGGCGCGCGGAGTCGGCTGCCCCGTGATGTAGGTGCCCATCATCGGCACGCGTACGAAATTGAACACCGCCTCCTGCATCGCGACTTCGACCTTCTGCCCCTTGCCGGTGCGCTCGCGCTGAATATAGGCCGCGAGCACGCCGCATGCCGCGTGGATGCCGGTGCCGGTGTCGCCGATGGTCGGGCCGGGTTTGAGCGGCGGCGAGCCGGGGAAGCCAGTCAGCGACATCGCGCCGCCGGCGGCCTGCGCGATCATGTCGAAGCTCTTGTACTTGCTGTTCGGTCCGTAGGTGCCAAAGCCCTTGATCGTCAGGTAGATCAGGCGCGGGTTGATCTCGCGCAGATGGTCGTAGCCGAGCCCCCAGCTTTCGAGCGTGCCGAGCGAGTAGTTCTCGGCCAGGATATCGACCTGCTTGACCAGATCGATGAACATCTGTTTGCCGCGCTCGGACTTGGTGTTGAGCGTGATGCTGCGCTTGTTGGCATTGAGCAGCATGAAGTAGTGCGAATCGACGCCCGGCTTTTCGCTCAGCAGCCAGCGCCCCTGCTCGCCCATCTTGGGCGGCTCCATCTTGATCACGTTGGCGCCGAGCCAGGCCAGCATCTCGGTGCACGAGGTGCCGGCTTCAAACTGCGTCAGGTCGAGGACTTTTACACCAGCCAGGGCTTTTTCCATCGAAGATTCTCCAGCGGCCTGAACCGGCCGCGGCCGCGCGTGCCAGCGCACATCCATCGTCAACGCGGGCCAATGATTTCTCGTTAGCTTGCAGATAACTTCTCATCGTTGTAGCGCCGAAGTTCGCGCGCGGCAAGGCGATCGCCGCCTGAGTGAGTATCAGGGATGTCCTGCGATTTTCTGGCAAGCGTGCATCAGGCATTCATGCATTATTCCATTCGTCGTCACTGATGTTGGCGGTGCGCAATATCCGCTTGAGCAAATCGACGCTCACGTCTCCCCGATGCGGGTTCGGAATCGTTACGGTCCCTCGCGGACCAGTCATAAAAAGATGCTTGCCACCAGAAAACGGCCCGTCGTAACCCAATGCCTTGAACGTACGGACAAGTTCACGGTGCGAGCAGGGAGACAGCCCGGCCACAATTGCCGCTCCTTGCGTGACGTTCTAGGGGGTTTTTTTGGGGCTTTCAGAAAGAGTGAAGCCGTCGACAATCGGTACGTGTTGCGGCTCGCCAGTCGGCTGGGGGAATCTTAACCATTCGTACAGCGTAGCGATCAGCTCTTGACGCGCGGCATCCTCGGTCGAGCCGGTTGCCCACAAACCGAAAAATCCCGGGATAGAGGCGAACCATTCCCCAGATTCCATTGGCTCGAATTGCGCCTTGCGCATCGCCGCCTCCAGATATTCAGCGAAGGTTCTCGACTTTGGCACTCTTTCAGCATAGCCCGCGGGTGGTAATTTGTCATTCGATGAATTGGCGCCGGCCGTTGCCGTTTAAGCCGCGCGGTGCGCGATGCTAGATTGATCAAACGTGTGCCGCGCTCTCGTCCGCGCCGCGTTATCCACGATGCCTGACGCACTGGTCAATCTGGCGGCAATCCGCACCGAGTTGAATCAGCTCTTCCTCGAGCGCGCCGATCTGGTCGACGGGGCGCTATGCGCGCTGCTCTCGGCCAGCCATATCCTGGTAATCGGGCCGCCGGGCACCGCCAAATCGATGCTGGCCGACGAACTGTGCCGGCGGGTCGAAGGGGCCGATTACTTCCAATGGCTGCTGACCCGCTTCAGCACGCCCGAGGAGATTTTTGGCGCGGTGAGCCTCAAGGGACTCGAGCAGGACGACTATCGCCGCGTCACCGATCACAAGCTGCCTGAGGCGCATATCGCTTTTCTCGACGAGATCTTCAAGGCCAACTCCTCGATCCTCAACGCGCTGCTCACCGTGATCAACGAGCGCGTCTATCATAACGGCCGCCAGCGCGTAGCCGTTCCGCTGGTCACGATGTTCGGCGCGTCCAACGAGTTGCCGGACGAGGAAGATCTGACGGCGCTCTACGACCGCTTCATGCTGCGCTTTACGGTCGACTATATCGGCGAGGATTTTCGTTTCCTCAAAATGCTCGAGGGCATCGCGCCGGCCGCGCGCACCGCGATCACGCTTGCCGACCTGACGGCGCTGCGCGCGCGCACTGAGGCAATCAAGGTGCCGGGAGCGATCCTGCGCGCGATCGCGGAACTGCGGCGGATCCTGGCCGCGCAGCAGATCGTGGTCTCGGATCGGCGCTGGCGCAACGCGCTGGGCGTGCTGCGCGCCCATGCGCTGATCTGCGGCCGCGCGCAGGTGGCCGAGGACGATCTGCCGTTTCTCGAACACGTGCTGTGGAAGGATCCCGAGGAACTGCCCAAGGTGCGCGACGCGATTCGCCGGCTGGTCAAGGGCTTCGAGGACGAGGCGCGCGAGCTGCTGATCGAGGCCGAGGAGCAGCGCGAGCGGGCGTCCGACGGCGTGTGGGAGAGCGACGAACTGCGCCGGCGCGCGGTGATCGAGGCGCATACCAAGCTCGCCAATATCCTGGTCAAATTCGAGAAGCTGGTCGGCGAAGCCACCGCCAACGGCCGCGATACCGGCGGCCTCGAAGCGATGCGCGTCCAGGTTAAAGCGATTCAGCAGGCGATGCTGCGAGCGGCGCTCTAGGCCGATGCCGGCCGAGGAATCGACGCCCGCGATCGTGCTGCGTGCGCGCGACTATTCCGAATCCGATCGCATCGTGACCCTGCTCACGCGCCATTTCGGCAAGCTCAGCGGAATCGCCAAGGGCGCCAAGGCTTCGCGCCGGCGCTTCGAGCGCAAACTCGAGCCGTTCTCGCAGGTCGCGCTCTACTTTCGCCGCCGCCCGCACGGCCAGTTGGTCTTTATCACGCGCGCCGAACGCGGCGAGACCGACGCGCCAGTGATCGAAGACGATCTTGCGAAAATCGCACTGGGCAGCTACATGCTCGAACTGGCCGAGGCGCTGACCTCCGAAGAGGCCGAAGCGGCCGACGCATATCACGTTCTGCTCGATGCGCTCGGCGCCTTGGGGCGCGGCCCGGCGACGCTCGCGATGCGCCAGGCGTACGAGATGCGGCTGCTGCGCGCGGCCGGGTTCGGACTCGAGTTCGCCCATTGCCGGCTCTGCGCCACGACCGGCACAGAGCGCGGCGGCGCGGTCTACTTCGTCGTCGCGCGCGGCGGCGTGGTCTGCACGCGATGCCGTCCGCAGGCGCCCGAGGGCGCGGTGCGGATGGCCGCGGCGAGCGCGATCGCGCTGGCGCGGATTGCCGCCGCGCCGTGGCCGGAGGCGGCCGCGCTCAGCCATAGCGGGGCCGACGGGGCGCTGGCGATCGCGCGCTTTCTGGCCTCGATAATCGATCGCAAGCTACGTTCGGTCGAATTTCTCGACAAGATGATTTGATCGCGCCGGCGCCACCCGCGCCGATCGCGGTTCGATGGGCGTGCGGCGATGGCGCCAGGAATTTCCGTCAGCACCGGTCGCCGTCCGATCATCGATTGATCGCGCTCATGTCGGGATAGCGGTCGCCGGCCGCGAAGCCTTTCGGTGCGACCTCCTCGATGCGCGCGATCTCGGCCGGCGTCAGATGGACCGCGCTGGCCGCGACGTTCTCTTCGAGATACTTGCGCCGCTTGGTGCCCGGTATCGGCACGATGTCGGCGCCGCGCGCCATCACCCAGGCGAGCGCGAGCTGGCTCGGCGTCACGCCCTTGTCCGCCGCGATCGCGTTGACGCGCGCGACCACGGCGAGATTGCGGGCGAAGTTCGCGCCCTGAAAGCGCGGGTTGAAGCGGCGGAAATCGTCGGCCGGAAGATCGTCGAACGACTTGAATACGCCGCTTAAAAACCCGCGGCCGAGCGGGCTGTAGGCGACCAGCCCGATGCCGAGTTCGCGCAGCGCCGGCAGAATGTCGTCCTCGAGGTCGCGGCTCCAGAGCGAATATTCCGATTGCACGGCGCTCAGCGGATGGACCGCGTGCGCGCGGCGGATAGTTTTGGCGGCGGCCTCCGACAGGCCGATAAAGCGGACCTTGCCGGCGCGCACCAGATCGCCCATCGCGCCGACCGTGTCTTCGATCGGCACGGCCGGGTCGACGCGATGCTGGTAGTAGAGGTCGATATGATCGACGCCCAGGCGCTTGAGCGATCCCTCGCATGACGCCTTGACGTATTCCGGGCGCCCGCTGATCGTGCGCTGGCCGCCGGGCAGGCGGACGATGCCGAATTTGGTCGCGAGGATCACGCGGGCGCGGCGCCCCTTGAGCGCCCTGCCGACCAGTTCCTCGTTGATGAACGGTCCGTACATGTCGGCGGTATCGAGAAAATCGATGCCCAGTTCGAGCGCGCGATCGATCGTCGCGATCGATTCATGGTCGTCGCGCGGGCCGTAGAATTCGGACATCCCCATGCATCCGAGTCCCTGATTGGAGACGATTAGTCCCTGACTGCCGAGCTTGCGTTGTTCCACGATGACTCCTTTGACAAACGACCGACGCTTGCTGAAAGACGTGTAGTGAAAACACCCATGATGCGGGCGGTTGATCGCGCGCGCTCATCGCTCAAGTTCGTCCACAAAAGAATAATCGAAGCAACGGCGCACGCGACGCGATTGGGGCGGACGCTCACGCGCGGGGGGCGCACTGACGCCGGCCTAGTCGTGGACGATCAGCGGCGGATGGAAGCGATCGGCTTCATGCTCGATCAGCACGATCTCGCAATTGGCCGGCAGATGCGCCTTCTCCCATTTGCCCATCACGTGCGCCCACATCGAAAGCATCACGCCGCCGTGGCTGACGACGACCAGCTCCTCGGCGGGATAGCGCGCGCGGAGGTCCTCGATCGCGGCGGCCACCCGCCGCCGGACGTCCTCGTAGCTCTCGCCGCGCTCCGGCCGCCAGAGCCATCCCCGGGTCGGGTCATAGCGCGGATCCTGTTTGACCAGCTCGCGCAGCAGATCGTAGGACTCGCCCTTGAGCGCGCCGAGATCGCGTTCGTGGAGATCGTGGACGACCTCGATTGGCAGGCCGAGTTCGCCGGCGATAATCTCGCTGGTCTGGCGCGCGCGCCGAAAGGGACTCGAGATCACGCGCACCGGAGCAAAGCGCCGCGCGATGCGCGCGGCGGCCGCGCGGGCCTGCTCGCGTCCGAGTTCGGTCAGCGGAACCTCGGGCGAGATGGTGAAGCGGCGATCGCGATTACCCTCGCTCTCGCCGTGACGGACCATGATGAGCTTGCCCATGGATGCGGATAGGGGAGTCAGCGGTTAACCCGGCGGCATCTGGCGCCGCGCCGCGTCCGCCCGCTGATCGAGGCGGCGATCGAGATCGCGCGCGGTTTCAATCGCATGTGCAATCCGAGCAAACTTCGAATTGCCCGGCGGAATAATAATTGATCGTGCCGGGCAGGATCAGCCCCTGCTCGGCGGCCAGTCCGGTCACCGCAGTGCCGGCCAGCGGCGGGACGTTCAATCCGCCCGGGACGCCCGAACTTATCAAGGGCGCCGCGGGTTCACGATTGACGTTGTAGGCGAGGCATGCGCCGATCGCCTGCTGGCGCGCATTGAAGTAGCTCAGCGCCGTGACCCGGCCCATCCATTGGGTGCCCGTGCCGCGGCCGAAGCAACTGCAATTAAAGGCGCGCTGCACGGGCGTGGGGGACGGCGTCGGGAGTCCCGGCACCGGTATCAGCACCGGCGCGATCGCGGTGCTGACCGGCGCGGGCAATTGCGCGGGCGCGCTCGGCGCGGGCACCGGCGCGATGAGCGGATTGGTCGCCGCGACCTGCGCCCATAGCGGCGCGACGGCGCGCGATCCAAGCGCGAGCACGAACAGCGTCGCGAGCGCGGCGCTTGCACTAAATTTGATCCAGCGCATCCGCCGCGCCATGCGTTCAACTGAAGGGTTCATCCGGTAGAGCCTGTCGGAGCCTTTGGCTATAATCGCGCGACTGGCGCGTTGCAAGCGCCCTCGACGCGATGGAAGCGGTGGCGATGCGACGGTGCTTCGAGGCCCGCCAGTTCCTTCCTTGCCCGCATTGCGCTAGATGGTTCGGGCGACGAAGTTCCGCTTCCCGCCGGCGGTCTGGTGTAGTAAGGAGGCTCCCGAACGATGTTACGGACGAAATACGCTCTGCTGGCGCTCTTGCTCGGGCCGCTCATGTGCGTTGATGCCGGGCCGGCGCGGGCCCAGTACAAATCCTCCTCGATGTACGGGGCGAGCGGCCTGCAGGCCCCGTCGTTGAGCGGCCAGGCGGTGCCGGCGACGATTCCGCAGGGCGAGATGGCGCTGCCGCGGGTCAGCGTGCCGGCGTCAGCGGCGAACCAGTTCGAGCGCAATCCGGTGCTCTCGCTGCCCGACATCTTCGGCCGCCAATGGTCGCCGTCGAAAGAAGTCGCGCCCGAGGAACTGATCAGCGAACGCTACCTGCGCACGGCGGACGACACGGCGCGGAAGATCACGCTCAAAGAGGCGATCTATATCGCGATCCATAACAATCCGGCGCTCGAGGCCAGCGAGCTCGATCCGATCGCCGCGACCGAAAGCGTGCGCCAGGCCAACGCGGCCTTCGATCCGGATTTGACTTCGCAGCTTGACGTCAGCAAGGACGTAAGTCCGGTCACCAACGCATTTCAGGCGATCGGCTCGGACGCCTTCACCCAGAAGAACTACGACTGGAACTTCGGGGTGACCAAGGTTTCGGCGATCACCAACGGCACCTTTGCCCTCACCTTCGACAACAACCGCCTGCTCACCAACTCGAGCTTCTCGTCGGTGAATCCGGCCTATCAGCCGACGCTCGAGGCGTCGCTGGTGCAGCCGCTGCTGCGCAATTTCGGCTGGAACTTCGCGACCATCAATGTGCGCCTGTCCGAGTCGGCACAGCGCTCCGCGCAATGGAACTACGGGGCCGCGCTCAACCAGTTCGTCGAGCGGATCGGCGGCGACTACTGGTCGGTGGTCGGCTCCAATGAAAATCTGCAGGTCGCCGAGGCCGCGCTCAAGTTCAACTCCGACCTGGTGCGGGTCAACCGGATCAGCGAACAGGTCGGCACGCTCGCGCCCATCGACCTGCAGGAGGCGCAATCCGCCGCAGCCACGGCCGAGGCCAACGTCTATGCCGCCGAGGCGGCGGTCAAGGGATCGCGCGCGCAATTGCGCCAGGACGTGATGCTCAATCCGGCCGGGACTTTCCTGCCTGAAAATATCGAGCCCGCCGAGGAGCCCAATCCAAGCATCGAGATCAACGACAGCGAAGAGGTCGCGCTGGAAAAGATGGTCGAGTACAGCCCGAGCCTGGGCGGTCTGCGCGAGGCGATCCGCACCGCGCTGCTGCAGGTCAAGTTCCAGGAGAACCAGACCCTGCCGCAGCTCAATCTGGGTACGCAATTTGGCGTCACCGCGCTGTCTGGCACGGCGAAATGCGTCGGCGCCTTTAGCGCGAGCCCGTTCAACAATTGCACCGCTCCCGGCAGCTCGCTGAAGCCGCCCGACAACGGCACGCGCCTGCCCTTTGGCGGGATCTACGGCGACGCGCTCAATCGCATGCTCAACGCGCAGTTCTACAACTACGCCGGCGTGCTGACCTTCGAGATGCCGCTCGACAACGCCTCGGCCAAGGCGGCCCTCGCGCAGGCCCGCGTATCCTACGAGCAGGCGCGGCTCACTTACCGCGCGACGCTGTCGCAGTCGGTCACCGCGATCGAATCGGGGCTGGCCAACCTGCATGCCGACTTCAAGCGCGCCGAGGCGACCAAGGAGGCGACCTTCTATGCCGAGAAATCGTTGCGCGATGAGCAGGTGCGCTTTCGCGTCGGGATGGCGACGACGCACGACCTGCTGCAATTCCAGAGCGAACTGGTGACCGCGCAGGGCAATGAGGTCTCGGCCGATATCGATCTGGAAAACGCGCGGCTGGCGTTATGGGCCGCCGAGGGCACGCTGCTGCAGGCGTTCAATATCGACTTCCAGGTCCAGGATCCGCGCGAAACGCCGTGGTTCGCGAGATTCTAGCGGCGCGGGAGCGGGCGGCGGCGATCGGCCGCCCGGCCCGGTAGCGGGACCGCTGCGATGGCTTACGTGTGGGTCGCGATCGGCGGTGCGCTGGGCAGCGCCGCGCGCTACGGGATGAGCGGTGTGATCGCCAACCTGACCGGCGGCGTGTTTCCCTACGGCACGCTCTTCGTCAACGTGACGGGCGGCATCCTGATCGGATTTCTCGCCACGATCAGCGGTCCCGACAGCCGTTTCATTATTCCGACGGCCGCGCGTATCTTCATGATGACCGGCATCTGCGGCGGTTACACGACCTTCTCAACCTTCAGCCTCGAAACCGTCAATCTGATGCGCGAAGGCGATTGGATGCGGGCCGCGGCCAACGTGATCGGCTCAGTCGTGCTGTGCCTGATCGCGGTGATGGCCGGGCACGCGGGGGCGCTGTTTCTAAATCGCGTTCGAGGAGGCTAACGGCGATGCAAGTCCCACGCGACGCGGTATTGCTTAGAGTGTTCATGGGGGAAAGCGACCGCTACCAGGGTAGCCCGCTGTACGAGGCAATCGTGCTCAAGGCGCGCGAGTTGCATCTGGCGGGCGCGACGGTACTGCGCGGTCCAATGAGCTTTGGATTGAGCAGCCGGCTGCATTCGGCCAAGATTCTGCGGCTGTCGGACGACCTGCCGATAGTGATCGAAATTGTCGACAGCAAAGAGCATATCGATCAGTTTCTGCCGCAGCTCGAGATCATGATGGGCGCCGGGGTCGGCTCCGGCCTCGTGACGATCGAGAAGGTCCAGGTGCTGCGCTACGGCGCGGCACCGACGACCTGACGCGCGCCGGCTATGCGACGCGTGCTGCGGGAGGCGCGGCGGAGCGCGATGGGCAATTGCGGCTTATTCGTCAGCCACTTCGCCCTTGTCCGTAATCATTTCGCCACGGCCCGTTGACGATTTTCAATCCGGTTCATAAATCACTTCGACCGCTTCGAGATAGCCGGCGAGTTGCTCGATCACCACGCGCACCGCGTCTGGCTGGCGCGCGGCAATGGCCGGTTCGAGCGCGGCGCCCAGCTCGGTTACGGCGTCGAATCCGTAGCTGCCGCCTTCGCCCTTAATCTTGTGCGCGAGGGCGGCCAGCGCCGTGTAGTCTCCGCGGTCGAGTGCGGCGCGCAGCGTGACCACGTCGGCGCGCTTGTGTTCGAGGAAGCCGGGAATCAGATCGCTCAGATCCGCGTCGACCTGCACGCTGGGACGTTTGACGATGGCTCCTGCGGTCATGAATTCTCCTCCTGACGCGGCGGCGTCGGGCGATGCGCCATTGGTGGCGAGGCGGCCGGCCGTCGCCGTCGCGTTGTAAATCGCTTCGAGCAAGGTCGCTTTCTTGACCGGTTTCGAGACATGCGCATCGCATCCAGCTGCAACGCTGCGGCGCACCGCATCGTCAAGGGCCGACGCCGTCAGCGCGATTATCGGCACGCGGCGGCGGCCCTCGGCGGCTTCGCAATTACGAATCGTGGTGGTCGCCGTATAGCCATCGACCACCGGCATCTGGATATCCATCAGCACCAGGTCGTAGGCGTTGCGTCCGGCCATCTCGATCGCGATCGCGCCATTCTCGGCGTGGTCGATCCGATAGGGCATATTTTTGAGGTACGCGTCGATCAAAAGCCGGTTGTCGGGTGAATCGTCGGCCAGCAGGATGTGCAGCGGACGCTCGTCGCGATCAATTGCCGCAGCGGATCCTGCGCCGCGCATCGTGGCCGCGGCGGCGATCATGGCCGCGGTTTGCGCGGCCGGCCTGAACGCCGCGTTGGCGGCCGCTGATCGATCGGTCAGTTCCGCGATCATATGGAGCAGTTCGGAGCGTTTGGCCGGCTTGACCAGATAGCGGCATCCGCGTGCCGGGTCGAGCCCGACCAATTCCAGATGCGCGCGCGTCAACTGTAGCGTGTCGGTCGCGAGCATCAGGATGATCGCGCCGTGGGGATCGTGAAGATCCAGGGCCGCGCGCCAGTGCAGGAGCTGCTGGGCGGCTTCAATTCCGTCAAATAGGGGCGGATGGTGATCGACGATGATGACGTCGTAGGGAAAGCCATCGGCGCGCGCCCGATCCGCTGCGGCAAGCGCCGCTGTGGGGTCGGCGACCGCGACCGCGGTTGCGCCCGCCGCCGTGAGCATTTCGATGGTTGCCGCGGCGCGCGCCGCGCGGCCGTCGGCGATCAGCACACGCACACCCTCAAGACGCGGCACGGACGGAGCGTCGCCGGGGTCGCCGGGCGTGAGCGGAATGGTAAAGCTGAAGGTGCTGCCGCGGCCCGCTTCGCTGATCACGGTCAATTTCCCGCGCATCAGCTCGACCAGACGCTTGGCGATGGAGAGCCCCAGCCCGCTGCCGCCGTAGCGGCGCGCGGTCGACGAATCGGCCTGCGTGAAGCTCGAGAAAATGCTCGCCAACTGGTCAGCGGCGATTCCGATGCCGGTGTCGGTTACGGCGAAGCGGATCCACGCCGCGTCGTCATTGGCGGGCGCGCCGTCGGTGCGGGCGAGCGCATCGTTGTAATTCGCGGAGTCGAGGCGCAGCGCGTCGGCGGGCGGGGCGACGGTCTCGACCGTCACCGTGATTGCGCCGCGGGTGGTGAATTTGATCGCGTTGCCGATCAGGTTGATCAGAATCTGGCGCAGGCGCAGCGGATCGCCGATGACGCCGGGCGCGACGCCGGGCGCGATTCGTCCACTCAACTCGAGCCGCTTTTCATGGGCGCGGATGGCGAGAGTTTCGAGCACCTTTTCGACCGTCTCGACGATCGCGAAGGGCGTGCGCTCGAGGCTGATGCGCCCGCTTTCGACCTTGGCCAGGTCAAGGATGCCGTTGATCAGATCGAGCAAGGCGTTGCCGTTATTGCGCATCGTCTCAAGGTAGCGGCGCTGCTCGCTATCCAGCGGACTCTCCCACAGCAGGTCGGCCATCCCGAGCACGGCGTTCATCGGGGTGCGGATTTCGTGCGACATGCTCGAGAGAAACTCCGACTTGGCCTGCGAGGCGGCGAGCGCGCTCTCGCGCGCGGCAATCAGCTCGCGTTCGACCCGCTTGCTCTCGGTGATGTCGCGGGTGTGGACGACCATGCAGGGCTCGCCGTCGATCTCGACCATGGTCGCCGAGATTTGCGCCAGCATGATTCGTCCGTTCTTGGCGCGCAGTTTCACTTCGCGGTTGCGGATGGTCTGGACCTGCTGGACTTCGGCGATGAATTGGCGGAAATCCCCGGTCTCGAGCCAGCTCCCGATGGCCGCCGGAGTTTGGCCCAGGACTTCGTCGCGGGTGTAGCCGAAGGCCCGCGTGAATTCGGTATTGGCGTCGATAAAGTTGCCCTCGCTCATCCGATGAACCGTGATCGTGTCGAAGCTCGAGTCGAAAATTTTCCGCAGCCGGGTCTCGCTCTCGGTGAGTTTGCGCTGGGCGCGCGCGCGCTCGGCCATGACGCGCTCGCGCTCCGAGACCTCGGCGCGCAGCCGCCGCTGGCTGTCGCGCAGGGCGCGAACCTGCAGCGAGAGCTCTTCGCGCGCGGCAATCAGCGCGATCTCGGCGGTTTTGCGCTCGCCGTTATCGCGCGCGATCGTCACGATGCATGGTTCGCCGCCGATCTCGGTGACCACCGCCGAGGCCAGATAGGGCATCAGGCGGCCGTCGCGATGGCGCAGCGTCACCTCCATGTTGCGCACGAAACCGTGCCGGCGCAGCCGCCGGACGTATTCGGCCAGCTGAGCGAGATCCGCCCATATGCCGAGTTCCCGCCCCGGCCGGCCGATCACCTCGGCGAGAGTCAGACCGCTCATCTCGAGGAAGCTTTGGTTGACCTCGATACAGCGTCCGTCGACCAGGCTGGCAATCGCGATGGTATCGAGACTTGCCTCGAAGACCTTGCGCAGCTTGGCCTCGCTTTCGCCGAGGCGCCGCAGCGCGTCGACATAATCGGCCATCACGCGCTCGCGCTGGGCGATCTCGGCGCGCAGCTGCGTATCGCTCAGGCGCAAGGCCGCGATCTGCTCGCGTAACTCTTCGCGCACTCCGATCAAGTCGGCTTCGGTCTGCTTGATCGACCGGATATCGCGACCGATCGTAACCACGCACTGCTCGCCGCCCAGGTCGATTACTTTGGCCGAGATCAGAAAAGGCAGGATACCGCCGTCCCGGGCCCGAAGGATGACTTCCTGGTTAACCACGCCGCCGGTGGTCTTGAGGGCCTTCAATAGCCTGCGCAATGCCGCCTGGTCCGTCCAGATGCCCAGGGCGCCGGACGATCCCGACAGCGCCTGCTCGCGGGTATAGCCAAACACGCTGAAGGCCTCATTGACCTCGAGGTAGCGTCCGTCACTCATTCGATTGATGGTGATAGCGTCGCTGCTGGTCTCGAAGATCTTGCGCAGTTTCGCCTCGCTCTCGGCCAGTTGCCGATGGACCTGCTCGCTGGCCGCCACCACCGACTCGCGCTGCGCGATCTCGGCGAGCAGATGGCGATGAGCAATCTCGAAGGCCATGATGCGTTGGGCGATCTCGCGCCGATAGAGCTGGCCCTGGAGCGCCGCGTAATGGGCTACGGCGGCGGCCGCCGCGATCGCCAGCCAATCGTTGCCCAGATGAGCATCGAGACCCGGGCGAATAGCGGTCATCGCCGCCATCGCAACGACGCCGGCGGTGGCGAGGACGGCCTGCCAGCGCCAATCCCATGGCACCAGTGCGGCGGCGCCGACCAGCGTAAGGATCACCGTCAGGGTCAGCGGCGCGCTATTTGCGGTGACCACCGACGCTACGGTAGTGGCCGCAAACAGCAGTGCGCATCCGGCCAGGATAAAGAGTTCCATGCGGCGGCGGAAAACCGGGAGATAGGTCAGGCGCAGGAAAATCGCGGCGGTCAGAATACTGAAGAGGTGCGGCGGTAAATACGCCGCGGATGGTGCGTTACTCCATTTCCAATCGGCCGCCAGATATAGCACCTGAAAGGCCAGTACGATCACCGCACTCGCACGCAGGACGCGCATTTGCCGGAAATCGTCGGATCGATCGATCATTGAATCGTCAGGCGTCGAATCGTCAGGCGTCGAATCGTCAGCGGCGGATTCTTCGGCCGAGGCTTCTTTGGCCATCGCGAGATCGCCCGGGCGGTCGCTCGATCGATCGCCACCCGCATCGCTGACGCCCGCATCGGGAAGCTGCGGCCCGCGCGTCTCTGACGCGATCGGTGCGGTGGATTCATCGGTAAGAGTTGGCTGCATGATACGATGCGGCGGCGCGACCGCCGAGGTTCGGCTGATCGGACGCAGAATGCCATCTAAACTAGAAGCAAGAGTGATGCCTGATTTATGGGCGCTTTTGGTACGCCGCACCGCGAAACCGTCGCCTGCTTCCAAGTTATTTTCTCTCTGAGCGATCCAAAATAGGTCATCGTGACGACCCCGTTCATATTTGCAACGAACGCGTATCGCCGCCTCGCCGAACGCCGCGGCCGGCTGGCCGCCTCAATCGCAGTGGCAAGCGCCGGGCGCTCGGAGCGTTCGTGCGTTGGTGCGTGCGGCGTTCAGCAGGATTCCAGCGAGCGCGTAAAGTCCTCGATCAGATCGCCGGTGGCCTCGAGTCCGACCGACAGCCGGATCAGCCCGTCACGGATTCCCACACGCTCGCGCTCGGCCGGCGGCATCCCGGAATGCGACGTGGTGGCGGGCCGCGTGATCAGGCTCTCGACTCCGCCCAGGCTCGGCGCACTGATTGGAATCGTGACGCCGTCGATGAAGCGATCGGCTGCCGCGAGTCCGTCGCGCAGCTCAAAGCTCAGCATCCCGCCGAAGCCGTCGAACAGCTCGCGCGCCCGCTGATGTTCCGGATGCGACGGCAGGCCGGGATAGTTGACCGCCGCGATCTTGGGATGCGCCGCGAGGAAATGCGCGACCTCAAGCGCGCTCGCGTTCTGATAGCGCATCCGCACGCCCAGGGTCTTGATCCCGCGATGGAGCAGAAAGCAGGCGTGGGGATCGAGCGAGCCGCCAAAATGGCTCGCCGTGCGATTGATCTTTTCGATCAGGTCGGCGCGTCCGATGATCGCGCCCGCGACGATGTCCGAATGGCCGTTCAGGTATTTCGTTCCGCTATGAATCGAGAGGTCGAAGCCGTGCTCGGCCGGCCGGAAATTGATCGGGCTGGCGAAGGTGTTGTCGACGATCGAGATCAGTCCGTGCGCGCGCGCAAAGGCCGCCGCCGCGCGCAGATCCGCCACCTGCATCAGCGGATTCGAGATGGTCTCGACGTAGATCGCGCGGGTCTGCGGGGTGAGCGCTTCGCGCCATCCGGCGGCGTTCGCGCCGTCGATGAAGTCGACGCCAATTTTCATGCGCGGAAATTCGTCGCGCATCAGATCGTGCGTGCCGCCGTACAGGCATTCCTGCGCCATCACGCGCTCGTCGGCGCCCGCGACGGTGATCAGAGTGGTGCTCACCGCGGCCATCCCGCTGGCCAGCACCAGCGCCGCCTCGGCGCCTTCGAGCGCGGCGAGCTTGCGATGGAGCGCGACATGATTGGGCGTATTGTTGAGCCGGATGTAGCGCAGCGCGTGGTAGCTGGTTTCGCCGCGATAGGCAAAGGTCGACGACTGAAATATCGGCATCGCGACCGCGCCCTCGATCGGCGGATCGGGCTCGCCCGCATGAATCAGCCGCGTGTCGATGCCGCGCATGATTTTTTCCATCGCTATTCCCCTCGTGGTTGCGGGTCGGGCCGCGGTCCAACGCCGTGATCCGGCCGGGCCGTGGCAATGCGCCAGGCGCGCGGATAATCTTAGCGTGGATGGGCGCTCGGCGCGCCCGCCCGTGCGAATGGAGCGCGCAGCGTGAAAGCGATCATTATAGGCGGCGGAATTATCGGCAGTTCGATTGCCTGGCGGCTGGCCCGCGAAGGCGTCGCGGCTATCGTGCTCGAGCGCGCCCGGATTGGGCAGGAGGCCTCGTGGGCCGCCGCCGGGATGATCGCGCCGCAGGCCGAAGCGCAGGGCTCGGGCCTGTTCTTCGACCTGTGCCTGGCGGCGCGCCGCAGCTTCGACGCGTCGATCGATCGCCTGATCGCGGAATCCGGCGTCGATCCCGAATACGATCCGCACGGCATCCTCTACCTCGCGCTCGACGCCGCCGAGCAGGCGGAACTGCAAGGCCGCGCCCGCTGGCATCGCGAGGCCGGCGCGCTGGTCGAGGAGCTGACGCCGGCGGCGGCGCGCAAGGTCGAGCCGGCGATCTCGCCGGATACGGTTTACGCGCTGCATCTGGCCGACAATCGCCGGGTCGACAATCGCAAGCTCACTCACGCCTACGCCGCCGCCGCGATTAAGGCCGGCGCCGATTTCCGCGAGGGCGTGCGCGTCGATTCGATCGTCGCCGCCAACGGCAGAGCGACCGGGGTGCTGATCCACGACGGCGCGATCCTCGAGGCCGACCTGATCGTGGTCGCCGCGGGGGCGTGGTCGCATGAGCTTCGCGGGCTGGAGGCTGACCGCGTCAAGCTGCATCCGGTACGCGGGCAGATGGTCTGTTTCGAGGCACGTCCGCAGCTGATCGCGCCGGCCATTTTCTCGATGCGTGGCTACCTGGTGCCGCGGCGCGACGGGCGGATCCTGTCCGGTTCGACGATGGAAGAGGCGGGCTACAACAAGTCCGTCACGCTGGCCGGCCTCGACAAGATCGCGCGCGGCGCGCTCGCGATGGTGCCGGGTCTCGGCGAATTGCCGCTGCGCGAGGCTTGGGCGGGCCTGCGTCCGGCCACCCGCGATCTGCTGCCGGTGCTGGGCGCGTCGCCCTCGGTCGCCGGCGTAATCTGGGCGACCGGCCATTTCCGCAGCGGGATATTGCTCTCGATGCTGACCGGCGAAGTGATCGCCGACGTCGCGATGGGGCGGCGTCCGGCGATCGATCTTGCGCCCTTTTCCGCCGCGCGCTTTGCCAATCAATGAGCCCTTGGCCGGGACCGCTATGTGGCGCCTGAACGCGCTGCCGGGATGACTACCATGACGCCAATCAAAGTTCTCGCCCTGGTGCGCGACCTGCTGCTGCGCTCGCGGATCGAAGCGGTCGCCGCGACGCTCGGCGCCGAAATGGCGACGGCCGCATCGCTCGACCAGGCCACCGCGCGCGCCGCCGCGGTCGCCCCGGCGATCGTCTTCGCCGATCTCTCCGACGCGAACTTTCCCGCCGTCGCCACGGCGCGCGACCTGCGGGCGGCGGCGCCCGGCGCGCGGCTGGTCGGCTTCGCCTCGCACGTCGACCTGAAATCGCTGGCCGCCGCGCGCGCGGCCGGCTTCGACCTGACGCTCTCGCGCAGCGAATTCACCGCGCGCCTGCCCGAGCTGCTCAAACCCTGAAAGCGGATGCGCGGCCTGCGCCGTGGCATATCATTCTACGCTGGCACGCACGCGCGTCTTTCCGCTCCGTCGCGGCTCTGGCCGTGCTAGGATACGCGGGGCCGCGGCGCTCGTCCGCGGCCCGCGGCGGCGAATGTGAAACCGGTCACTTCATCAGGTACCGACGGCATCCTGGACGCGTTCCATCCCGCGGTCCGCGAATGGTTCCGGCGGCGCTTCGCCGCGCCGTCGCGCGCGCAGCAACTCGGCTGGCCGGTAATCGCCGGCGCGCTTAAGCCGCCCGGCCACGACGTCCTGCTGTGCGCGCCGACCGGCAGCGGCAAGACGCTGGCCGCCTTCATGTGGGCGATCGATCGGCTGATCACCCAGGCGGCGGCCGGCCCGCTGGCCGACGAAGTCGCGGTGCTCTACGTCTCGCCGCTTAAGGCGCTGGCCAACGATATCCGCCTCAACCTCGAAGAGCCGCTCATCGGGGTGCGCGAAGTCGCCGGCGCAATGGGCCTCGAGCTCGCGCCGGTGCGCGCCGGCCTGCGCACCGGCGACACGCCGGTCGCCGAGCGTGCGGCGATGCTCCGGCGGCCGCCGCAAATTCTCGTCACGACGCCGGAATCGCTCTTCATCCTGCTGACCTCGCCACGCTTTCGCGCCAAGCTGCGTGCCGTCCGCTACGTAATCGTGGACGAACTCCACGCGGTCGCCGGCGACAAGCGCGGCGCGCATCTGGCGCTCACGCTCGAGCGGCTCGAGCGCATGGTCCGGCGGGCCGGCGCGCCGCGCCCGGTGCGCATCGGGCTCTCGGCCACGCTCAATCCGATCGCGGCGCTGGCGGCCTTTCTGGCCGGCGCCGAGGTCGCCGCCGACGGCACGCGCACGCCGCGCCCGGTGCGCATCGTCCGCGCCGACGACCTGCCGCGCGCGCTTGACCTCAAGGTTATTGCGCCCGGCCCCGACCTTGGCGCGCTCGCGACGCATCGGCATTGGGACGCGATGTACGACGCGATCGCCGAGCTGATTCGCGCGCATCGTACGACGCTGGTCTTCACGCTGAGCCGGCGCTGGGCGGAGCGGGTCGCGCTCGCCCTGCAAAAGCGCGTCGGCGCCGACGCCGTGATGGCGCATCATGGCAGTCTGGCCCGCGCCGAGCGGTTGGTCGCCGAGCAGCGGCTCAAGCGCGGCGATCTCAAGGCGATCGTCGCCACCGCGTCGCTCGAACTCGGCATCGACGTTGGCGCGGTCGACCTGGTATGCCAGATCGACTCGCCCAAATCGATTTCCGCGGCGATCCAGCGCGTCGGCCGTTCGGGCCATAGCCTTGGTGCGACGCCCAAGGGGCGGCTGTTCGCGCTCACCGTCGACGATCTGCTCGAATGCGCCGCGGCGGTGCGCGCGATCCGCGCCGGCCATCTCGACGAAGTCGAAGTGCCGCTCGGCTGCCTCGACGTCGCCGCCCAACAAATTGTCGCGATTACTGCCGAAGAGGAGGATATCGCCGAGCACGATCTGCTGGCTCTGCTGCGCTCCTCGTGCAATTACGGCGCGCTCGGCGCGGCCGAACTGCGCATCCTGCTGGAACAGATGGCGGCGCCGCTGGCCGATCGGATTCAGGGCGCCGCGCCCAAGATTTTCCACGATCGCGCGGCCCGCCGCGTCCGCCCGCGCCGCGGCGCGCGGCTCGCCGCGATCACCTCGGGCGGGACCATTCCGGAAAGCGGCAACTACGACGTGGTGATCGCGTCGGCCGGCCGCAAAATCGGCGACGTCGAGGAGGATTTCGCGCAGGAGTCGGCGCGCGGCGACGTCTTTTCGCTCGGCTCGATGCCATGGAAGATTCTCGGCATCGCGAAGAACCGCCTGATGGTCGAGCCGGCCCCCGGCATGGCGCCCACGCTGCCGTTCTGGCAGACCGAAGCGGCGGGGCGCTCGCCCGCGCTCTCGGCCGAGGTTTCGGATCTGCGCGAGCGGGTGGCGGCGATGCTGCTTGCGGCCGGCCGGCGCGTGGCGAGCAACGGCGCCGGTGATGGCGCCGCGAAGGAGCGCGCGGCGAGGTCGGCGGCCAAATGGCTGGCCGACGAGTGCGCGATGGACGAGGGCGCCGCCGCGCAGGCGGTCGCGTGGATCGCGCGCGGGCTCGCCGCGCTCGGCGTGGTCCCCGGCCCGCGCACCATCGTGGTCGAGCGCTTCTTCGACGGCCTGGGCGGCACCCAGATCGTCATCCACTCGCCCTTTGGGATGCGCGTCAACCGCGGCCTCGGACTCGCGCTGCGCAAGCGCCTGTGCCAATCGTTCGATTTTGAAATCCAGGCTTCGGCGATCGACGACGCCGTGCTGCTCGCGCTCAACTCGCGTCACAGCTTTGCGCTCGAACAGGTCATGGCGATGCTCCCCGCGCGCACCGCCCGCGCGACGCTGGTGCAGGCGCTGCTCGACGCGCCGATGTTCGAGGTGCGCTTTCGCCACGTCGCGACGCGCGCGCTCGCGGTGATGCGCGCGATGGGCGGCCGGCGCGTGCCGGCCTGGATTCAGCGGCTGCGCACGCAGGACCTGATCACCGCGCTCTTTCCGCGCCGCAACGCCTGCTTCGAGAATCGGCCGCCGGCCATCGAGATCCCCGGCCATTTCGTGGTCGGCGAAACGGTCCGCGAATGCCTCGAGGAGTCGACCGACGCGACGCGCATGGTCGCGCTGCTCGAGGGCTTCGAGAGCGGCGCGGTGCGCGCGGTCTATGTCGATAACGTCGCGCCGTCGGTCTTCGCGCAACGGATCCTGCTGGCCTGGGACTACTCGTTTCTCGACGACGGTGAACGCGCCAATCGCCGCAGCCGTTCGGTCACGATGAACCGTGAGATGGCCGCCGAGGTGCTGCGCGAGGAAGACCTGAGCGCGATGCTCTCGGCCGACGCGGTCGAGCGGGTGGCGGCCGAACTCGGCGGGGGCATCCCCGGGTCGCAGCCGCGCACCGGCGACGAACTCTATGAATTGATCTACGCTCACGGCGCGATCGAGGTCGCGGCGATCGCGCGGCGCGCGGGCGCCCAGGCCGATGCGCTTGCCGGGCGGCTGGAACGGGAGGGACGGATCGTCCGCGCCCGCGTAGCCCCGGCGATGCCCGAAGTCTATATCGCGGCGGAGGACCGCGGGCGGTATGCCGCCGCCTATCCCGACGCGCGCTTCGCGCAATCGATCATGCCGTTTGTCCAAGGCACGCAAGCGTCCGCTTCGGAGGGCGCGCGAGCGCCTGATTTGGACGATGCGCCGGCGCCCGACGCGGATGCGGCGCGTCACGAGATCGTGCGGCGGGCGCTAGCCACCTCGATTCCCGCGAGCGCTCGCGAATTTGCCGCGCGGCTGGCGCTGCCGACGGCGGTCGTCGAGCGGATTCTGGCCGCGCTCGAAGGGCAGGGCACCGTCTTTCGTGGCTATTTCACCACGCCTCGTCCGTCCGCTCTTGGAAATCTGCACGATGTGGCGCAAGGCCCTGGCCAGGACGCATCGGACGCGCTTGAGATTCGCGGCGCGGCGGCCGGCACGGCCGAGCAATGGTGCGATCGCTATGTGCTCGAGCGGATCCATCGGCAGACCCTGGCGCGGCTGCGCGCCGAAATCGCGCCGGTCGACGATCGCGAATTTGCCGCGTTTCGTCTGAAGTGGCTCAACGTCGGAGCCGGACTCGCGCCAAATCGCGAGAGCGTCGAATTGATCGTCGAGCAATTGGCCGGACTCGCCTTCACGCCGGAGTTCTGGGAGCGTGCAATTTTGCCCGCGCGCATCCCGGGCTATCGTCCCGAGGACCTCGATCTGCTCTGCCTGAGCGGCGATCTGCGCTGGATCGCCTCGCCGGAGAGCGTTGATGGCGCCAATGCAACTGCCGAATTTCCCGGACGTGTTGCGTTTATGCCACGGCGCGCGCGCCTCGCGATCGCATCCCCGCCGGCGCCCGATCGGGATCCTGGCGCGCACGCGGTTTACGGCGCGTTGCGGACGCGCGGCGCCCAGTACCTCGACGAGATTGCCGAACGTGCCGGGCTCTCCGAGCGCGACACGCTGGCGGCGCTCTGGCGGCTGGCCGCCGCCGGACTCGCCTCCAACGACAGCTTCGCGCCGCTGCGGCTGCTCGCGTCCGACCACGATGCTTCGCGCGCCGTCATCAGCGTGCCCGGCGCGAGACCGGCGAACCGTCACGACGCGGCCTTGCGGGCGCGCCTGAAATCGAGCCTGAGCGGACGCTGGTCGGCGCTCGGCGGGGAGTCTCCGGCGGTCGCGAGCGACACGGCGGGATTCGATGAGACGCGCGAGCGGGCGCTCGCGTTGCTCGCCCGCAATGGTGTGCTGACGCGCGAGATGCTCACGCTCGAGTCGCAGCCGATCGCCTGGTCCGACCTGGTCTTCGCGCTGCGGCGGATGGAGTATGGCGGCACAATTCGGCGCGGCTATTTCGTTCGTGCGCTGGCGGGCGAGCAATACGCCTTGCCCGAGGCGCTCGAGATGCTTCGGGCGGGGCGTGTGCGCAATGGCGGCGGCGAGCGCGCGGTCGCGATCAGCGCGGCCGATCCGGCCAATCCCTACGGCGCGCTTCTGCCGGCGTGCGGGGTGGCGCGCGAGGCGGGAAATCTGCTCGTCATGCAGGGCGGCCGGATGATCCTGGGACTCGCCGGCCGCGCGCTGGTCGGCGGCGGCGCGCTCGACGATGCGGCCTTCGCGGCGGCGCTCGGCGCGCTGATCGCATTGCGCCCCAAACTCTATATCGAGACGATCGCGGAGCGGCCCGCGCTGGAGTCGGATCGGGTGGTGGCGATGGCCGCGATGGGATTCCATTCCGACGGCCGCGCGCTGGTCTATGACGGCCTGCCGGGTCCGGTCCCGGCTCGCGCGATCCGTGCGCCGCAGACCGCGATGCCGTCATGAAGCGCGCCGCTTAAGCCTGAGTCCGGCGGCGTATGAACGGCCGCGCCACGGCGCCAATCACCGCCGAGGCCTTAAGCGGCAGCCCTTAAGTGGCAGCGGATGTTGCGCAGAAATTTCGTCGCCAGGCCCCAGTAGCCCTCGGGATCGATCGCGACTTCGGGTGCGCATCCGGTATCGACAGAACGAGACCCTTGGGATGTTCGATGGCGCTATGCTCGTTCGCGATGGACACGCGCGGGATGGATAGCGGCGGCGATTTTGCGCGCGGCCTCGAACTGTTCAATGGCGGACAGTTCTTCGCCTGCCATGAGGTGTGGGAGGCGAGCTGGAAGCGCAGCGACGGGCTCGATCGGCAATTCGTCCAGGGCTTGATTCAGGCGGCTGCGGCGATTCTGCACGTCGAGCGCGGCAATCTGAACGGCGCCGCCTCGACCTGGCGCAAGGCCTGCGCGCGGCTCGACCCGCTGGCCGACGACTATGGCGCAATCGCGCTGGGCGACCTGCGCGCGGCGCTGGCGCGATTCTTTGCGATCGCGCTTGGCGGCGGCGTCCTGCCGCCGCGTCCGCAAATCCGCCGGCTCGCCCCGCGATCGGATTTGTAAGTTGCGCGCGAAGCCGTCATAAGCACGGATAACCGGATTCAGGATTTCAGGAGGTCGCACATGGCAGGACGAGTCGCAGGCAAGGTCGCATTGATCACCGGAGGCAGCTCGGGAATCGGACAAGCGGCGGCAATGCTGTTCGGGCGCGAAGGCGCCAAGGTGATGGTCGCCGATTACAACGCCGAGGGCGGCGAGCGTACGGCCAAGGCGATTCGCGAGGCCGGTGGCGTGGCCGCCTTTCACGCCGCCGACGTCTCGCTTCCGCATGACGTCGAGGCGCTCATCGCCAAGGTCGTTGAGACCTACGGACGGATCGATTGCGCGTTCAACAACGCGGGTATCGAAGGCCAGATGGCGAATACCGCCGAATGCACGATCGAGAACTGGAACCGCGTGATCGCGATCGATCTGACCAGCGTCTTCCTGTGCATGAAGTACGAGCTGGCCCAGATGGTCAAGACGGGCGGCGGTAGTATCGTCAACACCGCCTCGGTCGCCGGGCTGCTGGGCCTCGCCAGTGCGCCCGCCTACGTCGCCGCCAAGCATGGCGTGGCCGGGCTGACCAAGACCGCGGCGCTCGAATTTGCCCAAAAGGGGATTCGCGTAAACGCGGTCTGCCCAGGCTTTATCCGCACGCCGATGGTCGAGCGGGTGCTCGATCGCGGGGTTTTCAGCGAGGAGCAGATCTTCGCCGCCGAGCCGATGCATCGCATGGGCAAGCCCGAGGAGATCGCGGAGTCGGTGCTGTGGCTGTGCTCGGACGCCTCGTCGTTTGTGACCGGGCTGCCGATGCCGGTGGATGGCGGATACGCCGCGCAATAGCGCTGCGACGCGAGCGGGCGCGGTGTGCGGCGGTCAGGCGGCGCGAGCGAGTTGATCTTCGCGCCGACTAAAGGACTAACAGGATCGCGAGCGGATTAAGCGGCGTGGACTAAAAGGGGATGTCCTCGTCGTCCATCGGGGCGCCGCCGCCACCACCACCGGGCGACATCTCGATCGGATCGTCCATCGTGCCGCCCGCGCCGGCTCCGGCGCGTCCGCCGAGGAACTGGACGCGCTGGGCGATGATCTCGGTGCGATAGCGCTTGCCGCTGCCGTCCTTGGCCTCGTACTGCTGATTCGAGATGCGCCCCTCGATGTACGCCTGGCGGCCTTTCTTGAGGTACTGGCCGCACAATTCGGCCTGTTTGCCCCAGACCACGATGTTGTGCCACTCGGTGCGCTCCTGGCGCGCCCCGGCGCGATCGTTAAACGAGTCGCTGGTCGCGAGCGTGAACTTGGCCACGGTCTGTCCCGACGGGAGGTAGCGCAATTCGGGGTCGCGTCCAAGATTACCAACCAGAATCACCTTATTGACCGACATCGTGTGCCACCTCTTGAGAGAAAAGCTAAACCCCATAATACCGCAACGCAAGTCGCGATGCGGTGCGGTTGTGCACAAGTGCCGCGAATCGCTGGTGACGGCCGGGCGATCTGTTGACCGCCGACGGCGCCGGCCGGCGGAGCCTTTCGCATCGGGCGGCGGCTTTATATACTTCCAGCGTCTGCGCGCGGCGGTGGCTGAGAGGGGCTGATGGCGGCAATCAAACCTGTAGCGGTAAAAATTGTGCCATTGGGCGGCCTCGGCGAGATCGGGCTCAACCTGATGGTGATCGAATGCGCCGGCAGCGCCCTGATAATTGACGCCGGCGTGATGTTTGCCGAGGAGCGCGAACTGGGCGGCGGCCTGCTGCTGCCCGACCTTGCGTATCTCGAGCAGAGCCGCCTCAAAATCGAGGGCATCATCCTGACCCATGCGCACGAGGATCATCTCGGCGCGCTGCCGTATCTGTTGCGGAGCTGGCCCGCGCCGGTATTCGGAACTGAAGTAACACTTGCATTTGCGCGCCGCGGGCTGGCCGAAGACGGTCTGGCCGGGGCCGATTTGCGCAAGTTTGCGCCCGGCCACGAATTGGAGCTGGGACCGTTTCGGGTCGAGCCGGTGCGCGTGACCCATTCGACGCCCGATTCGGTCGCGCTCGCGATTCGCACGCCGGCCGGCCTGATCGTGCATTCGGGCGACTTCAAGATCGATCCGTCGCCGGTTGACGGGCAGCTTTTCGACACCGATCGCTTTGCCCGCCTGGGCGAGGAAGGGGTGACGCTCCTGCTGTCGGATTCGACCAACGTCGAGCGTCCGGGGCGCAGCGGCTCCGAGAGTTCGCTCAAGCCGGTGATCAAGGATCTGATCGCGCGCACGCGCGGCCGCTTTTTCCTGTCGTCGTTTTCCTCGCATCTCCATCGTATCCGCCAGCTCGCCGAAGCCGCCCATGAGGCCGGGCGTTACGTCGTGCCGCTGGGGCGGCGGATGGCGCAGAGCGTGCGCCTGGGGATCGAGACCGGGCAGCTCGAGCTGCCGCCCGGCACCTTTATCGAGCAGGCCGAGGCCGATTTCCTCGAGCCGCGGCGGCTGGCGTTTCTGGCCAGCGGCAGCCAGGGCGAGCCGCTCTCGGCGCTGGCCAAGCTCGCCGTCGATGGCCATCCGCGAGTGCGCATCGCGGCGGACGATGCGGTGGTGCTCTCGTCGCGTTTCATTCCGGGCAACGAGCGCACGATCAATACGCTGGTCAATCATCTGTGCAAGCGCGGCGCCGAGGTCTATTACGACGCGGTCGCGCCGGTCCACGTCTCGGGCCATGCCTGCCGCGACGAATTGGCCGAACTGATCCGGCTGGTGCGGCCGAAGCATTTCATTCCGATCCACGGCGAATACCGGCATCTGACGGGCCATCGCAAACTGGCGATCGCGGCCGGCGTCACGGAGCGCAATTGTTTCCTGCTCGAGAATGGCGAGACCCTGGTGCTCGAAGATGGAGCTGCGCGGCGCGGGCGGACGGCGCCGGCCGGGCGGATCGTCGCCGACGGCGAAGATCTGGGCGGGCCGGAACTGATGCGTGAGCGGCGCACGCTGGCGCATGACGGCACGGTGATCGCAATCGTCGCAATCTCGGCGCGCGACGGCAAAATCGTCGCGGGACCGGACCTGCTCTCGCGCGGCGTTGTCAGCGGCGACGGCAGCTCACCCCATCTGACCCGCGCGCGCACCGAACTCGCGCTGCGCATCCGCGGACTCAACGGCTTCGTGCGCGACGATCCGGAGCGGCTCAAGGAGGAGATGGTGCGGATGCTGCGCCGGTACTTCTCCGACGCGATTCGCAAGCGCCCGATGATCGTGCCCTACGTCGTGGAGGTCTGAGCGCTATCGCGCGCCAACCGAAAGCGCCGCCAATCGAATTGATGCCGACGGCCGTGGCGCCGCCGCGCGACGGACGGATCGTGCGCGAGCTGTTTTCGCTGGCGATCCTGGCCGCGGCGGCGTGGGCAATCCTGAGCCTGACTTCGTCGAGCCTTGCGTGGCGGCCCAACCTGGGCGGTCCGCTCGGCGAAATCCTCGCGCAAAGTCTCACCGAATGGTTCGGCTACCAGGCGGCGGTGGTCGTGATCCTGGCTGCGATTCTGGGCTGGCGCGCGCGGGCGGCGCCGGGATCGATCGCGCTGGTCCGCGAGGCGGCTGGCGGCGCGATCGTGGTCGCCGCGCTGAGCGCGATGGCCGGCTTCATCGATTCGCCCGGCGTAGCGATGGGCGGCGCGGTGGGATCGGCATTAGCCGCGGCGCTGGGCGCCTACGTCAACGTCGGGGGCGGCTATATCGTCGCGATGCTCGCACTGGTGGGCGGGCTGGCGCTGATGCTGCGCCGGGCGCCAACCGATCTGCTCGCGGCGCTGGCCGGAGCGGCATGGCGCGGCGGGCGCCGGGCGGGCGATCGTGCGGACGATAGCGCAGCAGCCGCCGGGCTCTGGGGCGATGGGGCCGCAGCGCCAAGGCTCGACCATGCGATCGTCACGCGGGCAGCGGCGCGCGATCTCAATCCGCATGCGGCGGGAATTAATGGCGGGCGCGGCGATCCGCCGCTGGTGCGGCGCGCCGAGATCGCCAAGCCGGCCGCGCGCGAGAAGTCCGACAAGCCACCCAAGCCGAGCGCGCGCAGTGCCGGCGGCTTCAAGCTCCCGCCGCTCGCACTGCTCGATACGCCGCCGCTTGAACATAGCCACGTCGACGAGTCGGCGCTCGCGGGCAGTGCGCGCGTGCTCGAACAGAAGCTGGCCGATTTCGGCGTCGCGGGGCGGGTGGTCGAGGTGCAGCCCGGCCCGGTCGTTACGATGTACAAATTCGAGCCGGGCTCCGGGATCAAGGTCAGCCAGATCGTGAACCTGGCCGACGATCTCTCGATGGCGCTGCGGGCGGCCACGGTGCGGATTCAGGCGCCGGTGCCGGGCGAGGCAGTCGTCGGGATCGAAGTGCCCAACCGCAAGCGCGAAAAGGTCTATCTGCGCGAAATCCTGGAGGCCGACGAATTCGTCGCCGCACAGAGCCATCTCACCATCGCGCTGGGCAAGGATATCGCGGGGCATCCGGCAGCCGCCGACCTGGCGACGATGCCCCATCTGCTGATCGCGGGCGCGACCGGCACCGGCAAGTCGGTATCGATCCATACGATGATCGCGTCGATCCTGTTCAGCGCGACGGCCGACGACGTGCGCTTTATCCTGATCGACCCCAAGATGCTCGAGCTTTCGGTCTACGACGCGCTGCCGCATCTGCTGGTGCCGGTGGTGGTCGATCCGGAAAAGGCCGCCGCCGCGCTGCTCTGGGCGACCCAGGAAATGGAGGGGCGCTATCGCGTGATGCGCGAGCTCGGCGTGCGCAATATCGACGGCTACAACCGCACGATCGGACAGGGCGGCGAGCTGGTCGAGCTCAAGCGCGGGACGATCGCCGACAACCAGGGCGACAGCGAGGATTGGCAGGACACCCCGGTCAAGCATCGCAAGCTGCCCAAGATCGTGATCGTGATCGACGAGCTGGCCGACCTGCTGCTCGCGGAGGGCAAGACCGTCGAACGCGATATCACGCGGTTGGCGCAAAAGGCGCGCGCCGCCGGAATCCACCTGATCCTCGCGACCCAGCGGCCGTCGGTCGACGTGCTGACCGGCCTGATCAAGGCGAACCTGCCGGCGCGCATCTCGCTGCAGGTGACATCGCGCGTCGATTCGCGCACGATTCTGGATTCGATCGGCGCCGAGCGCCTGCTCGGCGCGGGCGATATGCTGTTTATGCCGCCAGGCACCGCCAAGCTGCGCCGCCTGCACGGGCCGTTCGTCTCCGAGATCGAGATTCGCAAGGTCTGCGAGTTCATCCGGGCACAGGGCGCTCCCGACTACCAGATGGAGATTCTCGAAACGGCGGTGGCGGGCGAAGCCGACGGCGGCGGTCCCGACGGCGATCGCGACGAGCATTACGACGAAGCCGTGCGCATCGTGATGGAGACCAATCAGGCGTCGATCTCGATGATCCAGCGGCGCTTACGGATCGGCTACAACCGCGCCGCCCGGATGGTCGAGCAGATGGAGCGTGAGGGGCTGGTGCTGCCGGCCGACGGTGCGCGCCCGCGCGAAGTCCGCATGCGCGGCGCGAGTTAGGCGGAGCCGGCGTAGCATGATGCGATGAAGCGCGGGGCTCGGGATTTCGTCTAAAGTGATAGCGCGAGCGTGATGCAACGAAAATCGATATGAGAATTGGGAAAATCTGTCCGGCGCGATGGGCCGCGGGATTCGCGGCGGCGATCGTTCTGGCGCCCGTCATCGCGACCCATCGCTATGCTGGCGGGACCGAGGTGGTCGAGGCCGCCACCACCGTCGCGAGCGGTGCGGCCGCGCTGCGGACGCTGCTCGAGCGCTTGCAACAGCATTACCAGGCGACCCATTCGTTCACCGGCAAATTCACCCAGACGGTTACGCGGGTCGGGATGGCACCGCGGATTCGCGTCGGAACGATCGCGTACAGCCGGCCGGGGCGGATTCGCCTCGAGTTCGGCGATCCGCAACCCGAGACGATTGTCAGCGACGGCGAACTGTTTTACGACTACGATCCGGGTCTCAACCAGGTCTTGCAGACGCCCGTGAAGTCGGCGATCAAAACCCAGGCGGCGGCGGCGTTTCTGCTCGGCGTGGGCAACGTCGAGCGCGATTTCAAGGCGTCGCTACCGGCTACGGCGGCCTCCGATGGGCTGAGCCACGTCGTCCTGGCGCCGCGCGGCGGCGGCGATCCGATCGAAATCGGCATCGACCCGGCCACGCTGAATATCGCGTCCCTGACCATCGCCGACGCGCTGGGCAACACGACGGTCTTTCTTTTCAGCGACTTGCGGATCAACGCGCCGATCGCGCCCGCAATGTTCGTGTTCAACACGCCGGCCGGCGCCGACATCGTAAATTCGGGCGCGGCGCAATAAATCGTACGGTCTCATTCGCGGGGCGGATTGCACCACGACGCCCACGCGAGTAGACATATATGCCCTTGGGTGCTTGGCGAACCAGTCATGGAAAAGGTTCATCTTCTGACCTTGGGATGCCCCAAGAACCTGGCCGATAGCGAATTGATGCTGGGTGCGCTGATGGGCGCGGGCTTCGAAGTGACACTCGATCCCGGCGACGCGCAAGTGCTGATAATCAACACCTGCGCGTTTATCGAATCCGCGAAAAAGGAATCGATCGGCGCGATTCTTGAGGCGTCCGAGGTAAAAAAGCGCGCGGCGGGGCGCAGGCTGGTGGTAGCTGGATGTTTGGCCCAGCGCTACGGCGCGGAGTTGCGCGCCGAGCTGCCGGAAGTCGATATCTTTGTCGGCACGGGTAATTTCCTCGATCTTCCCGAACTGCTGCGCCGCACGGAAGCTCCCGAATCGCGCCCGGTGCCATACGCCGGCGCGGCCCATCTGCTGCCCACGATGGCGGCACCGCGGGTCAAGACGGGCGATTTCTTTACCGCGTACCTCAAGATTTCCGAAGGCTGCAATCACCAGTGCGCCTTCTGCATAATCCCCAAGATTCGCGGCCTGCATGAGAGCCGCACGGCCGACGACGTGATCGCCGAGGCCGCGTCGCTGGCGGCGGTCGGCGTGCGCGAGATCAATCTGATTGCGCAGGACTTGACCGCCTATGGCCGCGACCTTAAGCCGCCGTCGAGCCTGGCCGCGCTGATCCGGCGGATCGCGCAGGTCGACGGGATCCGCTGGATCCGGCTGCTCTACTGTTACCCAAACTTTGTTACCGACGAATTGCTCGAGACCATCGCAGAGTTGCCGCGAGTGGTTAAATATATTGATATGCCCTTGCAGCATGCCGACGACGCGATCCTGCGCGCGATGAAGCGCGAGCGGTCGGGCGACGCCCTGCGCAAGCTGCTCGAACGGATTCGCCGCAAGGTGCCAGGAGTGGCGCTGCGCACTTCGTTTATCGTGGGCTTTCCGGGCGAGGATGACGCGGCGTTTGCGCGGCTGATGGATTTCGTCCGTACGGAACAATTTGACCGGGTGGGAGTATTCACCTACTCGCGCGAAGAGAATACGACGGCCTACGCATTCGGTGGGCAGGTGCCCGAGCGGCTCAAGCGGGCGCGGCGGTCGGAGTTGATGGAGACCCAGGCGGAGATTTCGCTGCGCCGGAACCGCGGCCTGGTGGGACAGGAAATTGAAGTGATGATCGAAGGCTCGACGCCCGGGCGTGGTACGCGGCGGCGCGGACGCACCGCCGCACAGGCGCCCGAAATCGACGGGATGGTGATCCTCAAGGGGGAAGCCGAGCCCGGGGAGTTCGTGCGCGCGCGCGTCGAGCGGGCGCTGAGTTATGACCTGCACGCGGTCATCAGCGGCGCGATCGTAAATTAAAGGGTGGCGAACGATGGCTAAAAAATCACCGGCGGCAACCCGCAAGAAGTTTCTGGCCGACCAGCACGCGAATCTCGAAGCGATGAAGGCCAAGCTGCTCGCCGAAATCAGTTCCGAGCTCAAAGCCGAACGCGAAGGCAACAAGGACGAGGGCATGGATACCTATGACCTCGCCTCCGAAGAGCGCGACCGTGAAATCAACTTCATCCTGTCGGATCGTGAACGGGTCAAGATCAAGCAGATCGACGACGCGCTCGCGCGGATGAACGAGGGCACCTACGGGGCGTGCGAATCGTGCGGACTGGAGATCGCGGAGGAGCGCTTGCTTGCGATGCCGTTTACGCGGCTGTGCCGCGACTGCCAGCAGGACCAGGAGCGCGAAGCCAAGTCGCAGCGCCGCTTCGACGACGAGCGCAATTCCTATCGCAAGATCGGATCGACCGACGCGGACGAAGATAATATCTAGCGCCGCCGGCGGCGGATCGATCGGCATGCGGACCGCCGCACTGGATGACGCGGGGCGTTGAGTGCTGGTTGTCGCGCGGCCGACCGGCGCGCGCGCTTGCGGCGTTAGTCATTGCGTCTTTGACCGGCTTACCCGGTTGCCGCGTAGCCGCGCATTGAGGGGAACGTGGTGATGTGCGACGGTCCTACATTTCGCCGATACACTTGATTCATCCACCCGCTTTACGCCGGGGCGTCAACAGGGCATCTTAACGGGAGTCCCCGCGCGTTTCGCGGCGCTCGCAGATGGCGTTGAGGCCGCGCAGGAAAGTTGATGCGTAACGGTAGGTAATGAGAATTTTCAGGGAAATCGAGGCGCTGCCGGGCGCCGACGGCGCGTATTCCGCGCCGGACCTGGCGCATCTGCGAGCCAACCTGTCCGGGATCAAGTCGATCGTCGCGGTCTCCAGCGCCAAAGGCGGTACTGGCAAGAGCGCGATCACAATCAATATCGCGGCGGCGCTGGCGATTGCCGGCCGCAAGGTCGGGATTCTCGACGCCGATCTGAATTCACCCAGCGTTCTGCCGATGCTGGGCATGAAGGCGCCGCGCCGTATCTTTGCCTTCGAAGGGGCGGAGCCGGGCGCCGGTCCGCTCGGTCTGCGGGTCGCCTCAAGCAATCTGCTGCCCGACGGTGAGCCGCCGCCGATGAACTTTCTCGACGAGGAGCCGGTGGCCGGGATCGTGATCACTGAAGAGCATTCGGCCCGCGCCGATTTTCCGGCTGACGGCGAGGTTTCGGTCAACGGCGAAGTTACCGAAGGACGTGAAGTCGCGGCGAGTCGTGAAGTTTCGGCCAATGGCAACGGTGCGGTGGAGCTGAGCTACAGCGGCACCTTGCGGCGATTACTCACGGAGACCCGCTTCGGCGCACTCGATATGCTGTTGATCGATCTGGCGCCCGGACTCGACGAGCTCTACCGGATCGCGCGCATCGCGCCGTTGAGCGGCGCGGTGATCGTGACCCATCCGTCGGATAGCTCGGTGACCGCGGCCAGGCACGCGCTCGAGATTGCGGCGCATTGCGCGACCCGCGTGATCGGGATCGTCGAAAACATGGTCGGCTTCAGTTGCGACGGATGCCATACGGTGCGTCCGCTGATGCCGCAGGGCGATCTGGCGGCGATTGCGCGCATCGCCGGTTCCACGATTCTGGGACGGCTGCCGTTCGATCCGCGGTTGGCGGAGAGTTCCGATCGCGGCGTGCTGTTCGTGCGCGAATACGCGGCGACGCCGCTGGCGCTCAATCTGACGGCGATCGCGCAGAGCATCGACCAGGCGCTGATCGCGATCAATCACGCGCCGCTCGCATCACCGGTCTGAACCCTGCGCGGCCTCGTTCCGCGCGATTTTTCTCCATCCTGCGAAGTAGTAATCCGCGTCGAGCGCGAGGGCGGCGGCGTCAGTCGCTGTCGGCGTCGTCGCTATCGCCGGCGGCGGAGGGCAATACGCCGACCACGCGCGAATACTCGAACATCCCGGCGCCCCGCGCGTCGCCCATCTGGTAGGTCGCGAAGCCGAGCGAGGTGTGGATGCGGGTGGCGTCGAGGCCGGGCCGCGAGAGCGTCATGAAGTTGTCGGCGCGCCCGCTGAGCGTCGTGGCCACACCGTCATGCAATGTGATCGCGGCGTGAATTGGGCCGGGACGCGCGCCGGGCACAGGCGTGTCCAGATCGATCGCGCCAAGCTCGCATTCGCGCCAGGCGCCGGCGTCGAGGATGCGCGCGGTGCAGGCTTGCGGGGCGCCGTCGAAGGTCATGGTGCGGGCCTCGAGCGCGGATTGCGCCGCGCCTCCGCTGGAAAAGCATGCCCAGAGCATCCGGCGCGTGGTGAAGCGCTGAGCTCCGAGTCCCAGGCATGAGGTGCCGACGCGGGCGACTGCGTCGATCTCACGGCGCACGCCGCCGACCGTCAACGCGCCGCGCAGGCGGCCGAACCGCGCCGTGCCGGCACGGGCTGCCGTGGCGAGATCGCTGTCGCCCGGCGCGCTATCGTCCGCGGAAGCGTCGCACGCAGGCGCGCCGCAATCGTCGAGTTCAATCGTTGCCGCAAGCTCCATCGCGGTGTCGAGTTGCCCGCCGGCCAGCGCGCGCTCGACGCTCAAGTAGGCCGCGCCGTCGTCGACCACCATCGCCGGGCCGCGAAAGCTGAGTCCGCCGCGGCCGCCCGCCAGGGTCATGCTCAGCGGACCGAGATGAATCTGCGCACCGGCAAATTCGCTCTTGCCTTCACCGGTGAACAGCGCTGCGTGGCATCCGTCGAACATCACCATGATCCGCGCGCCCGCGGCGCCCGCGCCGAAGTCGAAACTCGCCATCCCGCCTACGCGCGCATCGGGGTCGTAAAACTCCACACCGATGCGCATCGCGGCGCCCGCCGGTGTGGCTGACACGACGCGGGCGGGACGCGGCCGCGCGTCGCGCACGACGATCATCGCCGGCGCCGCCGCAGGCGACCCCATCGATGACGCCGACGTCGCCGATGACGAAGATGCGGTGGCGGGTGCGAAGGCCTCGGCGATCGCGTCGAGATTGGACGCGCGCAACGCCCCGGGCATCCGCACGGCGACCGACATTTCGAGTTGCAGCGCATCGATCGCGCCGTGCGCGGCGAGCGCGGCAAGCTCGCGCAGCGCGGCAAGCTCACTCGCGCAATGGCGCTGGGTGAAAGCCTGGAGCAGGTTCTGACTCGCGCCGCCGGGATAGCGCAGGCCAAAGGTCGGGATGATGCCGGCGGTCGTGAGGCGCGCGGCGAGCGCGGCGACCGGTCCGTTGATGAATCCGTCGCTGGCCGAAACGTGGGCGCCCGCGGGTGGCCGCAGACGGCCGCCGGCTTCGCGCAGGCCGAGTCCCAGATCGACGCGCGGCTCGATCACGTTCCATCCGTGAATCAAGAGCACGGTCGCCCGGCCATAACGGCGGGTGATCGCGGCGACGCGCCCCACGATCAGATCGATCAGCCAGGGCGCGCGCTGGGCGAGCTGCGCCAGGCGGTTGCAGTCGAGTTCATTGCGATCCATCGCGGCGTTGATCAAGGCCGGCGCGCCAAGCCGGCGCGCGAGTTCCCGCGTGATCGCGGCGGTCTCGAGATCGTTGACCTTGGGATGGAGCGTGGCGCGGGCGGCTGCGCCGGCCCGTCCGCCGTGTGGCGCGATCAGCAGGAGCGGCGCGTCGCCGTCGATGATCTCGAGCCAGGGTTCGGGTCCGCTGCCGGGCGCGGCGATCGCATCCATCGGCATTCAGGGCACCCGGTGCGCGGCGCGGCGCGCCGGGTCGGCATAGAGGACGAACGACATCACAAAGTAGTAAACGACGAAGGCGAGCGACGTGTAAAGCGCCACGCGGCTGTATGCGGGGAGCGTCGCGATCACGACGGCGGTGGCAATCGCCCAGATGACAGCCAGTGTCAGCGTGAGCGGGCGCATCGCGGCCGTGCGGCTCGGATAGATATAGCCGATCGGCACGAAGACCATCGCGGCCAGAATCGCGACGATGACGCCATTGAGCGCGGGCACGAGACCGAGACAAAACAGATAGAGCGCGACGATATTCCAGTACGACGGGAAGCCGCGGAAGTAGTGGTCGGGGGTCTTGGCGTCGCGGTGGCAAAAGCCGTAGCCGCTCGCGACCATCACGCTCGCGGTGATTGCAAAACCGCTTGGCCCTTGCGGCAGAATGCCCGCGCGCAGCATCAACAGCGCCGGTGCGGCGACGTAAGTCAGATAGTCGACGACGTTGTCGAGCAGCGCGCCATCGAATTGCGGGATGCGATCGCGCACGCGCAGCGCGCGGGCGAGTGTGCCGTCGGTCGCGTCGATCGCGATCGCCACGCCCATCGCGGCGAACGCGGTGCGCCATTCGCGGTCGGCGATGCAATTGAGGGCGAAGAGTCCGGCGACCGCACCGAGTGCGGTGTAAAGATGCACCGTCCAGGCGAATGCGAGGAGGATGCGGTCGCGCGCCATCGTCGCCGCCTGCCTGCCCGCGATCAGCGATCCGGCTTGAAGCCGCGCGGCCCGAAGTGATCTTCGAGCACGGTCATGAAGGGACCGCAGGCGCGCCGCTGTTTGACCAGCGCCATCGCCTCGTCGAGCGAAAGTCCGCCGTGCGCGCGCAGGTAGGCGATCGCGAGCGTGGGCGCGCGGTTGAGGCCGGCGTTGCAATGGAGAAATACGCGATGGCCCGCGCCGAGCAGCGCCGCCAGATCGTCGAGCGCGGCGACCAGCCGATCAGCCATGTCGTCGGCACTGCCGTCCTGGATCGGCGTGCGCACCAGACTGATCCGATGGCGCGCGCAGACCTCGCGCAGCGCGTCGATATCGATCGCGTTGATGCGCAGGTCCTCATCGTCCTGCAGATTATGAATCGCGGTCACGCGATGCTCGCGCGCGAGCCATTCGATATCGTCGACACGCGGGTATTCGCCGACCAGCAGATGCGGGGTGATCTCGCTGACGGTCGGCCGCACGTCGCCGCGCGTGGGGCGCGGTCCGTTATCGCGTCGTGGGCTAAACCATTCCATGGTTATAAATTATTTATGCGCTTTGGGCGGGGGAAACGAGCGCGCGGCCCGGCGTGCGCGGCGTGCTCTGCCTTTGGCGCGATCAACCTTCGGCGCCTTTGGCCGCATGCGGAGTGCGGTGGCGCGGCGGCGCTTCGGCCGCGTGATCAATTACGTGATCGTCCGAATGATCGGTCGCATGTTCGATCGCGGCGCCATCAGCAGCGCCGGCGGCGATCGCGGCGGCATGCTTGGGATCGTGGACGTTGGCTTGGGTGGCCAACGAGCGGCGCGCGGCGCGCGGTCGATCCCCGGCGAGTTCGACGATGGCGGCGCGCAGATGCTCGGCGAGCCGCCGATAGGCCGCCGCGCCGGTGGTGCCTTGCGCAACGTCGAGCAGTTCCGCCGCGCCGATTACGCGGCCGATGCGCACCTCGACTGGCGCATGGCGTGGCACGAGCGCGCCTTTGCCCAGCACCTCAAAGGAGCCGCGAATATGGATCGGAAGCACGTCGCATCGCGATTGCATCGCGAGGAAGCCGGCGCCGCTCTTGAATTCGTGGATCGCGCCGTCGGGTGAACGGGTGCCTTCGGGAAACATCAGGACGCTGCGGCCGGCGGCGAGTTCGGCGAGCGCGCCGTCGAGCGAGTCGAGTTGCGAGCGCTCGCGATCGATCGCAAGCAGGTGGGTAAAGTTGCGCGCGACGAAGCGGCGCAGCGGCGTCTTGAAGAAATAATCCTTCGCGGCGAGCACCACCAGATCGCGGCCGGCGGTGCCGAGCGCATATGCGATCAGGCCGAAGTCGAGATGGCTGGCGTGATTGGCGACGACGATCACGTTGCGGTTCGCCGGGATATTGCCGCGGCCCATCACGCGCGGCTTGAGCCACGAATCGAACGCCGCGCCGATCGAGCGCCGCAGCGCGAACTCACCGATGCGCCGGAGCGGGGCCGGGAGTTCGACGGTGAAGGGCTCGGCGAAGCGCGCGTAAGAGGGTAGGCGAGGCCGTACGGTGCCGTCGCCGGCCAGGCGTTGCAGATCGCCGACCGTCGCGGCCGCGGAAAGCTCGTCGGCGGTGAGCTCGCGGCCCGCCTTGACGGCGATCTGTTCGGCGAGTTCGGCCAGTGCGAGCGAGTCGAGTCCGAGATCCTCGATGAGCCGCGTGCCGGTGCCGATTGGTACCGTGCCGATCGCGACTTGCGCCAACGCCTGCGCGAGCCACGGGACGATTTCGTCGCCGGTTACCGCGGCCTCGCCGCCGCGATTGTCGAGCGGACGATCGAGGATCTCGCGCAGCCGCGCGGCGACTTCCGCGCGCTTGATCTTGCGTGTGCGGGTGCGTGGCAATTCGGTCTCGCTGAAGCGCAGGATGCGCACGCGGCTGTGCGGGTTGAGCCCGGCGCCGACGATCGCGAAGTGCGCGCGCACGCGGTCTTCGATCGTGCGGCGGCTCTCGCCGCGCGCGTAGGCCGGCACGACCAGCGCGGCCACCTGCTCGCCCGCGCCGATAGTCAGTCCGGCGACCGCGATCTCTTTGATAAAATGGCTGTGGCCGTAGGCCTGTTCGATCTCGTCGATATAGATATTGTTGCCGCCGGCGTCGACGATGACGTCCTTGGCGCGGCCCACGATGTAGAGCCGGCCGGCGTCATCGAAGCGGCCGAGGTCGCCGGTATGCAGCCAGCCGTCCTTGAGCACTTCGGCGGTCGCGGCCGGATTGCGGTAATAGCCGCTCATCACGTTGGGGCCGCGCGCGATGATTTCGCCGATGCCGCCCGCATCGGCGGGGCTGTCGATGCGCACCTCGAGCTTGCCGAGCGGCTGGCCGACCGAGCCCGCAATTAGCGGCTCGTCGGGCCGCGCGACGCTCAGCACGGGCGCGGCCTCGGTCAGGCCGTAGCCTTCGAGCAGCTTGATGCCGAGGTCGTGGAAAAAGGTGGCGACGCGCTGCGGCAAGGCCGCGCCGCCGCTGACGGCGAGCCGCAGATGGCCGCCGAGCGCGTTGTGCGCCGGCCGAAAGAGCATTGCGCCAAAGTTGACGTGATAGTCCCGGTCGAGGCGCCGATTGAGGTTGCGCAGGCGATCGAAGGCCGCCGCGAACAGCGGGCCACGCCCCTCGACTTCGTCGACGATCCGCCGGTGCACCGCTTCCCATAGCGCCGGCACGCCGATCAGCGCGGTCGGCCGCACGTCGGCCAGCGTGCGCGACAAATTGGCGGCATCTATGCCCAGCGGGTAGACGATGCGCGCGCCGCTGGCAATCGGCAGCAGCAGGCCGCAGGTGAATTCGAGCGTGTGATGGAGCGGCAGGATCGAGAGCACCGTGTCGTCGGCGCCGAGCGCGAAGACTCGCGCGAGCATCGCGACTTCCGCGGTGAAATTGCCGTGCGAGAGCATCACGCCCTTGGGCGTGCCGGTGGTGCCGGAGGTGAAGACGATTGACGCGAGCGTCTTACGCTCGGCGGCGACCGGCGCGCCCGGCGCGGTGCGCAATACGAAGGGGCGCTGCAATTCGCCGATTTCAATTTCGACGGCTCCAGGAGCGGCGGTGCGGACCGCCTTGCCGAGCCGCTTGCGGCAGGCGGACGAAATCAGCGCGGCCCGCGGCGCGGCGATGCGGCCGATGGCGGCGAGTTCGTCGGGGGCGATCAGATGGTCGAGCGGCACGGCGACCGCGCCCGCGTAGAGAATCGCGAAGTAGGCGATGACCCAGTCGGGCGAGTTCTCCGCGATCAGCAGGACGCGATCGCCCGGCTTGATCGCGCGTCCACCGAGCATCAGGCCGCCGCGATGGGCGCGGTCGCGCAGCTCGCGATAGCTGATCGGCGTGCGTTGGCCGGCGAGTTCGCGCGCCTCGAGCGCGGGTGCGGCGCCGAATCGATGGGCCGCGCTGTCGAGCATTTCGATCAACGTGCGATGGCGCGGGACGCCGCGCGGGCGCGCCCGCGTATGCAATTCGAGCTGGCCGAAGATATGGCGGCGCAGGCCCGGCAGATGGACGTCGATCCAGTAGCGGGCCCAGTCGATCTTTTCCGGATGATAGGGATGGCGCGCGGCGTCGGCGGGTTCGAGCGTGGCGTAAAGCGCGCGGATATTTTTGCCGTGAAAGGTGTAGACCAGATCCTGGATATAGGGCCGGTAGACCTCGACCAGCGATCGCGCCATCGCGGTGTTGTCGGCTAGCTTGGCGATCCGATCCTCGAACTTGCGCGCCGGCGCCGACTCCTCGCCCATCACCGTGCGGGCCAGCGCGGCGGCCTGCTTGAGCATCGCGGGCAGCGTCGAGCTGAACATCTCGTAGGTGCGATGGGACACCACAACGGCTTCGAGATGCGGTGCGAGCTTGCCCATCGGACCGCCGCGCCGCCGATGCTCGCGGCGGTTGCTGAGCGCGGTCAGCTCCACCAGCCGGCGCATCGGCAACGGATTAACGTCGGAGGTGCAGAGCTGATAGATGGGCTGATGGCGGCCGAGCAGGAGTGCGGCCAGGATCGGGACGATCGCGTGGGCCGCGAGATCGACCGGGATGACGTCGAGCACCAGGTCGCCGCGCGCCGGATAAAATCGATAGCCGCGGCCCGCCAGATAAGTCAGCGGCGCGCTGGTGTTAACGCCCTGGTTCCATCCCGGAAGCGGGTCGCAAAGCGCGCTCTCGATCACCGACGGACGGACCACGGTCGCCGCGACCGCGCCGCGCGCGGTCATCACGATCTGCTCGCCGAGGCTCTTGGTATAGCTGTAGGTGTTGGGCCATCCCCAACTGAGCGCGCGGCGGCGGCCGATCGCCTTGAGCCGATCCTCGACCCAGCTTTTGCGCCGCGCCTCGATCGAACGATCATGATGGTCCGCGCGGTCGTGATGGTCGCCGGCGGCGTCGCTCTCGCGATCGCCGGCCGCGCCGAGATGGAACTCGGCCAGGTGCGACTCGTCGTGCGATTCGGCTTCGACGCGATCGATCGCGGCCTGCGCGTCGCGCAGTTCGCGGCGCAGATTGAAGTTGCGCCGTCCGTTGGGACACCAGTCGGTCGGCAGGTCGTCTTCGTAGCGCTGGCCGTCGGCAACGCCCGCGGCATAGCAGGTCGAGACGTGAAGGAGGGCGGCGCCGTGGGTGCGGCAGAACTCGACGACGTTGCTCACGCCGTCGGCGTTGATTGCGATCGCCTTGGCCAGCGAGGCCTCGAAGTTGACCAGCCCCGCGCAATGGATTACGGCGTCGATCGATCCGGTACGCGGCATCCCGGCGCCGTCGGCGGCGAGGCCGGGCTCCGTGATATCGCCCGCGATCACCGCGACCTTACCCTCGACATACTGGTCGAAGCGCGTGCCCAGGCGCTCGCGCAGAGGAGCCAGCGCGGCCGAGTCGAGAATCTCGCGGCGCAAGCGATTGAGGCTCGAGCGGCGATCGCCGCGAATCAGCAGATAGATGCGATCGAGTTCGGGGTGATGTTCGAGCAGGATCGCGAGCAGCACTTTGCCGAGAAAGCCGGTCGCACCGGTAATCAGCAGACGGCGCTTGCGCAGTACCTGCTCGAGCGGCGGCATCGCGCCCGCGGCGGCCGCGGGTTTGCGTACACGGGCGCGACGCGGAGCGGGCCTATTCGACATCCGCGATCACCAGCGGGGGTAGATGAAGATAGGTGATGCTCGCCGAACGGCCGTGATCGGCGGTGGCCATCGCGATCGCCTCGTCGAGCGTATCGGCCGCCTCCCAGCCCATCCGCGCGGCGACCTGCGGCTCTTCGCAGCCGGCTGCGATCACGCGGCCGACGTGCTGGCGCGCGGGCTCGCCCCAATACCACATGTAGAACGGATGCACGCCGTGGTAGGCATGGCCGAAGCGATACATATGCTTGTAGGTCGGATTGATCGCGAACTCGGCCTCGAAGCGCTTCTCCAGTTGCATCGCGTCGGTGGTCTCGGCCAGGCAGCGATGGAAAAACTCGATGTAGCTCGGATGATGCTCGGGGTGAAATTCGTCGCGCAGCGGATGACAGATGATCATCGTGCCGCCCGGCTTCACCAGCGGCTGATTGCGATACATGTTGAACAGGTAGCCCAGCCCGGTGCACTGTACGAGGACCGGATTCATGATCGAGTTGACGTTGTACGGACAGATGTACGGCACGCCGACAATCAGGATGTCAGACTGGCCTTTGACCGGCACCGCGTATTGCTGGAAGACCCGCGCCAGGGCCTGCCGATGCACCGCTTCGGTCTCGCCCGCCCACACGCCCGTCAAACCATAAGGTGCGGCGTACTGATGCATCATCTGGCGGCGGGTGTCGTTGGAGAGATTGCCGAGCGTCCAGCGGAAACCCTTGAGCCGCGCGCGATCCCAGTCGTTGAACTGGTCTTCGTTCTTTTGCAGAAAGTCGAGCATCCCGCCGTACATCTGGGTATTGACGGCGGTCTCGATGGAAAAAACGTTGAGCTGCGCATTGACCAGCCGGCCCATCCGGTTGGCCGAGCTGTGCAGTGCCGAGCGCTTGGGATCCATGTAGGAGTGGCTGTCGCGCAGAGTCGCCGGATTATGATGATGGCGCAGGCTCTGGTAGGGCGCGAGACCGACGGCGACCGATTTGTGCCCGCCATCCATCGGCACCAGATTCAAGTTGAGATAGATGACCAGGTCGGATTCGGCGGCGCGCCGCGAGAGCCAGACCTCTTCGCCATGATCGGTCTTGCCGAGCATCGCGAGTTCGGCGCGGTTTTCGCCGTCGAAGTTGTAGAGCCGGTCGGGCCAGTACTGCTTGAAGGCGCGCTCGCCGACCATCCGGCGAATCTCGCTCTCGGTCATCCGCCGATGGAGCGCGGTGGCGACGATCAGATGAACGTCGTCGACGCCGTAATCGGCCAGCGTCTGGAGCACCTGGTTGAGCAGGCGCTCGCGGATATCGGGCCGGCGCATCGGCGGCAGCGGCAGGCTGATGTCGTCCAGCGCGATCGTCACGCGCATGTTGGGGTTGAGTTGCGCGAAGAGCGGGTCGGCGTTGAGCGGACGCAGCAGCGCATAGCGAATCGCGGCGTCGGGGTCGGGCAGGGCGTCGAGCGGCGGCGGCGGATAGATCACCCGGGTGCCGGCCGGCAACTTCTCGAACATGAACTCGTCGCCGTAGGGAATCAGGCGCGGCGCGGAGCGGCGGTTAAGGGTCACGACCAGGTCGCGGCGCGCGCCAACCTCATGCTTGAGCTCAGCCTGCTTGAGCTCTTTGAGCTTAGCTTCGGGCCGCGCCATCGAGCTTCTCCTCGGTCCAATCTTGCGCCGCAGTGCGCGGATCGAGATCGCCGGCCGCGCCTCGGCGCGCCTGCGCCTTGGCAAAGCGCAGCACGGGCCATTGGCGGCTCTGCGCGATCGCTCGCAGGCGCCGGTCGGGATTGACCGCGACCGGATGGCCCAGGGCGATCAGGAAAGGCAGGTCATAGCGCGAATCGGCATAACCCCAGCATTTGGCCAGGTCGACGCGGTGTTCGGCGGCGTAGGTCGCACACCAGGCGGCTTTGGCTTCACCCGCCATCACCGGCTCGCGCAGGCGGCCGGTCGCGCGGCCGCGGCTGTAGATGAGACGGTTGGCGACGAAGGTGTCGATACGCAGGCGGCTGGCCAACGGCGCAACGATGAAGTCGGGCGAACCGGTGACCAGCACGGGCGCGAAGCCGGCGGCGCGGTTGGCCTCGATAATGTCGAGCGCGCGCGGATACAGATGGGCCATCAGGATGCGCTCGCAATACTCTTCGCCCAGCGCCTCGAGGCGGTCCTGCGAGAGGCCTTTGAAGGTCTCGTAGAGGGCGACGTTGAGCAGATGGCGATCGCGCCGCTCGGCCATGTAGAGCATCGGCAGGCGTGCGACGAAGGCGGCGAGATAGCTGACCCGCCCGCTCCATTCGCCGAGATTGGCGAATATAAAGAACGCTGCATGTACCAGGTTGAGATCCATCAGGGTGCCGTCGAGATCGTAAAACGCCGCGGCTTTGGGCACGCCGCGCGCGGCGCGCGCACGCGACCTGGGAGTTCTGGTTTTTGGCTGAACTGACATGTCAGTCTATTTTCGGGCCATAAAAAATTTGATCCTGTGCAGGCGTCGCAGCGCCGAGACCGGCGGCTTCGAGTAATTCGGGCCGGGCGACGCCGCGCAGGCCGAAATCGAGCACCTCTTCGGCCAGCGCGCCAACGTCGCGCCGCTGATCGCGCGACAACTGGCCGACGATTTCTTTGACCCCGCCCAGGATGCAATAGGCGACCGGGCGCGTGTCGCATTCGCGCACCAGGTTCATCTCGATACCGAGGTCCAGCGAGCGCTGGATCTGATCCGTCACGCGCTCGTAAAAGTCGTGGATGCGTGCGTCGAGGTCACGGTCGAAGCCGGTCGAATGGTTGAGCAGAATATCGGTCAACTCGCGCTCGGCCAGCACGAAGGTCAGGACGCGCTTGAGGTTCGAGCGCAACTGCTCAACCGGGTCGGGCTCGCCGGGACCGATCTTGAGCCGGCGGATGCGGCTGCGCAATTCGCCGAGCGCCTGTTCAAGCAATTCCGCAAAGATGTCACGTTTGTTCTGGAAGTAAAGATAGAACGTGCCGCGGGCGATGCGCGCCTGCGCGATGATGTCGGCGATATTGGTGCGGTGATAGCCCTTACGGGCAAACAGCCGCTTGGCGTGGCGCAGAACCTGCGCGCGCCGGGCCTGTCGCTCCATGCATCCTCCGCGTGGCCGGACAGTAGCGGCGGGAAGTTTAGGAGTCAAACCTGCCATGCGCCGCTATCCACAAATTATCAACCGTCAATCAACAGTTCCCGATCGGCCGGCCGATTCCGGAGGCTCGAGCGGGCCGTCGCGTCGCCCAGCGCTAGGGACACGCCGCCGGACAGGTCGCAGGGTCCTGATCGACGCCGATCTCCACCGTTTGACTGATGAGGCCGGCATCGGTGACCGTCACACAGGTGCATCCGGGCGTTACGGCGACGAATTCGCCATTACCCAGGTAGTTGATGACGCCAGTAAAGTTGGTGCTCGGCGGAAAGGTATTCCAGCTGGTGCTGCCGTGATTGGTCACGTCGTGATAGGTCTGCGCCACCGTCTTGGACTTCCTGCTGAACGAGCCCTGCGCATTGAATTGCACGGTGTTTGGCACCGTGGTTGGTATCGGCGACGGGATCACGGTGGTGCAGAAGACATTGGTGCTACCCGGCACACACACCGCCGCTGCCGCGACCGGACTGCATTGTGGGGTTGGCGACGGCTTGGGCGTCGGCACACTGGTCGGCGTGGGGGTAGGGGTAGGCACGGGCGGTGACCCGGAGCAAATCGCGACCGCGATAATCCCGTTAAAGAACTGGGGCACGGTGGTCACCGGAAAGCCGCCGCCGCCACCGCAACTCAACATTAGTGCCGCTGCCAGAAAGGACAGCACCGGCACCAGCACCAAGCATCGTCGCCACCAATTCATCAAGCAATGACCTATGACGGCGCATCGACGCGCTGTCAAGCAACGGCCGGCGCACTTTGGCGGTCGAGGGTAAAAAAAGAAGGCGGGACGTTGAGGGAGGGGGAGTTCCCTAACGCCCGCCTTCAGCCGTACGTCTTGCGACGCACGGTCCCCGGCTGCTGGGAGGAGGACGCATCCGGGGTGGCTTGGATTATCGCGTTCAATACTATTCGACGAAGGCCGTTCAAAATTATTCATCGCAGGCGGATTACGAAAATTCATCAACTGCGGATGGCGCTTGGCGCGCGCCGAAAAAACGAATTCTTTTGCGGTCGCGGCGTGCGCGCATCGCGCGGGCAGCCTGGCTACGGGCCGGAGCGCAAATTATAGCCGAGGTGGTTCCGGCATGGATTGACGATGTTTCGTTCTGCTATACCGAGGATGCGCCAGCAGCAATGCGCATCTCGCGGATATCGACTGAGCGGCTTTTCGTTCGATCGGTCGCGAGAACAAGGGGAAGCACTTCCATTCACGCGTCGCCGCGCATCGCCGTTCGTCTCACCTGATGACTCGCCTGAAGATCAGAGCGCGGCTCGACCGCATCAACGCGCGCGCCTCGGCCATCGCCCACGCCCGCCGCACGCGCCGCGTGGCGATCGGCGTGGCCATCACGATCGTGGTCTATGGTTTGCTGGGATTTATCGCCTTGCCGATGATTCTGCGGCATGTCGTGACCGGGCAGGTCGCGACCAGCCTGCACCGACCGGTGAGCGTCGGCAAAATTGTCTTCAATCCGTACACCTTGCGGCTTCAGGTAGACGATCTGCGGGTGGGCGAGCGCGAGGGAGCGCAAGCGTTCGCTGGCCTGGGGCATCTGGACGTCAAGGTCTCATGGACGTCGCTGTTTCGGCTGGCCCCGGTCATCGGTGAAGTCAAGCTCGAGCGTCCGCAGGTGCATGTCGTGCGGGTCGCGGAGAACCGCTTCAACTTCTCCGATTTAATCGCCCCATCCGCATCGCCGAAGCCGCCGCCGGGCAAGCCGACGCGATTTGCGGTATCGAACATTCAACTCCACCAGGGGTCGGTGCTATTCGACGACCAGGTCACCGGCCAGCAGCACAAGATCGAGAAAATCGAACTCGACGTGCCGTTCGTGGCCAACTTGCCGGCCGACGTCAATATCTACGTGCAGCCGTTGCTCGCGATGGTGATCGACGGCAGTCCGCTGCGGGTGGCGGGCAAGGGGCGCCCGTTCAACGCCGAACCCGAGTCGATCATGCAGGTAAATCTGCGCGACCTGAAACTTTCGCAGTATCTTGCCTATGTGCCGCGCAAGCTCCCGGTCAAGCTCCCGCAGGGGACGCTGTCGGCGCACCTGCTGGTCCATTTCGTCAACGCGTTTGCTGGACCGGCGATTCGGATTGGTGGCGCGGTGACGCTCGATCAGATCGATCTGCGCGACGCCGCCGACGCACCTCTGCTCGCGCTCAAGAGCGCGGTGGTGAACCTCGACGACGTCGATACGCTTCAGAACTTCGCCCACGTCGGCGCGATCACGCTCGACGGTCTCGAGACCTACGTGGTGCGCAATGCGGACGGCACCACCAACCTGACGCCATTGACCGCCGCTAATCCGCCCGCCGCCACGTCAGTGCCGGCTCGCGCATCTTCGCCACAGGCTTCGCCCATTCCGCAGGGCACGACGGCCGCGCCAGCGCCGCCGGTGAAGGCCGCCATCGTCGCGGCGAAGGTGGCCCCGTCGGCGCGCCCGGCACCGGCGATCGCGACACCGGTAATTGCGCCGCCGTCACCCGTCGCGACGGTCAGTGCGGCCATGCCAATCGCGTCGGCGAGTGCGTCGATGACCCCGGCCGCAGCGTCAACCGCGGCGAGCTTAGCACCGTCAATCATGGAGACGGCTCCCACAAAGACGGCGAGCGGTGGCACGGCGACTAGCGGGACGAGCGGCGCGTTCAATCTGATTCTCGATTCGTTCGCGCTGACCAACGGCGCGGTGCATCTGACGGACCACAGCGCGGCGGTGGCGACCACGGCCAACCTGCAGGCGATCCACGCGACGCTGACCAACTTGCGCACGGCGCCGCAATCGCCACCGGCCCCCTTCGCGGTCGCTGGCACGCTGAGCGGTGGCGGCAGCGTCGCGATCAAGGGTGTGCTGAACTTGCTGCAATCGCAGGTCACGACCGACCTCACGCTGGCGCAAATCGATGTGCCGGCCTTGCAGGGCTTCGCGCAGACTTTCCTCGCGGCGAAAATCGCGACCGGCAAGCTGAACGTGCAGGCCAGCGTCGCGACGCAATTCGCGGCCGGCAAGTTCAATGTTCACGTTGAGCCGGCGACCCTTGCGCTCGACGATTTCGATATCCGGCCGCCGGGCGCACATCAGCCGCCGATCACCTGGAAGACGATCGCGGCGACGATCGGCCAGGTCGATCTCGCGTCGCATCAGGCGACCGTCACGGAGCTGCGCACCGACAGTATCCATCTGTCGGTGCTGCGCGATCGCAAAGGGGCATTGTCGCTCGCGTCGTTAATCCGCAAGCCGGGCGAACCGCCGGGCGCCGCTTCCGCACCGGAGAACCGCCCCGCGCGACGGCCGGCGCGTGAGGCACATTCGCGCGCTGAAATGGCACGGGCCGAGCGGGCGCGCCGGGCAGCGGAGCGCGCGGCGTATCGGACGCAGGAGGAGCGCAGGCTTGCGGCGCGGACGCACGGCGGTATTCGCGCAGCCGCCAAGCCGGCCACACCGGTGGTCTCGCCCACGCCGCCGGCGGGCGGATGGCAGTACAAGATTGCGGCGGTCACGCTGGAGAAATCCGCGATCGCGATTGAAGATCATACCGTGGCGCGGCCGGTCAAGATCGGCGTCGCGCCGCTCAATATCCGGCTCAAGGATGTCACCAGCGATTTCGCCAAGCCGTTTTCGCTTGAGCTCGACGGCACGGCGGACAAGACCGGCACTTTCGCGATCGACGGCACCGCCGCGATCGAGCCGCTCAAGGCCGACCTGCGGGTGACCACGCGGCGGCTCGACGTGGCGCCGGCCACGCTCTATGCGCAGAGCAATCTAAACGCGACGATCACCAGCGCCGCACTGACCACCAAGGGTGCGGTGGCGCTCGCCGACCCGGGTGGCAAGTTGCGCGTGAGCTATCGCGGCGACGCGACGCTAACCAACGTGCGCGTGCTCGACAAGCTGACCAGCGATCTGTTCCTGCGCTGGAACGCGCTGAGCGTCCATCGAATCGATTTCCGGATGGGCGAGGGTCAGCCCAGGATTCATATCGGGGCGATCGCGCTCGACGATTTCTACACCCGGCTGATTCTGAATGCCGACGGCCATCTGAACGTGAGCGATATCACGTCGTCGGCACGCCAGGCGCCGACTTCGCTGACCCGTCCGGGGGCCAAGCCACTGCCCGCGCCATCCGCACCTAGCGCGCCGGCGCCGGGGCCATCCGAGGCGGGGGCGCCCTCCGCGCAGACCTCGGCGACGGCAACTCCGGCGGCTGCGCTACCGCCGCCGACACCGCATCCGATCGCCGCCGATATCGCGATTGGGCAGATTGGGCTGCGCGGCGGCCACGTCAACTACACCGACAATTTTATCAAGCCGAACTACACCGCCGATTTGACCGCGATTGCCGGGCACGTCGGTGAGTTCGGCACGCGCTCGACGGCGCCGGCCGACGTCAACCTCGACGGCCTGATCAACGGCAACGCGCCAATCAGCATCCAGGGATCGATCAATCCGCTCGCGCCGATGGCTGCGGTCGACATCAAGGCCAAGGCCACCCAGATCGAGTTGACCGACCTGACGGCCTACTCGAGCAAGTACACCGGCTATCCGATTACCAGGGGCAAGCTCTCGGTCGACGTGCATTACGTGCTCGATCACGACCTGCTGACCGCGCAGAATCATATCCTGCTCGACCAGTTGACCTTCGGCGACAAGGTCGAGACGCCGGGCGCGATGAATCTGCCGCTGCGCCTGGCCGTGGCGATTCTCAAAGACTCCAAGGGCCAGATTAGCCTGGATCTGCCGGTCTCGGGATCGCTCGCGGATCCGCAATTCAGCCTCGGCGGGATCATCTGGCACGCGATGGTAAGCCTGCTGCTCAAGGCGGTAACGTCGCCATTCCGGTTGCTGGCGGCGGCGTTGCCGGGCGGCGGCAACAGCGGCCAGGATCTGTCCTATGTGGAATTCACTCCAGGGTTTGCGACGCTGCCGCCGGCCAGCCGGCAAAAGCTCGATTCGGTGGCCGCGGCGCTGAAGCAACGACCGTCGCTCAAGCTGAGTATCGCGGGCGTGGCCGACCCGGCCCTCGATCGGCCGGGACTGCATGACGCGAAACTCTACGATCTGATCAAGGCGGCGAAGATCCACGACCTGGGCGGCGCGGCGGCGGGCATCGATCCCGACACCGTATCGGTCGGTCCCGACGATTACGCCAAGTACCTCAAGCGGGTCTACAAGGCGGCCAAGTTTGACAAGCCGCTCGACGTGCTCGGGATGAACAAATCGCTGCCGCCCGACGAGATGAAAAAGCTGCTGATTAAAAATATGCAGGTGAGCGACAAGGATCTGGCGACGCTGGCCGATGCGCGCGCGGCGGCGGTGCGCAAATATATGAGCAAGCGGATCGATCCCGCGCGGCTGGCGGTGGCCGCGCCGAATCTCACCGCCGCAGGGATTACGGATAAAGGGCCGGCCACGCGGGTCGCCCTGTCGCTCGAATGACTAATCGACGGCGCCGCCGCGGTGTCGATCGCCGCAGCCGCCCGGTGAGATAGCATCGTGAAGCTCTCGATTATCGATCAATCGCCGGTTGCGGAAGGCTTTACGCCGGCCGACGCACTGCGCAATACGATTGAGCTGGCGCGCCTCGCCGATCGGCTGGGCTACGAGCGCTACTGGATCGCCGAGCATCACGGGATCGAGGCGCTGGCCAGCCCGGCGCCGGAAATCCTGATGGCGCGGGTGGGCGCCGAAACCTCGGCTATCAGAATTGGCTCGGGCGCGGTGCTGCTGCCGCACTACAGCCCCTTCAAGGTGGCCGAGACTTTTCGCGTGTTGCACGCGCTCTATCCCGATCGGATCGACCTGGGCCTGGGCCGCGCGCCGGGCGGCACGCAGCTCGACGCGATGGCGCTGCGGCGCGATCGCAGCCGCGCGATGCCCGACGATTTCGGCCAGCAACTGGTCGAATTGCTGGCCTGGCTGCACGGCGGCTTTCCGCCCGAGCATGCCTTCAGCCGGATCCGGATTTCGCCCGCGATGCCCGGGGCTCCCGCCGTGTGGCTGCTCGGATCGAGTCCGTGGAGCGCGTCGGCGGCGGCCCAACTGGGACTGCCGTACGCCTTCGCGCACTTTATCGATCAGCGATCGACGCGCACCGCGATCGAGCATTACCGATCGCATTTCGTGGCGGCCGAGGCCGGCGACCGTCCGCGCGTGATTCTGGCGTTGGGCGCGATCTGTGCGGCGAGCGACGAGGAGGCGGCGTGGCTGCTGGGCAGCGCGCGCCTGTTCCGCCGGCGCATCATGCAGGGCGACCTGCGCACGATTCCCACGCCCGAGGAGGCGCGGATCGAGTTGGGATCCAGTGTCACGGCGAGCCCGCCGGGCGACGGCGAATGGCCCCGCTATTTTACCGGCGAGCCCGAGCGGCTGCGCGATCAGCTAATCGATATGGCGAGCGTGCTCAACGCCGACGAGTTGATGATCGTCACGATCGTCCATGACCATCGCGCGCGGATGCGATCGTACGAGCTGCTCGCGCAAGCCTTCGCGCTGGCGCCGCGCAAACCCTGACCCGCCGCGGCCCGCTGGGCGAAATTGATTCGGCGGAACGCGTCTGGACGGGCATCAACTTAGAGTATGAAAATACGTCTATTTGACAATGCTGGGTCGCCCGATCTGTGCGATGGCGGATGCGGATCGCTGCGCATCGGCCTCAGATAACCGTTCCGCCGCTCATGTTGAGGATCTGTCCGGTCACGTAGGCCGATTCGTCTGAAGCGAAATAGAGCGCGGCCTCAGCGATCTCCTCCGGCCGCCCAATCCGGCCGATTGGAACTCTGCGGCTGAACTCCTTGAGCGCCTCCTCGGTGAAGTTGCCCAGGATCGGCGTATCGACCAACCCCGGCGCAATTACATTTACCGTCACTCCCGCCGAGGCGAACTCCGCCGCGATCGATCGCGCGAAGCCGTGCGCGCCGGTCTTCGCCGCCGCAATATGCGCCATCTGTGGTGGCGGATTGATACCCGAGGTCGCCGTGATGTAGACGATGCGGCCCCATCTGCGCTCGGCCATCCGCGCGATCGCCGTCCGCGTGCAATTGAAAAGTCCTTTGAGGTCGACGGTCAGAACCTCGTCCCACTCTTCTTCGCTCAATTTCAGAAAGGGCGTGTGATGGAATACGCCAGCGCTGCATACCAGGATGTCGAGATGGCCGAACTCGGACTGTGTCCGTTCGACCATCGATCTGGATTCGGCGAAGCTGCCGACATTAGCGCGGATTCCGAGTGCGCGGCGTCCGAACGCCTCGGCTTCCTTCACCACGCTCGCGATTTTCCCTTCGTCGCGGCCATTGATGGCCACGTCGGCGCCCTCGCGCGCAAAGCGCAGCGCGATCGCGCGGCCGATACCCGAACTCGAACCCGTCACCAGTGCGGTCTTCCCCGAAAGACGCATCGTCGACTCTCCTTCACGCGCGCGTGGCGGCCCGCCCTGGTCTCGCGCGTATTTCGCGAATACCTTTTCAATATCTGAATATCTCTCGACTAAGAAATCTCTTTTGGGTTCTCCATAGAACGTAGTCCGACTCTCGCACGAGGTGTTTCCCTGCGTCAATGAGTTACACTGGAGAGGTCAGTCGTGCTGGAATGAGTTGAGGCAAAAAGAAGAAAGCGCGTGATACTCATTCGCCACGCCAGGCACGTCGCAACGCGGCAGAAAGGTGTATTTCAGCGCTGCAAGTTTGCGGTCGAAGAACTGAAAGAATCGGCGTGTTGACTCTTTCGCGCGAGTCGTCGGACGGATAAAGACGGACGGTGGAACCTGATCATGATTAAAAAGCTCAGCCTATTGCTGTTTATTGTCGAAGCTATGTTGCTGGCGAGTTGCGCCCCTTTTGAATCTTACCCGCAGCAGCAGACCTCGACCACGACTACCACTTCGTGCCCGAACGGAACCCAACTTGGAAGCGACGGGATGTGCCGGTAAGCAGTGAGTCGAAGCCGCTTTCCTTCATAGCCATTACCAGAATTGTAATGTGAAGGCGGAGTGGCGCGCCGCGGCCCCTTCACGCCGCGACGCGCCTTCCAGTGACTATCTGTCCGCGGACGGACCCCTTCTCCTATGCGGCAAAAACCTCGGCGAGGAACGACGCCATCGCATGCCATGAGCGCTCGTCAGCCGATTTGTTATAGGCGATACCCGCCGCGCCAATCGACGCGGCGTCCGGATTGGTAAAGCTATGGACCGTGCCGCCGTAGTTGATCATCTGCCAGTCGACGCCAGCCTTGGTCATCTCCTCATTGAATTCCGCGATTTGCGCAGCCGGCACAAACGGATCGTCCGCACCGTTGCATACCAGAACTTTCGCCTTGACCTGGCCCGCCACCGCCGGCTGTTTGGTCGCCAGTCCGCCATGGAAGGAGACCACCCCGCGAACCGCGGCGCCGGAGCGCGCAATCTCGAGGGAACAGGTTCCGCCCATGCAATAGCCCATTACCGCCAGCCGACTCGAATCGACCTGGGGCAGCGAGGCGAGCTTATCGAGCGCTGCCTGGACGCGCGCGCGGACGACGGCCGGATTCTCCAGCAGCGCCATCGCGTACTTGATCCCTTCCTGCAAGTCCTTCGCGGTGAAGCCGTTGCCATATGGATCAGCGCCGAATCCGACATAGCCCAACCTGGCCAGCCGCTCGGCCCGCTCCCTGACGAATGGAGCAATTCCGAATGCGTCAGGCATGATTACAACGCCGGGGCGTTTGCCCGAAGTGCCCTCGTCGTAGGCCACCAGCCCGTGCAGATTCAGGTCGCCGTCTTTGTACTGAAGATTGTCTACTTTCATTTGCTTCCTCTCGCGCTGGTTTTAGCCGAGCAAAGGGCCACCTGGCAACCTTGTCCATCGCGCCGCGCGCGGCAGTGCAGGCATCGGCGCAGCCCCGTCGCATGCGCTCATCCGCGGCGCCCGCGGCGGTTGAAGGATTAGAACTGAGACCGCGCTAAAGAACCTCTGCACAAGTCAGGTTGTCATTCTGAGCGCAGCGAAGAATCCCGGATCCGGGACCCCTGCGCTGCACTCAGGGTGACAGCAGCGCCTTGTGCAGAGGTTCCCTAATGGGCGAGTTCGCGCGCGGCGATATCGTTGGCGGCGGCGGCGGCGCGCGCCAGTCCGGCCGGATGAAATTCGAGAATTAGTAACCACTGCATGCTCTCGGCCAGGTTCTCCGTACGCACTTCCGGACCAAGCAGGACGGCTCGTCCGACGCGAGTCGCCAATTCAAACGAACCAACGGGGATCTCGGCGTATGGACCGAACGCCTTGGCAAGCTCGAGCAGACTTTCATGGTCGCCAAACAGGCCGACGCCGATAATCCCGCCTGAAAAATAGCCAAGAAACAGACCATCCTGAACGTTTAGATATCGCCCCGGTCCGAACAAGTAGTCCCCCCCGATCCACATTGGTGGAAGTAAACCAGCCTGCTCCACTCGCAATGGCGTCAATTGATCCAGTTCCTGACCCTTGGACACGTACTCGCTTGCGGCACGAATCAGCGTCGTCATGCGGGCGACCGTGACCCGTTTCTCCAAAAGGTCCGGGCTTAAAGCTGCATACTTTTGTAAATCGTCCAGCGGCACCCGGTAGAGAGTAATCCCGCCGACTTTCAAAGGCGCAGGATCGAGATTCCCAACGAGCGATTGAATAACCCGTTGGTCGCCAGAGGAGAACGGATCGCGGTCAAATGTGAGGACGGGAAACTGTCGATCAGGCAGCCATTGACCCCAGTCGTTCGCGACGATGATATATTCGACGTTCTTGTTGACCAGAAACGCTTTGAACTGTTCGTCCTGGTCGGGGATGTTTACGAGATTGTATAGCGAACTCACGATGGGATACTTCACAAAATTGGGAGGCACCGGGGGCGAAATAGCCACGTAACCTTCTGGCATGGTAAAGTAGAAATTGGTACTCGCCTGCCAGAAGTCGCTGTCGCCCCTTACGCCATAAGGCAAAATCAAAACATTTGCACCATAAGATATATATTGCCGGTACATCCCGTTCTTGAAAAACGCCGGCGTATTGAGCGTAGTCGTCCAGAATGATGCATTGAGATTAGGCAGGAGCGATATCGCAACGAGTGCAGCGGCAGCGGTGCGCCAGCGAACATCAATCGTACGGTCGGAGAGCCAGAGAGCCAACGCGACTGTTAGAGCCAGAAACATATAGACAGCGAGGCGCGCCGGTAAAATCATCCGTACAAGCGGCAACGGCATGATCGCCTTCCAGGGCAATGGAAGGGAGATTCTTCCGAGGTGCAGGACCGGTCCGAAGGTTGCGACGGAAATGAGAATAATGAATACCAGCAGCGTTCGGATCGCCGACTCATTCCACCTTCGGCGCCCGAGATTCCACAAGACGAGCAAAAGCGGCAAGCCGATGTATTCGCTCGCTTCCCACAGGTTCAGTGCCATTGCGGTAGTTCGAAAGACCTTCCATTCGCCGAAGATATTGGTCGCTACCGGAATGATCAGGCTGGTCGGCGAAGCCGAGAACAACTCCGGCCAATTCTTTGCAAACGGGACGGGACCGGAAGCAAAAAAATAATACAGGTATGGGCTCGCCAGGATTGCGGTGGCGAGATAGCTCGCGACTAATAGAGGTAAGAGATCTCGTATCTGCTTTCGCGTGGTGGGATGGAATAACCATACCAAACCGAGGAATACTCCGCCGGTTCCAGTCAAAGTGGCTAGTAGTTCAGGGGAAGCCAGGAGTTGAGCCGACAGGAGCAGCCCGAGAAGGCACACGAACTTTCGACTCGATACTTCATTGCCGAACCATAGCAGTACTAAATATACCGCGAGCGGCAAAAGAAAAATCATGGTTAATGTCAGATGGCCCAAAAGATGGGAAGACATGAAGGAAGAAAAGCCAAATATGTAGCCACCGATAGCAGACGGCCAAAATGAATTTGTGAGTTTCCGACAGAGGATAAAGGCCGTAAACGCCGAAAGTGCAGGACAAAGCAGGATCGCGACGTTATATGCCGCGATCGGTCCGCAGGCTACTTCGAGCGGTAACATTGAGAGCGCCGCTAATGGAATTGGCGTAGCCCAGGTCAGATTGGAGCCGCCGGGGGCCCAAACAATGTTCATTTTGAATGGATTTAGATGATTCGCCAGTGCGTGGCGCCACCATGCGAAGAAAAACATCGCTGCTGCTGGATCGGAGCCCATGCCGATATAGCGATCGGACCAGTGGCCGATCAGGTTGCGCCCGAACAACGCCACCGACAGCACGCCAAAGGAAAGCAGAACCGCCAGCGCAGGCATCGCGCGCCGCAAACGATCATATCGCGGCACGACAATCGCGGATGCGCAGTCCGGGCGCGCTGCGACGACGTGAGTTTGCTTTTCAACGCTAGCAGCCATGTTTGTCAATCGTGCCAGATTGCCCGGATTATGGCGACAGCGCATCGTTTCGTCGCCGGATCGACGGAATCACGACTGCGTTTTTCGAGCGCAACACGGCATTCGCTCGGCGACGCGCCGAATGACGCCTTGGAATCGAGCGATAATTCCTTTAGATGATTGAGGGGTGTCGACCTGCGCGCCCGTAGCTCAACTGGACAGAGCATCGGACTTCGGATCCGAGGGTTGGGGGTTCAAATCCCTCCGGGCGCGCCATTCACGTATCGGTGCGGCGGCGTTTGACACTTCGCGTGAAGCATCCTAGGGTCGCAAAATCGATTGGGAGATTGCGCGCGGGGGTTGGCCAGGAAGAACGACGACCCCAGGCGAACCGGCTTTAATTCCGCTCGGCTGCGCCCTTCAGGCATCGCGATCCGCGCGAGTACATCACGCTCGATCCATCACCGTGACGACGCTCGGGCGTGCCTCACAACGGGGTGCGGTGGCGAAGGATGAGAGCGGCATAGTTGGTGCCCGCGTGGGGGGCGCAGTCCGCCGCGGCGGCAGGTCTCTGGGTCAATCGCGCCAATGGCGCTGCGGTGAGTGTAACAACGGCCACTCCGGCCGGGCAGGCTGAGTAATTTCAGCGCAAAGGATATAGTCTCTATGAAGATCATCGCGATTGCCGTCGGGCTGCTCTTTTTAATTCCATTCGCGAGGCCCGTGCTGGCACAGGATGGGTCATCGGCGGGCAAGCCGGCCGTGTCGTCCAGTGCCGCTCCGGCTGGGGCGGCTTCCGCGCCGGCGCCGGCGGCCGATTCATCGGGCAAGACGGCTGCGGGAATTCCGGTCGGGACGACGATCACTGCGCAAAACTGGCGGGATTACCAACAGTATATGCCAGCGGGGATGATCGGGTTGTTCCAGGGTGAATACTATTGGAAGATGCCGGCCGATGTCCAAATGACTATTGGCCCGACGATTATCCATCCGCTGCCCCGGAATTACGTGGCGGCGACCGAGAAGTATGCCTCGCAGATACGGATCGTGGACCTGCCCACGGGCGGACTGAGTATGCAGGGCTACCAGGGTGGCATGCCATTCCCGGATCCGGCCGAACCGCATCGCGGATGGAAGATTCTCGCCGACGTGTGGTACCGGTACCTGCCGCATCTGATCGTCGATACCTATGGCACGTCATGTAGCCAGAACAATCTTGGCAATGTCAGTTGCAGCGCGGATGAACTGGTATTGAAACAATTGAGCTTTAACACCGACCCCGGTATTTCAGCCACGATTCCCGGGGCCGGCGACACGTTCTCGACCGAATGGTTCATGACGGTGGAGCCCGAGAATGAGCGATACAATGCGAGCGTGGTCATTTCTTATACCGATCTGACCAAAGCACAGGCGGTCTATGCTTTCGTACCGTCATTGCGGCGCGCTCAGCCGGTCGCTACCAGCGCGCGCTGCTCGCAGTATTCCGGGACTGACTATACGTCCGATGATTATCGCTACGGCTTCAACGCCAACCTGACGCAAATGCAGGTCGCGGACCTTGGCGATAAGAAAATCCTGGCGCTGGTCGACGCCGATTTGCCCACCGGAGCATTTCCCGACGGGTTCGATATGCCGTTGGGATGGCCCAAGCCTTCGTGGGGGAAATGGCAGGTGCGGGACGCTTATGTAATCAGCGCGAGCAAGGTGGCGTCGCAGGCCGAAGGATATTGCTATGGCAAACGCGTCATGTACGTGGACAAGGCGTCCGGCGGGGTTTTGTGGCTCGACCTGTATGACACCGAAATGAACTACTGGAAATTCGGTGGATTCGTGCTGAAGACCATCGATGTGCCCGGGGTCGGGCCGGTGAATTGCAACGGCGCCGCGGTCGAGATGATGTGGGATATGCACAACCAGCATTCCAGCTTTTTTTCCGATCCGGCCTTGAATCATCCGCTGTATGTAAATCAACAGGCGCCGGCCGAATTCAATGATCTGACGCGTTTCAGTACCGCGAGCGGGCTGAATCAAATCATGCAGTAGCGGAGTGCCGCCTGGCGGATCGAGAGCCGAGGCGCGCGGCCGCGGCCGGAACGCGCACAAGCGCCCGTGCATATGCTAGAAATTACGCTCGGCCCTCGACCGCGATCGCCAGGCATCAGCGCAAATCAGGGATTGGGATTGCGGCGGCGCGCCAATTGGAGAATTCGGGAGCTAGTTGAGTGGATTTCACGATACCCGCCGAAATAACCGCGTACCTGGCCGAGCTCGACGTCTTCATCGAGCGCGAAATCAAGCCGCTGGAGCGCGAAAACGACAATATCCGCTTCTTCGATCATCGCCGCGAATGGGCGCGGACCGATTTCGAGGGCGGCGGCCTGCCGCGCCACGAATGGGAGGCGCTGCTCGGCGAGATGCGCCGGCGGGCCGATCGCGCGGGCCATTTCCGCTACGGGTTGCCGCGCGAATATGGCGGCAAGGACGGCTCGAACCTGGCGATGGCGGTGATTCGCGAGCATCTCGCGGCCAAGGGCCTCGGCCTGCATAACGATTTGCAGAACGAAAGCTCGATCGTCGGTAATATGCCGATCGTGCTGATGTTCCGCGACTTCGGCACCGCCGAGCAAAAGAGCACCTATATACCCGGCATCCTCGACGACCAGATTCGCATCGCGTTCGGGCTGACGGAGCCCAATCATGGCTCCGACGCGACCTGGATGGAGACGCGGGCGGTGCGCGAGGGCGATGGCTGGCGTATCACCGGCGCGAAGATGTGGAACACCGGCGTCAACGTCGCGACGCACGATCTGATCTTCGCGCGCATCAGCGGACGCGACGGCGCCGCGCGGGGGATCGGATGTTTCATCGTGCCGACCGACAGCCCAGGCTTCAAGGTCGAGGAATATCTGTGGACGTTCAACATGCCGACCGACCATCCGCGCATCTCGCTGACCGAGGTCTATGTACCGGCCGGGGCGGTGCTGGGCGACCCTGAAAACGGGCTCGCGGTGGCGCAGCATTTCGTGCATGAGAATCGCATTCGGCAGGCGGCGTCGTCGGTGGGCGCGGCGCAATACTGCATCAATGAAAGCGTGCATTACGCCAAGGATCGCAAGCCGTTCGGCAAGCCGCTGGCGGGCAACCAGGCGATCCAATGGCCGCTGGTCGAACTGCATACCGAAGCCGCGATGATTCGGGGGTTGATCCATAAGACCGCGTGGGAGATGGATCAGATGTCGAAGCCCGAGGTCGCCGAAAAACTTTCCGACAAGGTCGCGATGTGTAACTACCGCGCCAACCGGCTGGTCTGCGAGGCGGCCGATCGCGCGATGCAGGTGCACGGGGGAATTGGCTATTCGCGGCACAAGCCGTTCGAGCATATCTACCGGCATCATCGCCGCTACCGCATCACGGAGGGCGCGGAAGAGATCCAGATTCGGCGGGTGGCGCAAATACTATTTGGCTTCGGCGGCAAGGGACGTGGCGACGGCTGACACAATTGCACACGGCGCGAGCGCCGCGCCGGGCGATCAGGACTCGTTCGCGAGCCTGCTGCAGGCAGCCGTCGCGCGGCATCTCGGCGCGCCCGGCACGCTGCACGATCTGCAGCGCCTGACGGGCGGCGCGACCAAGGCGACGTGGTCGTTTGACGCCGAGTGCGGCGGCACGCGGATGCCGCTGATTATGCAGACCACCAATGCGGGCGCGGCATCGATCCCGCCGGCGATCGACGGACTGACGCCGCATCTGACGGCCGAAGAGGACGCGCAGGTAATGCGCGCGGCGGAGCGCGCCGGGGTACCGGCGCCGCATGTGCATGCGCTGCTCGAACCGGCGGACGGACTCGGCCACGGCTATATCACCGGGCGGGTGCCGGGCGAGACGATCGGCACGCGCATCCTGCGCGAGGAGCGTTATGCGGCGGCGCGCGGCGCAATGGCGTCGCAATGCGGAACGATCCTCGCCGCGGTGCATACAATCGACGCGCAGGAGGTGCCGTTCCTGAAGGATCAGGATGCGGCGGCGCAGGTCGCGGCCTATCGCACGTATGTCGATCATTACCGCTTGCGGCTGCCGGCGGTGGAAATGGGCCTGCGCTGGGCGGCCGATCGAATACCCAGTAGGCCGCGCCGTGCGGTACTACATGGCGACTTTCGCATGGGCAATATAATCGTCGGCGAGGAGGGCGTGCGCTGTGTGCTCGACTGGGAAATCGCGCAGATCGGCGATCCGATGCAGGACCTGGGATGGCTCTGCGTCAAGACCTGGCGCTTTGGCGGGCGCAATCCGGTGGGCGGCTTCGGCGGGCGCGAGGATCTGTTTGCCGCGTATGAAAAGGCCAGCGGCGTGACGGTCGATCCCGCGCAGGTGCTTTTCTGGGAGGCCTTCGGCGACGTGAAGTGGGCGATCATGTGCCTGTTCAAGGCGATGGCCTTCAGCGATGGCACGGAGCCGCTCAGCCTCGAGCAGGCGGCGATCGGGCGGCGCATCGAAGAGCCGCTGCTGGATTTCCTCAACCTGATCGAGGGGCGCGACTGAATCGCGGCGCGGTGCGGCTGAAACCGGCGTGGCGATCCGGGCCGCCAATATAGCTATTCGCGCGAATGACTAATGACGAATCAGCATAATGAATATGTGGAAAAAAACGCGATGAGGGACCGCCGCGGGAGCGATCATGCCGAATAGCAAACCCGATGCGGCGACGCTGCTCGAAGCCGTGGTCAAGTACCTGGACGAGGAGCTGATCCCGACGCTCGCCGGGTACCATCGTTTTCAGAGCCGGGTGGCGGCCAATGTGATCAGGACCGTGGGCCGGGAGATCGGCCTGCGCGCGGGGCAGGCGGCGGCGGAGCGGATGCGGCTGGCGGCTCTGCTCGGCCACGACGGCGAGGTCGAGGCGCTGAACTCCGAGCTGGCCGATCGGATTCGCGCGGGTGCGCTTGCGCTTGACGATGAGGCGCTGCGCGCGCATATTCGCCAATCGTTGAGCGACGCGCTGGCGATCAACAATCCCAAGTGGCTGAGCCGTTGACGCGCGCCGCGCAATCGCCAGTAATCATCGTCAGGCACAATATCTAATCTGTTCGCATTCAGTTCAAGGAGAAATTATGGCCAGCGCATTTGATCACGTGCTCAGCGGCATCCGCGTGCTGGATTTTTCGCGTGCCTTGGCGGGACCGACGTGTACCCGGATGTTCGCCGAGATGGGCGCCGAGGTCATCAAGGTCGAGTCGGCGCCGGCCGGCGACATGGTGCGGCGGATGTCGAAAATCCGCAACGAGCGCAGCCTCTATTACATCCAGCAGAACCTGGGCAAAAAGAGCCTGTGCATCGACGCGCGCGATCCGCGTGGGATGGCGATTCTGACCGGGTTGGTGGCCAAGGTCGACGTGGTGGTCGAGAACTTCAAGCCGGGCACGCTGGCCGAGATGGGCCTCGGCTACGATCGCCTGCGCGAGATCAAACCGGACATTATCCTGTGCTCGATTTCCGCGCTGGGCCAGAGCGGTCCGCTGGCCACGCTCCCCGGCTACGACTTCATTGCGCAGGCCTATTCGGGCGTTACCTCGATGATCGGCGAGGCTGGCGGAACACCGTACATCCCGCTGGTCGCGCTGGGCGACGTGAGCACGGGCGTGCACGGGGCGCTGGCGATCCTGGCGGCCTTGCGCTATCGCGATCGCACCGGCAAGGGCCAGCATCTCGATGTCGGCCTGCTCGACGCCTACTACCATTGCCACGAAGTCAGCGTGCATCAATTCAGCGGCAGCAAGGGCGAAATCAAGCCGACGCGGCAGGGACCGCATCTCAACTACGTATGCCCGGCGGGGGTCTTCAAGGCCAACGGCGGATGGGTCGTGGTGATGGCCTTCCTGCATCATTGGAAAGACCTGTGCACCGCGATGAACCGTCCCGACCTGATCGACGACGCGCGGCTCGGCACCGACGCCGGGCGCCTTGCGAATCGCGGCGAAGTGATCAAGCTGATCGAGGACTGGCTCGCGACGTTTCCGGATCGCGACAGCGCGGTCGACATGATGCAAAAGCATCACGTGCCTGCGGCGCCGGTGCTGTCGATCGAAGAGACCACCAAGCATCCGCATCTGCTGGCGCGTGGCACGGTGCGGACGATCGAGGATCGCATTGCGGGCAAATTCCAAATCCCCGGGATGCCGCTGCGCTTTTCGGAATTTCCCAATGACCTGCCGCTGGAGGCCGCCACGCTCGGCCAGCACAACGGCGAGATCCTGAGCGATTGGCTGGGACGCAGCGCTAAGGAGATCGAGGAGCTGCGCGCCGCGAAGATCCTGGTCGAGGGCGAAAACTAGAGAACCTCTGCATCAGGCCCATTTTGTCACTCTGCGCGCAGCGAAGAATCCCGGATCCGGGACCCATTCGCTGCGCTCAGGGTGACAGACAGCGCCGCGATGGGCCTGGGGTGCGCGGGCATGGGGTGCGGGCGAGACACCAAAAGCGCGACTTCGCGGATTCGTCCGCATCCCAGTCAATGCCGCGGCTGTACAGTCATGGCGCGCGATCAACGCGCGGTCGCGACCAGCTGATCCGCGATCACGCGGGCGACGCAGGCGGTCAGCCGCCGGGCCGTCGGCAGATTCAGGAACTCATTGGGGCCGTGCGCGTTGGAGTGCGGCCCGAGCACGCCAGTGATGAGGAACTGCGCCTCAGGAAAACGCTCGCCGAGCATCCCCATAAACGGAATCGTGCCGCCTTCGCCGACGTAAGCCGCGGGCTTGCCGAAGCAACTCTGCGAGGCCTGCTCGAGCGATCGTTCGAGCCACGGCGCCAGTTCCGGCGCGTCCCATCCGCTGGCCGCCCAGTTGGATTCGAACGTCACGCGCGCGCCATGCGGCGGATCGGCTTCGAGAATCGATTTCATTTTTTCGGTCGCGCTCCGCGGGTCGCAATCCGGTGGCAGGCGCAGCGACAGCTTGAGCGTGGTCTGCGGACGCAGCACGTTGCCGGCGTTGCCGGCCGCGGGCAGACCGTCGGCGCCGACGATTTCGAGCGCCGGCCGCCAAGTGCGGTTGAGGATCAGTTCGACCGGGTCGTCATCGAGCGCGCTGGCGCCCTCGACGAACGGAAAGCGCGACCAGGTAACCGCGCCGAGCGCGGCGGCGGCGGCTTCGGCCTGCGTGCGCCGCGGGTCGGGAATATGCGTATAAAATTCGAGCGGCAGGATGCGCCCGGTCTGCTCGTCCTCGATGCGGCTCAAGAGCTGGCGCGCGATGCGAAAGGTCGACGGCACGATGCCGCCGGCGTCGCCCGAATGGACTCCCTCGGTGAGCATTGCGACCGTCAGCGTGCCGCCCGCCAGACCGCGGAGCGAGGTCGTGCACCAGAGTTGATCGTAGCTGGCGCATCCGGAGTCGAGCGCGATAACCAGGTCGGGACGCCCGATGCGATCGCCGAGATGGTCGATATAGAAGGGCAGGTCGAAGCTGCCGCTCTCTTCGCACGCCTCGATCAGCATCACGCATCGCGCGTGCGCGACGCCCTGCGCCTGCAACGCGCCGATCGCGCCGAGGCCGGCGAACATCGCATAGCCGTCGTCGGCGGCGCCGCGGCCGTAGAGCCGATCGCCCTCGAGCACGGGAGTCCACGGATCGAGGCCCGCGCGCCATCCCGCCATCTCGGGCTGTTTGTCCATATGGCCGTAAAGCAGAATCGTGCCGCGCGCGTCGCCCGGAATATCGATGAAGATGAGCGGTGTGCGGCCCGCGAGGCGCACGACCTCGAGCTTCAGGCCGGCGATCGGCTGGCGGCGCGCCCAGTCCGTGAAACGCGCGACGACCCGATCCATGTGGCCGTGCGCGGCCCATTCGGGATCAAAGGCGACCGATTTGTTCGGGATGCGGATATATTCGATTAGCTCGGCGACGATCGATTCGTCCCACAGCCGGTTGACGTGGTTCTGTAGCGCGGTCTGGTCCATGAGCATGAGCTTACGCGGCGGGCGTGAGCGAGGGTATGGGCGCGGTCGGGTGCAACAAAATCTTAAGCTCGCGCGCGCGTAGTTCGCACGCGCTGGAGCCGGAGGGAATCAGGCGCCGGCGGACGATCGCAGGCGCGCGATCGCCGCGCCGGGCGCTTGGATTGAGTGGCACACAGCCGCGCCGGTGCGCGCTTAGTTCGGCACCCAGGCGACGGCGCGGATCTCGCCGAACTCGCGGCGCGACTTGGTCCACGTGTCACCGGCGTTGGTGCTCACATAGACGTAGCCGTGCAGGCTGTTGGCGACGACCACGTCGGGATTGGCCGGATTGGTCGCGAGCCAGTAGACCACCGAGTTGGGCTCGAGCGGCAGATCGACCGGCGCCCAGCTTTTGCCGCCGTCGCGCGTGCGCTGGATCGCGCCGCGCTTGCCCGGAATGAAATCGCCGTTGCCGACGAACATCACGT
>JADMIL010000093.1 GCA_015478645.1 Candidatus Binataceae bacterium
TCAAGCGCGATCCCGAAGTCCATCAGCTTGACCTTGGCGTCGGCGGTGATCAGCAAATTCTCGGGCTTGAGGTCGCGATGGACGACGCCTTGGCTGTGCATGTAGACCATCGCGTCGCAGACCTGGCGGGCGAAGTCCAGCGCGCGCTCGGTGCGCAGCGGCCGCTCGTCGCGCATGATCGCGCGCAGCGATATCCCGTCGACGTACTCCATCGCGATGTACATTCGGCTGCGATGCCGGGGCGTCAGCACCCTGATGATGTTGGGATGTTCGAGGCGGCGGCCGACGTCCTCTTCGCGCTTGAAGCGGCCGTAGAAAACCACGTCGCTCTCGAACTGCAAATAGGGAATCTTGATCGCGACCGTCGCGTCGTTCAGCCGATCGATGGCCTTGAAGATTGACGCCATGCCGCTGCGCGCAATGAGTTCGGTGAGCTGGTACTGGTCGAGCTTGTCGCCGACATTGAGCTCACGCATCATGGCCGGAACGTGCCCTTGCGCCGCATGGGCGCGGACGTTAACACTGCGTGACCCGCGACCGCAACGCGCGCTAGCGCCCGATCTGCGCCGTGCGGCGTGGGCCTCCGGCACGGTGCGCGCTCAGCGCCTTCGTCCAAAGATCCTGCCCAACCACTCGCGCCATCCCGTGCCGGCAACGTCGGCGGCAAACGGCGTCGCGCCGTGCATGATGAAGACCGCAACCGTCAGGTTATCGCCGCTGCCGCGCGCGTTGGCCGTTTCGATCAGCGCCTTGCAGATTGCGGCCGCGTCGCCCGGCCGCAGTAGATGCTCGATCTCGCCGTCCTCGAGCACGTTGTAGAGCCCATCGCTGCACAGCAGCACACGGTCGCCCTGCACCAGCGGCATCGAGAGCCGATCCACCGACACGATCAGCTCTCGGCCAAGCGAGCGGCTGAGCATCGAGCGCTCCGGATGATTGCGCGCGCGTGCCGCGCTCATCAGGCCCATTCGCACCCGCTCGGCGACCGCCGTGTGGTCCTTGGTGATCTGCGAGAGGCATCCGCCGCGGGCCAGGTACAGTCGGCTATCGCCCACGTGCGCCGCGCTCAGCCTACCGCCCTCGACTACCGCCGCGATCAACGTGGTGCCCATCCGGCGCAACTCCGGCACCACGATCGCGCGGTTGTGAATTTCGATATTGGCGCGCTGCACGGCGCGCTGCAGCCGCTTGGCCGCGCCCCATGCGGGCGGGCTCTCGCGGTACGCCTCGATCGTGAGATCGACCGCCATTCGGCTCGCGATCTCACCGCCCTCATAGCCGCCGAT
>JADMIL010000010.1 GCA_015478645.1 Candidatus Binataceae bacterium
GGGATTCTTCGCTGCGCTCAGAATGACAACCTAACTTGTGCAGAGGTTCCTTAGCTCCGCCGCGATCGCGCTGACGGCTCACGCCGGGCGGCGCGCGGCATAAAAAAAGAGCGGCGACCGCTAGTTGCGATCGCCGCCCGTTCAGATCCCGACGGCGCGTGGGGCACGCCGCCGGTCAACTCTTAGTCCAAACCTACATCATGCCGCCGGGAGGCATTCCGCCCTGGCTCGGCTGCTTGTCGTCGGCCTTCTCGGCCACCATGCATTCCGTGGTCAGCAGCAGGCTCGCCACCGACGCCGCGTTCTGCAGCGCGCTGCGCACGACCTTGGTCGGGTCGATGATGCCGGCCTTCATCAGGTCCTCGAACTCTTCGGTCGCCGCATTGAAACCGAAGGGGCCCTTGTTGTTGCGGATCTTGTCGACCACCACCGAGCCTTCCCAGCCCGCGTTGGTCGCGATCCAGCGGGCCGGATCCTCGACCGCCTTCTTGATGATGCTGATGCCGACCTTCTCTTCCTCGCTGCCGCGCATGCTCTCGAGCGCCGCCGAGGCCCGGATCAGCGCGACGCCGCCGCCCGGCACGACGCCTTCTTCAACCGCCGCGCGCGTCGCATGGAGCGCATCCTCGACCCGCGCCTTCTTTTCCTTCATCTCGATTTCGGTCGCCGCGCCGACGCGAATCACCGCCACGCCGCCGACCAGCTTGGCCAGCCGCTCCTGCAGCTTCTCGCGATCGTAGTCCGAGGTGGTCTCGTCGATCTGCGCGCGAATCTGCTTGATGCGGCCTTCGATGTCGACCTTCTTGCCGGCGCCATCGATAATCGTGGTGTTGTCCTTGTCGACTACGATCCGCTTGGCGCGGCCGAGATCCTGCAGCGTCAGGTTCTCGAGCTTGAGCCCCAGCTCCTCCGCGATCACCTTGCCGCCCGTCAGGATCGCGATATCCTCGAGCATCGCCTTGCGCCGATCGCCAAAGCCTGGCGCCTTGACCGCCGTGCAGGCCAGCGTGCCGCGAATCTTGTTGACCACCAGCGTCGCCAGCGCCTCGCCTTCGACCTCTTCGGCCACCAGCAGGAAGGGCTTGCCGGTCTTGGCAATCGCCTCGAGGATCGGCAGCAGATCTTTCATCGAGGAGATCTTCTTCTCGTGGATCAGGACGTAGGCGTCTTCGATCCGCGCCTCCATCCGCTCCGGATCGGTCACGAAATAGGGCGAGAGATAGCCGCGGTCGAACTGCATGCCCTCGACCACTTCGAGCGTGGTCTCGAGGCCCTTGGCCTCCTCGACCGTGATCACGCCCTCTTTGCCGACCTTCTCCATCGCTTCCGCGATGATCTCGCCGATGGTCGAATCGTTGTTGGCCGAGATTGTCCCGACCTGCGCGATTTCGCGGCGATCCTTGGTCGGCTTCGACAGCGCCTTCAGCTCGTTGGTGATCGCCTCGACCGCGCGATTGATGCCGCGCTTGAGCGACATCGGATCGTGGCCCGCCGCCACCATCTTGATGCCTTCCGTATAGATCGAACGCGCCAGCACGGTCGCCGTGGTGGTGCCGTCACCAGCCACGTCGGAGGTCTTGGAGGCGACCTCTTTGACCATCTGCGCGCCCATGTTCTCGAATTTGTCTTCGAGTTCGATTTCCTTGGCCACGGTCACGCCGTCTTTGGTGACGGTCGGCGCGCCGAAGCTCTTCTCGAGCACCACGTTACGGCCCTTGGGGCCCAGCGTTACGGTCACGGCGTCAGCCAGAACATTGACGCCCTTCAGAATTTTTTCGCGGGCTTCTTGCGAAAAACGTACTATTTTTGCAGCCATAGCTCACTCCTCGAATTTACGGAAATTTAAACGATGCGGCCCTTCGTCATCCCTCGAGCACGCCCAGGATGTCGTCCTCGCGCAGGATCAGGTGCTCCTCACCGTCGAGCTTGACCTCGCTGCCGGAATATTTGCCGAACAGGATCCGATCGCCCGCCTTGACGTCAGGCGCGACGAGCTTGCCCTCTTCGGTGACCTTGCCCTTGCCCACCGCGACCACCTTGCCCTCCTGGGGCTTTTCCTTCGCGGTATCCGGAATGATAATTCCGCCCTTGGTCTTTTCCTCTTCCTTGATCCGCTTCACGAGTATCCGATCGCCTAGTGGCCTGATTTTCGACATTGGAACCAGCAGCCTCCTTGATGACAATTGTTTAATTTCCCTGACGCAGGGGTTCCCGGCCGAAATTTAACCACGACGTTGGGATTGTCAATTGGCACTCCCATGTGGCGAGTGCCAATCCAACAGCCTACCAGCCCGCCCGTCGAAAGCAAGGACTCCACGATCTCGGATGCCAGTGGAAAAGGGGCATGTCAGGGTTTTCGCGGATGATGCGCGGCGGGTTGGTCGCCGCGGCGATACTCGTGGCTTTCACGGTGAACGGAGTCTGCGGCGTAAAGAATCCCGGCTCCGCTCAGAATGACTGCGTGGACCTTGTGCGGAGCTTCGTTAGCCGCTGAATTCGACCGGGTGGCCAATTTTTTCGGCGATCACTTCCGCCAGCCGCAGATAGAGATCGTGCCCGTCGCGATCGTCGCGCCAGCGGCCCGTCGCTTCGTCGCGGTTGTAATGCCACGCGCGCGCGCCCGCCGCAAACCACATCTGGCTGGTCGCCGCCTGCCGGCTCAGGACGAACTTGCCGCCGTCGGCGAACTCGATCGTCACCACGCCGTCGCCGGTCGCGTAGTCGGCCTCGTCCGGGTCGAGTGTCTCGAGCCATTTGGCGACCCGGCCCAGACATTCGTCGGCCGCCTTCAGGAATTCGTTCGCGTCCATGGTTTGAGTCTAGCAGAGTGTCCAGGCCGCTGACGGATCGGGATTGTTCGCGACCAGCGACGAGCGCGAATAGCCAGGAACCTCTGCACAAGTTAGGTTGCCATTCTGAGCGCAGCGAAGATCCCGGATCCGGATTCGCTACGCTCAGGGTGACAGCAGTGCCTTGTGCAGAGGTTCCTCAGCGCTGCGGGCCTTTCTTGCGCAATTCTTCTTCGCGATAGCGGCGGTGGAGAATATTCCATTCCGTGCCGCCCTCGACGATGCCGCGCTTGATCGACAGGATCTTGCGCCGCACCACCTCGTCGATCGCGTCGCCCTTCTCGGCCCAGTCAGCCAGGATCTCGCGTCCGTGGCGCAGCGCGACGGCGAAGTTGGCGATCTCGACCAGCCCCTCGTCGCGCATCCGCGCGAGCGCTTCGCGGGCCAAAAACAATATCCGGTCTTCGCCGAGTTTCATGGGATCGCCGTCGCCCCTCCCTGCGGCCTTGTGGAGAGCTTCCCTAGGGAACCTCTGCACAAGTTTGGTTGTCACCCTGAGCGCAGCGAAGAATCCCGGATCCGGGACCCATGCTCGCTGCGCTCAGGGTGACAGCAGAGCCTTGTGCAGAGCCTCCCCTAGAGCGTGAAATTCTTTTTCTCCGCGATCCGCCGCCGGATCATCCCGCGCAACCGCGTCACGTCGAGCCGCGGATCGAGCCGCGCCTGCTCCTCGGCCATTTTGTCGGCCTCGTCGTCGATCTTGGCCTCGGTCTCGAAGTTCGATGAGAGCATCTCGACCACGCATGCGATCAGATCTTTTTCCGCGACTTTCGGCTTGATCGAGCCGCGCGCCAGCAGCCCCTGCACCAGATGGGTGGCGAGCGCGTCGATTTGAGCGTCGGTCATCATAGTGAATACCGCACGGCGTATACGGCCGAGTATAGCCGGGACTGCCACCGAGTATAGCGCAAGTCGCGCGGCAAAGGGCAGCGCCCGGCGGCGCGCGTTGTGGAAAACGCCACCAGCGCGGCGTCGGTGCCGCGCCGGTGGGCGATCGTTTCGATTAATCTCTTGGTGCCGATCAGGCCGGCGCGCCGGCGAAGCCGCCACCCTCGCCGCGCAGGATCGCGTCGAAGCGCAGCCCGCCCAGGTACTGGCGGCGCGCATCCTCGTCGCCGACCGCGCCGCGGCGCACGTCGCGCCGGCGAATCTGCCATACCCCGCCGACCATCGGATGGCGGCCTTGGCGGTAGCTGAAGAAATAATAGACGAACTGGCGCACCGTCGCGCGGCGCGCTTCCGCCGCGAGCGAGCGGCCGCCCGCGACCGTGAAGATCGTGTGCAGCAGCCGGCCGATCGAATAGAAGCCGAGGAAGGCGTCGCTATAGGCCTGGTACCAGGTCTGGGTGTCAAGCTTCTCATGGCTCAGCGTCACATGCTGAGAGTCGAGGTTGTTGAAGTCCCAGTCGATGATGTTGCCTTCCTTGGCGTAGCGCACCTGGTCTTCGGTGCCGGGCAGCGGCGTCATGATGAAGAACGACACGATGTCGAAGCCGAGCTTGCGCAGGGTCTTGGCCGCGATTCGTCCGCAGTCCGGCCCGTCGAAGGGGAAGCCCAGCATGTAGCCGGCATGCACCGAAACGCCGACCTTGTGCCAGTTGTCGACCACCCGCCGGTACTTGTCGAGGACATGCTTGCGCACCTCTTCGATTTTGTGGCGATGCTGGCGCTCGTCGGTGTTCTGGTATTTGGTCGCGTGATTGAGATTGTCGGGATTGAGCGACTCGATGCCGACGAAGGCCTGGTAGCATCCGGCCTTCGCCGCCAGCTCGACGAAGCGCCGGCTGCGCCGATGCTTGGCCGACTCGGTCTCGCCCTCGGCGGTGTTGGCGTAGCATGAGGCGTCGACGTCGACCTGCATCATGAACGACAGCTCGGGAAATTCCTTTTTGACCTCGACCAGGCCGGTCAGAATCTCCTCCCAGCGCGGGCTGCGGAAAAAATCGTCATCGACCAGGAACAGCGACGTGATGCCGTGATTGCGCGCCGCGTCGCGCACCCAGTTGACCACCGAGTTGGGCTCGCGCGAGCGCATCGTGCGCCCCATCACATTCTTCACGCTGCAATACGAGCAGGTGAACGGACATCCGCGCGAGGTGTCGATGGTGGTCATGGTCGGATCGAAAAAGCGCGTCAGGTAGCGATCGTCTACCACCGGTAGCTGCGCGTCGGTGATCACCGGCACGATGATATCGGCCTGGCCGGTCTTGGCCCGGATGCCGTCGGTCACCGCGTAGTTGGGCTGCAAGTCTCCACGCAGCAGATCCTCGATGATCTGGCCCCACAGGTTCTCGGCCTCGCCGACGATCGTCGTGATGCCGCAGCTATGCAGGAAGTCGCGCGATTCCGGATAGCCGCTGACGTGGAACCCGCCCATCATCGTGCGCAAGCCATGCGCGACGAATTGCAGCGCGAGATCGCGTCCGCGCGGATACTGGTTGGACTGCACGCCCGCCAGTCCCATGACCAGCTCGACGCCGTCTTCCTGGGCCTTTTCCTTGATCGCGTCGATGGTCTCGGGGCTCACGATGCCGTCGCAGATCTCGTCCCAGATGACGGTGTCGAGATAGACGTTGCGCTCGATCGAGTAGCGCCGGTTGTAGCTTTCGTTGAGCGCCTTCAGCACCGTCAGCGTGTTGTTGGGCTGAACGCCGAAGCGATAGAACTGGACGTAGCCTTCCTCGTCGTAACGCGAAGGCTTGATGAAATAGACCCGGATCGTGCGGCACGGCTCAGGCTTAAGCGTGGCCGCGGCCAGCGCACCCGGATTTGCGGCAATTTGCAGGAGCGGCGCCGCGCGGTCTCCACCATAACGATTTCGGCCGAGCAGCAGATACAGGATCACCCCCGCACCCACCAGAAAGCCGAATATGCTTAAGACTAGGACCATCGAATACTCCTCTACCGCCCCACTTTACACAAATCCGCGAGACGACTCTAACCGAACGGTCAGAGTTAACTAAGCGCAACCAGTAAAGTCAATAATTGGGTCCCGCGGGAACCTGTGAATAACTCGCGATTTGATCTTTTTTTTGTTGATAAATCAAGACCATGGAGCACCTCACCGGTACATCTCCACCAAATGGATTAGGCCCAGCTCCCGGTAGCGTTCGATCAGGTATCCCTTGATGTCCTGGACCGAAACCATTTGCAGCACCGCATGGGCCAGATGGCGCGCCGTCTGGTAGTCGCTGTCGCGCACCAGCTTGCGCACCACCGGGATAAACACCGGGCTCAGGCTCAACTGGTCGAGCCCCATCCCGAGCAGCAACAGCGTGGCCATCGGATCGCTCGCCATCTCGCCGCAAATACAGACCTCTTTGCCCGCTCCGCGCGCGACGTTGACCACCTCGGCGATCGCCGAGAGCACGGCCGGATGGAGCGGTTCGTAGAGATGGGCGACCTTGGGATTATTGCGGTCGGCGGCGAGCAGATACTGGATCAGGTCGTTGGTCCCGATGGAAAAGAAATCGACCTCGCGCATCAGCCGCGGCGCCAGCCAGACCGCCGCCGGCACCTCGACCATGATCCCGACCGGGATATCCGGATTGTGCTCGAGCCCCTCCTTGTAGAGTTCGGCCTGGGCCTCGGCCAGCAGCTCGCGCGCGCGGCGCAGCTCCTCGATACTCGAGATCATCGGGAACAGGATGCGCACGTCGTGATGTGCCGCGGCGCGCAGGATCGCACGCAACTGGACCTTGAAAATGCTCGCCAGCTCGAGCGAAATCCGGATCGATCGCCAGCCTAAAAACGGATTCTCCTCACGCGGGACGCGCAGATACGGCGGATACTTGTCCGCGCCGATATCCAGCGTGCGGATCGTCACCGGGCGCTTGCCGGCCGCCTCGAGCATCCGGTTGTAGAGCGTGAGCTGCTGATCTTCGTCGGGAAAATCCTCGTAGGTCAGAAATGAAAATTCCGATCGCAGCAGCCCGATTCCCTCGGCACCGTAGCGAATTGCCAGCGGCACGTCGGCCAGCAGCGCGATATTCGCGAGCATCTGCACCCGATGGCCGTCGCGGGTGGCGGTCAGCGTCTCGGGCCCGGTCATCAGCTCCTTGCGGAACGCGTCGTAGCGCTTGGTCAGCACCTGGTATTCGCGCTCGATGTCGGTCGATGGATTGACGTAGACGATGCCCGAGTTGCCGTCGAGCACCAGGCCGTCGCCCTCGGCCACCGACTCCATCAGATGCTCGACGCCGACCACCGTCGGAATCTCGAACGCGCGCGCCAGAATCGCCGCATGCGAGGTCACGCCGCCCGATTGCAGCGCGATACCGGCCAGGTTCTCGTGCGAGACCAGGGTCAATTGCGAGAGCGTCAGCTCCTCGGCGATCAGGATCGTCGCCTTGGCGAACGCGCCCTTCTTGTCCTCCTGGCGCAGATGGCGCAGGACGCGATGGCCGATGTCGCGAAAGTCGGTCGCGCGCTCGCGCAGGTAGCCGTCGGCCACCGCCAGCATCTGCGCGCTCAACTCGTCGATCACGCGGAACAGCGAGCTCTCGGCCGCGAAGCCGGTCTTGATCGCTTCGCGGATGCGGCCGATGAATTCGTCGTCGTCGAGAATCTGCCGATGGCCGTCGAAAATCTTGAGGTCCGACTCCGGCATCAACGGCGCCATCCGCACCTTCAGCGCCGCCAGTTCGCCGCGCGATCGGACCAGCGCCTCGTCGAGCCGTTTCGACTCGGCCTTCGCGTCCCGCGCGCGCAGGTTGCGATCGATCGAGCTCAGAAAGGTGCCGACCACGTGGGCCATGCCGCGAGCGAATCCGGGCGACGCCGGCAGGCCGACCAGGCGCGGCCGGCGCACCTTGACCGGCGCGGCCACGCGGGTCGTGCCGCCGACCTTTTCATAGCTCTTGAGCAGCCGGTTCGCGTCGATCATCCGGCGCCGATACTCGTCGCGCTCCTTCTCCTTGGTCGCGAGCGTTTCGCGCAACTGGAAATGCGTCAGAATCTGCGCTACCTGGCTGGCCGCGGTCTTGAGCAGACGCGCCTCTTCCTTGCCGAATTTGCGCCGCCGCAGGGTCTGCACCACCAGCACGCCGAGCGGCGGATGCCGCCCTTCCTGCACCGGCACGCCGAGGAACGTGTGATAGCGTTCCTCGCCGGTCTCAGCGAAGTATTTGTAGCGCGGATGGCTCATGGCGTCCTCGACCACCACCGGCCCCGCCGATTCCACCGCGAGTCCGACCAGCCCCTCGTTCACCCGCATCGAGACCCGCCCGACCGAGTCGCGGTCGAGCCCGACCGTGGCGCGCAGGATGAGCCGTTCGCGCTGCGGATCGAAGACGTAGAGCGAGCAGACCTCGACCTCCATCTCGGCGGCGATCGTGGTGACGATGCGATCAAGGGTTTCGCGCAGATCGATGGGCGCTTCGCTGCCGATCGTGGTGATGCGTTCGATCAGCGCGAATCGGTCACGGTTGGTTGCCATAGGTGATGCGGGATCGCGCCCGATCTTATCCCGTGGCCGCCAATCTAAACAACTGTGGGAATGAAAATAGCGCCGATCGCGCGCCAGAAAGTAGCGCCCGCCGCGCGCCATTTGGCGGATTCGCGCCGGATTCGCCCCGGACTCGCGCCGCCGCGCGCTCAGGCCGGGATTTCAAACGGGGCAACCGCGCCGGTCAGCAGGCCGCGCCCCGCGCAACTCTTATGCGCCTTGATCGCCTCGATCAGCTCGCGCTCATTGGCCACCGGATGCGGCAGCAGGGTCGTCACGCAGCCCACCGAATTGGCCGAATGGGAGTCCGAGCCGGCCACTTCGGCCAGCCCCAGATGCCTCGCGACTTTGAGCGCAAACTGGTTCTCTTCTTCCGAGCAGGCCCCGTTGAGGGTCTCGACCGCGTCGCAGACCTCGAAGATCTCGAGCTTCGCGGCGGTCTCGGGACGCGACGGATCGATCGCCTCGTCATCGTGATTGATGAACGAGAAGCGCGGGTCGAGCTTGTAGCGGAACGGATGATTGGCGACCATGATGCCGCCCAGCCGGTCCACCACCTTGCGCAGTTCACGCAGCTTGTAGATGCCGCCGACGTACTCGGTAAGCCCAAAGACGCCGATATGGCCCATCTCGGTGGTGACCTCCATCCCGCGAATGAAGATCACGCCCGAGTCGGCGGCGATCGCCACCAGCTCGCGCAGATCCCAGGCGTTATCGTGCTCCGTAATGCAGACCGCGCCGATCCCGATCTGCGCGGCACGCGCGACCAGATCCTTGAGCGACAGGTTCGAGTCGGCGCTGCCGCGGCTGGTATGCAGATGGAGATCGACGGTGAAGTAGGGCCCGCCCGGGGGCCCGCTTCCTCCCGCGGCCATGGCGCGTCGCCTACTTCGGCAACTGGTCGCTCAGCGTGATCTTTTTGATGTGGTCGCCAACCTTGATCTGATCGACTACCGCCATCCCTTCGACCACGCCGCCGAACAGCGTGTACTGGCCGTCGAGAAACGGCGCCGGGGCCAGGCAGATGTAGAACTGGCTGCCACTCGATTTGCGTTCCGGATTGACCGCGTCGCTGGTCCGCGCCATCGCGATCGTGCCGCGCAAATGATGCTCGGTGGTGCTGATCTCGGCCGGGACTTCGTAGCCCGGACCGCCCGTCCCGTTGCCCTGCGGGTCGCCGCCCTGGACCACGAAGCCGGGTTCCACGCGATGGAAGGTCAGCTTGTTGTAGAAGCCGTCCTTGGAGAGCTTCTCGAAATTGGCGACGGTCTTGGGCGCGACCGCCGGGTAGAGTTCAACCACGACCACGCCGCGGTCGGTGTCGATAATTGCGTAATGGCCTGTGTTGCGCACGGGAAGTCCGTCCATGGTAGCTGCCTTCGCGCCCGGAGTGATGGCGCCGATTGAAATGAGCGCCAGGATAAGGGCGCAGGTGATTGGCGTGATTCGATTCTTCATTAATTCAGTTTCGATATATCACCGGGTAGTCGTCGATATGTCTGTGACTCGCAAATTGGTCTGATTCATCAGTGAGTCCATCTGGGCTCCAAAGCAATCCCTCTTTGTTATTCGAGCGACGCCGCCCGCGCAACCCTCATGGGTATGTTCCGCGACTGCCCGCCTCTCCGCCCCCGCGGCGAATCAAGCATCTCTGCCTGCGCGATGTAAAGCACCCGGCGAGTGTAAGCCGCTGTCAGCGTCGCAACTTCAACTCCGAGAGAGTCTTGCCCGAGAAGCCGAGAAGATAAAGACTCCTGAAGTCCAACGTCGAGAGGTCGATCTCTGACGCAATGGACGACTTTAGATCTGCAATCTCCTGGTCGGAGCGGAAGCCCACAAAATCGTCGAAGACGACAACGAGGATATGATCAGGACCGTACTTTTTGCGCGCCTTGGCCTTGATTCGGGCGATGATTAAGCGCTGGTGCTTCTCCACGATGCGCGACCTCGGCACAGCTTCATCCAGCACCTCGATATGATGGCCCGTGTTCCTGGTGCCGGAGGAGGTGACTTCTCCGAGCGCATTCACCCGACCTTTGCAGTTCAAAACCTCCATTCGCAGCGAGTCCTTACAACCATCCGTGGCATAGGTGAATTCAACGAACAATCTCGTTGTCTTTGCCCCACCGGGAAAAGTGATAGTCGCGTCGTAATTTCCACTATCTTTTAGATTTGGCTGACACAGGACGTCCTGACGGTCTGGAAATAAATGTTGTACAAAGTGGGTCAGGGGAAGCACCTCTTCTCTGTACTTTTTCCACAGACTTCGCGGGGGCCGGGATATTTTCCTAAGCTCTTGAGACTCTTCAAACGCCGCCCTGATTTCAGCAGCGAGGGCCGCTAATTCATTAGGAGTCCGTGCCCGTCCAAGATCCAGCGAAACCAGCAGTTCGTCGATTTTTGAAGGAACTGATTTCTTTGTATGGCTAGACATCTGCTGCTTCCATGAAGCCGGAATTTCAGAAGGAAGCCCCCAGTTGGCCAATTCTGTGAAACTCAGCGTGCCACATCCTGACGCTATGCATTCCTGGCATGTCCAACGCTTGGCGTGCTTGCACAAGGATCGTGTCGGAATTGATCAGCGTCGCCAGTTCCTCATCAACGAGCATCGTTGGCTTTGTGATTGGCAATAGGTAGAGAAGCCGCTCGGTCACGTCCATGGGAATGAATGTCCGTGCGTGAATCTGCGTATCAGTAACTTCATAAATGCTCGTGGTGATGCCCTGTGGATCGATCGTCGCAGTGGTCACCCCAAGCCCGAGGTGGAAGGCAACATTTTTGATCCAATCGCCAGCGCTGAAGGAAATTTCCGCTTCCGGTACCTCGATATGATCTGATCGATAGCAGAAAACGATCTTGCCAGGAGACCCCACCGTGACGCTCCCGAATGAAGAGACTACAGAATCAAACTTATCCGGACTCGCTGTCCAACAGCCTAGGAAGGGAGATGGAATTTCTGGTTTCTGCAAAACAGGTGGCGCCGCCGGCAGCGTAGGACCGAGCAGCGGAGGTAATTCCAACACGTTGTTACTTGGCCCCATAGGACTTGCGGAAGGAGCGGGTAATTCGAATTGGCTGGCTCGAACTATGGCAGGAAGGATGAGAGCAAAAACTGCGCAAACTGCCAGAACTTCTTTTTTCATAAGCCGTCCACATGGTCGCGAAATCAGCCGATTACTGAGCGCCTAATTGCCGAACTTAGTGGCGGGCCGTGGCTGGGCTCAGTACTTCAGGAAGTCGCGCAGCAATTTCGCGACAACCGCCGGCTGTTCGAGCGGCGTCATGTGCGCCGCGTGGTCAATCAATTCGACGCGCGAATTGAGGATGAGCTTTTTGAACTTCTCGGCGTAGATAGGCTTGGTCAGCCCGCCCTACTTGCGCCAGATGAACGGCATCGGCGCAATGCGCAATTTCATCAGTAATATCAGCTGGTTAGCTCTTACCAAATTGCTACTAACTTCTCCAAGATTAGTAGATGAAGCCCTGATAGAAGTCAATTTGCTCCTAACATTGGAAATGTTAGGAGCAAATTGGGAGATGCCGCTATATCGCGAGATGCCAGCACAAACGACGATGGCGCCGGCGGAATCGCCGACGCCATCGGATGACGACCGATTGAACTGTGCGGGCTCAGTGCTTCAGGAACTCGCGTACCAGCTTCGCGACGGCGGCCGGCTGCTCGAGTTGCGCCATGTGCGCCGCATGGTCGATCAATTCGACGCGCGAATTGGGGATGACCTTTTTGAATTCCTCGGCGTAGATCGGCTTGGTCAGCCCGTCCTGCTTGCCCCAGATGAGCAGCGTCGGCGCGGTGATGCGATGCGCGCGCTTGCGCAGCCCCTTGTCGGGAATCGGCCAGATGTATTTGCCCGTGCAGCCGAGCGCCCAGGTCAGCCGAATGATCGATTCGGCATCCTCGAGGTTCATCGAGACATGCTTGCGCGCGGGGTGCTTCGGGTCCGCGAACATCAGCACGTCGAGCTGCGCCTGCGGCGTCACCATGTAGTTCTTGATTGGCGTATCGTCGCGCCAAAGGCCGAGCGCGTCGATCAGCACCAGGCGGCTCACGCGGCGCGGATTGTTGGCAGCGATTTCCGCCGCGACCATCCCGCCGAACGAATGGCCGACTACCGCCGGCGCTTCGAGGCCGAGCTTATCGAACAGCTCGTAGTAATAGAGCACCAGGTCCCAGACGTCATCGAGCGGCTTGACCGCGTCGGGGTCACCGGCGCTGGTGCCCGGATGCTCGGGCGCGTAGACCGTGAAATCGCGCGCGAGCAGATCGAGCGACTCATCCCATACCAGGCCATAGCCGCTGTGCAGGTAGACCAGCGCCGGACCGGAGCCGGCGACCTTGACGTGCGCGGTGACCTTGTCTTCCCAGAGTTTGAGGGTCTGTTCCGAAGTGGCAGCCATGATTGCTTGTGCTCTCTGTCTCGCTTGAAATTTTTCGCGAATCCATTCGCGGCGTCCGCGCGCCCGAAAGCGCACGGCGCCATTGCCCCGTCGCCGTCAGCCGTCGCGGCGTGCCTATTTGCCGGCGCGCAACTCCGCGCCGGTGCCGTGGCCCGCCCCGGGCTGATTGATCTTGCCGCGCAGCGCCTGCGGCCACCACTTGTTCTCCCAGCCGTCCTCGTCCCAGACGTTGCGGAAATGAGGCGCGACCTCCTTGGCGAACAGGTCGATATTCTTGAGCGTCAGCTCATGCGGCATCGAGCCGATATGCAGCAGGACCATCAGGTTGCCGACGCGCAGATTCTTGACCGCCTCTTTGAGTTGATCGCGCACGGTGGCCGGACTGCCCGCGATCACGAACTGGTTGTCGACGAAATCCTTGTACTTCCAGTTGGCCACGGAATTCATCAGGTCGAGCTGCATCGGCAGCAGGTTCTTCACGCTGTTGGTCAGGCTGCGATAGTCCTGGTTGCCCGGGATCATCTGGTATTCGTTCAGGATGTGCAGCGACTTATCGTAGAAATATCTGATGTGCTTGTAGTAGTCCTTCTCGGCCTGCGCGTCGGTCTCGGCCACCACCACCAGTTGCAGGAAGCCCGCGCGGTACGGATTGGGATCGAGATTGCTCTTGGCGACGAATTCCCAGAAACCGTCCATCACGCGCTTGCCCAGCTTGTTGCCGTAGTAGCTGAGAAAGCAGTAGCAATGGTCGTGCTTGGCGGCGAAGTCCCAGGTGCTCAGGCTGCCCGCGCCGGGCACCCAGACAGGCGGATGGGGCTGCTGGATCGGGCGCGGCCACAGGTTGACCATCGGCAGCTTGAAGTACTTGCCATTCCAGGCAAAGGTCTCGCGCGACTGCCACGCCTTCATGATCAGATCGTGCGCCTCATAGTAGCGTTCGCGATGCTCGATCGGGGTGATGCCGTAGCAGAGATTGGCGTCCATCGGGGTGCCCAGCGGCATCCCGGCGACCAGGCGTCCGCCGCTGATGCAATCGAGCATCGCGTACTCTTCGGCGACCCGGATCGGTGGGTTGGTGGTCGGCAGCGTCGCGCCCATCTGGACCACCGCGCAGTTGAGGCCGTTGGTCGCGCGGGCCAGCACCGAGCCCATCAGGTTGGGGCTGGGCATGAAACCGTAGGCATTCTGATGATGTTCGTTGACGCAGATACCGTCCATGCCGGCCTTGGCGGCGTAGGTCAGCTCGTCGAGCGTCCAGTTGTAATACTGACCCACCCTGGCCGGATCGGCCAACTCCCAGAAGGGCGGATCGACCCATACGGACTGGTAGCGCTTTTCGAAATCCGCCGGCAAATCACGGTAGGGCATCAGATGGAACATCGAGATCTTCATACCAGCCTCCTGCGGGTAACCGGCCGACGCCCCGGTTTCGACGGCATCGGCTCTAGTGGGAATATCATGGCCGAGGCGCCATCGACAACGCCCCGCGGATCGCCGCAACCGGCGCACCGCGCGCAAGGATGAATTTTTTCACCTTTCGCTCGATCTACTCGAAGCGATGTTTCACGTGAAACAATTTTCCGTTCTTTGGCGGTGACGTTCTTCATCCGTTCGACGCCTAATCCGCGGCGGGGGCGATCGTAAACGACCAGCTATAGGACTGGCCGTCGGCGGTGATCGCGACCGTATAGCGCCCGGCGGCCAGCGGCTGGCGCGGTACCACGATCACGGTGCCATAGGCGCTCAGGGTTCCGCGCGCGCGGCGCTGAGCCTCGGGGTCGGGACTGACGTAGCTGGAGGCGTCGATACCGCAGGCCTCGATCGGGCTGAGCGCGGCGCCGTCGAGGGCGAGCGAGAAACTATCGAGCTTGACGGCGCGAAAGAGCGCCACCTGCAGGGTGATCGGCAGGCCGCTCGGCGCGGCGTAGCCGGGACAGGCGCTCAGCGGATCGGGCCATTCGCCCTCCGACGAATTCATCGTGAGCGTGCTGTCCGGAGCCGGAAACCGCACCGGATTGGGCATCGCCGTGCCGATCGCGGTCACGGCCGCCCCGGCGACGACGTTGAGCGCGACCACACACACGGCGCCCTCGCACCAGCTACCGAGACTCGCACTGCGCAGCCTGGGGTTGAGGATCGAGACGCGATGGAACGGCCCGCTCATCCAGCCGTCGAGCGCCCACAGCGGTGAGGGCGGCGGCGCCGGCCCGGGCCATTCGGCGACGTCGCTGGCGTTGGCGGCCGCCTGGCCGGCGGGGGTGTACCAGCGGTTGGCGGGGTCCTCGCGATGCATCGCGGCACCCGTACTGATGCCGCGGCTGATCGAATCCTTGAAGTTCTCGACCAGGTAGCGCGCGTGATTCTGGTCACCGCGGCTGGTCGTCGCGTCGTTGGCGACCGGCGCGAGACCGCTTTGCGTGCGGTAACGATTGACGGCGGCGAGCCACGGCGGATCCGCTTCGGCGGCGGCTGGCGCGGGCGTCGCCTCAGGCACGACTGACGCGATCGGCGCGGGAACGGACGGCATCGCGCGCGCGAGCGTGGATGGCGCCGGCGAGGCGACGGGTATCGGCGATCGCGCCGCTGGCGCGGCGGCCGGTGGCGACGCCGGAGCACCGGCCCATCGAGCGCCTTCGAGGCGGTCCCAGTTGATCAGGTATTCGGCGATCGCGAAGCCACCGGCAAAGACCAGCGCGATGATCGCGGCGTAGGTGACGCGGCGGCGGCGCGGGCGCGGCGGCGGACGGATCAGGCTGTAGCGCGCCGTGCCGAAGCACAATTCGTCGCCGGGCTTGATCGGCGCTTCGCCGCTTATGCGCACGCCGTTGACGAAGGTCCCGTTGGTCGAATTATGGTCGACGACGCACCAGGCGCCGGCGCGGCGCTCGAGCGTGGCGTGGCGGCGCGACACCGTCGTCACCTCGATGAGCAGGTCATTGCCGGGCGCGGCGCCGACCGTCAGGCGATCGCGATCGAGCGTAAACTCGCGCGGCGCGCCGGGGCCGAGCGCGGCAAGGCGCAGCGGCGCGCGATCGCTCAATCGAGCTTCCAGAACGGCTGATGGAAATATTTGCCGCGCTGAACGACCGGGATGGCGCGTTCGCCACCGGCCACCGGCACGATCGGCTCGGCGTCGTCGCGGCCGAGTTCGTCGATCACGGCGCGGCCCGCCTCTTCGAGCGCCTGCAGGTCGTAGCCACCCTCGAGCGCCGCGACCATCCGGCCGCCGCAGCTCTCGGCGGCCAGCCGCTTCATCCGCCGGGTCATCGCGGCGAAGCCCTCGGCGGTCACGCGCATCCCGCCCAGCGGATCGCGGTAGTGGCAATCGAAGCCGGCCGAAATGAGGACGAACTCGGGCTTGAACTGCCGCGCGATCGGCATCAGCAGATGGTCGAAGATGCGCAGGTATTCGGCGTCGCCGAAGCCGGCCGGCAGCGGCACGTCAACGGTGAAGCCGGCGCCCGCGCCCGCGCCGATTTCGTCGAACATCCCGCTGCCCGGATAGAACGGCGACTGATGGGTCGAGATGTAGAGGACTTGCGGCGAGGGATAAAAAATCTCCTGCGTGCCGTTGCCGTGATGGACGTCCCAGTCGAGGATCAGCACGCGCGTGAGGCCGTGGCGCTCGATCAGGTACCGCGCCGCAATCGCGACGTTGTTGAAGAAGCAAAAGCCCATCGCGTGGTCCGGACGCGCATGATGGCCGGGGGGACGGACGATCGCGAAACCGTTGTGCGCCGCGCCGCCGAGCACCGCCTCGACCGCCGTCAGCACGCCGCCGGCGGCCAGCCGGGCGGTGGCGAAGGTCGCGGGCGAAGTGTGGGTATCGGGATCGAAGCTGGTGTGCGCGAGACCGGCGGTGCGCGCGACCGTGGCGACGTACTCGGCGCCGTGGCAGAGTTCAAGCTCGGCAGTGGTCGCCTCGCGCGGGGCGAGCGTCGCCAGACCGGCGCGCTTAAGCCCTGCGGCCATCGCGATCATCGCGGCGACGCGCTCCGGGCGTTCCGGATGAAGTCGGCCGCCAAAATGATCGAGGTAGCAGCGGTCGGCGATGAGCGCGGTGCGGTTCATCGTTTGACACCCACGGACGGCTTCACGATCATTGCGGGACGGGCAGGCCGTGGCGGCCGGATGGATCGACGCGGTGCGCTGGCGGCAAAGCGATCGCCAAGCCGGGCGGCAGCGGAACTGACGTAGCGTCGGGAAATCGTGGAAATAATCGTAATTCTAGTGATCGCGCTAATCGTGATTCCGCCGGACAATCTGCCCGACGTGATGCGCGGCGTGGGTAAAATCCTGCGTGAATTGCGCCTGGCGAGCAACATGGTGGTGCGCGAACTGAGCGGCGTAATCGACGAACCGGCCGCCGCGCGTCCGGCGCGCGCGGTCAATCCGATGGCCGACGCGATACGGCCGGCGGCCGCAGCCGTGCCCCCGCCATCCGCTACAATGCGGCCGGCTGCCGCCGCCGAATCCGCCCAAGCTGGCACGTCCGCCGATCCCACGGCGCCACGATAACGCCCCCCGACCGGCATGGCCAGCGACGAGATCAATCCGCCCGGCGGAGCGCCGCCGCCCGCGGCGGGGGCGGGCGGCCCGCCCGACGATCGCGAAGCGCCGCCCGTCGCGGCACCGGCCGCACCGTCGCTGCCGCCACCGCCAGACCCGCAACCATCCGCATCGCCGGCCGCAGCGTCGCCGCCGCAGTCTCCGCCGCCAGTGCCTGCCGCAAGCGCGCGGATCGAGAGCACGGCTGGCGCCGAGAGCGCGCGAATGCCGCTGCTCGAGCATCTCAAGGAACTGCGCGGTCGGCTGATTCGTTCGGTGATCGCGATTGCGGTGGGCTTTCTGATCGCCTACTTCCGCGCCGACTGGCTATTTGCGGCGCTGACCTGGCCGTTGCATGCGGCGGCCCACGGCAAGACCGTGCTGCTGATCGGCACCGGGGTGGGCGAGGCGTTTTTCACCAAGATGAAAGTCGCGCTGATCGCGGGACTGTTTATCGCGAGCCCGGTGGTATTTTACGAAATCTGGAAATTCATCGCGCCGGGCTTGTACGAATCCGAGCGGCGGATGGCGCTGCCGTTCGTGCTGTTCGCGACGATCTTTTTTCTGGCCGGCGGTTATTTCTGCTGGGCGGTGGTGTTCAAGATCGGCTACGCGTTTTTCCTCGATCAGTACGCGAGCATCGGGGTGACGCCGACGCTGCGAATCAGCGAATACCTGGCGTTTTCGGCCAAGCTGCTGATCGCCTTCGCGATCACCTTCGAGATGCCGATCTTCGCGTTTTTCCTGACCCGCCTGGGGCTCATCGACTATCGCATGATGATTAAGTATTTCCGCTACGCGGTGCTGGCGATCTTCGTCGTGGCGGTGGCGCTGACGCCGCCCGACATGGTGTCGCCGTTTCTGCTGGCGGCGCCGCTGCTCGCGCTGTACGGGCTGAGCGTGCTGGTGGCGTACTTCTTTCGCGCGCGGCAGAGCCCGGCGGAGGGTGTCGCGGGGGCCGGCTGAACCCTGGCGCTAACATTGAATCAACGCGCGTAGCATTGCGGGGAAGGGATTTCACAAATTATGGCCAGTCTCGAATATGCGCCCGTCGCGGACGGCGGACCGGGAATCAAGCCGCGCTGGACGCACAGCGCCAAGGACATTATCGGCACCGCCTACTCGACCTCGAGCCGCATCTGGTTCACGGTCTCGCGCGGGGTGCTGAGCGAGATCTATTTTCCGACGCTCGACCGGCCGCAAATCCGCGATCTCCAGTTCCTGGTGACCGACGGCGAGACGTTCTTCCACGACGCCCATCGCCATCTCGCAACCAGTATTGAATACCTCGGGCGCCACGGCCTGGGCGTGCGCATGACCAATGCCGATCCGCAGGGGCGCTACAAGTTGATCGCCGAGGTGATCACCGATCCGCATCAGCCGTGCGTGCTGATCGACACGCAACTCGAAGGCAACCCCGACTTCCTTAAGAAGTTGCACGTGTACGTGCTGCTCGCGCCGCATCTGGAGGTGGGCGGATGGGGCAACAACGGCAATGCGGCGTCGATCGCGGGGCGCGAATTCCTGACCGCGAATAAGGGCGGCACATGGCTGGCGCTGGCGGCGACGGCCCCGTTCGTGCGCCGATCATGCGGCTACGTCGGCACGACCGACGGCTGGCAGGACCTCGCGCACGGCTACAAGATGATCCACGAGTTCGCCGCGGCCACCGACGGCAACCTGGCGCTGACCGGCGAGATCGATCTGCGCGGCGCCTATCACTTCACGATCGGGCTGGCCTTTGGCCGATCGCTGCATCGCGCGGTGACCAATCTGTTTCAGTCGATCGGCCTGCCCTTTATCGAGCATCGCACGCGCTTCCTGGAGCAATGGGAACGCGCGGTGCGCCGGCTGCATCCGCTGGAGCGGGTCACCGGCGACGGCGGGATGCTCTATCGGCGCAGCCGCGAACTGATCATGGCGCACGAGGACAAAAGCTATCCGGGCGCGCTGATCGCGTCGCTGAGCATTCCGTGGGGCGAAATCAAGGGCGACGAGGACCTCGGCGGCTACCATCTGGTGTGGACGCGCGACATGGTTAACAGCGCCACCGGACTGCTCGCGGCGGGCGACACCTCGACCCCCTTGCGCGCGCTCATCTACCTGGCCTGCACGCAGCAGGGCGACGGCGGCTTCGCGCAGAATTTCTGGGTCGATGGCGACCCCTACTGGAGCGGTATCCAGCTCGACGAGGTGGCCTTTCCGATCATGCTCGCGTGGCGGCTGCATACGGCCGGTGCGCTGGCCGACTTCGATCCGTACCCGATGGTGCTCAAGGCGGCGCAATACCTGATCAGCCACGGACCGGCGACTCCGCAGGAGCGCTGGGAAGAGAATACCGGCTACTCGCCCTCAACCCTGGCGAGCAATATCGCGGCGCTGGTCTGTGCCGCGGCCTTTGCCCGGCTGCGCGGCGACGAGGCCTCGGCGGCCTATCTCGCCGAGTACGCCGACTTTATCGAGGCGCACGTCGAGGCGTGGACGGTAACGAACCAGGGCACGCTGGTGCCGGGCATCGCGCGCCATTACATCCGGATCAATCCGGAAGACGTGAACAATCCGTCGCCCGACGAAAGTCCCGATCACGGCCTGGTGCCGATTCGCAACCGTGCGCCGGGCGCGCGCTGGCAGTATCCGGCCGGCGAGATCGTCGACGGCGGCTTCCTGGAGCTGGTGCGCTACGGAATCCGCCGCGGTGGCGACCCGCTGATGGAGGATTCGCTGCGCGTGATCGACGCCGTGCTCAAGACCGACTTTCCGGCCGGGCCATGCTGGCGGCGCTACAATCACGACGGCTACGGGCAGCGCGACGACGGCGGCCCGTTCGACGTCTGGGGCACCGGGCGGCCGTGGCCGCTGCTGACCGGCGAGCGCGGCCATTACGAGCTGGCGGCCGGCCGCGACGCGACGCCGTATCTGCGCGCGATGGAGAATTTCGCCACGCCCACCAAGCTGCTGCCCGAGCAGATCTGGGATCGCGCCGACAACGACCACGCGCGGCTGTACTTCGGCAAGCCGACCGGCGCCGCGATGCCCCTGATGTGGGCGCATGCCGAGTATATCAAGCTGCTGCGATCGATCGCCGACGAACGGGTTTTCGATCTGATTCCCGAAGTCGCCGCGCGTTACTTGCACGGCCGCGCACGCGGCAACCTCGAAGTGTGGAAAGAGAATCGCCAGGTCCAGTCGATTCCAGCCGGCGCCACCCTGCGCATCCAGGCGCTCGAGCCCTTCATGCTCCATTGGAGCAAGGACGAATGGCGCACCCTCCACGACAGCAACTCGACCACCACCGCCGTCGCGCTGCATTACGTCGACGTGGAATTCCCGCCGGGCGATCGCGCGCCGCTGCGCTTCACCTTCCGCTGGCACGCCTCGGGCGCGTGGGCCGGCCGCGATTACGCGGTCAACGTCCGCGCGGCTTGAGGTCAGGCGAGGCGGCTGAGGGAAAATTCGCCGGTCAGCGAGTCGATCAGTTCCTCGACCTCGGCGGCCGACTCGGGCGCATAGTAGAGCCGCATGCGATGGTTGTGCGGATCCTCGGTGCGGATCGTGACGAGATTATCGTAGGACTCGATCAGCGACTTGAACAACGCGATCTGGCGCGGCGGAATCCCGAGCAGCATCGAGGCCATCGCGAGCGCTGTTGCCGCAGTGCCCGATGGCGCGTCAGACGATGCGCAAGATTTTGCGCCGGATAGAGCATTCAGCGCCGCGGATGGATCGGTCGTCGCCACGTCGGACCCAGCGTGCCGCGTTCGCCAGGCGATGCGCAAGCGTCTGGCGCGCGCGCGACGGCGGCGGCAGCGATCGGCGGCCGCGATCGCCGTGAAAAACGCTCGGGGTGGACTAGGCGCACGGCCGCGCCTAGATTCTAGCCGATGGCGTTGCCGCGACTGATTTTCGTGACCGGCAAAGGCGGCACGGGCAAGAGCACCGTCGCCGCGGCGCTGGCCTGCGCGATGGCGCGGCGGCGTCCGACCACGCTCGCCGACCTCGACGGGCGGCAATCGGCAGCGCGCATTCTGGGCCATCAGGCGGGCGCCGCACCGGATGCGCGGGTCGCGCCGGACGTGCGCGTGGGGACGAACTATCCTGGGAGCGCGACCACGATCCTCGACGGTGCGCTCGAACTCGCGACGCTGACGCCGCGCGCCGAGCTCGAGGCGTTTATCCAGCGCATCGTGCCGCTGCGCGCGATCTCGCGCCGGATGCTCAAGAGCCGGACCTTCGGCTACGTGACGGCCGCGCTGCCCGGCCTGGAAGCCTTCCTGATGATCGACCGGCTGCGGCTGATCGCCGGACGCGCCGCACTGGAAGATCGCTTCGCCGTGATCGACGCGCCGGCCACCGGCCATGCGCTCGAACTGCTCGGCGTCGCCCGGACGATCGAGAGTCTCGCGCCAATCGGCACGCTCAACCGGCTGGCCCGCGCGGTCGAGGAATTTTTGGCCGATCGCAATCGCTTCGGCGTCGTGCTGACCGTGCTGCCCGAGGAGCTGGCATTGCGCGAGGCGATCGCGGCGGCCGGCACGCTGCACGACCGACTCGGGATCGAATCGATCAGCGCGATTCTCAACGGCGTCGCGCCCGCACTCTTCACATCCGCCGAAATCGATCGGATGGCGGCTCTCGGCGGCCATCGCGCGCTCGCCCAACGGCGCCGCGCCGCCGCCGAATTCGCCGTGCACGCCCGCCGCGAGCTCAAGCGCGCGGGACTCGAGGTGGTGGAATTGCCGATGCAATACGCGGCGCAGATCGGCGCGCGCGAGCTCGCTGCGATGAGCGCCGCGCTCGCGGCCGGTCTGCTCGAGGGCGCCGCGCCGCCCGCGCGATGAAGCCGCAGACGCCATCGTTCGATCTGGCGCGGGCGCTGGGCGATCGCCGCCTGGTCATCTGCCTGGGACCCGGCGGCGTGGGCAAGACCACGCTCAGCGCCGCGATCGCGATCGGTGACGCGCTCGGCGGACGCGCGGTCGACGTGATGACGGTCGATCCGGCGCCGCGCTTGCTCGACGCGCTGGCGCTCGACGCGAGCGACGCCGAGCCGCAAGCGGTCGCGCTCGACGGGCTGGGCGCGCGGCGCGGGGCGCGGCTGCGTGCGCTCAAGCTCGACCCCAAGGCGACCTTCGATCGGCTGATCGAGCGCCACGCGCCCTCGCCCGCCGCGCGCGACGCGATCCTGGCCGATCGCATCTACCGCAATCTGTCCAACGCGATGGCCGGGGTCGCCGACTACATGGCGATGGAGCGGCTGCTCGAACTGACGCGCGACGCCACCACCGGCCTGATCGTGCTCGACACGCCGCCGGCGCGCGAGGCGCTGGATTTTCTCGACGCGCCGCGCCGCATGCTCGAGCTGCTCGACTCGCGCGCGGTCGCGCTGCTGGGCGTGCGCCACGGCGCGATGCGCGGTCCGCTGGCGATGCTCGACCTGGCGGCGCGGGCGGTGCTGAGCGCGTTCGACCGGCTGACCGGACTCCATCTGCTGGGCGACGTGCAATCGTTTGTGCGCAACTTCGGCGGGATGTACGCCGGCTTTGCCGCGCGCGCCGCCGAGGCCCAGGCGCTGATCCGCGATCCGCGCAGCTTTATCGTGCTGGTCACGACGGCCGAAGCCGAGCGCGTCGAACAGGCGCGCGAATTTGCCGCCGCGCTCGGCGCGCTGGGGCTCGCGGTCGGCGCTATCGCGATCAATCGCCTGATGCCCGCGCTACCCGCCCCGGCCGCGCTGTTGAGCGCGGCGATCACGCCCGCGCTCAAGCGCAAGCTCGCGCGCAATCTCGAGGATTACGCCGCGCTCAGAGCCCGCGAAGCCGGCGCAATCGCGGCCTTGCGCGCGGTCATGCCGGCGGGCGTGCCGCTGATCGCCGCACCCGATTTGGGCCACGAGCCGCGCACGCTGGCCGACCTCGCGGCGATCGCGCGCAGCCTGCATGCGGTCGAGTAGTAACGCCGGTCTCGCGCGGCGCGATCGCCGTAACGAGTCGCACGGGCGAGGAATTTCAGTTCAGGATTTGCCGGAACGCGGAGTGATGCGTTTGCCGGAGGCGCGCGGCTTGATCGTTGCGGACGGCTTGGGCGCCGCCGCGGCGGCGCGCCGCTCGCCCGCCGCCAGCATGCGATCGATCTTCATGCTAAGGTTAACCAGTTGGCCGTTCAGATGGTCGAGGCGGGCCTTGAGTTCACGCACGTCGCGCTTGGAAGGAATGCTGACGAAGTCGAGGACGGTTTCGACGTTGCGATCGAAACTCTGCTTGTTCGAGAAGAACTGCTCGCCGGCCTTGCCGACGCGCCGCCGCAGCCCGTCGTTGGCCATCAATTCGCTGAAGAAACTGGCGGCGCCCGCTTCACTAAGCTGCCGCAACCGGGCGATCAGGCTTTCCACTTCACGTCGTGCCATCACGATCGACTATATATAGGGTGGTGCGAGAGGCCAACCGATGGAGACCGTGGCGATCATCGTGGGATGGGCGTCGGGCTTTGCCCTGACGCACTTTCACGGGCCGGCCGCCGGCCTGCTTGCCACTTCGCTGGCGATCGATGCGGCGCTGGCGCCGTTAACCGCGGTGATCGCGGCGCGGCGCGGACGCTCGCCGCTGATCTGGGCGCTGGCCGGTTTTCCGTTCGGGATGTGGGCGCTGGCCGCGGCGCTTATAATCCGGCCGCGCCCACCGTCGGCGGCGGGCCTCCCCGATGCATCGGGTCCACGTGCTCCCGATGCCGCGTGAGCCAGGTCAGCGCGGGATTGAATACGCGGGCTTGCGCCTGAGTTCCGCAAATCACGTCGAGATGTCCCCATCCATTGCGCGTCAGAACGGTCACGTCGGTACTGCCGGTCGCTGAGGCCGACTGCGCGACGCGCGCGGGCCATTGTGCGCTGATATTGGTACTGCTGAAGGCGATCACCGGAATCTTCGTTTGGGCGAGTTGCGCGCGGATGGCCGGCGTGAACGAATTTTCGCCGTCCTGCACCGCCGGCCAATAGCGATCGTACGCAATCATCATCCGCGCCAGAATCGTCGCGTCGGAAAAGCCGCCCTGCGGATTGGCCAGGCCGCCATGCCCGCCGAAGGCCGCCGAAGCATAGACCACGTGCGCGAGATTTTCGCGCGCGCTCTTGAACTGCGGGATCGGCGCGGGGCCGTCGGGATTGCGGATCACCGCCTCGAGCAACGCCTGGCGCTTGTCGTAGGTCAGATGCGCGCCGCCCAGATCGTCGGCATAGACGCCCGGCCGCGGCGCGGCCGACGGCTGGTTCTCGGGGATCCCGCCGTCGAACATCATCAACCCGCGAACCTCGTCCGGATGGGTCGCGGCGAACAGGTAGGCGAAACTCACGCCCCGGCTGAAGCCCGCGATAAAGATTTTGCGCGTCCCGCTCGCCGCGATCACGAAGCGCGCGGCCGCCGCGATATCCGACTCGAACAGTTCGTTGTTCCAGCGGCGGAGTTCGCCAAGCTGCGCGGCCGGCGTCGCGGGGGGAATAAAATGCGTGCGGTAATCGAACGTCCAGAAATCGACACCATGCGCGGCCATGAAGATCGGCAGCGAATAGCGCGGATCGCTCACGGCGATCATCCCGTTCATGTTAGTGCCCGGCAGATAGAGGACCACGACCTCGGGACGCGCCTGGGGAAGCGGCCCGCGGATCAGGCGATGCAATCCGATGCGATCGAACGGCGAGGGTCCGCGCCGCGCCGTCCAGTCGGCCTCGTAAATGCCGGGCGTATCCGCGATGCGATGCGCCGCAGCGGTCACGACGAAGTGCGTCGAGGAGCCGCTCGTGCCCTGCGCGGCCGCGCGCGCGGTGTGCGCGGACGAATCCGCATACGACGCGGACGATCCCGCGCCGATCGCGAGGGCGCATCCGATCGCGATCGCAAATGCGATTGCGTCGCCGCGCCATCGCGAAATTCTTCCGCGCGCTAGCCCCATAGCGAATGCTCCATCGATCGTACCGTGCGCGCCGTTATAGCATGTTCGCGCGGTGCCGCGACGCGCGACCCGCGCGATCGGCGGTCGCGGGCGTTGACCCGGCGCGGAGGCCGTGCGAAACAGAAACTGCGTGCCGCATTGCGCATGCATTCAACCGACGCGCTTCGATCGACGGGAGTACCTGATGAGCCGGACAGCCGAATTCGGAATTTTCTCGCCCCAGGCCGGGATGTCGTTCAAGGCGATCGCCGATCGCGCCACGCAGGCCGAACAGCTCGGCTACCATTCGCTGTGGTTCGTCGATCACTTCTGGAATCGCGGCATCCCCGACGCCGACTGCCTCGAATCGATGGCGCTGATGAGCGGGATGGCGGCGCGCACGGAAAAGTTGCGCATCGGCACGCTGGTGCTGTGCAATTCGTTCCGCAATCCGGCGCTGCTCGCCAAGGCGCTGACGACGATCGATCACGTGAGCGGCGGACGGCTCGAAATCGGGCTCGGGGCGGGCTGGATGGACGAGGAGTATCGCGGTTACGGCTACGAATTTCCGACGATGGGCGCGCGGCTGCGCCAACTCGAAGAGGGTCTCAAGGTCCTGAAGCTGCTGTTCGGCGAAAAGCGCGCGTCGTTTGCCGGCCGCTACTACAAGCTCGACGACGCAATCAACAATCCCAAGCCGATCCAGCGGCCCCATCCGCCGATCACGATCGGCGGCAGCGGCGAAAAGGTCATGCTGCGAATTGTCGCGCAGTACGCCGACCGCTGGAATTGCCCGGCCGGCTACAAGAGCTTCGGCGACAAGCTGGGCGTGCTCAAGGCGCATTGCACGGCGGTCGGCCGCGATATCAAATCGATCAATATCTCCGAGCAGTTGCTGGTCTGCCTCGGCGCCAGCGAAGCCGAGGTCGAAGAGAAGTGGAAGATGGCGGGACGGCTCAAGCCGTTTTCGATCACCGGGATCAAGGGCACGCCGCCGCAAATCGTCGAGCAATTGCGCGCCCGCATCGCGCAGGGGATCACCTTTTTCACGATCATGTTCGGCGACTTCGGACCGCCGCAGACGCTCGACCTGTTCGCGCGCGAGGTGATGCCGGCGTTCGCCTGAGCGCGCGGCACGGAGTGGCCGTGCGTATTTCGATCTCGATGCGCGCCCTGTGCGCCGCGCTCGCCGCAGGCGCGATCGCGCTGGCCGCGGCCGGATGCAGCCTGCCGACCGATCGCTATTACACCGAGTTCGGCCAGCCCGGCACACTCGCCGCAGGCGCGCCGGTCTATAACCTCGGCCTGCCGATTGGCACGGTCACCAGCGTCAGCCCGGCCAGCGGCGGCGGCGCCAGCGTCGCCTTCGACATCTACCCGAGCGCGGCCGGCGCGATCCGCCAGGACTCGATCATGGTCCTGCAGGACGACCCGACCGGACCGTGCCTCGACGTGATGAGCCCCAATCCGGCGAGCGCGGTGGCGTCGTCGGGCGCGACCATCGACGGCGCGTCGAACCAGAGCGCCGCCAACGCGATCGTCGCGGCCAAGGGCCTTGCCGCGATGGCGCCGGGGATGGCGATGATGGGTGCGAGCGGCAGCGCCGCCGCGAACGCCGTCCCGTCGCCCGCATGGCTAGCGTTGCAGCAGCAGATCGCTGCGCTGCAGATGCAATATCTGGCGGCGGGGCTCAGCAACGCCACCGTTGCCGCGCAGCAATTGCAGAGCATCAATAGTTCGGCGGCGGCGCTCGAGCGCCAGATGATCGCCGCCGGCAACAGCGCGCAGGCCCGGCAACTGCAACGGCAAGTCGAAAATCTCTCACGCACGCTGATCGCGCCGCCCGGCACGCTACCGCCGCCCAGTGCGATCGGCGCGCCGGCACCGCCGGGCGGATCGCCCTCGTCGGCGGGCGGCGGCGGCACTCTGATTATTCCGCCGGCGCATTGAAGGTGTGCCGCGGCGCGAGGGTCCGCGCTAACCGCCGCGCGGCAAATTTGTATATAAGAAGCGAGGGCCGTTAGCCCCATCCCGCACCGGAGGAAAAATCGATGCCGCTCTATCTCGACGAGATCTACTTCAACGTCGCGTCCAAGGACGACTTCAGAAAAGTTTACGATCTGATCAACGGCGTGGTGACCAACGGCTTTCCGCCCGGCGTGACGCTGATGGCCGGACCGTGGGCCTCGAATGAAGACGCCAAGATCGTGCTGGTGCTCGACATCAAGGATCACGCGCTGACCTTTCCCGCGTTCAGCGGCGCGATCGCGCAGGGAATCGTCGCGCGGCGGCGGCTCAGTCCGATGGTCGATTGGGCGACCTTTGAGAAATCGGTGAAAAGTTCCTGATTGCAGGTGAGGCTGGCCTGATGAATGGTGCGGAGAGCTTGATTCGAACCGCGATCGCCGCGGGCGTCGACGTCTGTTTCGCCAATCCCGGGACCACCGAGATGCCGCTTGTGGCGGCGCTCGATGCGGTCCCCGGGATGCGCGCGGTGCTGGGACTGTTCGAGGGCGTATGCACCGGCGCGGCCGACGGCTACGCCCGGATGGCCGAACGGCCGGCATTAACCCTGACCCATCTCGGGCCCGGCTTCGCCAACGGAATCGCCAATCTGCATAACGCGCGGCGCGCGCGATCGCCGGTGGTCAATATCATCGGCGACCAGGCGACGTGGCATCTGGCGGCCGACGCGCCGCTCACCTCGGACATCGCCTCGCTGGCCCGTCCGGTCTCCGGATGGGTGCGCAAATCGGCCTCGGCCGAGGCGGTCGCGCTCGATACCGCCCAGGCGATCGCCGCGGCCGGTCGCGCGCCCGGACAGGTGGCGACGCTGATCATTCCGTCGGACTGCCAGTGGAATCCGGCGACGGCGCCGGCCACGCCGATCACGCCCGCCGCGCCGCCCGCGATCGGCGACGCCGCGTTGCGCCAGGCGGCCGAATTCCTGCGCCGGTTTGGCCCGCGTGCGGCGCTCTTCCTGGGCGGCCAGGCCTTGCGCACGCGCGCCCTCGGCGCCGCCGGCCGAGTCGCGGCGAAGACCGGATGCCGGCTGGTCTGCGAGACCTTTCCGGCGCGGGTCGAGCGCGGCGGTACGATGCCGGCGCTCGAGAAGCTGCCGTATTTCCCCGAGCAGGCGATCGAAACGCTGGCCAAATTCGACGTTGTCGTGATCGCCGGGGCGCCCGCGCCGGTCGCCTTCTTCGGCTATCCGAATGTCCCGAGCACCCTGCTGCCCGTCGACGCGCTGGCGGCGACGCTCGCCACGCCGCTCGAAGATGCCGCCGGTGCGCTCGAAGCGCTGGCCGAAGCACTGGGCGCGCCGCGCGACACGGCGTCCGCGCCGGCCGCGCGGCCGGCGCGTCCGACCGGCGCGCTCAACGCGGCGACGATCGGCGCGGCGATCGCCGCCACGATGCCCGCCAATTGCATCGTGATGGACGAGGCCGCGACCACCGGGCTGCCGTTTTTCGGCGCCTCGGCGGGCGCTCCGGCGCATACCTATCTCGCGCTGACCGGCGGCGCGATCGGCCAGGGATTGCCGTGTGCGACCGGCGCCGCGATCGCCTGCCCCGATCGCAAGGTGATCGGTTTTCAGGCCGACGGCAGCGGCATGTACACGCTGCAGGCGCTGTGGACCCAGGCGCGCGAGCGGCTCGACATCACCACGCTCATCTGCAACAACCGCCGCTACCGTATCCTGCAGGTCGAACTGGCGCGGGCCGGAGTGACCGAGCCGGGCGCCAATGCGCGCGCGCTGACCAGCCTGGCCAATCCCGAGATCGACTGGTCGCGGATGGCGGCGGGGATGGGCGTCGCGGCGGTGCGGGTCGACACGGCCGAGGCGCTCACTGTGCAACTCGAACGCGCGCTCGGCGAGCGCGGTCCGAATCTGATCGAGATGCTGATCTAGGCGGCGCCGAAGAGCCGCTCGAGCGCGGCGGGCAGTTCATCCAGCGCCTCGATGCGCGAGGGGTGGCCGGCGCGCGCGCCCACCCCGATGAAGTGCGTGCCGGCCGCCGCCGCCGCAATCCGATCGGTGTCGCTGTCACCGACGTAGACCGCGCGCGCCGCGGCCACCCCGGCCCGCTCGAGGCACAGCGCGACGATATCGGGCGCGGGCTTGGGCCGCACCGGATCGCGCGCGCTGGCCACGGCGTCGAAAATGCCATCGAGCCCGAGGTGATCGATCAGGGCGGGAATCGTCGCCGATCGGTTGGTCGCGAGGCCCAGCCGGTAGCGCCGCTTGAGCGCGGCCAGAAACGGCCGCAACTCGAGCGGCGGCCTGAGCAGCGCGAAGAAGGGCGCCGAGTCGATGGTCCGCGCGACCGCGCGCATCCGCTCGAGCTTCGCCTGATCGTTGCGCGCGCGCAGCGCGAAAATTTGCGGCGCGGCCATGAAGATGCCGGCGTGCTCCTCGGCCGGGTCCATCGGCGGATCGCCGATCGCGGCAAAGATCGCGTTGTAGTAAGCGGTGTTCGATTCGCCGGAATCGAACAGCACGCCGTCGGCGTCGAAGATCACGAGCTCAAGCATCGCGCGGCGTTCCCGCCAGGCGGGCCGTCCCGAATGCTCGCGGCGCCAGCCGGCGCGCGCTTTGGCGCGACCGTCCGAGTTTGTTAGTGGTATTCATCAGGTAACGAGTTTAACCGCACCGCGCGCCGAAACAATCGCGCCGCGCAAGCCCAAGGAGGCGCCCCGTGAAAGCGATTCAATTCAAAGAGGTCGGCGGACCCGACGTGATGAAGCTGGTCGAGGTCGCCACGCCCGAGGTGCGGCCCGGGATGGTGCGGATGCGCGTGCATGCCGCCGGGATCAACTTCGCCGACACCTTCTTTCGCGAAGGCAACTACCTGATCAAGCCCAAGCTGCCCGACACGCCGGGGATGGAAGCGGCGGGCGTGATCGACGCCGTTGGCGCGGGGGTCGAGGGGCTCGCACCCGGGATGCGCATCGCCGCGGTCGGCCTGCGCGCCTACGCCGAATACGCGCTGTTCCACGCCAACCAGGTAATTCCGCTGCCCGATTTCGTCAGCTTCGAGGAGGGTGCCGCCTTCCCGATTCAGACCCTCACCGCGTGGTTCATGATCCATACCGCCCATCACCTGACGCCCGGCCAGACCGTGCTGGTGCATTCGGCGGCCGGCGGCGTCGGGATCGTCGCGATGCAGATCGCCAAGGCGGCCGGTGCGCGCGTGATCGGCACGGTCTCGAGCGACAGCAAGTTCGCGATCGCGCGGCAATACGGCGCCGACGAGGTGATCAACTATGAAACCCACGACTTCGCCGAAGAGGCCAAGCGCCTTACTGGCGGAAAAGGCGTCAATTTGATTCTCGACGCCGTCGGCAAGCCGACCTTCGACAAAGGGATCGCGTGCGCCGCGCCGTTCGGCCACGTCATCCTGTACGGACGCGCCGGCGGGCCGCCCGACAAGCTCGACGTCTTCCGGCTGTTCGAGAAGTCGGTCAAAGTCAGCGGCTTCGTGCTCTACACCGCCTCGGCCAATCACGACCTGATGCGCGAGGGCACGGCGCAGAGCTTCGCGCTGATGAAGGCCGGCCAGCTCAAGCTGCTGATTGGCCAGAGCTTCCCGCTGGCCGAGGCGCCCGCGGCCCATCGCTTTATCCAGTCGCGCGGTTCGGTCGGCAAGCTGGTGCTGATTCCGTAAGCGCGGCCGGCGCGCCAGGTGGACGGGCCGCGCAGGCGGTCGTCGATCGGCACGTTGACACGCGCACGGGCGCGGCGAAAACTTGAACCCGTGAGGGCGGCACGGTTGCCGCCCGGAGGTTGGCCGATCCGGCCCGCCGTCCGTGCGGAGAGACGGCGCGGCGCGCGCGCCGGACGGAAAGTGTGGTTGCGTCCATGAGAGCGTCGTCCGCGTCCGGTCGCGGAGCCTCCGGGTTTCCGCGGCGCCCCACCAACGTGATTCGCCTGCCGCTGCCGCGGGCCCTGCGCCGGCAACGGACCTGGCGCCTCGGCACGGCCCTGATCGCCCTGGCCTGCGCCACCGCGGTCGCCGCGCGCATCTACATTTTCCAGGCGCCGGCCGCGATTAATCTGCCGCCCGTGGCGCCGCCCAATCCGGAAGAAGGGCGCATCCTGGCGTTGGTCAATGGTCAGCGCCTGAGCGCCGGCGTGGCGACGCTCGAATGGTCGGGGCGGCTGCTGATTGCGGCGCGGATGCATAGTGCGGACATGGCCGCGCGCGGCTACCTGGCCCACGACGGACCGGGCGGCGACACGCCGGTCGATCGCGTGCGGGCCGCCGGTCTGGGCTACCACGAGATTGCCGAGAACCTCTATGCCGACGCCGCGGACGATCGCGCCGCGCTGCCAGCCCGCGCACTGCGCGGATGGCTCGCCGACCCGGCGCATCGCGACAACCTGCTCGCGGCGCGCTTTCACGCCACCGCCATCGCGGTCGCGCGCGGGGCCGACGGCACCTGGTACGTCACACAAGACTTCATCCGGTAGTTTAACTTTTTTGCGGCCCCAATCCGCCACGCGATCGCGCTGCTCCATCGCGGGATCAAAACCCCCGATCGGGCGCGGGCGGCCGATCCGTGCCGCGGTCGGTTGAACTTCGCCGGTAAAACGCGGATGCTGGCGATTCTGGCAGGTGGTGTGCGGACCCTGTGCGCGGCCGCAAAACGAGCCGGCCGCGCCTGCGATCCGGGGGGGGCGCGATGGACTTTTCCACGATTGCGGGAATCGCGGGCGGACACGCCGAGGCGCGCGCGATTCAGGTTGCGACCAGCCTCGGCCTCTTCGAATCCCTCTCCGGCACGGCTCTGGATGAAGCGGCGATCGCGCGGGCGGTCGGCTGCGATCGGCGTGCGACCGGCCTGCTCGCCAACGCGCTGACGGCGATCGGCCTGCTCGCCAAATCTTCCGGCCGTTACACCCTGACGGCGCCCGCCGCGCGCCATCTGCTAGCCGGCGGCCCCGAATACCTGGGCGACATGATCCTGTTCGACGCGGCGCTGTGGTCCGAATGGGGCCGGCTCGAGGACTCGATCCGCAGCGGCGCGCCGGCCCGCACGCCCGACTTCTTTCAATCCGACCCGGCGGCGACGGCGCGCTTTATCCGCGCGATGGACTCGCTGGTGCGTGCCCGCGGCGACGCGCGCTGGACCGCCGCGCATCTCGACTTGAGCGGCGTGCGCACGATCGCCGACCTGGGCGGCGGTCCGGGAACCTACCTGGCCGAGTTCGTCGATCGCTGGCCGGGCTTGCGCGGCGAGCTGTGGGATCTTCAACCAACGCTTGAAGTCGCGCGGCGGATCCTGGCCGAACGCGCATCCGGCGCGCTCGCCCGTATCGAGCTGCGGCCGACCGATTATCGCGCCGACCGCCTGCCCGGTCCGGTCGACGCGATTTTCATGGCGAATATAATCCACAGCGAGGATGAGGCGATGAATCAGGCGATCGCGGCGAAATGTTTTAGCGCGCTCGCGCCGGGCGGCCTCGTCGCGATCAAGGATCACATCATGGACCGCGACCTCGTCGAGCCGCCGGCCGGCGCGATTTTCTCGCTGTTCCTGCTGTTGACCACGCGCGGCCGCGACTACAGCTTCGACGAAACCGCCGGATGGCTCCGTACCGCCGGCTTCGTCGACCTTGCGCTGACCGAACTGCCGCATCCGCCGTATACCTCCGCAATCGTCACGGCGCGCAAACCATGACGCCCGCCGGGGGCCATCCGCGCTCCAGGCGCCCGATCCTCGGCGACCGCGTAAGATGCGCATTCGGTCTCGGCGTGCTCGCGCTGTGGGTTTCCGGATGCGCGGCCGCGACCCTGGCCCCGCTAGCCGTGCAGGGCGTCGGCCTGATCGCCAACATGATCGGCGGCACCATGACCGGCGCCTCGATGGCGAAGCACAGCCAGGACAAGAATCCCGAAGAGGCCGAAGCGGAGGAGGATTTCGAGCCGGACGACTTCGAAAGCGCGGGTGCGAGCAAACCGGCGGCGATCGAGAGCCGCTGCAATTCGCTGGAGCTGATTACCCCGTCGATAATCGAATTCCGCGCCGACCAGAGCGGCGGCGAGCGCTGGCGCCAGCTCGCCCTGACCGGCTCGGCCGATGCGCCGCTGTGGGGCGTGATGCCGACCGAAGACGCGGCCGCCAACGGCTGGCTGCCAGCCAGCAATCTCGGCCGGATGGATTTCACGCCCGTGCTGCCGTCGTTCACCAAGCCCGGCGACGGCGTCTACCTGGCCTATGCGCCGGCCGAATCAAAGACCCCACTCGACCGCGATCAACTCGCCTCGCTGGTGCTCGACTTCGGTCCGGTACTGGGGACTTTCGATTACCACGGACGCGTCTACCGATATTCGACGCTGCCCCATCTGCCCTGCTTTCCCTCGCCGCAATGACGCATCGCTGAGGCCGATCAGCGTTGGCGAGATCGATCCATGATGTTGCACCGCGATCGTTCGCGGCCGGCGCCTGCATCGCGGCATTGCTCTGCTTCGGCGCCTGCGACCGCGGCCCGGCGGACTCCGCGATGAACGCGCGAGCGCCGGCCGCCGATGCCGACGACGCGCTCACCATCGCCAATCTCGGCCACGCAACGCTCCTGATGAATTATTTCGGCGTGCGGATGCTCACTGACCCCACGCTCTTCGAGCGGGTCGGACTGGCGATCGATTCGATCGCGACGATCGGTCCGCGCCGGGTGAGCGCGGCGCCGCTCAGACCGGATCAGCTCGGACACCTCGACGTGATTCTGATCACTCACGCGCACATGGATCATCTTGATATCCGCTCGCTCGGGGCGCTGCCGCATAGCGCGGTGGTAATCGCATGCGACAAGTGCGCCGCGCTGATCCGGCCGCTCGGCTTCACCGACGTCCGCGAACTCAAATGGGGCGAGGCGACTACTGTGCGCGACCTGCGCGTCACCGCGATGGGCGCGCGGCATTGGGGCCGCCGCTGGCCGCCGTGGGGCACCGACTACGGCTTCAACAGCTACGTCATCGAACGCGCGGGCCATCGCATGCTGCTCGCGTGCGACAGCGCCGACACCGACCTGTTTGCCGCGCTGCACGCCAACCCGCCCGAGGTCGCCGCCTTTTCGATCGGCGCCTACGACCCGTGGATCGCGAACCACGCCAACCCCGAGCAGGTCTGGCGGATGTTCTTGTCGACCGGCGCGCGCTACCTGGTGCCGATCCATTGGGGCACCTTCAGACTCTCGAAGGAGCCGATGGACGAACCGCTGCGCCGGCTGCTGGCGGCCGGCGGCGACGCCTCGGATCGCATCGTGCTCCGCCATATCGGCGCGGCCTGGACGATGCCGCAGTCCTGAACGATGGCCAGCTTTCCCGCATACGGCGGCGCGCGTCCGACCGGACCCGCGCCCGACCGCGCAGCGCGCGAGCCAGCCGTTTCGATCTGGACGCCGATGCGCCATCGGCTGTTCTTCGCGATCTGGATCGCCGGGCTGGCATCGAACGTCGGCACCTGGATGCAGAACGTCGGCGCGGCGTGGCTGATGACCTCGCTGTCACCGTCGCCGCTGCTGCCGATGCCGGTCGTCGATGCGCGCGTCGGTCCCAATTCGGGTCCGGTCATGATCACCATCGAGTACCGCATCGACCCCGCGCGGGTGCACGAGTTTCGCCGCGTGATGAGCGCGATGCGCGTCCTGCGCCGGCGCGACGGCGCGAACTTCTGGGGTCTGTTCTTCGACGCCGCCGATCCTGAGTGCTACCGCGAGTACTTCGTCGTCGATAGCTGGATCGAGCATCTGCGCCAGCACGGCCGCGCGACCCTCGCCGACCAGGAATTGCTCGACCGCGCGCGCGAGTTTCATCGTGGCGAGGGCGCGCCCACCGTCACTCATCACATAGCCGCGAGCGGGCTGCGCGACCCATAGGCGCGAGAGGGGCGTAATGGCGAGCGTGCATCATTGCGCCCAAACGCGCGCATTGCGGCTTGACTCTCGAGCGGCGTTGCGATGGCCTAAGACCAGCCGCGGGTCGATGAACCGGAGGGCCGGAGGGGGCGCGGACCATGCATTTCATTGAGCGAATCAGCCGCCCATGCGGATTGGTGATGGTCCTCCTGGCGCTCGCTACGATTGCCGTCGTGGCCCTCGCGGGGCGCGCGCTGGCCGACGACGATTGGGATGTGGTCCCGCCGCATACCGCGCCCAGCGCCGGCGCTTCCACGGCACCCACCGCCCGCCACCATCATGCGAGTGCGGACGCGGCCGCCGCGGCGCCCACCGCCGACGCCGGCGTCGTGATCGCCTGTGGCGAAGAGGCGACGGCGCCCTCCGCGAAGGTCGCGGCGATCGTCAATCAGATCAATCAAGCCTGGGGATCGGACGTGCACGTCTATCAGAGCGTCGCGCACGAAGGTCCGCATGCGCGGCCCGGCGGCTGCATCTTCTACAATAGCGCGGAGGTGGTGGATCTGATTGGCGGGCGCCTTGATGTGCGCGATGCCAACGTCGTCGAGCCGATGCTCTACGCAATCTTCGCGCACGAAGTCGGCCATGAGGATCACGGCGATTTCGATCCGGCGCGCGCCGCGGTGTCGAACCAGACCAAGGAACTCGAAGCCGACCGCTTCGCCGGCTACACGATGCGCAAGCTCGGTGTGCCGGCTACCGGCCTCGCCCCCTACTGGAGCATGACCGGCGACGAATTTGGCCGCGGCACCAGCCATGGCACCAGCACGCAGCGCGTCGACGCCTTCAAAGAGGGATGGCATCTGGCGCAGTGGAACCGCACCGAAGACTCGCAGCCCGTGGCCACCGCCGGCCAGGAGTCGGTCGCGCCCGACGACGCCTCGGACGACGCACCCTGACGGATCCCGGCGGGCCTGCGCGTTGCCCGTGCGGACCGTCGCACACCCGTCGCGGCGCGCGCCGCCGCTAGACCTTCTTGCGCTTTTTCGACAGGTAATCGACCAGCATGTATTCGCCGAGATGGGCCGGGCGGGTATAGAGCGCGCGCCCACGATTGATCTGCGTCATCTTCTCGACGAAGGCGCGCAGGCTCGGTGAATCGTCGAGCATGAAGGTGTTGATCGTGATGCCCTTGCGGGTGACGCGCTCGACCTCCTTGAGGGTCTCCTGCGCCGCGCGCATGCTGATGCCGCCGAACGACAACGGCCATTCGCAGTAGAGCCGCTTGTTGAGAAAGTAGGCCGTCGGCTGGCCGTCGGTGATCACGATAATGTGCTGGTTGCGCGAGGGATGGCGGCCCAGCAGGTCGGCCGCCAGGCGCAGACCGTCCTGCAGGTTGGTGAACGGATCGCCCATATTCCACGACGCCTCGGGCAGATCCTTGAGCTTGAGCTCGACTGCGCGCGTGAAGAATCCGACGATCGAAAAATAGTCGCGCGGGTACTTCGATCGGATCAGCGTCTCGAGCGCCATCGCGACCTTCTTGGCCGCGGCGAAGCGTCCCTCCCAGCTCATCGACCATGACATGTCCAGGCAGAGCACGGTCGACGACGAGCTGCCGTAGTCGTTCTCGTAGATCTCGAAGTCGTCGGGCATGAGCGCCAGCGGCACGCCCGGCTGGCGCGCCAGCGCATGCTTGAGCGTCGCGACCAGGTTTAGGTTGAGCGGGTCGCCGTAGGTATAGGGCCGCGTCTGATCGGGGCGCATCTCGGTGATGCCGCGATGGTCGGTCATGTGCGATCCGGGGCGATCCTTGAGCAGCCCCTGGTAAATATCGCGCAGGGCGAGCTGCCCGATGCGCCGCACGCCTTTGGGCGAGAGTTGCTGATGGTCGCCCTTCTGCACCATGTAGCCCGACTGGCTGAGCAGCATCATCACCTGCTGCAGATTCTGCAAGTCCTGCTGCGCCTGCTGGCCGAGCAGGTCTTTCATGTCCTGCATCGAGATGCTCTCGAAGTTCCCCGCCATCAGGTCCTGCTCGAGCTGGCGCATCCGCTCCATCTCGCGCATCAGGTCGAGCGCGGGCTGGTAGTCGAGGCTCTTGGGGCCATGGAACATGTGGTTGTAGCGATCGCGGAAGTTCTCGAGGTCGCGGATGTTTTCGTACTCCGCCAGCAGCTTGTCGAATTCGGCCTTGGCCGCGGGATTCTCGAACTCGTAGCTCTCGAGCTTGCGCAGCGCCTCCGAGACCTTGCGCGGCATCCGCTGCAACTGGCGCTCTTTGTCCTCGACGCCGGGCTTCTCGCCGCGCATCGCGGCCAGCGTCTCGCGCTCCTGGCCTAAAATTTCGTCGAGCCGCTGCTCAACCTCGGAGAGCGCGTTCTTGAGATTGAAGTCGCGATAGCGCTGGCGGGTCTCCTGGCGCAACTGCTCGAGCAGCTCCTCGAGGCCGGCCACCTTGACCCCGTCGAAGTCCATGCCCTGGCGCATCATCCAGTCCATCGCCTGGCGCACGTCGTCGGTCGAGGAGAGAAATTCGGCCAGCTTCTCGAAGACCTTGTCGGCGTCGAGCTGGAGCTTCTGCGAGCCGTCCCATTGCGTGTAGCGAGTGTTGACCATCGTGCGTAACCGCGCGCCGCGAGGCCCGCCGGCGGCGGCGGCGCCCCGGCCGGTCAGGAGTGATAGGCGTAGCGGCCGCCCTGGCGCTCCTTGTTGAGCTTCTGATGCAGGTGCAGGCCCTCGTAAATGAACTCGCTCGCCGTCGCCATCAGGCCCGGCGTCTCGAACACGCCGAGCCGATCGATCGCCTCGCGCAGGCCGGGCACCTCGCGCAATGCGTCGAGATACTCGGCCGGCGCCGCGGTGTCGGAGACCTCGACGCCCCAGCCGTCCTCGAAGTAGGCGATGACCAGCTTCAGATCCTCGAGCTTGACGTAGCGATCGAAGACCTTGAGCACGGCGCGGTTGATCAGCCGCTCGATCAGGTCGTCGTCCTTCTTGTCCTCGCCCACGTACTCGATTTCGATTTTGCCGGCGGTCGAGGCGTAGAGCGAATGCAGGTCGGAGAGCCGCGGCACGATCTCGTGGTCGCCGATCACGATCGCGCGCTTCTCGGCGTTCGAGATGACCGACTCGTAATTGTTGATGGTCACGCGCACCGACACGCCCGAGGCCTGGTTGATCTCGTTCGAGGCGCGCGCCTCGAAGGTCACCTGGGCCAGAATTTCCTTCATGAACAGCGGCACCCTAAGCGGCATCTCGGCGCGCAGCGGATAGGTGCATTCCTGTTCCATGATCGCGATTTCGTGCGCGATGGTCCTGGGATAGTGCGTGCGAATCTGGATATCGAAGCGATCCTTGAGCGGCGTGATGATGCGGCCGCGCGAGGTGTAGTCCTCGGGGTTGGCGCTGGCCACGAACACTACGTCTACCGGCAGGCGGATTTTGTAACCTTTGATCTGGACGTCTTTCTCCTCCATCAGGTTGAACAGTCCGACCTGGACCTTTTCGGTCAGGTCGGGCAGCTCATTGATGGCGAAGATGCCGCGGTTGGTGCGCGGGATGAGCCCGTAATGGATGGTCTCGGCGTCGGCCAGGTAGCGCCCCTCGGCGACCTTGATCGGATCGATCTCGCCGATCAGGTCGGCCACCGAGACGTCGGGCGTGGCGAGCTTTTCGGCATAGCGATTGTCGCGCGCGATCCATTCGATGGCGGTCTCGTCGCCATGCTCGGCGACCAGCGCGCGGCATCGCCCGCAGATCGGCGCATAGGGATCGTCGCTGATCTCGCAGCCCTTGATCGCCGCCACGTGTTCATCGAGCAGCACCGCGAGCGAGCGGATGATGCGCGACTTGGCCTGTCCGCGCTCGCCCAACAGGATCATGTGATGGCCAGCGAGCACGCCGTTTTCGATCTCCGGCAGCACGGTCTCGTCGTAGCCGACGATGCCGGGCAGCGCGCTCTGCCGGTTGCGCAGCCGCTCGAGCAGGTTGTCGCGCATCTCAAGGCGCACCGGCTTGACGCGATGGCCCGCGCGCTTGAGGTCGCCGATCGTTCGCAACTGCAAGAGAGTTTGATCCATTAGCCAATCCCGGAGGTTAGATTTCCTGAACTCAAGTTGACGCGGCGCCGGCCGCTTGAAAATGCGGCCCGAGCAGCGCGTAGGTTTCTTCCAAGGCCTGCGGGAGCACGCGGGTTGAACCTATCACGGGCATGAAGTTCGTGTCGCCCTCCCAGCGTGGCACCAGATGCCAGTGCATATGATCGGCGATACCGGCGCCGGCCGCGCGCCCGAGGTTCGCGCCCAGATTGAGCCCGTCGGGCCGATATGCCGCGCGCAGATGCGCGACCGCCCGCGCGATAATCGCGGCGGTCGCGGCGAGTTCGGCGGCGGTGAGCATCTCGGGCGAGGCGACGTGGCGGCGCGGCGCCACCAGAATATGGCCGCTGGCGTAGGGATAGCGGTTGAGCATCACGAGGGCGAGCGGATCTGCATGGAGCACCAAGCGCCTGCGGCGTCCGCTCTCGCCCAGCCGGCCGAAACAGAAGATGCATCGCGCGCCGCCGGTGCGCGCCCGCGTGATATAGGCCGAGCGCCAGGGCGCCCACAGGCACCCGGCGCCGGCCGCTTCAGGCCGAGCGCGCCTGGGCGGAGTCCGCCGCGCCATTTACTTCCACTTTGAGATACTTGCCCGCGCGGAAAAACGGAATCCGCTTGGCCGCGACCGCGACTACGTCGCCGGTCTTCGGATTGCGCCCCTGGCGGGCGCGCCGATGCTTGACGCCGAAACTGCCGAAGCCGCGGATCTCGATACGCCGGCCGCGCTCGAGCACCCCGGCCATCGCCTCGAACATCGCGTTGACGATGGTCTCCGACTCGCGATGCGAACAGCGCTCGCGCCGCGCCAGCAGCTCCTCGATTATCCCGCGCTTGGTCATTGCTCGCCTGAGCGGCCGCGATCGATCCAGACCGGCGCCGCGCGCCGCGTATCGCGGGCTCAGCCGTTGCGCCCCCGCCCGGTGCGCGCCCCGCCGCGATCGTCGCGATCGAGCCGCAGCTCCTCGTTGAGGATGTCTTCCATCGAAAAGCGCGCCGCCTCATGCTCGCGCTTGAGATAGGCCTGCATCTCCTCGCGCTCTTCGTGCGCGCGCAACGCCTTGACTGAGAGTCCGATGCGCCGCTCCTTGCTGTCGACCTGAACTACGATCGCGTCGACTTCGTCGCCAACCTTGAACAGCGACGACGGCTTGTCGACCCGCTCGTTGCTGAGCTGCGAGATGTGGATCAGGCCCTCGATGCCCTCTTCGATTTCGACAAACACGCCGAAATCGGCGACCGAGCTGACCTTGCCCTTGATCCGCGTGTTCATCGGATAGCGCTGCGCCACGCTGTCCCACGGATCGGGCGTGAGCTGCTTGACGCCGAGGCTGACACGCTCGTGCTCGACTTCGATGCCGAGGACGACGGCTTCGACTTCGTCGCCCTTTTTGTAGATTTCCGACGGATGGCGCACTTTCTTGGTCCACGACAAATCGGAGATATGCACCAGGCCGTCGATGCCGGCCTCAATTTCGACGAACACGCCGAAGTCGGTGATCGACTTGACCTTGCCGCGGATCGTGCTGCCAATCGGATGACGCTCGCCAAGCGCCTCCCACGGATTGGGTTCGGTCTGCTTGAGGCCCAGCGAGATGCGCCGGTTGCCCTCGTCGACGCCGAGCACCTGGACATCGACCATGTCGCCGACGTTGACCACCTTCGACGGATGCACGGCGCGTTTGCTCCAGGTCATCTCGGAGACGTGGATCAATCCCTCGACGCCCTTTTCCAGCTCGACGAACGCGCCGTAGTCGGTGACGCTGACCACCTTGCCGTGGAGCCGCGCGCCGGCCGGATAGCTGTCGGAGGCCTTGGTCCACGGGTCGGGCATGATCTGCTTCATGCCGAGCGAGACGCGCTCGCGCGCCTGGTCGTACTTGAGCACGACCACCTTGACCTTGTCGCCGACCTTGAGCACTTCCGACGGATGCTGCAGGCGGCCCCACGCCATATCGGTGATATGGAGCAGCCCGTCGATACCGCCCAGGTCGACGAAGGCGCCGTAGTCGGTGATGTTCTTGACCGCGCCCTCGAGGATCACGCCCTCTTCGAGCACCTTGAGGGTCTGCTCCTTGAGCGAGGCGCGCTCGCGTTCGATGACGCTGCGGCGCGAAACCACGACGTTGCCGCGGGCGCGGTTGAATTTGAGAATCTGGAAACGGCCGCGCTGGCCGACGTAGCGATCGAGATTGCGCGCCGGCCGCAGATCGACGTGCGAGCCGGGCAGAAAGGCGGGCACGCCGATATCGACCTGCAGGCCGCCCTTGACCTTGCCGAGCACCACGCCCTCGACCGCGGCCTCGTTCTGGAAGGCTCTTTCGAGTTCACGCCAGACTTTGAACTTTTCGGCCTTGGCGTGCGACAGCATCACGGTGCCGTTTTCGGTTTCGGTGCCCTCGAAATAGACGTCGACCTCGTCGCCCTCCTTGACCGCGACGTTGCCGTCGTGATCCAGGAACTCGGCGAGTGGCACCTGGCCTTCGCACTTGTAATTGATATCGATGATGACGTTGTCGCGCGTGATCAAAAGCACCGTACCGATCAATACATCGCCCGAGCGGGGTGCGCGCAGGCTCTGTTCCATCAGCGACTCGAAGTCATTCGTTCCTCCGTTCGTGTTTTCCGACAAATCTTTCTCCATTTAGTGGGACCTTCCGCGGGACTCGAGGCTACTGCAATCCATACAAGGAGGCTAGGCTCGTTTCAAGCCCTTCAGGACGTGTGAAACCGTATTTACACGCGTGCACATCGCATTTACTACCTGCTCGACGCCACGCGCCGTCGAATCGATCTCGATCGCGTCGGGCGCTGCGCGCAGCGGATCGAGCGCGCGTCCGGCGTCGCGGCGATCGCGCTCTTCGAGCTCGGCGCGGACCTCGTCGAGGGCGATCGCGACGCCCTTGGCGGTGAGTTCGGCCCAGCGGCGGCGCGCGCGCTCGGCGACGTCGGCGACCAGGAAAAATTTTATTTCGGCGTCGGGAAAAATCACCGTGCCGATATCCCGCCCTTCCATCACGACCCCGCCCGCGGCGCCCGCCGCGCGCTGCAACTCCTGAAGCCGCGCGCGCACCGGAGCCAGCGCCGACAGCCGCGAGGCGAGATCGCCGATCGCCGGTTCGCGCGTGGCGGCCGTGATATCGCGTCCGCCGAGCAGCACGCGATCGCCCGCAAGCTCGATCGAGATGGCCTCTAGCAGCGGCCGCAGGCGCGCTTCCAGAGCGGTCGCGTCGCCGGCCGATACGAGCGCGCCGGCGTCGATTCCGGCCTCGCGCGCGGCGATCGCCACCGCGCGGTACATCGCACCGGTGTTCAGATAAGCGAAGCCCAGCGCACGCGCCAGCGCACGGGCGACCGTCGACTTGCCAGCGCCCACCGGACCGTCGATCGCGACGATGGGACGCACCCGCTGATTCGCTGTGAGCCGCGGCTGAGACAAATTATCGAAGATTCATCGAGCGAGTGATTGCGCGCCGTTCAGGCCCACGCACGGACGAGTATAGCAGGTTTCGCCGCTGGCGCATCGTGGGCCGCCAAGATTCGGGAATTATCCGGCGGCGCGCCCGGCGCATCGTCCGACGCGAATTATTTTAGCCGCTGGCGCAGCGCGCGGCCGCGTTCGAACAATGCGATCAACTGATCGGCGTCGCCCAGCGCAACGGCGTTTTCGAAGTCGTCGAAGGCCGCGCGAAAAAGCCTCAGCGCCTCGCCGATCGCGGCCCGATTGGTCAGGCAGATATCGCGCCACATCTCGGGCGACGAGGCCGCGATACGGGTGGTGTCGCGCAAGCCGCCCGCGCCGAACTCGGCGGCCAGCCGGCCGTCGACCCGCTCGCCCTCGAGCGCCGCGGCGAGCGCGCTCGCGACCAACTGTGGCAGATGGCTGGCGCGGGCCAGGATCGCGTCGTGCACGGCAGGCGACATCTGTTCGACGTTGGCGCCGGTCGCGCGCCACAGCGCCTCGATTTTCGCGACCGCCGCGGGCGTGCTGCGCGCCGACGGCGTGACGATCACGCGGCGGTTATGGTAAAGCCCCTCTTCGGCGGCGGCCGCGCCGGTGGTCTCCTTGCCGGCCACCGGATGCACGCCGACCAGCGTCATGCGCGGGCCGAGAAGCGGCTCGAGCGCCTCAACCACCCATTGCTTGACGCTGCCGACGTCGGTGATAACCGCGTCGTCAGGCAGATACGGGACCATCGCCGCGAGGGTCTCCGGAAAGGTCATCACCGGCGTCGCGAGCATCACGAGGTCGGCGCCGCGGGCGGCCGCGGCCGGGTCGCGCGTCGCCATATCGACGAAGCCGCGCGCGAGCGCAACGTCGAGATTGGCCTGCGTGCGGCCCAATCCGACGACCCGCTCGACCAGGCCGTGGCGGCGCGCGGTGATCGCGAGCGAGCCGCCAATCAGGCCGACGCCGCAAATCGTCATCTGGCGAAACAGGGTGGTCATTGCAAATCAATGATCGATTCGATTCGCGGATCGATTTGCCGCCGGTTCACGCGGCGAGCGCGGCGGCGAGCGCTTCGACCAGGCGGCGATTCTCGGCCTCGAGGCCGACGCTGATGCGCAGATGCCGCGGCCATCCGTAGCCGCCCATCGGGCGCACGATCACGCCCATGCGTAGCATCCGCTCGTAAACCGCGCGGCCGTCGCCGACTTCGGCCAGGATAAAATTGGCATGGCTCGGCACGTACGCCACGCCCATCCGGCGGAACTCGCCTTCGAGATATGCGATCCCGGCGGCGTTGACCGCGAGCGTGCGGCGGACGTGATCGTGATCGTCGAGGCCGCCGAGCACCGCCGCCTGCCCGATCGACGTCACGTTGAAGGGCTGGCGGACCTTGTTGAGCAACTGGACCATCTCGGGGCTGGCCACCGCGTAGCCGACGCGCACGCCGGCCAGGCCAAAAATTTTCGAGAAGGTGCGCATCGTGACGATCATCCGCCGGCCGTCGTGATAGTCGAGCGAGTCGGGATAGCCGGGGTCGCGGACGAACTCGAAGTAGGCCTCGTCGGCGACGATCACGACGTGCTCGGGGAGGCGCGCGAGCAGGCGCTCCCACGCCGCGCGCTTGAAGATCGTGCCGGCGGGATTGGTCGGGTTGTCGAGAAAGACCAGGCGGGTGTCGGCGTCGATCGCCGCGGCGATCGCGTCGAGGTCGAAGTAGAACCCGTCGCGCATCGCGACCGCCCGGCCGGCGCCCCCCGCCGCCGCCGTGGCCAGTGCGTAGATCGCAAACGAATGCTCGGAGAAGACCGCGTTGAGGCCCGGGCGCAGGAACAGGAACGCGAGCAGGTTCAGAACCTCGACCGAGCCGCCGGCCATGAAGACCCGATCGGCGGCGACCCGATGGCGCGCGGCCAGCTTCTCGCGCACGGCCCAGTTGGCGCCGTCGGGATAGCGATTGACGTCGGCCAGCGCGGCGCGCATCGCGGCGACCGCCAGGGGCGCCGGACCGAGCGGATTTTCGTTGGAGGCGAGCTTGATCGGATCGCCGATGCCGAGTTCGCGCTGCAACTCCTCGAGCGGTTTGCCGGGCTCGTAGGGATTGAGCGCGGCGACCGTGGGCAGAACCAGATCTTGCGGTTTCATAGGGTGATCACGATCGCGGGCGCGCGATGCGGGCCGCGCGCGGCGGCGTCAGGCGGATTTACCTTCAGGATACGATCCCAGCACCTTGAGCAAAAGGGCCTGGCGCTCGAGCGCGGCCAGGGCGCGGCGCACCCGGGCGTCGTCGCGGTGGCCCTCGAAGTCGACGAAGAACACATACGCCCACGGCCGATCGCGCTGCGGGCGCGACTGAATCATGGTCAGGTTGATCGACTGGCGGGCGAACAGCGAAAGCGCGCCATGAAGCGCGCCGGCGCGCTCGGGCAGCGCCAGCAGCAGGCTGGTCTTGTCGGCGCCGCTTGGCGGAGCGGCCTCGCGCGCGAGGGTCAGGAAACGCGTGGTGTTCTGCGCCACGTCCTGGATATTCTCGGCGATCACCATGAGCCCGGCGGCGCGCGCGGCCGCGGCCGAGGCGATCGCCCCGCATGACGGATCGTCGGCGGCGCGCCGCGCGGCGAGGCCGTTGGAGGCCACCGCCTCGAGTTCGCAATGCGGATAATGGGCCGCCAGATAGTCGCGGCATTGGCCGAGCGACTGCTGATGCGAGACGATTCGGGCGAAGCCGATGGCGTCGGCCCGCGCCATCAGGACGTGGCGAATCGGCAGCAGGATTTCACCGATGATCTTGAGCGGCGTGTCGATCAGCAGGTCGAGCGTCAGGCTGACCGAGCCTTCGGTGGAATTTTCTACCGGGACCACGCCGTAGTCGGCGCGGCCGGTCTCGATCGCATGGAAGACCGCGGCGAACGACGGCTCGGGCGCAAACGTCGCGCTGGCGCCGAAGCGGCCGCGCGCCGCCTCATGCGAGTAGGTATGTTCGGGGCCGAGGTAGGCGATGCGCAAGACCACCTCGAGCGCGGTGCAGGCCGAGATAATCTCCTGAAAAATGCTCTTCAGATGGGCCGCGCCGAGCGGACCGGGATTATCCGCGGCGATCCGCTCGAGCACCTGGCGCTCGCGCACCGGCTGGTAGATCGGCTGGCCGTCGGCGTGCTTGATCTGGCCGATCGCCTGGGCGAGGCGCGCGCGCTGGTTGAGCAGCACGACCAGCTTGCGGTTGATCGCGTCGATCCGCTCGCGCAATGCGCCGAGCGCCAGCCGCTGGCCGGTCCGGGGAGCTTTGCCGCGCCCATGAGATTGGCCGGCATCGGCAACTTTGCCGGGAACGGGAGATTTGCGCCGAGTCGCCATCGCGGGGGACAGGGCTAACCGATCGCGCCGCCGTTTTCAATCGGCGCCGGCGCGCCGTGAGTGACGAACGCGGTGCCCATCGCGGCGAACTTGCGCTCGCGCCGCCGGCGCAACTCGGCCGGAGCCAGCGCCGCGAGCGTCGCCAGATGGCGCGCGATTGCCGCGCCCAGCGCGGCGATCGCCTGGGGCGGTTCGCGATGCGCGCCGCCGGGCGGCTCGGGCACGATCTCGTCGATCACGCCCAGCCGCAGCAGATCTTCGGCGGTGAGTTTCAACGCACGCGCGGCCTCAGCAATTTTTTCGGGGCCGCCTTCGCGCCACAGAATCGCGGCGCAGCCCTCGGGCGTGATCACTGAATAACAGGCGTACTCCTGCATCAGGATAACGTTGCCGACGCCCAGCGCCAGCGCGCCGCCCGAGCCACCCTCGCCGATCACGCAGGCGATTACCGGCGCCGCAATCCGCGCCATCAGCTCGAGGTTGACCGCGATCGCCTCGGACTGGCCGCGTTCCTCGGCGCCAACCCCCGGCTCGGCCCCCTGGGTATCGATAAAGGTGATCACCGGGAGCTGGAAGCGGCTGGCGAGATCGAACAGCCGCGCCGCCTTGCGGTAGCCCTCGGGATGCGGTTTGCCGAAGTTGCGGCGCAAACGCTCGTTGGTCGAGCGGCCGCGCTGATGGCCGACCACGGCGACCGGCGTGCGCTTGAAGTAGCCTAGGCCGGCGACGATCGCGCCGTCGTCGCCGTAGCGGCGGTCGCCGTGCAGCTCGAAGAAATCGGTGATCAGCGCCTCGACGTAATCGAGCGTCTGCGGGCGCGCCGGATTGCGCGCGATACGCACGCGCTCGAGCGCCCCCAGGCGCGCCTTGATCGCATCCTCGAGACGCTTGCGCTGGGCGGTCAGCAGGCGGCGCGCGGCCGGCTTGCGCGCGGTGGCGATCGCTAGCGCGAGCGCGTCGAGCCGGAGTTCGAGTTCGGCCGGGCTCAGAACGTTGAGGGCCTCGAGTTCGATCGGGTCGGGACTATTATCCATCGGGATGCGCGCGCTCCGCGGCGAAGAATTCGGCAAATCGGGCGCCAGCCTGATCGATGGCGCGCTCCGGGTCAAGCCATTGGACGCCGGGCTCACGGCGAAACCAGGTCATCTGGCGCTTGGCCAACTGGCGGCTCGCGCGGCGCGCGCGATCGGCCGCCTCGGCCAGCGTGCATTGGCCGCCGAGATAGGCGGCGATTTCACGGTAACCAATCGTCGCGAGCGGCGGCCCGCCGGCGCTGACGCCGGCCGCGACCAGCCCGCGCACCTCGTCGACCAGCCCCGCCGCGAGCATCGCGTCGAAGCGCCGATCGATAATTTCGCCCAGCCGCACGCGCTCGAGCGTCAGCCCCAGGATCAATCCAGCGCCGACACCGCCGCTAAAGCGATGGCGCCGCTGATGCTCGCTGAGCGCGACCCCGCTAACCTCCCAGACCTCGAGCGCGCGGGTCACGCGCCGCAGATCGTTGGGCGCGATCCGCGCCGCACTCACCGGGTCGATCGCTTCAAGACGCGCGTGCAGCGCGGACGCGCCGTGCGCCGCGGCCTCGGCGGCCAGCGTCGCGCGCAGCGCGGGCGCGGCCGGCGGTCCAGGAAAGATTCCGCCGCGCAGCGCGCGCAGGTAGAGCCCGCTGCCGCCGACCACGATCGCCGGCCGGCCGCGCGCGGCGATCTCGTTAAGCGCGGCGGTCGCCAGCCGCGCGAACTCGGCCACGTCGATCGGCCGGCGCGGATCGCAGACATCGATCAGATGATGCCTCACGCGGGCGCGATCAGCGGCGCTGGGCTTGGCCGTGCCGAGATCCATCCCGCGGTAGAGCTGGCGCGAATCGGCGTTGACGATTTCGGCGCCCAGGCGCTCGGCGATAGCGATCGCCAGGGCGGTCTTGCCGGCGCCGGTCGGTCCGACGATAAAGCCGGCCCGCGCCGGCCCCCGCGGGTTTTCCGCGCACAGGTTCATCGGGCGATTATAGCGGGCGGCGCGGCGCGGCGCGCGATCAGCGGCGGAAGAGCCGCTCGATCTGGCCGCGGGCGAAGCGGATATGCACCGGGCGGCCATGCGGGCAGTTGCTCTTGAACTCGGTCGCGTCGAGGTCGCTGAGCAGCGCCGCAATTTCGTCGCGCCCAAGCGTGCGGCCGACCCGCACCGAGCCGTGGCAGGCGAGCTGCTTGAGCAGATCCTCGAGCGCACCGGTGCCGCCCGCCTTGAAACCGCCGTCGCCGAGCCCGTCGATCAGATCGCCGAGCAGGCGGATTCCGGCTGGCGCGCCGAACACCGCTGGAGCGCCCTTGAGCAGGATCGTCGCCGGGCCGAAGGGCTCGAGCTCGAAGCCCACCGCGGCGAGCTCGGCCAGGTTCGCGGCGACTTGCGCGGCGCGCGCCGGGCTGAGCTCAAGCGCCGCCGGCGTGAGCATCGGCTGCACCCGGATACCGCCCGCTTTGAGCTCGGCGCGCAGCCGCTCGAAGGTCACCCGCTCATGCGCCGCGTGCTGGTCGACCAGAATCAGGCCATCGTCGTCTTCAAGCGCGATATAGCCGGCGAAGATCTGGCCCAGGATACGCAGGTCGCCATAGCGCGGGATGGCCCGTCCGTCGGCGACCCCCGCGCCGGCCGGCACCGCGGCGAGCGCGCCCGGCGCCGTATACGGATCGCCCGCGAGCCGCGCGCCATCGCGATTCCAGCCGAGGCCGAGCGGGCGCTGCGCCGCGCGCCCGGTCGTGGTGGCCGCCGCGTCGGCGACCAGGCGCAGGCGGCGCTCGGGCGCGGTCTCCGGAGACGCCGCGAGGTCCACCCCCAGGGCCGCCGAACTCTCCGCCGCGGCTGAACTGTCCGCCGCCGTCAGCGCGCCCGCCGCAGAGGCGAAGGCGACCGTCGGCGCAGTCGCGGCGGCGGCGGTCTGGTCGGCCAGCCGCGCGCGCAGCGCATGGACGATCAGCTCGAAGACCCCGCCCGAGCGGCGAAAGCGCACCTCGGTCTTCATCGGATGGACGTTGACGTCGACTTCGGCCGGGCTGAGCTCGACGAACAGCGCGATCGCCGGATGGCGCCCGCGCGGAATCAGGGTCTGGTAGCCGAGCGCGATCGCCCGCGCGATCATCCGATCGCGCACCGCGCGGCCGTTGACGAAGCCGAGCACCAGACGGGGCGTGGCGAACGACTCGTGGCTCTGCGCGGCCAGGCCCCACGCGCGCATCCCGGCTTCGCGATAGTCGAAGTCGAGCATCGCGGAGGCGAGCCGGGCGCCAAAGAGCTGGCGCAGGCGCTCGCGCGCCGTGGCCGCGCGCGGCAGGTCGTAGAGTAGCCGGCCGTCGGCCGTGAGCCTGAACGCGACCCGGAAGTGGACCAGCGCCAGGCGCTGCAGCGCCTCGGCCGCGGCCGCCTGCTCGGTCGCGGGGGCTTTTAGAAATTTGAGCCGCGCCGGCGTGTTGAAGAACAGGTCGCGGACCTCGATCCGCGTGCCGGGGGCGCAAGCGGCGGCGCGCACGCCGGCGGCTTCGCCGCCGGTCGCCGCGAGCTCCAGGCCGTGCGCGTCATCCGGCCGGCGGGTCGTCAGGGTCAGCCGCGCGACGCTGGCGATCGCCGCCAGGGCCTCGCCGCGAAAGCCCAGCGTGGCGATCGCGGCCAGGTCGGCGGCGCCGCGAATCTTCGACGTCGCGTGGCGGCGCAGCGCGAGCAGTGCGTCCCCGCGGCCCATCCCGCAGCCGTCATCAGCCACCGCGATCAGCCCGGCGCCGCCGCGCTCGAGCGTCACGCTGATCGTGCGCGCGCCGGCGTCGATCGCGTTTTCGACCAGCTCCTTGAGCGCCGAGGCCGGCCGCTCGACCACCTCGCCGGCGGCAATCTGGCTCGCCACCTGCTCCGGCAATATATGAATGATCCGATCGTCCATCGCCCGCCCCGCCTGCGGCCCCGGCCAGAAGGATCAAGGATGGGCGGTGGCGCGGCGCGACTCAAGCCGGCGGCGGCCAGCGGCGCGCCACCGCGCAAGATTTCCGCACAGGGCGCGTCGCCGCGCGGTGACACGCCCTGTGGACAGCCGCCCGCTGCCGGAAAATGTATGCGGCCGCGGCGCGCCCCCTCTTCAATTTCGCCGCGCGGCGCGATAGGCTGTCTGGTTCGGACGCGCCGCCACGCTCTGGAGATGGGCAATCCTCCAGACGGAGCATCTCGAGACGGAAAATCTGGCGCGTCGATTCAACCGGCGGGAGCATCTGCGATGAGACAGTGTGGGGTATGTGGCAAAGGGCCCTCGGTGGGCAACCTGGTCAGCCACGCCAACAACAAGACCAAGCGGCGCTGGAAGCCCAACCTGCAGGAGGTGCGCGCGGTGATCGGCGGCGGCGTGCAACGAATCCTGGTCTGCACGCGCTGTATCCGCAGCGGCCGGGTGCTGAAAAGCGCCTGAGCCGGCGCGGTCATCGCCCGATCCGGGCGGCCCGGCCCCCAGCCTCAGAGCAGCGCGATCAGCTGCTCGGCGGGCCGCGCGATTACCGCGCGCCCCGCGCGGATCACGATCGGACGCTGCATCAGCTCGGGATATTTGAGCAACAGCGCAACGACCTCCTCCGCCGTGGTGTAATCGGCACGCTGGAGTCCGAGCGCGGCAAAGCGCTGGTCCTGGCGAATCAGATCGGCCGGCGGCGCGTCGACGGTTGCGACAATCCGTTCGAGCGCGGCGCGGCTCGGCGGCGTCTTGAGATATTCGATAGTGTCGAACTCGACACCGCGGCGCTCGAGAATTTCCCGCGCGGCGCGCGAATGGCTTCAGCCGGGGTTGTGATAAAACGTCACTCGTTCCATAATTTTGCTCATCCCCTCGAGCGCGGACGCTACGGGCCGCCGGCGCCGACTGCGATCATGCGCGCCTGCGATCATAGTAGATCAAGCGGACGCTTTCGAGGGATTATTTACAGGTGATCGGCGGCGGCCGGTGCCGCGCGCCTGACGACTTGAGCATGCGGCCGGAAAGTTAACGCATAAGCAGGCCGGTGGTCGGGCCAACTTTATCCTGAACCGAGGGAGACTCCAGCGATGTCCATCGTGAACCGCAAGCGGCGCGCGAAAAATCCCGGCGGCCCGCCGCGCACCCTGCACGCAATCATCATGGGCGCGAAGCGCGCAAGCCTGGCCGCCGCAATCGCCGCGGGCTTGGCCCTGATCGCGCCGGCCACGGCCCGCGCCGCGCGGGTCAGCGGCAGCCTGACCACCTACCGGGGCGCGCCCTACGCCAGCCGCGACCTCCATTTCGAGAACTGCGTGACCCGCGACATCTATCTCTCGCCGACCCATAACGACGGCTCCTTCGCGCAGCATCTGCCACCCGGATGCTACAATTTGCGCACCGAGCATGGCGCCATCCTGGCGAATTCAATAATCGTCGGCGACACCAACGTGAATCTCGGCACGGTGACCGAGTTGGCGCCGTTCGCACCCGCGCGCCTGTTCCATCTGCAATCGCTCTTTCCGACCCTGCTGGCCAGCCCGGCGCCGTCCACCGCCTATATTTTTACCCACGACTCGACGGTAGTCCCGGCGAGCGCCGCGAAGGTGCCGGTGCCGAGCTCGCAAAGCGAATGGATCAAGCTGCAGCAGCAGATGAACAACGGGGTTGGCGCCAAGTCCGGCGCCGACCATCAGGCGATCCCGGTGGGCGGCGGCGACACCACCGCGGCGCCGCGGTTCGGCGAGCCGATAGGTTTCGGCGCCGGCGCGGGGCGTCAGCCGGCTCAAGCGCCGCTCGGCACCCCCACGCAATAATTACGCGGCCGGCCCGCTGCGGCGATCGGACGCGACAATCCGCTGATCGATTGGTGCAGCGGCCCGCTCCGATCATCAGATCCGAAGATCCGATCCGCTTCCCACCGGTCGGATTGTCAGATGAGGTGATCGGCGACCAGGCTGCGCAGCCCGCGGACCATCGCGACGACTTCCGCGCGGGCCTCCTCGCCCAGCGCGCCGGCCGCCGCCGCCTCGGCCAGCGCCGCCCAGCCGTCGACCTTGCGGCGCATCGCAACCGGATAGACCCCCGCCTGCCACAGGCGCTGATTGAGCGCCGCGATTCCGCCCGCATGCTCGCTCACCCCGAGCTTGCGCAGGCGCGCGTTGCGCCGCAGCACGTCCTCGACGATCGCGCCGGCGACCGCCGCCGCGGCGACCAGATGGCCATGCTTCAAATGGCCGTCGGCGATCGCGATCAGGTCGTTCAAAACCTCGGCCGCCGCCAGCTCGTCGACCCGCGTGACCGGTCCCGCGTCGATATACTCGCGCGCCGCGCGCAGCACCGCCTGGCCGCGCGCCGCCGCGCTCAAATAGGGGCTGTCGCACGACGACTCGAACTCGCGCAGATAGTGGCTCTCGGCGCCGAACGCCTCCTGCAGAAACGCCAGGCATCCCACCCGCCAGGCGCGGAACAGCGCGGCGTCGACAAAGTCCTGAAAGGAAAGCTCAGAGCGATAGTAGCTGCGCAAGACCGCATCGCCCTGCTCGTAAAGGTGGGCAAGCCGATCCCGTGCGGCGCCGAGGCCGCTGACCGATGAAGCATGCATAGCCGGTGAAGTTTAAGTGCAAGCGCGGGCGGCGCGCAAATCCAGCGCGGCGGTTGACAGATCAGGTTGTGCTCGGCATGCCTCCGCGCCTGGGTCCGGATGTCCGCCGCCGACCTAAGCGCGGGGCGGACCGAGAACCGTGATCGGCTTCGCGAACAGCAGCCCCTTATGCCGCGCGATGGCGCCCGTTTCGATGCATTGCCAGCGGTCGGACTCGCGCAGCCAGCGCCGGAAGCACCGATCGACGCCCCCGCCCCAGTTGTCCAGGCTGACCCGGATTTTCTCGCCCTCATCTGTACGAAGCGTGATGAACTTCCTCATCGCAGGGATCCCTCTGCGTCAAGAAGTGGAAATCAGTGCGTCAAACCGACGACCGCAGCCCCACTCTACCGCAACGGGCAAGCTATAGCATATCGCCTGTTCAATTCAAGCACCGGTATCTTCGGCGCATCGCCATCCCCCTTTGCAGGCGGCGAGACGATGGCCTGGCGCGATCCCGAGGTGCGCCACCAATGACCACGGCCGGCCCCGCGATGGGGGCCGGCCGTATTCGACCGTTCGCTTATTCGATCGCTTCGATCGAGCCGCGGCGGCTCTAGCGGCCGCGCCGATCGCGCAGTCTCAGCCGATCTGGCTGCCGACCACCGAGACGAAGCTGACGCAGCGGCCGGGCTGTCCGCCCAAGTTATGCGTCAGTCCCAGCCGCGGGCTCTTGAGCTGGCGCGGGCCTGCCTCGCCGCGCATCTGCAACCACATCTCGTACATCATGCGCAGGCCCGAAGCGCCGATCGGATGACCGAACGACTTGAGGCCGCCGTCGGGATTGACCGGCAGATGACCGTCGAGGTCGAAGAAGCCCTCCATCACGTCCTGCCACGCCGTGCCGCGCGGACTGAAGCCGAGATCCTCGCACAGCACCAGTTCGGTCGGGGTGAAGCAGTCATGGACTTCGGCCATGCTGATCTGCTCGCGCGGATTAGTGATACCGGCCTGGGCGTATGCGTCGCGCGCCGAGGCGACGACTTCGGGGAAGGTGGTGAAGTCGTACTCCTGCGAGAGCGGCCCTTCGGCCGGTCCGGCGACGAACGACAGCGCCTTGATATAGATCGGGTTCTTGCAGTACTTGTGCGCGTCCTCGGCCCGCACCACGATCGCCGCGGCCGAGCCGTCGGAGACCCCCGAACAATCCATGATGCCGAGCGGGTCGGCGATGCGCGGCGAATTCTTGATCACCTCGAGCGGCACTTCCTTCTGGAACTGGGCCTTGGGATTGCGCGCGCCGTTGCGATGGTTCTTCCAGGCAATGCGCGTCAGCACGTCCTTGCCCTTGTCCGCCTCGAGTCCGTACTTTTTGAAATAGGCCGGGGCGAGCAGCGAGAAGAGCGCCGGCGGAGTCATCGAAGCCGGCGTGCCGTCGTTGGGCGGATTGGTCATCACCAGGCCCGAAAAGCCCGAGTCCTTGAGCTTTTCGACCCCGATCGCCATCGCGATGTCGAACGCGCCCGAGGCCACCGCGTAGCAGGCCTGGCGCAGCGACTCGGAGCCGGTCGCGCACATGTTCTCGACCCGGGTGACCGGCTTGTACTGAATCTTGAGCGGCTCCGAGAGCGTCAGCCCGGAGACGCCGGAGCCCATCGTGCCGAGCCAGTAGGCGTCGACGTCTTCGGGCGCGACGCCGGCCGAAGCGTAGGCTTCGTACGCCGCCTCGATCATGAGGTCGTCGGCGCTCTTGTCCCAATGCTCGCCGAACTTGGTACAGCCCATCCCAATAATCGCGACACGATCCTTGATGCCTCGACTCGCCATGAAAAATTCCTCCTGATCCCGATCCGGTCAGCGCCGCGGGCGCGCCTTCCAGAAATAGTTATGCACGCCGTCGGCGGTAAAGAGCCGCCGGAACGTCATCTCGACTTCGTCGCCGATCGCCACCCGGTCGGGCTCGCAATCGGTCATCTCGCACAGGAAACGGCCGCCGCCGTCGTAGTCGATCACCACGTTGACCGTCGGCGGATTGAGCGAATAGGCCAGCCGATCGATCGCGTAGGTGGCGATGCGTCCGGTGCGGTCGGCGAATCCATAAGGTTCCATCTTATCAAATGCGCGGCATTTGACGCATACCCGCTGCGGCGGCAGTTGCGGCGTGCCGCAGGCGGTGCAGCGCGAGCCCACCAGGCCGAACTTCCACCGCGCCGAACGCATCATCGGCGGCCCCGCCGGACGGTCCGGATCGGGCCGGCGCGGCGGCTCGGTGGGCAGGATTTCGCGCCACTTGAGATAGTTGCCGTAGCTCACGTCGCCCTTGGACTCGACCATCCGGCCGACCGAATGGACCGGGCGGAAGGCCGCCGCCGGCGGCATCACCCGCAGCACCATCGCGTCGGCGCCGTCGCTGACGGTCGCCACCAGGATCCGATCGCCAGGCTTGGCGGCGGGCAGCACCGCGGTCAGCATCAGCGCCGCATGGGCCGCGCCGGCCTGGCCCACGGTGAGCGCCAGCGAATCGGCGACCTTGGCCGGATCGAGCTTAAGCTCCTTGAGCATCTCCTCGGCGGCGCGCTGATTGGGCGCGTCGAGGACGATCTTGGCCAGATCGCCGGGCGCGACTTTGGCCTTGGCCAGCGCGTCGTGGATGATCTTTTTGAATAACGGACTGTAGGCCTGGGTCAGCGCAAAGCGCTCTTCCCACGAATGGGCGAAGCGCTCGCCCGGCGCGCGCCAGGTATCCAGATATTCGCGCGTCAGCGACGCGCTCGCCTCGACCTCGGCCAGCACGTTCTCGGTGCCGAAGATAAAGGCCGCCGCGCCGTCGCCGCCCGACTGTTCGAGCTTGCCCTCGGGCGCGCCCAGCCGGCAATCGGCCAGCGCGACAGCGGCCTGCCCGCCCGAAGCCGCGACCGACTCGGCCGCCTGCAGCATCGCGGAGAGTCCGGCGCGCACCGAACCGGTCGAGTCGTTGGCGCGGATTTCGGCCGGCAGTTGCGCGGCGGCGCCGACCAGAGCGGCGTTGAGCTTCTCGGCGTAGGGCGGCGTGGTGGTCGCGTAGGTGAGCGAAGTGACCGCCGGCGACGGTGCCGCCTTCAGCGCGTCGCGCAGCGCCTCGGCCGCCATCGAAACGCTGTCCTCGTCGAAGCTCGCCACGGCGCGTTCGCCGCGGCCGGCCGGGATACCGAGCACCTGCCCAATCGCGGCGCGTTTGAGCCGCCGGTAGGGGATATATGAACCATAGGAAACAATTCCAGCCATAGGCGCATTAAAGGCTTTCCCGCGGCCGTCCGTCAACTCGCGCGCCTGACGGGTTCCAGCTGAATCCAGATGGCCGAGCGATTGTTTTAATGTTCGACTGATTCCATCTGCTATTGCCGCCACGGAACCTCTGCACCAGGCTCTGCTGTCACCCTGAGCGCAGCGCATGGGTCCCGGATCCAGGATTCTTCGCTGCGCTCAGAATGACAACCTAACTTGTGCAGAGGTTCCCTGGCCGAGACTCATCGCCCTGATGGCCGCCGCGAATGCGGAGCTGGCCAACGCCAGGACGGATAACCGCCGGCCCTTAATATCAGTCGGCCTCGCGCGTCGCGTCATCGTCGCTCGCGTGCGGTGGCGTGGCGGACGCGAGCAATTTCTCAATCGCCGCGAACAGCGTCGCCTTGGAGACCGGCTTGCTCACATGCAGGTCGCATCCCGCCGCCATGCAGCGCGCGACGTCTTCGCTCAGCGCCGATGCCGTCAACGCGATAATCGGTGTATTCGCCGTGGGGCGCCCGGACTCCCATTCGCGGATCCGGCGGACCGCCGTGTAGCCGTCCATCACCGGCATCTGCATGTCCATCAATACGACGTCGTAGCGGCGCGCGATGAACTTGGCGAGCGCGACCGCGCCGTTCTCGGCTTCATCCAGATGTACGCCGACCCGATGCGCGCCGTACTGCTTGAAATAGGCGCGGAGCAAAAAACGGTTATCGATCGAATCGTCCACCGCCAGAATTTCAAGCCTGCGGCCGGCCGCAACCGCCAGCGCGGCTACGCGCCGCGCAGCCGCCGGGCGCTGCGCCATCCGTGCGATCGGCGGCGCCGCCGACGTCTTAGGCGCCCCCGCCGCCAACGGCGACCGCACCGCGAAATGGCCGGTGAAATGGAACGTGCTGCCCGCACCGACCCGGCTCTCGACCCACACCCGCCCGTCCATCAGATCGACCAGCCGCTTGACGATCGCGAGGCCCAGGCCGCTGCCGCCGTATTGGCGCGCGGTCGAGGAGTCGGCCTGGGTAAAGCTCGCAAAGACCTGAGCGAGCTTGTCGCGCGCGATGCCGATGCCGGTATCGGTCACGGCGAAATGGATGAGGGCCTGGGGATGCGCGCCCGGCGCGGGCGATTCGGGCGACTCGGCGGGCTCGTGGGTAATCGCCAGGGTGACCCCGCCCTGCTCGGTAAACTTGATCGCATTGCCGACCAGATTGACCAGGACCTGGCGCACGCGCAGGGCGTCGCCAGCTAGGGCGGTCGGCAGCCCCGGCGCGATCCGCAAGTCGAGCGCAAGTTCGCGCTCATGCGCGCGCACCGCCAACGTATCGATCACGCCGCGAGCCAGTTCGCCAAGATCGAAGTCGCCGCGCTCGAGGCTCATGCGGCCGCTCTCGATGCGCGCGAGATCGAGGATATTGTTGATCAGGCCGAGCAGGGCGACGCCATTGTTGCGCATCAGATTCATGAACTGGCGCTGCTGCGGATCGAGCGCCGTCTCGGCCATCAGATCGGCCATGCCGAGAATCGCATTCAGCGGCGTGCGAATCTCGTGCGACATGCTCGAGAGAAATTCCGACTTGGCCCGCGACGCCGCCTCGGCCGCCTCGCGCGCGGCCACCAGCTCGCCCTGAATCTTGCGGATCTCGCTGATATCGCGGCCGATCGCCAGGTTGCACGGCTCGCCATCGAAGGTGATGGCCGAGGCGGACAACAAAAAGGTCGCCTGATCGCCGGTCTTGCCGCGAAAGGTCATGCCCAGATTGCGCAGCGTGCCGTTGGCCTGCAGCAGGCCAGCGCAATACTCGCGCATCCGCGGGTCCGGCCATAGGCCCAATTCGTCGGGCTTGCGGCCCACCGCCTCGGCCTGAGTATGACCGCTCAGGCGCTCGAATTCCTCGTTGACCAGGATAATCCGGCCGGTCGCGACGCTCGTAATCACGATCGGATCGGGACTCGCGTCGAAGATGCGACGGAATTCCTCGTGCTGGGCGCACGGATCGGCTTGACAAAGATCGGTATCATCCACAGGTGGCGTCTCTCGGACACAATCTCACAGCACGGACGTTGCAACCGCCATGCCGGGACCGCCGCACACTATGGCCAAATTGGGATGATCACCGCGAAACCGACGGCCCACTTTGGGTCATCGCGATGGCGCCACGTGCCATCGCGATGCCGCGTCGATAGCACAGTCGTGCAGAGCGCGCCGCCGGCCAGGGAACCTCTGCACCAGGCTCTGCAGTCACCCTGAGCGCAGCGCATGGGTCCCGGATCCAGGATTCTTCGCTGCGCTCAGAATGACAACCTAACTTGTGCAGAGGTTCCCTAGTCGCGTGCGCGGCCGGCATTACAATCACGACGTTCCGCGCGCGCCGCTCAGCGCCAAACGGGCCACGCGCAGCGCGCAACTCTCGGCGCGCGATCCTCAGCGCGAGCGGTAGACTTCCGGCCCCTTGCGCGCCAGCGAATAGATCCGCGACGCGTGGTGGTTCAGATAAATGCGCAGGGTTTCCACGCCGCGGTCGTGCGCAATCGTCTCGTCCAACCCGTGCGCCGAGCGCTGCACCCGCCATTCGCCGGTTTCGAGCCGCATCAGCACCAGTCGGTCGGACCCAATCCGCGCGCTGCCGCGCTTGCCGAAGCGTTTGAGCTCAAGGCCGTACTCGTTGCACAGTTGCTCCCAGTAGACCCAGCTCATGCGGAAAATCGGAGGCCGGACCGGGGCGGCGTCCTCGGGCCGCACGGCAAACCGATCCATCAGCGATTGCACAAGGTTGGCCGCGCTTACGACCTCCGCCTCGGAGGCGCCGTTTTCCTGTTTGACCGCGCGCAAAAGGCGAATCTTACGTAGCGCGTCTTCTAATTTCATTGGCTTCCCGCGGGTTTAATCAGATCGTGCTATGCAGACTTATTAGTCTTTCATGCATCAACGACCCGCGCCCCTCCGCGTGATGCGATGCTGGTCCTAAATATGCCACATAAAATCTATCCAGAGCAAGCAAATCATAGTATAGATAAGTGAATTTGGTTGATCCATGACGGTTCAACAGACTCTCCCGCACGCCAAGCCCACATGCTTGTGCCCACGCTCACCATTTTGATGAACCGTAGAGGCGAAACAAGGGTGAAATGCTTCACCCGATAGACCGATTCGCGAGCGAAATCAGCCCGAATTTACGCGGGGGATGCGATGCGGCGGCGGGGCTTCAGCCGCCGATTTGGTACATCGAGCGGTCGCGCGTCGAGCGCCCTTCGAGCAGATGATGGCCGGTGGGCTTACCAGCGACGGCGGTGACCAGGATTTGCGCGATACGCTCGAGGCCGCCGTCGCTGTTGCCCGCGCGCAGCGCCTTGCGCACGTCGAGTTCGTCATCGTTGAGCAGGCATAGATGGAACTTACCGTCGGCCGTCAGGCGCATCCGGTTGCAGGTACCGCAGTAGGGCTCGCTGACCGGACTGATGAAGCCGATTACGCCGCGCGCGCCGGCGATGCGGTAGTTGCGCGATTCGTCGGCGGGATTGGCCGAAGCGATTTCGCCGAGCGCGCCCAGCGCTCCCTCAATCCGCCGGCGGGTCTCGATATTCGAGACGTAGCGCTTGATCGACAGCGTGGCGCATTCGCCGCCTCCCAGTGGCATCAGCTCGATAAACCGCACATGCCAGTCACGTTCAATCGCGAGGCGCGCCAGGTCGACGACTTCGTTCTCGTTAAATCCGGCGGTGACCACGGCGTTGAGCTTGATCGGGGTAAGGCCGGCCGCCTCGGCCGCCATGATGCCGTCCCACGCGCGCGCAAACGTACCCCAGCGCATCTGTCGCTCGACGGTCGCCGGATTGAGGCTGTCGAGATGCACGTTGATGCGCGCAAGGCCGGCGGCCTTGAGCGGCGCCGCCAGCTTGCCCATCAGCAGCGCGTTGGTGGTCAGCGCAAGGTCGCCGACGCCCGGGACGGCGCTGATGCGCTCGACGATCTCGAGCAGGTCCAGGCGCAGGGTCGGCTCGCCGCCGGTCAGGCGGAACTTGCGAAAGCCGACGCTGACGGCGGCGCGCACGACCCGTTCGATCTCGCCGGCGGTCAACAGTTCGGCGTTGGGCAGAAAGCGCAGCCCCTCGAGCGGCATGCAGTAGACGCAGCGCAGATTGCAGCGATCGGTCAGCGATATCCGCAGATAATCGATCTCGCGATTGAAAGAATCCCTCGGCATCGTAATGGATAACCACGCGCGCCGCGTAAATCAGGCGCCGGGATTGACGCACAGGCAATGGATGGGCGGGCTGTGGCTCTTCTATAATTGTAATCGCGCGCGGCGCCGCGTTACAACCGGCATACTCCGCGCTCTGGCAACAGCGACCGGCGGATGCGGCCGGCCGAGGCTTCGCTCACCCCGGCGGAAATGTTAGTCTGGAGGTGCGCCGGGCATGTCAGCACGGCAGAACATTGGCGATGCCAGAAGTTTCGCGGCGCCGAATGCGCGGCTAATCACCACGTAGCTTGGCGCCATTCAGGAAGCGGGCGGCGCCTGAGGCAAACTCGGATGTTATTGAAAATTGCGCTGGGATTGGTGCTCGGCTCGCTCGGTCTGATCTTGCTCCAGCAGCGCGCGGAGCGCGCCGACGAGGCCGAGTTGCACGAGCAGGTCGAAGTGCAATTGCAGCGGCTGCGCGCACATCTGTTCCGGCGTCCGGCGCCCGACACGATTTAATCTCCTGCGCGCAATTCCCGTCCGAACGTTCATCCAAGTGACCCCCACAGATCGCAATTATCTCGGCCGCATCCGGGGCTCGGCTACACCCGTCGGCGATCCGGGCGGCCGGTTGGCCAAATCCCTCGCCTGCGTCGCCGGCTTAGATGCCCGGGGCGACCGTCCGGCGACAGCGGCGCGCGGCGCATGACGACCCCCGCCTTGCCGCTTCGCCAGCGCATCTTCCGCGCGGTGGCGCGCTTCGACGTAACCCATCCGTGGCTGGTGCTGATGCTGTCGGCAATCCTCGCGGCGCTGTGCGTGATGTACACCAAGGCGCGGCTGCAGTTTCAGACCGGGCAGGACGACCTGATCAGCGCCAACAACCGCGACAGCCGCGACTACCTCAACTATACCAAAGAGTTCCCCGACCTTGACGGATTGATCGTGGCGGTCCGGACGGCGCCTGATCGGACCCGCGCCGAACATTTTACCGACGCGTTGGCGGCCCGCCTGAAGGCCGATCACGTCAACGTCAAGAGCGTCTTCTATCGCGTCGATCGCGGCATGATGGGCAGCGGCGCGCTGCTCTATCTGAGCCTCGACGATTTGCAGCAGCTTGACGCGCGGCTGACCGCGAGTATCCCGCTGATCCAGGCGTATGGCGCCGACCCGGCGCTGGCGACGCTCTTCGCGGTCGTCAATGCGCAACTCGATCGCGCCGCCGCCGGCCTTCGTCGGGGCGCCGATGCGCAGCGCGCCGGCACTAATCCCTCGGCGAATCTCGCAATGCTCGGCAAGGGCGCCGCGATCAATCCCTCGGCGAATCTCGCAATGCTCGGCAAGGGCGCCGCGATCAATCCCTCGGCGAATCTCGCAATGCTCGACGCGGTGCTCGCCGGGATGCTCGCCGATCCAGCGAGCAATCCGCCGTCGCCGTGGCGCGCGCTCAATCCACAGAGCGCCCCGGGCGGTGCCGAACATGACGGCTATCTTGTCTCGGACAACGGCAAGTACCTGCTAATCGATATCGCGCCCGGCGACGGCGTGGCCAACGGGCCCGACCCGGTCGCGGTGATTCAGGCCGACCTCGATGCGGTGCGCGCGCAGATGCCGGGCGTCGCCGCCGGGATGACCGGCGGCCCCGCGCTGGCCTATGCGGAACAGAGCACCACCCAGCACGACATGATGCTCGCCTCGGTGCTCGCGATCAGCAGCAATATCGCACTCATCGTGATCCCGTTTCGCGGGCTGGTCGAGCCGCTCTTTGCGATCATCGCGTTGCTCACGGGAGTCGCCTGGTCGTTCGGTTTCACGACGCTTGCGGTCGGCCATCTGAATCTGCTGTCGGCGGTCTTCACCAGCGTGCTCGCCGGCATCGGGATCAATTTCCCGATCCATCTGATGGCGCGCTACGACGAGGCGCGGCGCAACGGGGCCGCGATGCCCGCGGCGGTCGACCTGGCGGTGGTCAACACCGGCACCGGGGTCTTCGCCTCGGCGTGCATCATGGCGCTGGCCTTCCTGATGCCGATGTTCACCGACTTCAAGGGTATCGCTGAGCTGGGCCTGGTCTCGGCGGCGGGGCTGTTCATGTGCCTGCTCTCGGCGATGCTGGTCTTTCCGGCGCTGATCGCCTTGCGCGACCGCCGGCGGCCGCCGCCAGTGCGGCCAACACTCTCGCTCGCGCCGCGCCGATCGACGCTGGAAAAACTCTTCGCGCGCCCCGGCCTAATCGTGGGTATCAGCGTGGCGGCAACCGCCGGCGCGCTGTTCCTGATACGTGATGTACACTTCGATCAGAACGTCCTCAAGCTGCAGGCGAGTGGTGCCGAGGCGGTGCGCTACGAAAATCTGCTGCTGCGCGACTCCGGCCGCTCGTCATGGTTCGCGGTCGCGCTGGCGCCCACCGCGGCGGCGGCCGATCGCAAGGCGGCGGCCTTTCGCAAGCTGCCCGAAGTCGCCGGCGTCCAGACCTTGACGACCTATATTCCGACGCACCAGGCGCAAAAACTCGCGCTGCTCGCCGCGCTCGGCCGGCGCCTGGCGCCGGTTTCAATCCGCGCCACACCCTCCGCCAACGACGGCGCCCTGGCCCGTGAGCTGAACGGACTGGCGGCGCGGCTCAACGCGATGCGCCAGGCCGATCCCGCGGGTGGCGTGCTCAAGACGGCGGCCTTGGCCGAGGACGCGATCGCCCGGCTCAAGCGTCAGCCCGGCGCCTTTAACGCCTACCAGAGCGCGATCGCGGCCAGCCTCGGCGCGGAAATCGACGGGCTCAAGGCGCAGATCACACCGTCCCCGATCACCCAGACGAACCTGCCGCGGATTCTGCGCGAGCGCTTTATCGGCACCGGCGGCAGCTACCTCGTACAGGTCTATCCCAAGGGCCAAATCTGGGACGACGCGCCGCTCAAGCGTTTCGCCGACGCGGTGCGCACGGTCGATCGCGATACCACCGGGCCGCCCTTGCAGACCTACAACCTGGCCACCGTGATGCGCCAGGGCTACGAGCGCGCGGCGCTGCTCGCGCTGATCGCGGTCTTCATCTTCGTCTACGCCGACTTCCGCAGCCTGCGCGATACGCTGCTGGCGACCGTGCCGCTGCTGTTTGGCGGCGCGTGGCTGCTCGAGGTGATGCCGCTGCTGGGCTGGGAATTTAATCTCGCCAATCTGTTCGCCGTCCCGATTATCATCGGGATGGGCGTGGATAACGGCGTCAACATGCTCTATCGATGGCGTGAGGAGCGCGACAAGTCGTCGCTGATCCTGACCCGGGCGGTTGGCAAGTCGGTGACCATCTGCTCGCTCACGACGATCGCCGCGTTCGCCGCGCTGATTCCTGCCACCCATCGCGGAATTTCGAGCCTCGGCTGGGTCTTGAGCGTGGGCGTGAGCCTGATCCTGGCGGCCACGCTGATCGTGCTGCCGGCGCTGTTCGAGTTGTTGGGCGGGCGCCTGGCGCATACGCATGAGGCCGGGAGCCCGGCGGCCGGCGCCGACGGCTTGATCGGCCCGGCGCTGATCCCCGAGGTGGTCAGTCCCGAGCCGCCGACGAACGCTCCATCCGATCCGGCCGGCCGCCGCACCGGCACCCACGATCTGTAGGCTTAAGCTACATTAAGTTCATTCATGGGCGGAAGCCGCGCATCGGACGCACCGGCGAATCCGCGCCGCGCGCTTGCGCCGACGCGCTTCGATCATGGCTTCGCGGAGGTAATCAGCCGCCGGTGATGGGACGGTCGGGTTCGCCCGCGCAATAGGCGCAGCGGCAGAGCGCGCGCAACTGGGCGGTGGTGTAAAGCGTCTGATGGCCGTCGGCCCATCCCAGGAACAGGCCCGACTCGCCCAGCCGCGCGCATTGGATTAGGCGCTGCGGTACGGCCGCGGCCGGATCGGTCGCCGCGCCGCCGCATTCGTTGCACGGACATCCGCGGCGCAGGCCGGCGAGCGGAAAGATGCTGTCGTGGCCGTCGATCCATTGCACGCCGACGGCATAGCGGCCGACCTCGTTGAGGCTTTTGATTTTGGGCGCGGCGAGGACTTTGCCGAGAGTTTGCGCAGGCGTCTTTGACATCGCGGGGCTCATTGTTGCAGTGTTGGATGCACGCTCGGCCGAAGATTATAGCATCGGCGCGACCGCCGCGGCGACGCGTTCCGCGGCCGCCCGCGCGCGGCCCGACGTTAAGACAAAATTTTGGTGGAGGATCGATTGCGATGGATGAAAATGCGAAGAAAAAAGGGCTCAGGATGATTCCCTACGGATTGCAGGTGCTGGGCGCCCGCCACGGCGACAAGCAGACCGTCGCGACGATCAACTGGACCACCCAGGCGAGCTTCGCGCCGCCGCTGGTGGTGGTCGGCATCAAGACCGATTCGACCGCGCACGAACTGGTCAAGCAGTCGAAGAAGTTCACGCTCTCGATGCTCGGCGCGGGGCAGAAAGATCTCGCCCTGGCGTTCTTCAAGCACGTCGAACCCAAAGACGGCAAGTTTGGCAATCACGCCTTCACCAGCGGCAAGAACGGCTGCGCGATTATCACCGACGCACCGGCCGCGGTCGAATGCGACGTGGTGCATTTCTACGAAAACGGCGACCACAGTGTGGTGGTCGGCGTGGTGACCGAAGCCTACCTCACCAAAGAGACCGATCCGCTGACGCTGAAGGAATGCGGCTTTAATTACGGCGGCTGAGCGACCGTGCGGATGACGCCGGCCGGCGCGCGCAGCAATTGCGGGCGCCGCCCGGCGCAGCGCCTCCGGTCGCGGCGCGGCGCTGACACCGCCCGCCGGCGTGACGCACGAATAAGATTGCGGCCTGCTCCGGGGAGAGTATCAAGTGGCGAATCGACGAGTGGTGGTATTGCCCGGCGACGATGAAGCGCCGCAGACCGTTTACGCCGCGCTGGAAGTAATTCGCGCGCTCGGCGCGGCGGTCGAATTCGTCGAGTTCCCGCCCGGTGAGCAATGGATCCGCGGCGAGACCGACAAAGCGGCGCGCGCGGCGATCGACACGTCGGACTCGACGCTGTTCGGATCGACTTCAGGCAAAACCACCTCGATCAACTATCTGCGCTGGGGCAAGCAGACCTTCGCCAACGTGCGGCCGTGCCGCTATATGCCGGGCTTCAAGAGTCCGCTCGCGCGGCCCGACGGAATCGATTACGTGATCGTGCGCGAGAATCTCGAGGACCTCTATCTCGGCCTCGAGGGTCCGCTCGAGGCCCTCGCGCCGCTGCATCTCCAAAGCCGCATTCTGCGCGCCGAACTCGACACCAGTGAGCGCGGCATATTTGCGATCAAGGTGATCACCGAAAAAAAGAGCCGGCAGATTGCGCGCTTCGCCTGCGAACTGGCGCGCAAGCGCAAAGCCCAGGGCTATCCGGGCAAGGTCACCTGCACCTCGAAGTACAACATGCTGCGCCAGTCCGACGGCTTCTTCCGCCAGATCGTCGAGGAGACCGCCGCCGGCTATCCCGATATCACCTACGAGCAGTTCATCGTCGACGATTTCGCGCGGCGCATCGTGCAGAGCGCGCACAGCCTCGACGTGGTCGTGATGCCGAACCTTTACGGCGATATCCTATCCGACGCCGCGGCGGGCACGATCGGCGGACTCGGCCTGGCGCCCTCGGGATGCTACGGCGACGGCTATGCCTATTTCGAATCGGTCCACGGCACCGCGCCCGATATTAAAGGGATGGGCGTGATCAATCCGACGGCGACCATGCTGTCGGCGGTGATGATGCTCGAGTATCTCGGATTCGTCGAGGAGTCGCGCCGCTTCGAGCAGGCGATCCGCAAGGTCTATGGCGACGGGCGGACGCTCACGGTCGACCAGGGCGGCACGGCCAGGACCGCGGAATTTACCCGCGCGGTAATCGCTAACCTGTAACGCGCGGCGCGCGCGGTCGTCTAACGCGCAGTCTTGCGGGTGGCGGCGTCAGGGCGTAATCAGCGAATTTATCACTTCGAGCAGGCGGCGGCGGTCGACCGGCTTCGAGACATAGACCGCGCAGCCGGCGGCCAGCGCGCGCTCGCGATCCTCGGTCGTCGCATGGGCGGTCAGGGCGACCACCGGAATCGCGTTCCAGCGCGGCTCGGCGCGAAACTGGCGGGTCAGCGTCAGACCGTCCTCGGAGCCCCGCAGCGACAGATCCATCAGGATGAGGCAGAGCGACCCGGCGCGCACATCGACCTCGCGCCAGAACTCATATTCCGAGGCGGCCGTCGCGACTTGGTAATGGCGTCCGAGCAGCGCGACCATGAAGGCCTGCGTGTCGGGGTCATCCTCGACCACCAGCACGGTGCGGAGCACGGCCGCGGCCACGGAAGCATCTCCCTTGACCACGGCGCCGTCGGCCTGATTTAGCGAATCGGAGGGAGCATTCACTCCCGGCGCGGCGCCACTTTCCTTATCTCTCATCCCAGGACCTGCTCGACGGTTGGTTCAAGGCTATAGCCGATGCACACTGGAGTAACCAGCGTGGCGCGTTGCGCCAGAAGATTACTCGGTTTCAATAAAAACCTCACCGCCGACGACCTTTACCGGGAAGGTGCGCACCGGGCGGGTCGCCGGCAGGGACAACACGCGACCGCTCTTTATATCGAACAGCGAGGCATGGTAGGGGCATTCGACGGTACAATCCTCGAGATCGACGTCGCCAGCGGCCAGCGAAGATTGCGCGTGGCTACAGGTATCCGCAGTGGCGTAAAAGCCGTCATCGAGGCGAAACAGGGCGATGGGACACGGCGCGAAATTGAGGCGGATCGCGCCGCCGGGCTGCAGTTCGTCAGTCGCGCAAGCTCTCACCAGGGCCATCGAGTGTCTCCTCCGTAACCGACCGGGCTCACGCCGCCGCCGGGGCCAACCTCATGCGATCGTTGAAGCCGGCGGCGACCGCGAAGCCGGCGCCGACGGTCGCGGCGCGCGTTCAGCGGCGCGCCCACCAGAAGATATCGCACAGCACGCCACAGGCCGGAAGGTAGACCGGCAGTGGTCCCCCGGCCGGCTCTGTCGGCGGCGCGGTTTCATCCGCGAGTGCAAATTCTTCGGCCGTGCCAGCGCATTCGGCGACCCCGAGGCCGCCGGTCGCAGCCGGCGCCACCGCCCGTATGAATTTATTCTTTGCCAAGCCCATCATGCCAGATATTGCGAATCCTATGCGATTCTGAAGTCCGCTAGAAGTCCGCTAAGGAACCTCTGCACAAGGCTCTGCAGTCACCCTGAGAGCCTGTGAAGTTTTTAGATTCGCGAAAAAATTGTGTCCATTTTTGCACGGCAATTTTCGCCGATTTCAATCGAAAACCGAATAAATTCACAAACTCTGAGCGCAGCGCATAGGTCCCAAATCCGGGATTCTTCGCTACGCTCAGAATGACAACCTAACTTGTGCAGAGGTTCCCTAATAGAAGCGCGGCTCACCCGCGGGACGGGTCTTCCAGCGGCGATGAATCCAGTTCCAATGGTCGGGATGGCGCCGGATCATCGCTTCGATCGCGTTGGTGTAGTGCTGCGTATTTTCGATCACATTCGCGGCGCGATCGCCGCCGCGCACGGTTTCGATCACCGGCAAAATCGTTATCCGATGGCGCGTGGTGGCGCCCTCACGCACCATGAAGGCTGGCACCACGGGCGCGCGGGTGGCGATCGCCAGGCGCGCCAGCGCCTCGCTGGTGGAGGCCTTGAGGTTGAAAAAATCGACGAATACGCCATGCCTGACGTCGAGATCGAGCGGCACCGCGACATCCCATCGGTCGCGCAACAGACGCATCAGATCGCGTGCGGCGCCTTTGCGCGAGAGCGTGAGATTGCCGTAATGCTGGCGGCGGGCGGCGACCGATCGATCGATAATCGGATTGCGGTTGGGCCGCTGGACGATCGCGATGCGGTTGCCGTGCACCGAGTGGCCGACCGAGAGCAACTCGAAGTTGCCGAAATGGCCGGTCAGCACCAGGAGCCCGCGCCCGGCCGACCGCCGAATCGCCTCGTCCCAGTGCTCCCGGCCTTCATAGGAGACGTAGCGATCGATATTGGCCGGGGTGAATTCGAAAAAATGGACCCATTCGGCGGCGATCCGGCCGAAATTGCGATAGGTGTCGCGCAAGATCGCCAGGCGCTCGGCCGCGCTGCGCTCGGGAAAGGCGATCTCGAGGTTGCGCATCGCGATACGCCGGTTGCCGCGATCGAGGGTCATCGCGAGCGCACCCGCCGCGGCTCCGACCCGCACCGCGCGTTCCAGCGGCAGCGCTCGCAGGATCGCCCACGGCGGCGCCAGCGCCGTCCATTCGGCCCATCCGCGGAGCGCGCCAATTTGACGGGGCATAAGGACGGCAGGCTTTCAGAGCACGCCACGGCGCGCAAGCGAATGGAGCTTCACGAGGGCGCCGGCGGGTCAGGGCCGGCGGCAGTCGTCGCGACCACCGCCGGCCGATCAGCCGAGATGCGGGTCAGTGCGTCCCCACCGGCGGCAGCGTCCCGTACGGCGCCGACGGTCCGGCGGGCGCGGTAAAGGACGGCGCGCTGGCCGACGGCATCGGCATGTAACCGGTGGTCGGCCCGGTGATGGGCGGATTCTGGTACTGCTGGAGATCCTGCTGCGGCGTGACCGCGCGATTGAACGACGGCTGGTAGAGCTGTTCGAACTGGCCACTGGGCATGTTGTTGACCTCGCGCCGGCCCAGCGCGCGCACGAATTTCTGCCGCTCGTCGAGCGACAGGGATTGCAAGTCCTCGCGCGTGCGCACGATATGGGGCGTGAGGAAGACCAGCAGGTTTTCCTTCTGCGCGTTACTGCTGTTATCGCTGAACAGATTGCCCAGCACCGGGATGGTCGAGATGAACGGTATGCCCTGGCGCGCATTGTCGGCTTCGCTCGAGAGCAGGCCACCGATCACGGCGGTGCGATGGTTCTGCACTAGCACGGTGGTCGAGGCCGAACGGATGGTCGTGGTCGGTCCCAGCGAATTGTTCTGGGTCCCGTTGACGACGTTGGAGACCTCCTCGTACAGGTCGAGCTTGACGTACTCGCCTTGCGAGACCTGCGGAATGATATCGAGCGTGATGCCGACGTTCTGGCGATCGACCGAATTGAAGATTTGGCCCGACAGCGCGGAATTGGCGGATGATGAACCGACGAACGGCAGGTTCTGGCCGACCACGATCATCGCCTCTTCATTGTCGGCGGTAAGCAGCGTCGGCGCCGACAACACGTTGGAGTGCGCGTCGGTCTCCAGCGCCGTCATCAGCGCGATATCGCACGGCGCCGTGACGGTGCCCGCGGTCGCCGCCGAAGTGACCGTACTCGCGACCGCGGCCGGAATGCTGCAATTGGCGCCCGAGGCGAGACCGAGGCCGAGGCCGGTCAAGCCAAGCGGATTGGCCAGCGCGTTTTGCAAATTGCCGAAATTGAGCTGGCCGATGCCGAGGATGCCGTTGGTGAGGCCGGTGGCGGACTGGAAGTTGACGCCGATCTCTTTGGTCCGCTGGACGCTCACCTCAACGATGATCGCCTGGACGAAAACCTGTACGCGCGGAATATCGATCTGATCGATCACGCCGCGCAGCGTCTCGTAATCCTGCGGCAAGGCGCTGATGATGAGCGAATTGGTCGCCGGATCGGCGGTGACGCTGACCGCGTTTTCAAAGTCAGGCGACTTGCCGTTGGTGCTCGCGGTCGTCGATCCGACGGCGCCCGAACCGCCGCCCATCCCGCCGCCCATGCCACCCACCCCGCCGCCCATGCCACCC
>JADMIL010000074.1 GCA_015478645.1 Candidatus Binataceae bacterium
GGTTGTCATTCTGAGCGCAGCGAAGAATCCCGGATCCGGGACCCATGCGCTGCGTTCAGAGTGACAGCAGAGCCTTGTGCACGGGTTCCTTAGAAGAGGCTGATCTTTATGCGCCGCCGTGCGCAGAGGGAATAGCGCGCGCCGAAAGACATTAGGCGTAGCGCGTGAGGATCGGAATCACCTCATGCTGCGGGGCGCCGCCGCTGATTTCGGCGCGGCCGTCCTCGATCGTCATGTCGAGTTCGCTGCGCATCCCGAGCTGGCCCGGAAGGTAGATGCCGGGCTCGACCGAAAAGCAGGTGCGATCGATCAGCAGGCGATGGTCGCGGGTTTCGAGCGAATCAAGATTGGCGCCGGTGCCGTGGACCTCGCGGCCGATCGAATGGCCGGTGCGATGGACGAAGGCGTCGGCGTAGCCGGCCGCCTCGATTACGCCGCGCGCGGCGCGGTCGGCCTCCTCGCCGCTGACCGCCTGGCCCGCGCCGACGCGGCTCTGAATCAACGCGACGGCCGTATCGCGCGCGCGGGCGACGATCCGGAAGACGCTCGCGAACTCCTCCGGCACGCGCGCGCCCACCCAGCCCATCCAGGTCAGATCGCCATAGATTGCGTGGTCCTCGCGGCCCTTGGCGAAGAGGTCGAGCAGGACCAGGTCGCCGCGCCGGATGGGCGTGTCCTGGCCGGCGCCGGTGCAGAAATGCGGATTGGCGGCGTTGGCGTTGACCGCGACGATCGGCGGCTCGTCGGTGCGCAGTTGATGCGCCGCGATGCGGCCCATCACGAAGCCCTGGATGGTGTACTCGGTGCACGGCAGATGGCCGCGTGCGCGCCGCGCGATCTCGGCGAAGGTCTCGTTGACGATATCGCGCAGCGCGGTGGCGGCGCGCCGATGGCCGGCCAGTTGGGCCGCCGTGAGCGTCGCCTCGAAGCGCTGGATCAGGTCGGCCGCACTGACCAGTTCGACGCCGAGCGCGCGCACCATTTCAGCCGTGCCGGCGTCGACCCGCGAGACGTAGGGAATCGCGCAGCCGGGCGAATAGTTCATCGCGATACGCCGGCAACCGGCCAGTGCCGTGCCCAGCGCCGCCGTCATCTCGCGCTCCGAGCGGTAAACGATGCGCCGGGTGGCGGGCAGCGCGTCGAGCCGATGGGCCTCGACCGCCGAGACGATCGCGCAGGTCTCGCCGGTGGCCGCGATGAAATAGAACCAGCGGCGCGTCGTGAGGCCTTTTTCCGGGATGCCGAGGATGCGATAGGCGAGCGGGTCGCTCATGCGGAAGTCGTAGAAGAGCCATCCGTCGAGCGACGCCGCGGCCAATGCCGCCGGAATCTCCGCGCTTCGCGACATGCTTGATAACCTCCGCTAGGGAACCTCTGCGCAAGGCTCTGCTGTCGCCCTGAGCGCAGCGAAGGGGTCCCGGATCCGGGATTCTTCGCTGCGCTCAGAATGACAACCTGACTTGTGCACAGGTTCCCTAGCGGCCGCGCACGCGCTTCAATCGGCGGCCGGCGGCGGCGGTTTGAAGCGCGCGCCCCACGGATGGACCCGGTCGGCGGCGATCCGGACCATCGGATTGCGCTCGAAATTCAGCGGCATCGTGCGGTACTGCGGATACTTGTCGCGCAGGTTGCGCAGCGCGAGCATGTACTCGTTGGGCTCCTCGACCACGCGGGCCACGCCGCGCACCAGGACATAGGCCAGATAGGCCCATTCCTCTTCATAATGATCGATGATCAGGGCGACGCGCGGATTCTCGGCGATATTGCGCATCCGCTTGATCGCGGTGCCGGCGGCGCGCTTGGGCTTTTCGTCGATGACGAAATAGAAATGGGTGCCGCCGTCGAACCAGAAACAGAGCGGGACGTTATGCGGCGCGCCGGCGCCGTCGGCGGTCGCCAGCCGGCCGGTGCGCGCGAGCCGCAGGAATTCCGCCACGCGATCGTCGGAAAGCCATTTCAGTCCATCGTCAGCCATCGTCAATGCCGCCGGTTCGCCAAGGCTATCTCGTCCGCCGCCGCTATTGAACGGCGCGCGCGCCGCGTACTTCGCGCGCGCGGCCTCAAATCGAGCTTACTCCCAAAGCCGGCCGCTGGACGAGGCCGCCGCCATCGGCATGATCAGCGCTCTTCGCCGAACAGAAAGATCGCGAACGCGAGCGTGGCGAAGATCGCGTTGGGGGTCCAGGCCGCGATCCACGGCGCGATGATTCCCGACTCGCCGAGCGACGAGGTCAGGCCGAGCGAGAGCCAGTAGCCGAAGCCGATCGCGATGGCCAGCCCGAAGCTGCGCCCCAGGCTCAGATTTCGCGGCATCGGATCGAGGCTCAGCGCCATGCCCAGCGCGACCATGATCAGGCACGACAGCGGTGTCGCGTACTTCAGATCGCGTTCGACCACGTAACCGCCCGGGTCGAGCCCCTTGTCGCGCAGGTTGGCAATATAGCGGTCGAGCTCCCACAGGCTGAACTCTTCGGGATCGAGCAGCACCAGGTTCAGGTCGGCGGGCTTGACCGACTGGCCGAAGATCATCTGCGTGTCGCCGATCGAGACGTCGCCGTTGGCCGCCAGCTTGTAGACCGTGGGGTTGTCGGGCACCCATGATTTGCCGTTCCAGCGCGCGCTGTTGGCATGCAGGATCGCGCGCAGGCCGAAGTCGGGATCGAGCACGTAGAGCGTGACGCCGTGCAGGGTCGCGGTCGGCGCATCGTAGTGATCGGCGGAGAGAAAACCGTTGCGCACGCGCACCCACGTCCGCTGGGCAAAGAACACCCCGCGCACCTGCCGCTTCTTGAGGTCGACTTCGTACATGTAGCGCGCCTGGCGCGTCGAGAGCGGCACGATCGTCTCGCTCAGGGCGAAATTGGCCAGCGAGATCGCGCTGGCGACGATCAGCACCGGGATCGCCATTTCCAGCCGGCTGATACCGAGCTGCTGGCAGGCCAGCACTTCGCCCGAGCGGTTGAGCAGGGCGAAGCCGAGCAGCACCCCGGCCAGGCAGGCGACCGGCAGCAGTTGGGAAACGATCAGCGGAATTTTGAGCAGGAAATATTCGAGCCCGAGCAGGCCGAAGCCGCCGTAATGGATCAGATCGTTGAAGCGATCGAAGACGTCGCCGATCAGATAGGCCGCGGTGAAGGCCGCGAGACAGACCAGGAACGGGCCCAGGAACTGGCCGCCGAGGAAACGGTCCATGGTCGGCGACAGGCGCGGACGGGCGGTCATGCGGCCTCCTTCCACCGCCCGTAGCGCTCGAACAGGTCCCACAGCACGTCGCCGGGGCCGCGGCCCTGGTCGCCGCGATCGGCCGCACTGCGCAGGAACAGCCCCAGCGCGAGCAGCGCGAAGACCACGTCCGGGATGCTCATTGCGGCCAGCGCGCCGAGCCGCCCGCGCGAGGCCAGCGCCTCGCCCGCGCGCATCAGCGAGTAGTAGGCGAAGAACAGCGCGATCGCCACGCCGAAGCGTTCCGACTGGCCGCCGCGCGCCGGCTTGAGCCCGAGCGGTATGCCAAGCATCGCGAACAGCACCGTCATGATCGGCAGTGTGTACTTGCCCGCCAATTCGGTTTCGGCGGCGTAGTCGGGCTGGCGGGCCGCGCGCCCCTTCGCGATCGCCCGGCGCAATTCGTTGTAAGTCATATCCTCAGGGTCGCGCGCCGCACCGCCGATCCCCTCGTCCGGACGCACGTTGAGATCGTAAATCTTGTAGCTGGTGACGTGGGTCGAGGCGGCGGTGTGGGTCCCCTTGAAGCTCGCTTCGAGCCCGAAGACGGAGCCGTCGAACAGCCGCAGCGTGATCGATCGGTTGGCGCGGTCGGGCACGATTATCCCGGTGTGCGCGATGATCGTGTTCTGCTGCGACGGATTGCGCGCGTCCGAGATCATCACGCCGTGGAGCTTCTCGTCGGCCGGCGAAACGTGGTCGACGTAGATCACCAGGCCGGGGAAGTTGCGGTTGAAAACTTTTTCCTTGAGTCCGGCCGTCGCCCGCGTCTGGGTCAACTCGTATAGCCGTTCCTCCAGATGAGAGTTGGCCCACGGACGCACCGAGAAGGCGAGCCAGCTCGACACTGCCCACATCACCAGGGCGAAGCCGAGCACCGGAAGCGCCAGCCGGTAGAGGCTCAGGCCGCAGGCCCGCGCCGCGATCAGCTCGCGATCGCCCGACATCCGGCCAAAGCCCATCAGCACGCCGAGCAGCACGGCCATCGGAAAGGTCAGCTCGAGAAAGGCCGGCATGATGTAGCCGATCAGGCTGGTGACATCGAGCAGCGTGACGCCGTGATTGACCACCATCTCGGTGAGCTTGAGCAGCCGGCCGGTGACCAGGGCAAAGGTCAGCAGCCCCACGCCCAACGCAAAGGGCGCGACGATTTCGCTCACGATGTAGCGATCGATAATTGCTAGCCGCGGCATTCGCACAGGTAATACGGCGCCGATGCGCCGGGGATTCAGTGTAAGCGGCGCGCCGCGCGAATGAAACTTTTTTGTGCGGCACTTCGCGCGCGCAAGCGGCGGCGGCGCGGTGTTAGTATCGCGCACCCCCTGATGCGCCCGGCGGGGGGCGCACGATATGATCCGCCCATCATGAAAAAGCCTCCTTTCCGGCCCGGCCGTTCGCGCGCGCCCGGCGCCAACGGCGCGCCTCCGCGCGCACATCAGAGCGGCCCACCCCCGCGCACATCTCAGCCCGGCCCGCCGCCGCGCGGCAATCAGACTGGCGCGCCCGCGCGCGGCAACGACGAGTGGCCACGCCCGCGCGACCATCGCCCGCCGGAGCGATCCGGCGTGACGCCGCGTCCCTATGGTCCGCGCAGCGACGCACCGCGCCGCGATAATCCGCCCCACGGACGTGGGCCGCGCGCGGCCGGCGCGACTCCTTATCCGCCCCGGCCCAACGGTCCGCCGCCCGCTCGAGCGCGCGGCGACGCCCAGCGTGATACCGATTCGCGCGGCGGCGATCCGCGTGGTCACGTCCCGCGCGCTCACGTACCGCGGGGGACCGCGCCGCATGGCGAGGCGTCGCGCGGGCGCGATTTTCGCGGGCAGGAAGATCGCGGTGGCGACTCGCGCGGGCAAGCCATCCAGCGCCGCCAGCCGCGCGAATATGTCCGCCGGCCCGACGACGCGCGACCGCCGATCGCGCCGCCCTACGAGCGCGGCGACGAGCGTCGTCGCGACGAGCGGCGCGGCCCGGCCGCGCCTGCGCCGGGTGCGCCCGATCGTGCCGCCGGTGCCAATCGCGACCTGATCTTTGGCGTTGAGCCGGTGCGCGAATTGATCGTGGCGGCGCCCGGCGCGGTGCGGATGCTCTACGTCAAGATTGGCGCCGAAGCCCGCTTCGCCGCCGAGATCGACGCCGCCCGCACCGGCGGAGCGAGCGTGATTCGCGCCACCGACGACCTGCTGGCCCGGATGGCCGGGCCCGAGGCGCGCCATCAGGGGCTGGTCGCGATCATGCGCGAGTACCAGTACGCGGCCTTCGAGGCGGTGGTCGCGGCGGCGCCCGACCCGCTGATCGTGGTTGACGGCGTGACCGACCCGCGCAACCTGGGCGCGATTCTGCGCTCGGCCGAATGCGCCGGGGCCGGCGCTGTGGTGATTGCGCGCGATCGCACGGTCGGGATTACACCGGCGGCGGTCAAGGCCTCGGCCGGCGCCTGGGTCCATCTGCAGATCGCGCGCTGCGGCAACGTCGCGCAGGCGCTCGAGACGCTCAAGGCGGCCGGCTACTGGATCGCCGCGCTGGCGCCCGCCGGCGAACTCTCGATTTACGAGCTCGACACCAGCCGGCGGCTGGCCCTGGTGGTCGGCTCCGAAGGGCGCGGGGTGCGCGATATCGTGCGCAAGCGGGCGGACTTTGTCACCGGTATCCCGATGCGCGGGAAGATCGATTCGCTCAACGTCTCGGTGGCGGTGGCGGTCGCGCTGTTCGAGATTACCCGCCGCCGCCAGCCGTCAGCGGCGGCCACGTCATCGGCGGAGGTGTCCCCGCCCGCGCCATCCGCGGACTGATTCGGCGCGCGGGCGCGCGACGGCCGCGGGCGACCGCGCGGACCGGCCGACCGGAGCGGCCGGGCGATATTGCGGCGGCGCGCGACTTTGCTTATCCTCTGTAAGCCGCGTCGAGGGCATTTACCATGCCTTCGGCGCGTTGTTCTTGACTTGGGCTATATGGGAGAATAATACGGGCGTTTCGATGCTCAACGCCGATGTAGCTCAACGGTAGAGCAACTGATTTGTAATCAGTAGGTTGCGAGTTC
>JADMIL010000094.1 GCA_015478645.1 Candidatus Binataceae bacterium
CCTCAAACATCCCCTCATTACGCTATAGCGAGAACCGCGCCGAACTCTCCTGCCTGTGACACCGCCGTTGCGAATGCCTGCATGAGCGGCGTGAGCCGATGCTCGGGCATGGTGGGGATCAGTTCGTAGAGCATGCAGCCTTGCCGGAACAGCGAGTGCGTGCGCGTCTTGCTGGTGTTGGACTTGAGCAACCGGTCCATGCCCAGGCGCTCGCCCACCGTGCCGAGCAGTGTCAGCAACGCGACCGCGAACGCGCTGACCAGCAACAGCCGGTCGCGCCGCATCGGCTCGCCGATGCGCGTTGCCGACAGCCCCATTCCGAAGCGCAGGTCCTTGGTGTCGCGGAACTGCGGCTCGATCGTCCATCGGCGGGCATAGTGGTTGACCAGCACGGCGGCCGACGCCTCCGGGTCGCTCGCGGCAAGGCACCATGGTTCCTTCATCCCCTTGGCATGCACGCATACGACAGCCCCGACTTGCCGCCCTTCCGCCGTGACCCGGGCGTGGCGGAGCTTGCGCGCCCGCCCGCCGCGGCCCACCCATTCGGCCGCCGGCTTGCTCTGGCCGTCGCCGTCGGTGACGCGGATGTTGCCGCGGAAGCGGATGACGTAGCCGAACCCCAACTCGCCCATGAACGCGAACAGCTTCTGGTCGCCGAACCCGCGATCGGCGAGGATGGTCACGCGGCATTCCGGCGGGATCGTCTCGGCGAGACGGCGCAGGCAGGCATCCTCGTAATCGTTGCGGCGGGTCGCGATCTCGTCCTTCCAGACGGTCAGCCAGATCAGCGGCGCCGCGCGGCCGTGCCCCGTCACCAGGCTCAGCACCAGCGTCGACTGGCCGTCGCGGTCGAAGTCGGTCCAGTCCATTGCCACCAGCACGTCGTGGCGGGTGCCGATCTGGTGCGGCACCCAGCGGGCGAAGCTGTCCCACACGTCGATGGCGCCGTTGCTAAACAGCCGGTCCACCTGCTTGACCGCATGCTTGGTGACCAGCCCTCGCGCCAGCGCCAGGGCCTGGCCGATCATCGCCACCGCCAGCGAAGCGGCGGCCATCACGCCGAGCGTGGCGCCGGCCAGCGCATCGACCCGCTTGGCGTGCAGATCATGCCCATACAGCTCACCGATGAAGCCACGAACATCGCCAAAACGCACGCGCGACCGCTCCGCCTGCACCATCATACGTACCCCTCCGCCGCTGCTTCCGGAGGTGTACAGAAGACGCGCGAATCGGGCCTAGCGGGTCAA
>JADMIL010000095.1 GCA_015478645.1 Candidatus Binataceae bacterium
TAGCAGGGTACGGAAAAACCCGATGGTCAGTGGATTTTCCACTGAGGTGTGAGTGTGGCGGCTTAGTCTTGGGCGACGAATACGGCGATAAGGGGTCCGGTGAAGGCGATGCGGGCGTGATTCGGATTCGCCAGCGGGAGCATACCAGTTGATTTACCCCGGCGCGGGCAGGAGTTTGCGCATCCTGACCAGGTTGTAGGCCGCCAGCGCGAAACTGAACATCCAGCCGACCCGCGCCGCTCCGCGATGGCGGGTCTTGCGCAAGCCGCCCACGGTCTTGAGCCAGCCGAAGATTTCCTCCACCCGTTTGCGCTTTTGCTGGCTGACCGCGTAGCCCGGATGACGCATGGTGCGGTCGTCGATGACGCTGGTTGGCTTGCGCGCGATGTGCGGGGTGACCCGGCGATCGCGCAATTCCCGCACGAATTCCCCGCGGTCGTAGCCCTTGTCGGCCCCCAGGGTGACGCGCCGCCAGCCTGGGCTCCGCGCCACCATCGCCAAGGCGGCTTGCGGTTCGGCGCGTCCGCCGGCTTGGGTCACGCGACCGTTGACCGCGAGGCCGTTGCGGTTCTCCATTAGCACGTGCCCGGCGTAACCAAGCATGGCCCCGCTCCCTTTGCTCTTTTTGCATAAGCGCGCCTCGGGATCGGTGGTCGACCGATGAGTCGCGTTGGTGCGCCGCTCGCCATGAAAGTCCACGCCTGAATTGCCCGGATCATCCGGCGGCGGGTGCTGGCCGTCATCCTTGCGCTTGAAACTCTTGTGCCCGGCCCACGCCTCGATCAGCGTGCCGTCGACCGTGAAATGCTCATCCGAAAGCAGGTCTTGGGCGCGGGCTTGCCCGACCACCGCGGTGAAAAAACCATCCGCGATCCCGCCGTCGAGCAGCCGCTCCCGGTTCTTGGTGAAGACCGTCGCGTCCCACACCGGATCGTCGATGCTCAAGCCCACGAACCAGCGGAACAGGAAGTTGTAGTCGAGCTGCTCCATCAGCATGCGCTCGCCGCGCACCGTATACAGCGCCTGCAACAGCAGCGCGCGCAGCAGCTTCTCCGGCGCGATCGAGGGACGCCCGCCGGCCGCATAGATCCGCTCAAAACTCGGCCCCAACTCCTTGAGCGCCGCATCCGCCATCGCCCGAATCGCCCGCGGCGGATGATCCCGCGGCACTCGCCGCTCCGCCGATATGTAGCTGAACATCGCAGACCGCTGATGGTCCGTCCCGCGCATCCCCGCCGCC
>JADMIL010000011.1 GCA_015478645.1 Candidatus Binataceae bacterium
CAAGGGACAGAGCATGCTGCTCGCGCAGTTCCAGTACAACTTCAACCTGCTCTAAGTTAACAGTGGCCGGCGATGAGCCTTGACGGGCTCATCGCCGGTCCGCGATCGCCGCAGCGCTCAGATCCCTACCGTGATAGCGTGGCATGAGCGACAGGGAATTTTACCAGTGGCGATCGAAGATGAAGTTGCCCGGGCCGCGGAATGCCGAAGCCGCTCCGCACCGCCGCAGGCTGGTCCCCAAAAATCTACCTGCGGATGGGTCATGCGACCGCAGACCGCTATGATCCTTCGGGGTGATCTCCCTCACTGGCGGAACGGTCAGGGAACTGACTGAGTCCCGTCGGCGCCGCGGACCCGGGCGAATGCCGGGCACGATGATGATTAAATCAGGCTGCGGAGGCAAACCCTCCGCAGTCTTTTTTTGGACGCGCCCGCCGCGCAATCGGCGGCGCCTGGGATCGCAGCGCTTCACGCGCCGGCGGCCGTTTCAAATGATTTTGTTGAGCGGAAACTCGATGATGCCGACGGCGCCGGCCTCACGCAGCTTCGGATAGAGCTCGCGCACCGTATGCTCGCTGATGACGGTCTCGATCGCGAGCCATTCAATACCCTTGAGGTTCGGGCTCGGGTAGAGCTGCGAGACGGTCGGCGCGGTGATCGACGGCAGCAGCGCGATGACCGCGTCGAGGTGCTCACGCTTGAGGTTCATCTTGATGCCGACGCGGCTTTCGGCGTCGAGCGCACCTTTCATCAGGACGCCGATCTGGCGGATCTTCTCGCATTTCCATGGGTCGTCCCAGGCGGCGCGATTGGCGACCAGCACGGGCGACGAGGTCAGCAGTTCCTCGACGATACGCAGCCCATTGGCCCGCAGCGACGATCCGGTCTCGGTCACTTCGACCACCGCGTCGACCAGTCCATCGGCCGCCTTGGCCTCGGTGACGCCCCACGAAAATTCCACTTCGACCTGGACTTTGCGCTCGGCAAAGATGCGCCGCGTGAAGGCAACCATCTCGGTCGCCACGCGCTTGCCCTCGAGATCCTCGAGCCGCTGCACCGGCGAGGCGTTGGGTACGCACAGCACCCAGCGCGTCGGCGTCAGCGTGACCTTGGAATAGATGAAGCTCTCGACCTCGACCACGTCGACGTCGTTCTCGACAATCCAGTCGCTGCCGGTGATGCCGGCGTCGAGCGTGCCATCGGCGATATAGCGCGGCATCTCCTGCGGCCGCAGGAGCCGGCAGCTCAGCGAGGGATCGTCGACGCGCGGAATATAGGAGCGATCGCCGACCGCGATACGCCAGCCGGACTTGCGCAGCAACTCGATGGTCTGGGCCTCGAGACTGCCCTTGGGGATGCCTAATTTGAGGACGTTTGCCTTGGTCGCCATTGGCCCGTTGGTTGCCATATCTCGGTGGTAATTTGCTTGAGCCGCCGCGCGGGCGGCGGCCGTGGGGCGCCTATGCGCCGCGGGGCGCGTTAGACGGCCGGCTTCGGATTATGCCCGTAGCCGGCGCCGTACTTGGCCGGATCGACTTTGCGTTGGTCGGTCACGCGCCATTGGCCGTCGTCCAGCGCGCGGAAGAAACACGACTCGTAACCCTCGTGGCAGGCGGCGCCGTCGCCCGCCTGATCGACGCGCAGCAGGATGGTGTCGCCGTCGCAATCGAGACGGATTTCGCGCACGGTCTGGAAGTTGCCGGACTCTTCGCCCTTGCGCCAAAGCCGGTTGCGCGAGCGCGAAAAGTAGCAGGCGTGGCCCGTCGCGACGGTCTCGTCGAAGGCCTCGCGATTCATGTAGGCGACCATCAGGAGCCGTCCGCTGGCATAGTCCTGCGTAACCACCGGCACGATGCCGTCGCCCTTGGCAAAATCGATTTGCGCCGCCGCCGCTGTGTTCATAATGCGCGCCGTCATCACTCCAATTTGAATCCCACAGTATCGGCGAATCGGCCGGACGTTTCAACGCCGTTGGGTGGGCCGCGCGGGGCCCGGACGGCAATGGCCGTAGCCGACGGTCGGCGAGTTATGGCGGCAAGTTACCGCGGACCCTGGCGCCGTGGTGGCGCGCCGATGACTCCCGTTTCATCTTTGCGCGATCCCGCGTAGATTACGAAATCTATGCATGAGACCGGAACGCCGCGGCGTACGGCGTTGGCCGGTGGCCGTCCCTCACGCCCGCACGGCGCGGTCTGGTGCGGCGCGCTGATGGCGTTCCTGGCGATTGCGATAGCGGCCTGCAGGCAGCCGGCGCCGGTTAAGCCGTCGGCGGTGGGCGTGAAACCGCCGCGCGTCGAGCCGTTCAATTTCCAGATCTCGTCGGGCGCCGACGAATACCAGATCGAGGGCTTTTTCGCGCGCGCACGCCAGCCGGGCCGTCTGCCCGCGCTGCTGGTGCTCAACGGCGACAAGGGCAACGCCCGCCAATGTATCAACGATACGCAAGGCTTCACCGAGATGGGCCTGCAGGTCGCATGCATCAGTATTCCCGGCTACGGACATTCGTCGGGGCCGAGCCGTTTTGTTGGACCGCCGTCGGTCGATGCGGCGCGTCATGCGCTCGATCTGCTGGCGGCGCGCGCCGACGTCGATCCGGCGCGGCTGGCAGTCTGGGGCATGGCCGACGGCGCGGTGGCGGCCGGGCTGCTGATGGACTCCGACGCGCGGCCGCGCGCCGTCATTCTGCAGTCCGGAGCCTACGACATGGTCAAGCTCTGGCCCGAGGCGACGATGCGCATGAAGCTCTCGATTCTGCGCCAGGTTTGGCCGTCGAAGAGGGCGCTGAAACAGCGCAGCGTGGTCGATCATCTGCCGCGGCGATTGACTTGCAGCGTGCTGATTCTGCATGGCGAGCGCGACCGCAAGACGCCTATAATCCAGGCCCAGCAACTGGCGTTGGCGCTGACCGAACGCGGCGCGCAGGTCGAGACCTATTATTTTCCCCAGGGCTCGCACGAACTGGGTGCGAGCGTCGATCGCCCCTTGCGCGATTTCCTGCGCGATCATCTGTTGGCCGCCAATGCGGCACCGGCGGCGACTCCGGGGCCGGGCTGACGCGCGCGCGGAGGGCGGCGGATCGCGGGCGTCAGCTGTGCTGAACGCTGGTGAAGCAGCGCCGCAGTGAATCGAGCGCGACTTGAGCGTGATCGGATGGCTGACGAAGAAACCGCACAGGGGCAACTGGTCTGTTCGTTCTGCGGCAAGAGTCGGGACGAAGTTCGATCGCTGATTGCCGGTCCCGCGGCCTTCATCTGCGACGAATGTATCGACCTGGGTTGCGAGATGCTGGCCGAGAGTTCCGAGTCGATCGTGGCGCCGGGCGAACTCGAGCAAGCGCCGTTTTATCGCCGCTACGTGGCGAACGCGATCGATAAGTCGTCGGCGCGAGGCTACACGTCGCCATTGATAGCGCTCGCCGCCGGAGTCGTGGTCGGGCTGCTATTCGCGCATCTATGGCGCTGATTGCCGCGCGCGATCGTCATCGCTCGCAATCGGCATCGCCGCGCTAATCAAGCTGATCCAATTCGTCGGGCTAACGCAATTCCTTGAGCGCGGCGACGACCTCGGTGATGTGGCCGTTGACCTTGACCTTGGGGAAGACCTGCTTGACCATGCCGTCCGCGCCGATAATCACGGTAGTGCGCACGATCCCCATGAACTCGCGGCCGTAGAGCGATTTAGTGGTGTAGACGCCGTAAGCCCTGGTGACCTTGTTTTCGGTGTCGCTGAGCAGCGGGAAGTTGAGCGAATGCCGGGCGATGAACTTCCGATGCGATTCGGCCTTGTCGGCGCTGACGCCCACCACCATGGCGCCGAGCGCGCGAATCGGCGCCAGATGGTCGCGGAAGCCGCACGCCTCGACGGTGCATCCGGGGGTCATATCCTTGGGATAAAAATAGAGCACGACGGGTCCGCGCGCGGTCAGCGATGCGAGCGCGACCGGCGCGCCGTCCTGGTCGGGCAGGACGAAGGCGGGAGCGCGGCGCCCCTCGAGTTCGTGGCCGGAGGCGCTGGGGCTTTTAGGCGGCGGTTTCGCTTGCGCGGTCGGTTTGCCCACACGTTTAACCTTGGCGACGGGCGTTGCGACTTTCGCCGATTTGACTGGGGGCTTGATGGCCGCAGCGGGTTTGACCGTCGGGCGTTGGGCTTTGGCTCCGGGTGATACGGGTTTCGACGGCATCTCTGCTCCTGTCAGTTGATGGTGGCTATTTCCGCGGGCCAAGTATGCGCCAATCGCGCTCGCCACTCTAATTGCGGCCGCACGCGGCGCCAGGCGTGGGCTATTCGCGAAGCCGTAGTTGACGCGCCGCCCATTCGGCCCTAGACTTGCGGCGGATCGACAAACCCGATTGCACCTCAATGGCTGTATACACCGAGCTTCAAAAAACTTTTCTCGAAGAACTAGCCGAGGAATACAGCTGCGGCCGAGTCGCGAGCGTCACCGGGATTCCCGAGGGCTCGGTCAATTCGATCTACTTGCTGGAAGCCGCCAAGGGCAAGTTCCTGCTGCGGGTCGATGAGGTCAAGACCGAGAGCGAGGTCCGCCGCGAGATCGATCTGCTGACTTTCCTGCGCAAGCACGGCTTCCCCTGCCCGCATCCGGTGCAGGATCGGATGGGCCGCTACTACCGCGACTACCAGGGCAAATGCGTCTCGATCTACAAGTTCCAGGAGGGGCGGGTGCCGGTGGCGGGGCGCCTGCGGCCGACCCAGCTCGAGACGATCGGGCGCACGCTGGGCGAGCTGCATGTGATCGGCAAGGGCTACAAGAAGGGCATCGACAATCGCTTCAGCTTCGAGCGGATCGCCGACCTCTACCTGAGCGTGCGCACGCGGCTGCCCAATTATTTCCGCAAAATCGCACGCACGCTCGAGGACGAAATCGAGTACCTGACGCGCTACCTCGAGGGCAAGCTGCCCAAGGGCGTGATCCACGGCGATCTGTTCGCCGACAACCTGCTGTTTCGCGGCGAGAAGCTGACCGCGGTGCTCGACTTCGAGGCGGCCTGCCGCGGCAAGTTCATTTTCGATATCGCGACCGCGGTCAACGCGCTGTGCTTCGTCGACGGCGGCTATTCGCTGGATAAATTTCGCTTCCTGCTGCACGGCTACGAATCGGTGCGCACGCTCTCGCTCGCCGAATGGGACGCGTTTCCCAACGAGCTGCGCTATTCGTCGCTGCGCTTCACGGTCACGCGCCTGCACGATTTCTTTCTCAAGCCGGCGCCCGGCGCGGTGCGCGTCGACCATGACTTCGGCGAGTTCTTCGACCGCCTGCGCGTGCTGCGGCGCGAAAAAGAGGGCGGCATGGAGGCGCTGCTGATGGCGATGGCGACCGGCTACGACTACCGCAAATATCAGAAGGTCAAGGCCACCGAGCGGCTCAAAGCCTGAGGCTCGCGCACCCTCGCCACCGTTCACTGTCCGCATGGCTACCAGGAATTCGCGCTCCGTGCGTATCGTGGATTGCGGCGCCTGCAGTTTGCGCGCCGCGCGGCCCCGCCTCGGGGACCGCTGCGGGGCGTATCGATGAGCGCGCTGCTCGAATCGCTGGGCGGCCCGCGGCCCGCCGTATGGCTCGAGACGGCGCCGCCGCGCGGCATCGCCGCGGCGGCGCTGCTGAGCAAGCTCGCGGCGGTGCGCGAGCATGTCGGCGCGATCAACCTGGTCGACAATGCGCTCGGGCGGGTGAAGATGTCGGGGCTGGTCTTCGCGTCGCTGATCAAGGCGCGGATGCCGCTTCCGGTGGTGCTGAATTTTTCGTGCCGCGATCGCAACCGCTTCGCGCTGAAATCCGATCTGCTCGGCGCGGCCGCCCTGGGTATCGACGGCGTGGTGGCGCTGCAGGGCGATCGGATCGCGCCCGACGATGGCGCGGGGCCGAAGACCGTTCACGATCTCGACACCTTGGGACTCCTGGCGCTGATCGCCGACCTTAATCGTGGCGACACCGGCGAGGGCCGTCCGCCGCTCAAGACCCTGCCGCAACTGCTGGCCGGCGCGGTCGGTAATCCCAACCGCAAGGCGATCGATCGCGAACTCGACCTGCTCGATCGCAAGGCCGCCGCCGGCGCGCGTTTCGTGATTACGCAGCCGGTCTTCGCGGCCGCCACGGCGCGTCCGTTTCTGGAGCGGGCGCGGCTGCGCGGGATCAAGGTCGTGCTCGGCATCCTGCCGGTCAAGCGCGCCTCGATGGCCGACTATCTCAAGGATCGGATCAAAGATTTGAGCAATGCGCGGGAGCATCTTGAGCGCTACAGCGGGATGAGCGACGAGGATGCGCGGCGCTGGTCGATTGATGAAAATATCAGGCTGATGGAGACGCTGGCGCCGGAAGTCGCCGGCTTCAATATCATGAGCGGCGGCGGTCCGTCGCTCGCGATCGAGCTGGCGCAAGCCTGGAGCCGCCATCAGGGCCCGGCCGGTCCGTGAAGCGGCGCGAGGAGGAAACCATGGCTCAAGACTACAAGGCCGTCGAAGAGGCCGTGCGAACTATTCTGCTCCACTGCGGCGAGGATCCCGAGCGCGAAGGGCTTGCGCGCACGCCGTATCGCGTGGCGCAGTCGCTGGAGTTCCTGACCCGCGGCTATCATCAAGATCCCAAAGTTGCGATCAACGGCGCGCTCTTCACCGAAGAAGATTACCAGGAGATGATTCTGTGCCGCGATCTCGATTTCTACTCGCTGTGCGAACATCACTTGCTGCCATTTTTCGGCAAGGCGCACATCGCATACCTGCCCAACCGGCGTATCGTGGGCATCTCGAAAATCGCGCGGATGGTCGAGATCTATGCGCGCCGCTTGCAGGTGCAGGAGCGCCTGGCGACCCAGATCGCGCGCACGCTGATGGATGAGATCGAGCCGCTGGGCGTCGCCGTGGTGCTCGAGGCCGAGCATCTGTGCATGCGCATGCGCGGGGTCGAAAAGCAGAATTCCTACGTCACGACCTCCGCGATGCTGGGCGTCTTCCGCACGCATCAGGAGACCCGGCAGGAATTCATGAACCTGCTGCGCAATGCGCGGGTCTAGGGTGAGCGGCCCGCGCCGCGCGATTTGATGGGCCCGCGCAAGACCCCTTCGCCCACCGCCAAGGCCGCTGCGGGCGCCGTCGATCTCGACGCGCTGGGGCGCCATGCGCTGCGCTTCGTCAAGCCGGGCCAGACGATCGGCCTGGGCACGGGACGCGCGGCGGCGGCCTTTATCCGGGCGCTCGGCGCCAGCGGCCTCAAGGTGCGCGGCGTCGCGACGTCGGAGGCCAGTGCGGCGCTGGCGCGGTCGCTGAACATCGAACTCGTCCAATTGCACGACGTACCGCGGCTTGACACCGATTTCGACGGGGCCGACGAAGTCGATCCGCGCCTGAACATGATCAAGGGGCTGGGCGGCGCGCTGGTGCGCGAGAAAATTGTCGCGGCATCGGCGCGCCGGAGAATTTTCCTGATCGGCGCCGAAAAGCTGGTCAAACGGCTCGGCGCGCACGGCAATCTGCCGGTCGAGGTGGTGCCGTTCGCCGAGATCTACGCCGCCCGCGAAATCAGCAAGCACGGACTCAAAGCGAAATTGCGCACGACGGCGAATGGCACGCCGTATATCAGCGACAATGGCAACCTGATTCTCGATTGCGGCCTGACTGAGATTCGCAATCCCGCGCGCCTCGAGCGCGACCTGCTGATGATTGCGGGCGTGGTCGGTACGGGACTGTTCGTCGCGATGGCCGACCTGGTGATCGTCGCGCGCGCCGGTGGCAAAATCGAAATCCTGCGGCGTAAATCGCCGACCAAATCCTGACCACGCGCACGCTGCATTCCGCGCGCGTCGCCGCGGACGCGGATCGGCGGTGCGCACCGTCTGCGCGTAGCGCGCGCAGATGCTGCAAGCTCAGCGCGCGTGGGTTAGGCTCTGCGCAATGACCTCCACGCCGACCTCACCCGCATCGCAGTCGCGAGCGCGCGCCGACCTGCTACGCATATACGCGGCGGCGGTCGCGGCGGCCGATCCACGCCGGGTGGTCGCGCGGGCGCTCGCCGGCGAGATCGCCGGCGCCGAAGCGATCGCGCGTCAGGTCGCGGAGTCGCGCGCGATCCGTATTCTCGCCGTGGGCAAAGCGGCGCGCGGGATGGCGGCCGAGGCCGCGCGCTGGTGCGGCGATCGGCTGATCGACGGACTGGTGATTGCGCCGCCGGCGGAGGAATCCGCGCGTCCCGCGGCCTCTGTCACTGACGCGCCGGCGACCGCCGAGCGGATACGCGTGATGGTCGCGGCGCATCCGCTGCCCGACGCGACCTCGGCGGCGGCGGGTTGCGCCGCGCTGGAGTTCGCCGCGCGTGCCGCACCGGGTGAGCTGTTGGTCCTGGCGCTCAGCGGCGGCGCGTCGTCGCTGATGGTGGCGGGGGCCGGCGCCGTCACGCTGGAGGACAAAAACGCGATCGCGGCGGCGCTGATGCGCGCCGGGGCGACGATTCGCGAGCTCAACATCGTGCGGCGGCATCTGTCGGCGCTCAAGGGCGGCGGCTTGCTGCGGGCGGTAGCGCCCGCCGTGGCAATCGTCAATCTGATTCTTTCGGACGTCGCCGGCAACGACCTCGCAACCATCGGCTCGGGTCCGGCGGTGGCCGATCCGTCGACCTACACCGACGCGATCGCGGTGCTCAAGCGCCGCGGCCTGTGGGGCCGCGCGCCCGAGCGCGTGCGCGATCATCTCGAATGCGGCGCGGCGGGCGAATTCGTCGAGACGCTCAAGCCGGGCGACCCCGCCTTGGCGCGGGTCGCCAGCGTGATCGCCGGCGATAACCGTCTCGCGCTCGAAGCGGCGGCCGGTGCGGCGGGGACGCTGGGCTATCGCGTGGAGCTCTGGGGCGAACTCAAGGGCGAAGCCAACGACGCGGGCCGCGTGCTGGCGGATTACGCCGGCGCGATCGCGGGCGATCGGGTCTGCGTGCTCGCCGGCGGCGAGCCGGTGGTGACGGTCAAGGGCGGCGGCCGCGGCGGGCGCGCGCAGCAATGCGCGCTGGCGATGGCGATCGCGCTCGACGCCACCGCGCGCGATCGGCGGATCGTGGCGCTGTTCGCCGGCACCGACGGTATCGACGGTCCGACCGACGCGGCGGGGGCGATCGTCACGCCGGCTAGCGTGGCGCGCGGCGCGGAGGCGCAGGCCGACGCGGCGGCGTCGCTGATGCGCAACGACGCATACAATTTTTTCCACGCGCTGGGCGATCTGGTGATCACCGGGCCGACCGGCACCAACGTCGCCGACCTCTTCGTCGGTCTGGTCAACTATTGAAACTCGGCGCCGCCGGACCTGGCGGACCTCGGCGCAACGCCCATTTTGTCATTCTGAACGCAGGTTGCCGCAGCGAAGAATCCCGGGATTTTTCACGTCGCGGACTCCGTTCAGAATGACAACTTGAGTCGCGCAAAGTTTCTTCAGCACAGCGAGTGGCGTGCTTTAAGCGCGCCTCTGCGGCATGATGATAGATTGTCCCTCGTCATGAGGATGCGGCGGTTATTTTTTTGGCTGAGGATGGGTGTTCGTGAGACGTATTCAGAAGTGTGCGACTTTGTCGTTCAACGGGAAGAAAAATGGCCATCATGGAGTACCGGCGACGCTGATCCCGGGCGATGGCGTCGGTCCCGAGGTGATCGGCGCGGCGGTCACCGTGATCGCGGCAAGCGGCGTGCGGATCGAATGGGACGAGCAACTGGCGGGCGCCAGCGCTCTCAAGCGCACCGGCTCGCCGGTGCCGCCGGCACTGCTCACCTCGCTCAAGCGCACCCGGATAGCGCTCAAGGGTCCGCTTGAGACGCGAGTGGGCGAAGGCTATCGATCGATCAACGTCCACCTGCGCAAGACCTTCAACCTGTTCGCCAATCTGCGTCCCACGCACAGCTTTGAAGGCGTCAACACGCGCTTCACGGGCGTCGATCTGATCGTCGTGCGCGAGAACACGGAAGATCTTTACGCCGGTATCGAGCATCAGGTGACGCCGGGCGTCGTCGAGAGCATCAAGATCATCACGGCGCGCGCCTCGACGCGGATCGCGCGCTTCGCCTTTGAGTTTGCGCGGATCAACCAGCGCAAGTCGGTCACCGCGATTCACAAGGCGAACATCATGAAGCTCTCCGACGGGCTGTTTCTGAAATGCGCCCGCCGGATGGCGACCGCTTACAAGGACATCGAGTACAACGAGCAGATCGTCGACGCCGCCTGTATGCGCCTGGTCACCGACCCGGCATCGTTCGACGTGTTGCTGCTGGAAAACCTCTACGGCGATATCGTCTCGGACCTGTGCGCTGGATTAGTCGGCGGTCTGGGCATGGTGCCGGGCGCGAACTACGGTGATCGCGGCGCGATCTTCGAGGCGGTCCACGGCACCGCACCGGATATCGCGGGCAAGAATATCGCCAATCCCGTCGCCGCGATCCTGTCGAGCGCGCTGCTGGTCGAGTACCTGGGGCATCTGAAGGCGGCCACGCAAATCCGCACGGCGGTCAACGACGTCTTGCGCGCCGGCCGGATCCGCACGCCGGACCTCGGCGGCAAGTCGACCACCGACGAAGTGACCGGCGCGGTCGTCAAAGCGATCAAGCGCTCGGCCTGATTGGCGATCGCCGCGCGTGCGGCGCGCCGGCCGTGAGGCTCTTTCGTTAGACGATGCGCTTCGCTATGTATCATCCCCATGGCCAAGCCGCCGAGCGTTATGGACGGGAAGGACCGACTGCCGCCCGGCCAGTACCTGACGACCCAGTTTCCGGTGCTGAGCTATGGTCCGGCGCCAAAGTTTAATCCGGCCAAGTGGGATCTGCGCCTGATGGGCATGGTCGAGGAGCCGCTGCGCCTGACCTGGGAGCAGTTGCGCGAGCTGCCCAGGGCGACGCAGGTTACGGACTTCCATTGCGTGACGACCTGGTCGCGCTACGACAATCGCTGGGAAGGCGTGATGGTGCGCGATCTGATGCGCCGGGTTAAGCTCAAGCCCGACGCGGGCTACGTCTTTATCCTGTGCGACGGCGGCTACACCACCAATCTGACACTGGCGGAATTTCTCGACGATGACGTGATGCTCGCGTGGGGGCACGACGGCCACGACCTGCATCCCGACCACGGCTTCCCGTTGCGGCTGGTGGTGCCCAAGCTCTATGGCTGGAAGAGCGCGAAGTGGGTGCGCGCGATCGAGTTCGCGATCAACGATCGGCGCGGCTTCTGGGAGGTGCGCGGCTACCATAATCATGGCGACCCGTGGACCGAAGAGCGCTACTCCTTCCAGGAGGATCCCGAGGACTGAGGCCGGCCCGGCGACTGCGGCCGATCGGGTGACGCCGGCCGCCGAAGGCGCGCGGCGCGGCCGGTCCGTGCGCGAAGCCAGCATGGCGCGCCTGGGCGCCGAGACCTTCGACGTTGCGATAATCGGCGGCGGCATCAACGGTGCGGCGGTCGCGCGCGATGCGGCGATGCGCGGGCTCAGCGTCGCGATCGTCGAGGCCGGCGACTTCGCCGGCGCCACCTCTTCACGATCGTCCAAACTGATCCACGGCGGGCTGCGCTACCTGCCGCAGGGCCAATTGCGGCTGGTCTACCATGCGCTGCGCGAGCGCGAGCGGTTGCGCCACCTCACCGCGCCCCATCTGGTAAGTGCGTTGCAATTCCTGTTTCCCTTCTATCGGGGACGGGCGCCCGGCCGGCTTGCGATTTCGAGCGGACTGATATTTTACGATCTTTTTGCGATGACGCCGCGTCCAGAACGCCATCGGCGGCTGGGCGTGGACGCAGTGCGCGCAATCGAGCCGGCGCTCGCGACCGACGGATTGCGCGGCGGCGCGCAGTTTATCGATGGATGGGGTGACGACGCGCGGCTCACGCTGGAAAACCTGATCGACGCGGCGGCGCATCGCGCGGCGGCTGCCAATTATGTCGCGGTCGAGGGTTTCGAGCGTAGCGGCGGACGGATCGCGGCGGCCGGCCTGCGCGATCTGGTCGGTGGCGCGACCATCGAGCTGCGCGCGCGCCATTTCGTCAATGCCACCGGACCGTGGCTCGATGACCTGCGCCGTCTCGACGATCCGGACATCGCGCCGGGCGTGCGCCTGACCAAGGGCGTCCACCTGGTGATTTCGAGTGCGCGCATGCCGGTCCGCAATCCGTTGGTGCTGACCGACGGCGCGGGGCGGATCGTCTTCGTGATGCCGCACGGCAAAGCGGTGCTGGTCGGCACGACCGACACCGACTTCGCGGGCGAACGACGCGCGGTCGCGGCCGATCGCGCCGACCTCGATTATCTGCTGGCGGTGGTCAACCGCGCGCTGCCGGCGCTCGGACTCGTACCGGACGACGTCGAGGCGAGCTTCGCCGGACTGCGCGCGCTGCCGCTGGCCGCGGGCGGCCGCGCGCCGTCGGCGGTATCGCGCGAGGAGATGATCGTCGAGAGCCGCACGGGATTGCTCTCGATCGCGGGCGGCAAGCTCACCACGCATCGCCGCATCGCCGAGCAGATTGTCGACCGGATCGTCGCGCGCCTCGGCCGGACGGCCAGCGCCTGCTCGACGCGCGTCACGCCACTGCCCGGAGCGCGTCCGGGGATTGACGATCGCGGGATGCAATTCGTGCAGCTTCCTGAAGAGGTGCGCGCGAGCCTGAGCGGCCGCTATGGCACACGCGCCGCGATCGTCGCGCGGCTCGCCGGCGAGCGCGCCGAATGGGCCTCGGCGATTGCCCCGGGATGTGCGGTAATCGGCGCCGAGGTGATTCACGCGATGCGCCACGAATTTGCGGTTTCGCTGAGCGATCTGATCGTGCGGCGGCTCGGCCTGATATGGCGCGACCCGGTCGCGGCACGCGCGATAGCGGCGGGCGCTGCGCGGATGATGGCGGCTGAAGACGGATGGTTGCGTGAACGGACCGACGCCGAAGTCAGCGCATTTCTCGCCGGCGCCGGATTTCACGATCGCGATCGATTGCGAGCGCGCGCGGCGGTCGAATCGCTGAGACCATGAAAGCCAAACCGGTAAAATCCCGAAACCGCCCGCGCCCCGTCCCGACGCCCAGGCAAGTCGCGATGCGCGAGTCGGCTGCGACGAGGGCCGCCCGCGCCGGCGCGATCGCGGCGACGCTCGGCGAGGTCTATCCCGTCGCACGCATCAGCCTCGATTTCGCCACCCCGTGGCAATGCCTGGCGGCGACGATCCTGTCGGCGCAATGCACCGACGCGCGCGTCAACCTGGTCACGCCGGCGCTGTTTCGCGAGCTTCCCGACCCGGCCGCGATGGCCGCGGCGCCAGCCGTGCGGGTCGAGAAATTGATCGCGACGACCGGCTTCTTCCGGCAAAAGACCCGCTCGCTGCAAATGGCTGCGCGCCAGATTCTCGATCGCTTCGGCGGCGAAATTCCGGCCCGGCTCGACGAACTGGTGACGCTGACCGGGGTCGGCCGCAAAACCGCCAACGTGATCCTGGGCCACGTCTTCGGCCAACCCGGGATGGTCGTCGATACGCACGTGCGACGGCTGGCGCGCCGTCTCGGTCTGACGCGCAGCACCGATCCCGAACGGATCGAAATCGATCTGCAAAAGCTCCTGCCGCCCGCGGCCTGGACGGGGTTTTCGATGCGCCTGATTCTGCATGGACGGCGCGTTTGCGACGCGCGCCGGCCGCGCTGCGGCGTATGTGCGCTCAGCTCCGAATGTCCGCGCGTCGGCGTGGTGGACCGATCGTCCGCTCAGCCGACCGCGCCGGTCTCGTAGGTGATCGCCGAGCCGATTCGCCGCGCGAGGTCGTAGAGCTGGTTGAGCGGGCCGAACAGCGCGCCGTGCTCGACCGCGTAGGTCAGCGCCGGCTCGGGCCGATAGTTGGCGGGCTCGCCGAAATCGTCGGCGACCACCACGCCGTTTTCCTGCCGCGGAAAGATTCGCGCGAGACGCTCGACCGCACTGGCCACGTCGAGCTCGAGGATGCGGCCGAGCAGGTCGTCGCGCGTCACGTCCTGCTGCGAGATGAAGGCGGGAATCTCGGTGGCGATCAGGCAGATGCGCTGGATCACGGCCATGCGGATGGCGTGGAGCAGGATGAGGCGATCGCGGCGCGGCGTTTCGCTCGGCTGCATCAGCTCGACCAGCCGCAGATGGTCGGCCTGCAGGCGCCGGATCAACCGCGCGACGCGATCATGCCGCGCCAGATTCTCGGTCAGCCGCGCCAGTTCGCGCAGCGCCTTGGCTCGCACCGTGCTGCGCGTGCGTCCCGAATGGGTCAGCCAGACGCCGGGATCGAGCGTGTAGGTATAGGCGCGCAGCACGTCGAGGTCGGTGGCGTCGAGCGCCGCGCCGACCAGTTCCAGTGCGCGCCGGAAGCGCGGCGATCGCTCGCGCATCGCGGCGAACATCTCGGGGTCTTTGGCCGCCGCCCGGCCGACGCCGTGGAGCGTGTTGGCGAAAAATCCGAGCTGCTGCAGGATCGCGTTGTTGGGAATCGCGCGCAGTTGCGACGGATGGCCCAGCGCGATTGGCCGCGCCCAGCCCTCGGTCTCTTCCGCACCGGCCGCGAGCCGGTGCGGAAGAGCAGATTGCCGCGAAACAGCCCGAGCAGCGCGGTGTAGTCGGGATCCTCGACCAGGCTGGTGAATTCCTGCTGGATCGTGGCAAAGAATTCGGCAGCGTAATCGGGCGCGGCGTAGATCGGATCGTTGATCGCCTCGGGATCGTCGACCAGCGAAAATTCGAGAATTCTGCGCATGCTGGCGATCGCCGCCGCCGGCGTAAAAAAGCGCAGGTAGCCGTCGCCGCCCTGGAAGCTGACTTCCTCCTTCACGCGGATGCCGCGCCGCTCGAATTCCGCGCGGCTGGCCGGCGGCGCGGCGTAGCGCAGGCGGTCGCCGAGGGTCAGCGGATGGCCGCCGCGGCCAATCGACTCGCCGTGCGTGTTGAACAGGATAATTTCGAGCCCGGCGAGATCGTGCCGTTCGAGCAATTGCGCGAGCCTCAAGCGCAGGCGCTCGATGCGAAAGGTCGCCGCCATCTGGCCGATAAAGCGGCCCGAGTCGGAAAAGCCGAACTGCACCGCGATGCGCCCCTGGCGCTTCAGATAGTCGCGGTAGTGCGGGCTCTTGAGCGCTTCGTCGATCACCCGCTCGCCGCGCTCAAAGGCCTCTTCGGTTTCGAACAGCGGCGACATTTCGATTTGATCGGCGACCCCGAACAGGCGCGCGTAATAGAGCGCCGTGAGCAGCGTGAAGCCGGTCTCGGTCTCGGCAATCAGGAAGCGAATCGGCGTCGCGGCGTCGACGAACTTGACCATCTGGGCGACCGTCATGATCAGCCGCTTGGCCGAGGCCTGCTCGTCGATCAGCGTGGCAAAGCTGATTTTGGCCGGCTGCACGCGGTCGAGCAGATCGTTGATCGAATTGAAGTAGGAGCGGCGATTGGCCGGATCGTTGGGCTCGGTGTCGAGCCGCACCAGGCGGCGCACGGCATTGTGCAACTGCGACGAGTTGAGCCGCACGTGCACATGGGCGAGGCCCAGCCCGTGGGTGCGCAGGCTCGCGCGCATCGCGAGCAGGGTCTCGCGGCGGAGGTCGTCGGGCGCGCGCGCGCTCGCCGCGTCGACCAGCGCTTCGAGCGGTTTGGTTACGGCCAGCGCGGCGCTCCGCCCGGCGGCCATCGCACGGCCGAAGGCGGCGGTCTCGGCGCCGTCGTGCTCGGCGGCGGCGAGCAATTCGGCCTGCCCGTTGACGGTCGTAAGCGCCTCGATGAGCATCGTGGCGATCGGTTCGAGCGCCGCCGCAAAGTCGCCCTCGGCCGCGCCGCTGAGGCCGGCGATCGTATGCAGGTGCGACTCGAGTGCGGCGCGCTTGTCGGCCAGGCGAAGCGCGAAACTGCGCATCCAGGTGATATCCGTGCGGCCGTCCTGATCGTAGCCGACCCAGGTCGCCAGCGTGACCATCCGCGGCGTCAGTGTCGTCCAGCGGTCGGGCCAGCGCTGGCGCGCGATGCGCAGCGCGGCGCGATTGACCAGATCGAGCGCGGTATGCGCGTGGTGCAGCGCCTCGACCGACCATTGATGCTCGACGGCGAGCGTTAAGTCGGCGGGCGGCCGATGAGCCGTGCGGCGCGCGATCGCCAGGCGTGCGGCACGGCCCGCGGCGTCGAGTGGCGTGCCGTCGCGGTCGGCGCCAACTGCCAGTTCGGCCAGCGCGCGGGCCAGTTCGAGCGAAATTGAAAAGGTCGGATGGGCGGTGAAGACGACCCCGAACGAGGAGCGCTCAACGCGCCGGCGGAATTGATCGAAGGCTGCCGCGGACGCCAGACCCGCACTCGCGCGGGGCGCCAGTCCCCCGATAATCGCCTTGATCGCGTGCTCGTTGGCGGCCGGATCGGTCTCGCCCAGGTAGCGCCGCAGACTCACCGCGCGGTCGGCAAAGGCCTCGACGGTCAAATCCTGGACGAGGGTTTCGAGGCCCTCGAGAGTGATCTCGCCGCGGTCGATCCGCCGCGTGAGGTTGAGCGCGAAGAGCAGGATCGGATTGCTGAAGGGATCGGCGGCGGCGCGTGCCCGCAAGTCAGCGAGGACGGCTGCCAGAGCGTCGGGATTCGGCGCCGCGGCGCCGCGATCGTTCGATTCGCCCGCTTGATCCATCGCGGTCAACCGTAGCCGACGCGATTAAACGAGTCATGTTCCCCCCGCGCGCATTTCACCTTTGCCAGGAAAACTTGCTATGGCTGCGGGCAAGCGCGTGTCGATCTCGAGGCGCGGGAGGGTCGGCCATGGCGGACTTCGGTATCAGCACGGCGGCGACACAGGTCTCGATTCAACCGATCGAAATGGGCCAGTGGTGCGAAGCGCACGGCTTCGAGTCGCTGTGGCTCGGCGAGCATTCGCATATTCCGGCGAGCCGCAAGACCCCGTTTCCGCTCGGCGGCGAGTTGCCAGAATCGTACAAGCAGTTCTTTGATCCGTATATCGGGTTGACCGCCGTCGCCGCGGTGACCAGCAAACTCAAGCTGGGTACGGCGGTCTGCCTGGTTCCCGAGCATAACGTGATCAATCTGGCCAAGATGATCGCGTGTCTCGATCGCGTATCCAACGGCCGCTTCCTGTTTGGGATCGGCGCCGGCTGGAACGTCGAGGAAATGGCCGACCACGGCGTCGATTTCAAGGATCGCTGGAAGGTCACGCGTGAAAGTATCCTGGCGATGCGGGAAATCTGGACCAGAGACCTGGCCGAGTATCACGGCAAGTTCGTCAACTTCGATGCGATGTGGTGCTGGCCCAAGCCGATGCAGGCCGGTGGTCCACCGGTGCTGATGGGTGCGTGGTCGCAATGGGCGCCCAAACGCGCCGCCGAGTACTGCAACGGATGGCTGCCGGTAGACGCGGGAATCGACCTCGCCGCAGGTATCGCCGCGATGCGCGCGGCGGCCGCCGAGCGCGGCCGCACCGGCGAGCATTTCGATCTCAGCGTGATGACCGCCGAGGAGATGAATCCGCCCGGCGGGCTCGAAGCGCGCATCCGCGAGTATCTGAAAATGGGTTTCAATCGCGTCATGTTCATGATCCCGGCGCTCGGCCCGGACAAGCAATGGCCGATCCTCGAGCGCTACGCGGCATTGATCCGCAAGTTCGCTTGAGCCCTTAGACGGGGTGCCTCGGGGTTGCGCAGGCGAAGGTGTCCCGCGCCGGGCGATAATCAAGAGCATCGCCGGCTTGTTGCGGGCGAAAACGTAACCTTGGAGCAAAGCGCGATCCGGGTCCGGGTGTATTGGACCTCGATCGACGAAATGTAATAATCTGCGGTCTCGCCCCCCGCGAGCAGGGGCGTAGTGGCCGTGAAGCTCCGTATTCAAGACATAATGGCCGAGGCCAGGGAGATTTCGTTCCTCGAACCGGAGGCTGAAATCAACCGGTTGCTCGGACTTGGAGCCACGCGGGAATATCGCCTCGAGGGGCCCGTGGGCGTGGTGCTCGAGCATTACCGTGCGGGCACGGAGTTGTTTCTGGCCGGCGAGCTCAAGGCGGCGACGGTGGCGCAATGCGCGCGCTGCGCCGAAGAGTTCGTCGGGCCCAACCATCGGAGCTTTCGCTACGTGCTTGCGCCGCGTTCGATCGGCTATGACAAAAAGGCCGATTTGAGTGCCGAGGATCTGGAGTTTTCGCTCTACGACGGAGAAGATGTCGACTTGACGCCGCTGATTCTCGAACAGACCCTGCTGGCCTTGCCGACGCGTCCGCTATGCCGCGAGGATTGCCGCGGGTTGTGCCCGCAATGCGGGGTCAACCGCAACGACCATCAGTGCGCCTGTGCGAGCCCGGCAAGCGACCCGCGCCTGGCGGTGCTCTCCGCGCTCAAGCTGCGCCGTCCGAACTGATCGGAGCGGCGCCAATTTCATCGGAAAATTCGTTATTTCTTAATGCCATCGGAAGAACATCGCCATGCAAGCACCCAAGCGCCGTACTTCACATTCCAAGCGTAACATGCGCCGCGCCCATGACGCGCTGCGCCCGGTTAATCCGGCCGCCTGCCCCAATTGCGGCGAGCCGGCCCTGCCGCATCACGTCTGCCGCCATTGCGGCGTCTATCGCGGACGCGAACTCGCTCCGATCAAGGAGTAGATGGACCGGAGCCAACCGTGAAAATCGCGCTTGACGCGATGGGCGGCGATCTCGCGCCCAAGGCGGTAATCGAGGGCGCCGTGATCGCGGCGCGCGATCTCGGTGTCGAGATCATCCTGACGGGTGACCGCGACACGCTCGCCAAGGAGCTTGCGGAGCACGACGTCCGTGGCTTGAAGATCGAAATCGAGCACGCGGCCGAGGTCGTCGCGATGGACGACGCGCCGCTTGATTCGGTGCTCAACAAACCCGATTCATCGATTCACGTCGGCCTGGAAATGGTCAAGCAGGGCCGTGCCGACGGCTTTGTGAGCGCCGGTAATTCGGGCGCGATGATGGCTGCGGCGATGGCGATTCTGGGCACGCTGCCGGGCGTCGATCGCCCGGCGATTGCGTCACTGGTGCCGACCAGCGCGGGCTTCGCCCTGCTGATCGACGCGGGCGCCAATACCGACGTCAAAGCGGTGCATCTGATGCAGTTCGGCGTGATGGGCAGCGTCTACTGGCATCACGTGTTCAACGTCGCACGGCCGCGCGTGGGAATCCTTTCCAACGGCGAGGAATCGTCCAAGGGCACCGAGTTGACGCGGGCCGCGGCGGCGGCGCTGACCGCGATGGCGGCGCATATCAATTACGTCGGCTACGTCGAAGGGCGGGATATCAATCGGGCGCGGGCCGAGGTCGTGGTGACCGACGGCTTCACCGGCAACGTCACGCTCAAGACCATGGAGGGGTTCGCCGCCTTCATGCTCGGCAACCTGCGCGAAGTTTTTTCGAGCGGAATGCTGCGCCGCGTGGCGTACCTGATGGTGCGCCGCAAGCTCAACGCGCTGCGCGAGCGGCTGGATCCGGCGGAATACGGCGGCGCGCCGCTGCTCGGTGTTAACGGCGTCGCGGTGATCGCGCACGGCTCGTCCAACGCCCGCGCGATTCGCAACGCGGTGCGCGCGGCGGCCAACGAATCGCTAGTGCGCCATGTGAATTCCGAGATCGTTGAAATCCTGAGCCATAGCCCGGCCGAAATGGTCGTGAAGCCGTCGAGCAAGGGCATTCGCGGACTGTTCGGGCGGATGCGCGACCGCCTGCATCTGCATCGTGACGGCCATCCGGAGCGCAAACCCGACAAGGCCGTGAAGGGCGACAGGCCCGAGAAAATCGACAAGGCCGGCCGGGCCGAGCATGGTGAAGGGATCGAAGCGGCGGGTCCGCCGGCGCCGAGCGCGGCGGCGGTCACCGATCACGCCGAGCCGCGAAGTGTCATCGGCGTGGCCAACGGTCATCAGGGCGCCGACGCGACGGCGTCGCACAACGGCGCGGCCGACGCACATCGGGTTGAAGAACGGCGGGCCGACGGGCCGGCGCACGGCCACGGCGCTCATCCGGAGCCGCCTCACGAGACGATTGAAGATGCGGCTGCGGAGCCGGCGCCGCCGGGCGGTAATCCGTTCAAGGGCGGCTCGGCCTGAGCGCTAACCTACACAATCAATATGAAAATCGCCTATTTGTTTCCCGGTCAGGGAGCGCAGAAAGTCGGCATGGGTGCCGACCTGGCGCGCGAGTTTCCGGCCGCCCGCGCGGTCTTCGAGGAGGCCGACGAAGCGCTCGGCATGGCGCTGTCGCGAATTTGTTTCGAGGGGCCGGAAGAGGACTTGCGGCTGACCGCGAATACCCAGCCGGCGACGCTCGCGGTGTCGATCGCGGCGCTGCGCGCGTTCGAATCGGCGATTGGCGTGAGGGCGGATCTCGCCGCGGGCCATAGCCTGGGCGAATACAGCGCGCTGGTCGCCGCCGGCGCGATCGCTCTCGGCGACGCCTTGCGCACGGTGCGCGAACGCGGCCGCCTGATGCAGGCGGCGTGTCCGGCCGGGCAGGGCGCGATGGCTGCGTTAATCGGACTCGATCTCGCCGCGGTGCGCGAAATCTGCGCCGAGGTCTCGGTTGGCGGCGCAATCGCGGTGCCGGCCAATTTGAATGCGCCGGGCCAGATCGTCGTCTCGGGCGATGCGGGTGCGGTGCGTCGCGCGCTCGAGATCGCCAAGGCGCGCGGTGCAGGCGCCTCGGTCGAGCTCAAAGTCAGTGCGCCGTTCCATTGTCCGCTGATGCAACCGGCGCGCGACGGCATGGCGCCGATCCTCGAGCGGCTGACGATCGCGCCGCTGGCCTTCGGCGTGATCGCCAATGTCACCGCCGGGATAAATCGCGACGCCGCGCGGGTCCGGCCGCTGCTGCTCGAGCAGATTACCGGCTCGGTGCGTTGGGAAGAGTCGATGACCACGCTGGCCGCCACCGGGATCACTGAGACCGTCGAACTCGGCGCCGGGCGAGTGCTGGCCGGCCTGATGCGCCGGATCAATCGCAACGTCAAGGTGCGCGCGGGCGAAGACGCCGCGGCGATTCGCGCGACTGTCGCGGCGCTGGAGACGGCCGCCGGCGCCTGAAGATCGCGGGTCGGCGCCGCCCGAAATTATCATTACAAGCGGACCCCCGCTCAGGATTGACGGCGAATCTGATCCGATGTCGAATCGATCGAGGGCAAGATAACTTGCCTAGCCACTCTCAAGTCCCTAAGCTGCCGGTTCAGGCTGCTTTCGGTGCCCGCGTGAATCCGCGCTCGGGCCTGCGCACGGCGGCATTGAGAGGGCGAGGCGAACCCGGGTGATGAACCCGGCCGCAGTCAGGAATTTGCACCGCGGCAGACGCTGCCCGAGCTCGCAGGAGGAACGAAAAGACGATGGCTGGAGATGTCGAATCAAAGGTTCGCGAGATTATCAGCGAGCAACTCGGAGTGGCGGCCGACGAGGTCACGCCCGAGGCGTCCTTTATTGAAGACCTGGGTGCGGACTCGCTGGATATCGTCGAACTGGTGATGGCACTGGAGGAGGAATACGGGATCGAGATCTCTGACGAGGACGCGGAGAAAATCCGCACCGTCAAGGATGTCGTGAGCTATATCGAGGCGCACAAAAGCTGAAGCTCTCGCCTGGCCCGCCTCCGCCGATCTCCGCCCCGACCGGCACCGCATGCGCGCGTCGGCTGCGGACAATCCGGCCCGCCAGGCATCGCGCCGGCGGGCACTGCTTTCGGCGGTTCGAAAACGCTAGACTCTAACCGTGCGATGCCCTTTCTGCCGCGATCGCGGTAACCGCGTGGTCGATTCGCGCATGTCGGGCGACGGCGCGACGATCCGCCGCCGGCGGATGTGCGCCGCATGCAAGCGGCGCTTCACGACCTATGAACGAGTCGAAGAGGCCGCGCCGGTGGTGGTCAAGAAGGACAGCCGGCGCGAACCCTACGACCGCGCCAAGCTGACCGCCGGGATCAAGCGCGCCTGCGAGAAGCGGCCGGTCTCGATGGAGACCATCGAGCAGATTGCCGACCGGATCGAGGCCGCGGCCGCCGAGCGCGGCGGCAAGGAAGTTTCAAGTTCGTTTATCGGCACCGCAGTGATGAACGAACTGCACGCCATCGACCAGGTGGCTTACGTGCGCTTCGCTTCGGTCTACCGCTCGTTCAAGGATATCGATGAGTTCATGCACGAGCTCGAGGATCTGATCCGCCTGCGCAAGGGCGTAATCGCCGAGGGCGAACGGCTCAAAGAAAAAAAGGGCGAGTCCGCCGCGTAATCCCGTCCCGTGGCAAGCGCGAAAAGCCCACCGCGTCCGCCCTCGGGTGTGGCGCATTCTCCGTCGTCCGACGCTGCGCAGCCGACGCGCGACGAGCGCTACATGACTACGCGCGACGAGCGCTACATGAGCGAAGCGCTCGCACTCGCCGCGCCGCGTCTCGGCCTGACCACGCCCAATCCGGCGGTTGGATGTGTAATTGTCGCGACCGATCCGCGCGATGGCGCCGAGGCCGTCGTCGGCCGCGGCGCGACCGCTCCTGGCGGTCGTCCGCACGCCGAGACCGTCGCACTCGCCGCGGCCGGCGATCGGGCTCGTGACGCGACGGTCTACGTCACGCTCGAACCCTGCGCCCATCGCGGGCAGACGCCGCCCTGTGCGACGGCGCTGGTGGCGGCGGGCGTCGCGCGCGTGGTCGTCGGATGCCTCGATCCATATCCGCCAGTGCGCGGCCGCGGCCTGACGATCCTGCGCCGCGCGGGCATCGCCGTGATCGTTGGCGTGCGCGAAGCGCAATGCCGCCGGCTCAACGAAGGCTTCATCACGCGCGTGACTCGCGGCCGTCCGTTCGTGACGCTCAAGCTCGCCGCGACGCTCGACGGCCGGATTGCCGCCGACGGAGGCGATTCGCGATGGATCAGTTCGCCCGCGTCGCGCGAGTTGGTCCATCGATGGCGCCGCGAGGCGGACGCCGTGATGGTCGGTGCGGCGACGGTCGTCGCGGACAATCCACGGCTCACCTGCCGCGTCGCCGACGGACGTGACCCGGCGCGGGTGATTATCGACGGGCGGCTCAAGTCGCCGCCTACCGCACGGGTCTTTCACAATCGCTCGGCCGCGCCGGCGATCCTGGTGACGACGCGGGCCAATCTGGCGCGCGCGCGGCGGCGCTATGCAGATGCGCGCGTCGAAGTGATCGCGGTGGACGGTCGCGGCGGAAAGATCGCGCTCGGCGAATTGATGATCGAGTTAGGCCGCCGCGGATGGGCCAAAGTTCTGCTCGAAGGCGGCGCCCATCTGGCCGGGGCGGCGCTGGCCGCCGGCGTCGTCGATCGGGTGGCGTTCTTCCTGGCCCCGCGCATCCTCGGATGCGGCCTGCCGGCGGTCGCGGGCCTGATCGCGCGCGAGGTGCGCGGTGCGATTCGGCTCGGCGATCTGCGCGCGACGGCGGTTGGCGGCGACTGGCTGCTCGAAGCGGAAGTGCTTGGGTCGCGCGCGCGGACCTGAATGAGCCGCGCAAAGATTCCCGGCGCAGGGTGCTTTTGCGATCGCCGGACGCGGTGCTAGGATTTGCCCCGGAGAGATAGCGACGTGGCCGCAACCAACCTGGAAGATATTTTCAGCCAGATCCGTTCCGCGCAGATGGCCGTGCTGGTCTCCAGCGACAGCGACGACGCCGAGGGCGACCTCGTGATGGCGGCCGAAAAGATCTCGCCCGCGCTGGTCAACTTCATGGTGATCAATGCGCGCGGCGTGGTCTCGGTCGCGTTGGGCGAACGGCGCATGCGCGAACTGGGTATCCCCCTGGTTCCGGCCAGCCAGGGCGGCGACGTGCTCGAGCAGGCCGGCGCGCTGGTCGAGGCGCGCGACGGCGTCACCACCGGCATCTCGGCCAGCGATCGCGCCTGCACGATCGGAGTTCTGGCCTCGGATAAATCGGGGCCTGAGAACCTTGTGATGCCCGGCCACGTGCTGCCGCTGATGGCCCTCAACGGCGGCGTCATGATGCGCATGGGGCGCGCCGAGGGCGCGCTCGACCTGGTGCGCCTGGCGGGGATGCGTCCGGTGGCGGTGACCTGCGCAATTCTGCGCGAGGACGGCGAGGCCGCCAATCTGGCCGAGTTGCGCGAGTTTGCCGCGGCGCATGGCTTGCCGGTCTGCTTCGTGCGCGACCTGGTCGCCTATCGGCTCAAGCACGAACTGCTGGTCCAGCGCGTCGGCGAAAGTGAATTCACACTGCCCGAGGGCGCGCTGCAGGCGATCGTATTTCGCAATATCGTCGATGGCCGCGAACATCTGGCGCTGGTCAAGGGCGCGGTCGGCAACGGGCGGCCCGCGCTCGTGCGGCTCCATTCGGAATGCCTCACGGGCGACGTCTTTGGTTCAAGCCGATGCGATTGCGGCGAGCAGTTGGCGGTCTCGATCAAGCAGATCATGGCGTCCGAGGCCGGCGTGATCATCTATCTGCATCAGGAGGGGCGCGGTATCGGCCTGGGCAACAAGATTCGCGCCTACGCCCTGCAGGACCAGGGGCTCGATACGGTCGAAGCGAACCTTGAACTGGGCTTCAAGGACGATTTGCGCGACTACGGAATTGGCGCACAGATCCTGCGCGACCTGGGCGTCGGTGAAGTGCGCCTGCTGACCAACAATCCGCACAAGATCGAAAGCCTGCAGCGCTACGGCGTCAGCGTCACGCGCGTGCCGCTCGAAGTCGTGCCGCATATCGGCAATATCGAGTACCTGCGGACCAAGCAGGAAAAGCTCGGCCACATGTTCTCGCAGCTCAAGGTCGTTACCTGATGGAGCCGCGCGCGCGCGAGGGAGCCCGGGGCGCATGCCCGCGGGCGGAAACGCAAGATGGGAATCAGGCATAACGGCCGCGAGCTCGCGCTCAAGGCGCTCTATCAAATCGATCTGCGCGGCGGCGCGTCCAACGAAGACCTGGTGCAGTTCTTCGACGCCTTTCCGGCCGACGATCGGTCGCGCAAGTTCGCTGTGCAACTGGTCGATGGCGTGCGCACCGAACGCATCGCGCTCGACCGGCTGATTGCGGATGCGCTCGAGCATTGGTCGATTGGCCGGCTGGCGCGCGTCGACCATAACATTCTGCGGCTCGCGCTCTACGAGTTGCAGCATCTCGACGAGATCCCGGCCCGCGTTACGATCGACGAAGCGATCGAGCTGGCCAAGACTTATGGCGACGAGGAATCGGGACGCTTCGTCAACGGCGTGCTCGACCAGATGGCCGGACGGCTGAAGCTAAAGGAAAAAGGTGAGGAAAGTAATCCCGCCAAGCCCCCTCAGGCTTGAATCCGCCGGCCGCGCGCGCCGTTTTTTCGCCGGATGCGCGGCGGCCGTTCGCAGGCTTATCGTCATCGCGCCGATCGTCGCCGCCGGCTGCGGCTATCATTTCGCCGCCGAGGGCAGCGGATTGCCGCCCGCGGCGAAGTCGATTTACGTCGCGAAGTTTGCCAACCGGTCGCGCTATACCGGGATCAACGATGAGTTCATGCGCTATCTCGACGACGAAATCGCCGATCGCAAGCGCCTCGCGCTGGTCGATAATGCGGCCGACGCCGACCTGGTGCTGACCGGCGAAATCGTGTTCGTGGATCAACTCCCGATTGCCTTCAATTCCGCCAGCGAACCGACCATCTATTCACAATCGATCAGCGCCGACGCCACGCTGATCGACACTCACACGCATAAAGTTATCTGGAGCACGCGCGGTGTCAGCAGCACGGAGCAGTCGCCGGTGGTGGACCAATCGGTCGTCACCACTTCGCCGATTTTTCTGCAGCAGAACCTGCGTTCGCAGGACATCGCGAATCTAACCGATATCCAGGTCGCGCAAACCCAGTACGCGGCCTCCAAAGAACAGATGATGCAGACGCTGGCGACCAATCTGTACGCGTCAATGAGCGAGGGCTTCTAGGCCGCCGATGAAGTCGCGCCGCCACCGCGATTGCCTTCGCGTCAGCGCAGCCGATGGCGGTTGAGAATGCGCTCGCGTTTATGCGCGGCGGTGCGCGCGCCGCGATTTCGGTCTATCTGATTGCCGGTCCGCATCCTTTTTTGCGCGAATACGCGCTCGAGACCCTGCGCCTGCGCACGGTGCGCGACGGCTATCAATACCGCGCCTTCCAGGTTGGCGCGGGCGACGGCTACGGCGCAGTAATCAGCGAGCTCGAGGGCGCCGACCTGTTCGCACCGCGCCGGCTGGTCGCCTGCCGCGTGATGAAAACTCATCGCGCGCGCGCCACGGCCGATAGCGACGGCGACGAAGACGACAGCGCGCCGTCGGGCGGTCGCATGGCGGGCGGTGACGAGGCGGCGCTGATCAGTGCAATCGGACGCATCGGCAGCGCTGTGATTCTGGCGCTGCTCTACGAGCGCGACAATGCGCCGGCCAAAATCCGCCGTGCCGCCGAACAGGCCGGCACGGTGGTCAACTGCATGCGCCCGTTCGACAATCAGCTCGCGCAATACGCCGCGGTTCTGGCTCGCGACCGCAAGCTTGATCTCACGCCGGGCGCGGCCGAGATGCTGGTCGGGCGCCACGGCGGCGACCTCGGCGCGATCGCCAACGCGCTCGCCAAGGCGGCGATTTTCCGCGGCGACGGCGCTCGGATCGATCGCGAGGACTTGAGCGAGCCGGCCGCGCGGCGTATCCCGGATCTGTTCGAGCTGGCCGAGAGCGTGGCCCGCGGCAATGCCGCCGAGACGATCGCGCTCTTCGACCGTGCGGCCGATACCGGCCGCGATTCGATCGAGATGCTGGCGGTCGAGATCATCCCGCTGCTGCGCCGGATGCTGGTCGCGGCGGCGGTCCTCAAGCGGCGCAAGAGCATCGCAGAGGTGGCCGGCGCGCTGGGCCTCGCACCGAGCAGCCAGATGGTCGTGCGGGCGGTCGAGGGCGCGCGGCGTTTCGGCCTCGCGCGGCTCGAGCGGGCCCATCGGCGCGCGACGGAGCTCGACGCGCAATTCAAAAATGGGACGATTCGTGAGCGCGAACCGGCGGTCGCCGGGTTATTGCTTGACCTGATGGACCCGGCGCGCGGATAAAGAATTCGCCCGGATCGATTGTGCGCAGTTCGCTTGCGCGGCTGGCCGCGCGGTCGCCGGCTAAGCCTGGGTGGCGCCGGCCTTGGCCGCGACCTGCGAGCGATGGAACCGCTTGGAGAGCCGCGCGACTTTGCGCGCCGCCGTGTTTTTGCGCAGCGTGCCCTTACTCGCGGCCTTGTAGAGAATCTTCATAGCCTGCTTGAGCGCGGCCTCGGCGGCGGCCTGGTCGCTGCCGGCGATCGCCTCGATGGCACTCTTGGTCACGGTGCGCACGCGGGTTTTGACCGCGTGGTTGCGAACCCGGCGCTTGAGGCTCTGGCGATGGCGCTTTTCGGCCGACGGATGAACTGGAATATGCGGCATAACCCCATCTAACTAACAGCCGCATCGATTGCGGTCAATATACCGCCGCGAAAACCTCCGCATTATGCAGTGGTTGCGGTAAATCGCGGGCTATTTCCCTTCGGTGATTTTGGCTTCCTGCCAGAGCGCGTCGATCGCCGCCGGTGACATCGCGGCGAGCTCCAAGCCACGTGCGCCGGCGATTCGCTCGACGATCGCGAAGCGGCCGGTGAATTTATCGCAGGCGCGCCGCAGCGTCTCTTCGGCATTGTGGCCCACAAAGCGCGGGGCGTTGGCGAGCGCCAACAGCATGTCGCCCAACTCGGCCGCCGCCGCGTCCGGATCGTTGCTGGCCAGCGCGCCCTCGACCTCGTCCATCTCCTCGCGCACCTTGGCCAGCACGTCGTGGATATCGCGCCAATCCATCCCGGCCTGCCGCGCGCGCGAACCGAGTTTTTCCGCGCGCATCAGCGCGGGCAGGGCGCGCGCAACGCCGTCGAGGGCCGACGCGGCGCCGGCTGCGCGGCGCTCGGACTGTTTGATCCGGTTCCAGTGCTCGACGACTTCGGCCGACGTCGCCGCCGCGGTGTCGCCATAGACGTGCGGATGGCGCCGGATGAGCTTGTCGGCCGCCGCCTGAAAGATCCCGGCGAGGCGCATCCGCTGCTGCTCCTCCGCGATCACGCCGATCGCCAGGATCTGCGCCGTCAGGTCGCCGAGTTCGTCGGCGATCGCGCGCGGATCGCCCGAGTCGATCGCGTCGAGCGCCTCGTATGCCTCTTCGATGAGATGTTTGCCGAGGCTTGCGATACTCTGTTCGCGATCCCAGGGGCATCGCCGGCGCAGATCGCGGACGGTTTCCGCCAGGCGCGTGAACTGCCCGGCGAGACGATCGTTTTCGTCGCTCATGCGCAAAATCGTAGCACGCGCGGCGCTCCGATTCCGGCGCGGCCGGCCTGCGTCCGCATGACGCTCGCCTCAGCCTGCGACGATCGGCGGGGCGACCTTTTCAATCAGGAATTGCGAGAGATCGCGCACCCCGTCGGCGGCGACCTCATGGCCGCAATCGTATTCGCGGAAGTCCACGGGAATCTTGAGTTCGCGCAGCACCGCCACCGATTTCCGCGCCCGCGCCAGTTCGATCGCCTCGTCGGCCCGGCCGTGCTGGACCAGCGTCGGCAGTTGCGCGAGGGCGGCGTGATTGGTCGCGCGCTCGGCCAGTTGGTCGGGGAACGCCGTGGAAATCGCGACCAGCGCGGCAAACCGCTCGGGCCATCGGATCGCCAGGTTGTAGGCCATCATGCCACCCTGGCTGAAACCGGCGACCACCAGCTTGCGCTGATCGATCGGATAGCGCTCGCACGCTTCGTCGAGGAACATGCGCAGGCTCGCGACCGCCGTGTCGACCAGGTCTGGATCGGGCTTCGAGCCCAACCGCATTTTGTACCAGCCATAACCGTTGATCGCGCCGATCTCGACCTCGACCGAACCTTGCGGGCACAGGACGAGGAAGCGGCCGTCGGCGATGAATGGCGCAAGCCCATGCAGATCCATCGCGTTGGACCCCCACCCGTGCATCGCGAGAATCGTCGGAAACGGGCCGGTGCCCGCGGGTTCGTAGGCGGCGTGGACGAGTTTCATGCCTGTAGCCTCCGTGGCGTGCGAACGCATCATAGATCGTGCATGTGCGCCGCCGCCAGCCGCGCGACGGCCGGATTCGCAGCGCTTCGCGCAACGCCCCGCTGGGCGTTCATCTTGGTGCGCCGCTACGATATGTTAATCGCGCGCGTCATGGCGGAGGTCTGGTTTCCGGCGTGGCGATGCGGTGTGGGGGAGTCGATCGGGAGTCCCGTCGCGGCGGGGCAGGGGAGTTGGCGCGCGCGCCTGGAGCCATTCTGAACGTGTCATTGGGCAATGCGAAGCCGTCGCGTGCGGCGCGATGGGGGTTGGTGCTGGCGGCGATGGCGATTGCCGCACCCGCGGTCGCCCATGCGGCACCGGCCGCCGAGGCGATCGCCGATCGCAAGCCGGCTGGAGTGCTGGCCGGGCTGATGATCGCCGCACTGGCCGGTTACGCGCTGTGGCTGCATGCGCGTCCGCTGCTCGGCACACGCGATCGCGATTTGCGGCGCGCGATTTATCTGCTCGCGGCGCTCTTCATGATCAAGGCCGCCGCGCTGATCTACTTCGGCGGCTTCGGCGTCGATGTCGGCACTTACGAGGCGTGGGCGCTGAAGCTCGCCGATCTCGGTCCCGCGCGGATGTACGAGCCGGGTTACTTCATCGATTATCCGCCCGGCTACCTCTATCTATTGTGGGCGGCCGGATGGTTCGCCCATCTGATCGGTGCGGACACCGGCGATTCGCTGCGCATCATCGTCGAAATGCCCGCGCTCATCGGCGATTTCGTCCTTGCGCTGATCGTTTACATCTCGATGCGCCGGCTCGGCCGGCCGCTGTCGGCGTGGGCCGCGCTCGCGATGGTCGCGCTCAACCCCGCTCTGCTTTTCGATTCAGTGGTGTGGGGGCAGACCGATTCCGTGCTGACTCTGGCAATGCTCTTGAGCGTCGCGATGATCCTCGAGGCGGAATTTGAAATCGGCTGGGCGCTGGCCGCGCTCGCCGTGTTGATCAAACCGCAGGCTCTGACGCTGTTACCCGTACTTGGCCTGTGGACGCTGATGCGCCTGCGTCCGCGCGCATGGTGGCGCGCCGGCCTGGCCTTTGCGGCGGTGATCGTCATCGCCGTCGCGCCGTTTCAGGCCGGTCATCCGTGGACCTGGCTGCCGCAGCTCTATACCTCGGGCGCCGCCTATTACCATGAGACCTCCGTCAACGCGTTCAACCTGATCGCGCTGCTCGGCGGAATTCGCCAATCCGATACCACTACGTTTCTCGGCGTCTCGTGTTTCACGATCGGCATGGCGCTGCTGGTGCCGCTGTACGGGTACGCGGCGGCGATACTGCTGCGCAACGCGAGCCCGCGCAATCTCCTCTTCGCATCGTTCATTGCGCTCTACGGATTTTTTATCGTCGCGCCGCGGATGCATGAGCGCTACCTCTATTCGGCGGTGGTCTTTGCGGTGCCGCTCGCGCTCGAGGAACCCGCGATGCTCGCTATGTTCGCGATCCTCACGATTACCTGTTTCGCCAACCTCGCTTATGTACTTCATACGCTGCGCACGGTGGTGTTCATGGATGGGCGCGATCCGTTCGCGATGGCGGTGTCGGCACTCGACGTCATCGCCTTCGCATTCGCGGCCGCATACGGCTGGAAGGGCGTCGCCGCTCAGACCACAGGCGATGCAGCGGCCGTCGCTAAGCCACCGGCGGAGCAGACGACGGCGATTGCCTCGCAGGCCGCGGCGGCGGGCGAGCAATGGCTCCGCGCGCGGCTCGCATCCGGGCAAAGCGGGTGGCGGCCGCAGGCCGCACCGGACGAATTTATGGCGCCATTCGCGTGGCGGCGAATCGATAGCGTCATGCTCGCGGTCTTCACGGTGACGGCCGCCGTGCTGCACTTCTGGAATCTCAATCATCCCGCGGAACTGGTCTTCGACGAGGTCCATTTCGTCGGCCAGGCGCGTCATTACCTGCGCGCGGAGAACTTCCTCGATCCGCATCCGCCGCTGGCCAAGCTGATCAGCGCGCTCGGCATCATCATGTTCGGCGACCATCCGTGGGCCTGGCGGCTGGGCGTCGCGACGCTCGGCACGATACTCATTCCGGTGACCTATATGCTCGCGCGCCGGATGTTTCATTCGCGCCTGGCGGCGGCGTTCGCGGCGGGCTTCGTGATGTGCGACGGACTATACCTGGTTGATTCGCGTATCGCGGTTATCGACATTGTCTATTTGACCTTCGCCGCAATTTCCTATTTGCTGCTCTTTCGTTTCATGCAGAATACGGACCTGCCCGATCGCCGCCGCACGTTGCTGGCGATGGGCGTATCGCTCGGACTGTGTCTTGGATCCAAACTTTACGTGCCGGGAATAACATTTTTGCTGGTGGCGGGATTCGTAGTCTTCACCCTGATGCGGCCCGAGCGGGAATCGGCGCCGCCAATCGATCGGAGCATCGAGTATCGGCGCGTCGCCGGCGCGCTCATCATCGTCGGATCGGTTGCGTCATTTTTCTACCTCGCATGCTTTCTGCCGCATTACTATCTCGGATGGTGGGGCGGTATCGAGGACCTTTTACACTACTACAAAGACGTGATGTGGTATGAGAAGAGCGTTTCGACCGCGACTCATCCGTACTCTTCACCCTGGTGGAGCTGGCCACTGATGCTGCGGCCGGTGGCTTACTGGCAGAATTTCCCAAATAAAGGCGACGTCTCGACCATCTGGGGCGCCGGCAATCCAATCCTATGGTGGGCCGTAATCCCGGCGATGACGATTACGGCAGTGCGCGCCCTCGAGCATCCCGGCGTCACGCGCGCGTTTATTGTGATTAGTTATCTTGCCTACTTTGTCATCTGGATACCAATCGGCCGAATACTATTTTTGTATCACTATATGCCATCGGTTTATATTGGCTATCTGGCGCTAGCGGCAGTGATTGCCGATTTGTGCAGGGGCGAATGCGAGACATGGGAGTCGGCGGCCATACTGCTTTCGATCCTGACCGCGGTCACCGTTGGGTTCGCGCATATTGCCGATACCTATAAATTCGCATGGATGCCGATTACGCTATCGATGGGCGCACGGACGATCGCTTCCATAATGGCGGGAATTGGTTATGTGTTCCTGCTCTTCCGCGATCGGACCAAGACCAACTACGCGTTGCTTTCATTGACGGCGCTACTGCTGGGTGTGCTGTGGTTTATTCCGCCGATATTGGCGGGTTTGTCGCCAGCGATCGTCCTGACGTTGATTTATATTGCCACTATCACGTCGAATCGTGCCGCGAACCGGTTCGTGGCGGGCGTTTTCCTCGTTGGCGCCGCTGCCGCATTCATATACTTCCTTCCGGTATGGCTGGCACTCCCGATTACTCGGTCCGGTTACTACGCTCGCATGTGGTTAGAAGGACCTGGATTGCGCAATTGGATTTGACGGCGATGCTGATCGGCGAACGGATCCATCGGCGCGCGCGCCCGGTTGCGATTATCTTTGTGATAATCGCCGTATGGCTGAGCGGAGCGCGCCCGGCGTTTAGTTCTGACGCGGGCAAACCTCTGCTCAACAATGGCGATTTCGCTCGAGGTTCCGGTGATTCATGCGACGGTTGGCGAACCGACGGCTGGATTCAGTCGCCCGGGACAACAACCTACACCTGGCATCCGGCGGAGCTCGACAAGCCGGCCGAACTCGAGATTAATACGCTGCACGACAATGACGCGCGCTGGGTGCAGACCATTACCTTGACCGAAGGGTGGTACTATCTCAGTGTGGAAGCGCGTACCGAAAACGTGTCGAAGTACTTCGTCGGCGCCACGATTAGTATTCTCGAAGATGGTATCATGTCGGCGGACCTTAAAGAGACGCATGATTGGCAGAGGATCGGACTATACTTGCACGTGGGTCCTAAGGGTGGGGACGTCGATGTGGCGCTCAGGCTGGGCGGCTACATGAATTTGACCCGCGGGCGTGCGCTGTTTCGCGAGGCTGGCGTGACGCGGGTGGCCGGTCCGCCACCGGGTGATGCGCACGTCTTCGATCTCGCACAGATTCGCATGAGTGAAGTCGCCGGTCCGATCGGACGGACCTGGTCGCTGGTTGCGGTGTTTCTGGCCCTGATTGCCGGAGGCGCCGCGGGATGGTGGGCGTTCGGTACGACCTTCGCGCCAGCGGTCCCGGTGCGGTCGCCGCGGCAATCGCGCCGCGGCGGTATCGACGCCGCCTGAGCGGGCCGCGCTATCGTATGCCCGATAGTGACGCGAATGATCGGCGGATCGAGCGAACCATATTCCTCACCGGGTTTTTCAGTTTCGCCTATTTTTACCAGGGTGCCGATCAGAGTACTGCGGCGCGCTTCGATCTGATGCGCGCGATCATCGAGCGGCACACGCTCTGGATCGATGGCTATTGCGGCTACAACACAGCCGATATTATTACCTACGGTGGCCATTACTATTCTGTTAAGGCGCCGGGCGGGTCGCTCACCGGACTGCTCCAATGGCTATTGTTCACCACTGTGCTGTCGCCGGTCGCCTCGAATCACGAGGCGCTCTATTGGGCCCTGACGACCTGGCTGACGATCGTTTTCTCGACTAGTGCGATCGTCGCACTGCTATGCGTAGTGATGTACCGATGCGCGCTGTTTGCCGGCGCCACGCGCGAACGGAGCGTCGCGCTCGCACTGATATTGGCCGTCGCGACGATCATGTTTCCCTACGCAACCGAGATGACCGGCGAGCCGATCGCGGGCGCCTGCGCGTTTATTTCGTTCTACCTCCTCGCGACCTATCGCGACGACCTTGACGCGGGCCGCTCGCTGATCGCCGGATTTCTCGCCGGCTGGGCCGTGCTGTGCGATTTCCCCGCGATCGTGATCGCGGTTCCGCTCGCACTCTTTGCGTTGTTCAGAATGCGCAACCTGCGCCACGCGGGCGCCTTTGCGTTGGGCGCGGGAGTCGTGGCAATGCTGCTGCTGGCGTATAACCGCGGAGCCTTCGGCAGTTTTTTCTTTTTGAGCTATGAGGCCTACAAGATGGCCGGCAATAGCCAGTTTCCCGAGCAGGCGGCGGGCTTTGTCGGAGTGAGCTATCCGCAGGCCGGAATTTTGTGGAAGATTCTTTGCGATCCGCAGCGGGGTCTGTTTTTCTGCAACCCGGTGCTGATCCTTACGATTCCGGCGCTTGGGTTTTTCGCTCTCCGCCGGCGATTACGCGCGGAGTTCTTCGTAACGCTCTGCGCAATCGTTCTGATGATCCTGTTCAACGCGTCGTATGGCGAATCGATCGTATCGTGGGGCGGCGGCACAGCGGCCGGTCCGCGCCAGATTGTGGCCGCAATCCCGTTCATGGTATTTACGCTGGCGTTTCTCCCCGCCGAATGGAACTGGCTATTCGGCCTGCTCGCGGTTATTTCGGCATTCGCGATGCTCGCGGCGACCGCGATCGAACCTCATTTTCCCTATGAGTATGCGAATCCCCTGCGGAAGTTTATCTGGCCTGCCTACTTGCGCGGCGATTTCGCCTATAATCGCGACGCGTATTTCGGTGGAAGCGCGATCATGGACGAGTCGACCGCGTTCAACCTGGGCGGAATGCTTGGGCTGCCAGGCCGTGCTCAACTATGGCCGCTCGCACTCGTCTGGATCGGCGCGGCGGCACTACTGATTCGCCGCTTCGAGTTCGGCCCGCGCGGATCGCGGCGCCGGCGCGCGACGCTCGCGGGCGCGATCGTTCTCGTGATCGCGTTAGCCGGCGTGCCGATGCTGGGCGCTCTGACCACGCGAAATCCGATCGCCGCCGATACGCACGGCCTGCTCGGCCGCTACTATCGCGGGCTCCCGCCGTATCGATTTCCGCCGCATATCGTGCGGGTCGATGCGCAAATCGATTTCGACGATGTGGCTGAGCTTGGCGCGTTGCCGGTGCCGTCGTTCGTGAGCTGGAGCGGCAAGATTATCGCACCGCGGGCGGGGATTTATGTGTTCGGCATCGTGGTCGATGATTCGGGTTGGCTGTTCATCGATGGCAAAGCGGTGATCCCTGATCCTGGCGATCAGACCTGGCGCTTCGGCTCGGGGAACATCTATTTGACCGCCGGAGCGCATCGAATTGAAGCCGGCGAGCGCAATCTTGCCGGCGACGCCGCGATGCATCTGTCGTGGCGGCCGCCGGGTGACCGCGCCGCGATTGTTCCGAGCGCGGTGCTGGTGCCGGATGCGGCGGACGCGGCGGTGACGCGCTGACGATCCATGCGCGCGGCCACACTACCCGGCCGGTGGTTTGAACTCCGGCCGATGCTCCTGGCGCGCCTGCTTTTCAATCGCCTTGAGGATGCGCGTCTCTTCCACGCCGCGCGATACGCATTGTTCGGCGGCCATCGGATGGATCGGAACCTGCAGCGGCGACGTAAAGACCGCCTGTAAGGTGATGACGGTCGCTTCGTTGCCGTGCGGCTTGATCGCGAAATTATAGACCGCCGAGGACATCGAGGTGGGCTCGGCGGCGTATTGCAATGCGATCGCACTCAGCTTGCCGCAATCGGCGTCCTTGAGCGTAAAGCCGCCGGCCGCCTGGGTCTCGATGATCCCGTTGTTGGGATCCTCGGCGATGATGCGATACGCGTTTTCGGCGATTACCGTGTGGACGGCGTCCCATGCGAGATCGAACGGAAGCGCCAGCACGACCCGGTCGTGCGTATCGTCGGGAGTCTTGCGCGCCGGCGGATAAAAGCATCCGGCGGCGGTGCACGCCAGCACGCCGGACAGGATCAGTCGCGGGTACGAAATCTTCATCGCTGGCGCATTATAATATCAGCGGGGCGCGCGGCGGCAGCGGCGTCGAGGGGCTCCGCAGGGCGGTCGCGGCCTCAGCACTCCCACCCGCACTGCCGTGTATGCTACGCTCTCGGCCAGAACGGGATACTGCCCGTAAGGCGCCCCCGGAGGCTCATTCGATGTCGGGTCATTCCAAGTGGAGTTCGATCAAGCACAAGAAGGCCGACCGCGACGCCAAGCGCGGCAAGCTCTTCACCAAGCTGATCAAGGAAATCACCATCGCGGCACGCCTCGGCGGCGGCGATCTCAACGCTAATCCGCGCCTGCGCACCGCGGTCACCACGGCCAAGACGCAGTCGATGCCCAACGATAATATCGATCGCGCGATCAAAAAGGGCACCGGCGAACTGGGCGGCGGCCAGCTCGAACAGATTACCTATGAAGGCTATGGCGCGGGCGGCGTCGCGATTATCGCCGACGTCCTCACCGACAATCGCAATCGCGTGGTCGCCGATCTGCGCTTCCTGCTCTCGCGCCACGGCGGCAATCTCGGCGAGTCGGGATGCGTGGCCTGGATGTTCAAAAAGCGCGGCGTCATTTCGGTCGAGCGCGGCGCCGCCGACGAGGACAAGGTCATCGAGTTGGCGCTCGAGGCTGGCGCCGACGACGTGCTCAGCGAGGCCGAGGGCTACCAGATAATGACCGCGCCGGAAAATTTCGCGGCAGTGCGCGACGCGGTCGAGAAGGCCGCGATTGCGATCGCCAACGCCGAAGTCACCCTGATGCCCGAGAACACCGTGAAGGTCTCCGGCCATGCGGCCGAGCAGGTCCTGAAGCTGATCGAAGAGCTCGAGGATCATGACGACGTGCAAAGCGTCGCGGCCAATTACGATATCGACGACGAAGTGATGGCGCAGTTCTCCGCCGCCTGATGGCACGACCATTCGGGCGCGGCATGCACGCGGCGCATTGCGGTATTGGTGGAAGTGGCGGCGATGCGGACGCAAGTCCGCGAGGCGGCGGCAAGCGGTGCGGGACGAGGTGGGGTATGCGGATACTCGGCGTGGACCCGGGCAATGCGCTGACCGGGTACGGTGTGATCGAGCGCGAAGGCGCGTCGCGCTACGTCGCGGCGGGCACGATTCGTCCGCATGCGGCGGCGCGCGGACCCACGCGCCTGGCCGCCATCTACGACAATCTGATCAAACTCATCGACCAATACTCGCCCGCCGTGATCAGCCTCGAGCGCAGCTTTGTCGCGCTCAATATCCAGAGCGCGTTTACGCTCGGCGAGGCGCGCGCGATGGCGATGCTGGCGGCGGCGCATCGCGGACTCGAATTGTTCGAATACACCCCCACCGACGTGAAACTCTCGGTCGCCGGGTACGGCCGTGCCGACAAGCGGCAAGTCAAGCAGATGGTGCGCCGCACGCTCAAACTCGACCCGGCGATCGCGCTCGCCGATGACGCGTCGGACGCACTCGCGATCGCGCTCTGCCATCTCTATCGCGAGCGTATCCCGCGGCCCGAACCGCGCGTGCGCAAGGCGTGGCCCACGGCGCGCAAAATAGCGGCGGCGTGCGGCTCATGATCGCTTCGATCGCGGGCCGGGTGAAACTGCGCGAGGCCGGCCGCCTTGTGGTTGAGACCGGCGGCGTTGGCTACGAGGTTCACGTTCCGCTGCCGACCTTCTATCGCACGCCCGCGCCGGGCGGTGCAGTCGAGCTCGAAATTCGCCAGGTCGTGCGCGAGGACGCGATCACCTTGTACGGTTTCGCCAGCGCGCCCGAAAAGCAGGCCTTCGATCTGCTGCTCGGCGTGCAGCACGTCGGCCCGAAGCTCGCGCTGGCGATTCTCTCGGTGCTCTCGCCCGAAGATCTGGCCAGCGCCGTGACGCATGAGGATGTCGAGCGGATCGACGCGGTGCCGGGCGTCGGTCCGAAGGTCGCCGAGCGCGTGGTGCGTGAATTGCGCGACAAGATTGCGGCGCTCAAGTTCGCCGTTCCCGCGGCCGCCGCGATCTCCGCCAACGGCCACGCGGGTCCTGACGCGATCCTCGACGACGCGCTCTCCGCGTTGGTCAACCTGGGCTACAAGCCGGCCGAGGCCAAGCGCGCGGTCGACGCGGCGGGCGCCGCCGCGACCCATGAAGATCTCGAATCGCTCATCCGCAATTCGCTCGCGGTGCTGTTCGGTGAAAAATAGCCGCGAGATCGAACCGGAGGTTATCGCGGCGACCGCCGGTCCCGAAGCGCCCGCCAACGAGCATGATTCCGTCGCCGGCGGCAGTGAATCGGTCGTCGAAGCGGGCGACGCCGGCGACCCGCGAGCCGGCGAGCGCCGCCGCAACGTCAAGCGCGATCGCGAAGGTGCCGCGCTCTCCGCACCGCCCGAGGACGCCGAAGAGCGCACCTTCGATCTCTCGCTCAGGCCCCGCGCGCTAGGCGATTTCGTCGGCCAGGAGCGGCTCAAGAAAATCCTTGGCATGTCGATCACCGCCGCGCGCCAGCGCGCCGAGGTGCTCGACCACGTGCTTTTCTCGGGACCGCCGGGGCTCGGCAAAACGTCGCTCGCCCATATCATCGCGCGCGAGCTCGGCGTCAACCTGCGCGCCACTTCGGGACCCGCGATCGAGCGTGCCGGCGACCTGGCCGCGATCGTCAACGATCTCGACGAGGGCGACGTGCTCTTCATCGACGAGATCCATCGCCTCGCGCGCCAGGTCGAAGAGGTGCTCTACCCCGCGATGGAGGACTTCGAGCTCAATATCGTCGTCGGCAAGGGGCCGGGCGCGCGTTCGATGCGTTTGGCGGTGAAGCCCTTCACGCTGGTCGGCGCGACCACCCGTTCGGGTCTGCTGAGTTCGCCGCTGCGCGATCGCTTCGGCCAGCATTACCATCTCGATTTCTACGCGCGCGCGGAGCTGACCGAGATCGTCCGGCGATCGGCCAGCCTGCTCGGCATGCGGCTCGACGACAGCGGTGCGCATGAGATGGCCGGCCGCTCGCGCGGCACGCCGCGGATCGCCAACCGGCTGTTACGCCGGGTGCGCGATTTCGCCCAGGTCAACCAGGCGCCGATCGTCACGCGCGAAGTCGCCCTTGCCGCGCTCGAGCTGCTGGAAATCGACGAATGCGGTTTCGATGGGATGGACCGCGCGATCCTGGCCGCCGTTATCGACAAGTTCGATGGCGGTCCGGTCGGCGTCGAAAGCCTCGCGGCGGCGGTCGGCGAAGAGGCCGACACCATCGGTGAGGTCTACGAACCCTATCTGCTCCAGCAGGGCTATATCGCCCGCACCGCGCGCGGCCGCGTCGCCACCCAGCGCGCCTATACCCATCTCGGCCGCACCCGCCGCGGACCACTCATCTGAGCCGCTTCGCCCGTGCCACCCGCGCTCGTTAAGCGCGATCGCTTAGCGTCGGTCAACGTGGCCGCGGGATAAACGCCGTCTCGGAATCGACCGTCGTAGCATCACGTGATTGCTCGAGCTCGTTTGCCATGATCAACAGATCGTGCTTATGCCCATAGCGATCCCTGACATGATTGCGCAGCGTCGCCTCGGCGCTAAAGCCGAGCAGCTCGAAGACCCGGATCGCGCCGGTCTGGTTCGCCATCATCTGAGCGATCATCTTTTCGAGCCCGATCCGCACCGCGATCGCGAAGATCGTCTCGGCCAGCACGTGGCCCAGGCCCTGGCGGCGCGTCGCCGGATCGGCCACCACGCGGATCTCGCCGACGTGCCGGGCCCAGCCCTGCGCCTCGCGCCGCAGCACCGCCGTGCCGACGATCGCGCCCGCCGCCGCCGCGACGATCACCGTCTCGGTCGCCGGATCGATCCGGTCGAGCCAGGCTTCGACCTCGCGGCGATTGATCACATCCTCCTTGAGAAAGGCGCGATCATCCTCGGGCACGCGCGCGAAGAATTTGCACGCCTCGTCGCGATCGTCCGGCGTGAGCGGACGCAGGACGATCATCGTACCGTCGCGCAGCTTCGCGCTCTTGGGGAAAGTGGTGCTCATATAGGCGGAGAGCGTCTCCTGGGGCGTCATGCGCACCTCCTCGACTGTTAGTTGCGCGGCCATCTCTACCGCTACGCGCGATTCGCGCCATCGGTCAAGCGCGCGCTGATCCGCCGCCGGCTCGTCGGGCGATAGCGCCGCCTGCGCGACGGCGATTAGCTTCCCATTCATGTCGCTCTTCTGCTATAAAGCCTTTTACTATCTTCTATGGTGGAACGTGCGGCCTGTCTGGCCGCCAATCGCCATTTTACGAGGACCGCTTGAGCCGATTGCACGAATCGACCGGGCTGGGCCGGATTGTCAACTTCATCCGACGCGCGACGCGTCTCCTCCTGACGATCGGCGCCGTCTGGATAGCTGTTGGAACGCGCGCCGCGTCGGCCCAACCGCCCTCGATCACCAGTTGCACCAAGATTACCAAACCCGGCTTCTATCAGGTCGACAGCGATCTCTTCGCCGAAGCCACGCCCGGCGGCGACTGCCTCGTGATCACCGCGCCCAACGTCGTCCTCAATCTCAATACACACACGATCTCCGGCAATACCGATGCTGACGGAATACACGTCAAGCCAACGGCGTCGGGGGTCTTCATCGAGGGCGAAGGCGCGACGATCGAGAAATTCGGCGAAGGCATCGAAATCGACGCCGCCAACGCCCTGGTGGATAACTTCACGGTGACCGCTAACAGCGACGCCGGCGTGCTGTTGAACCGTGCCCAGCGGGCCGACATTTCATTTTTTTCGGCGACCTCCAACCTGAATGACGGCGTGAGAATCGCGCGGGGAGCGCAAAATCTGCTGCAGAGCGGCACGATCCTGGATAACGGCCGCTACGGCGTGTGGATCGACGGTTCGAGCCATAACAGTGTTGGCAATTTTGACGTCGAAAGTAATGGCATGGGCGGCATTTACATCGGATGCTCGCTGGCGGGACCCGGTCTGCCATGCATCGGCAAGGTGCCAGAAAGCAATTTCAATTACGTGTTCTCCGGTATTGCGAGCGTCAGTAACAGCGTTCCGCAGCAGTATGGAATTGCTATCGACCTACACGACAATTACAACCCCGTGGTCAATGTCGAGGCCTCGGGAAACAAACCCTGGGATCTCTTTGACGTCAATCCCGACTGCGCCGGTAACTCATGGTTCGCCGAAATCACTCTGTTGAATGTTCAGCCATCCGTCTGCATTAAGTGATTCGTCGCGCCTGCTCGCCGCAAGTTTTCTTGCGGCCGCGCATCGCCAGCGCTAATAGAGATGGGGCGGTATCGCGCTACGATGCCGTCAGCCGCCACCGCGCTCGCAGACCGCCGCGCCCGGCGGCTTTGCGTCACGACCGGCCGCTCGCCGCGCCGGCGCGAACCATCAAGGAGGACAGGGCATGGCCGACTATCGTCTTATCTCCGCCGATTCCCATTTCGTCGAACCACCGAGCATGTGGGGCGAGCGGATGGACAACCGCTTTCGCGATCGCGCGCCGCGCACCATGAAGGGGCTCGGCGGACGCGAGGGCGAGTTCTTCATTTGTGAGAATATCACCCCGATGGCCGTGGCCGGTTTCTTCGGCGCCGGCGTACCCTCGGCCGAACTGCCCGAGCATAACAAGCGCGGTTTCGACGCCGCGCCCAAGAGCGTGTGGGATCCCGCCTACCGCATCAAGGATCAGGATCGTGACGGCGTGCAGGCCGAAGTGATCTACACCTCGATGGGTATGCCGCTGTTCGGACTCGACGACGCCGAGCTGCGCGCGGCCTGCTTTCGCGCCTTCAACGACTGGGCGACCGAGTATTGCAGCCACGACTTAAAGCGCCTCGTCCCGCTTGGCCTGATCACCCTCGAAGACATCCCCGGCGCGGTCGCCGAGCTCGAGCGCATCGCCCGCCAGGGCATGAAGGGCGCTATGATCTGGGCCGAAGCGCCTGACGATCGGCCGTACAGCCATCCCGACTACGAGCCCTTCTGGGCCGCCGCGCAGAGTCTCGCGATGCCGCTGTCGCTGCATATCCTGACTGCGCGCCAGGGCACCGGCGCCAATCCCACCAGCGGACGCGGCTTCCTGCTCTCGCTCGCCACACTGCATCATCAGATCGAGCGTTCGCTGTCGGTGATGGTCTACGGCGGGGTATTCGAGAAATTTCCCGGCCTGCGCATCGTCTCGGCCGAGAACGACGTGGGCTGGATGGCCTACTTCATGTACCGGCTCGACACCGTGCAGAACCGGCTCGGCGCGGTCGGCGGGATGAAGCTGCCGCTGCGCGCCAGCGATTATATCAAGCGCCAGGTCTACGCGACCTTCATCGCCGACCCGATCTTTGTCGACTCGCTGCATCGTTTCGGCGCCGACAACATCATGTGGTCGTCGGACTATCCGCATACCGCGGCGACTTTTCCGCGCTCGCAGGAGATCGTCGCCAAGCGCTTCGGTACGTTGCCCGACGAACAATTGCGCAAGATCGTCCACGACACCGCCGCCCAGGTCTACGGCCTGGCCTGACGCGCCGCGCAACCGCACTCGGCCCTGTCACCCTGAGCGCAGCGAATGGGTCCCGGATCGGGTTCCTTCGCTGCGCTCACCATGACGAACGCGCCAACTATTGCTGCCATTCTGAGCGCAAGCTGCCGACGCGAAGAATCCCGTGCGGAGGATCGTCGCACAGACCGATCGATGAGGGCGCTACACGGACGCGCCCGGCACCTTGCCGCGTTTACTGGTCCGGCCGATAATCCGATAATCATGCGGCGTCGCGGGCGCATTGGCCCGCGCCAATGGCGCGCCGGCGCGCAGGAGATTGCGGATGCCTTCCGACCAGACGGTTTTTCTTTTCGACGTCGACAACACCCTGCTCGACAACGACCGCGTGCAGGCCGACCTGATGCGCCATCTCAAGGATGCGGTCGGCCCCGAGCAGAGCAAGCATTACTGGGAGCTATTCGAGGAGTTGCGCGCGCAACTCGGCTACGCGGATTACCTCGGCGCGCTGCAGCGCTACCGCGTCCAGTATCCGCGCGATTTCCATATTCTCACGGTCTCGGATTTCCTGATTAACTATCCTTTTGCCAACCGGCTCTATCCAAACTCGCTCGACGTGGTCGAGCGCTGCCAGGAATTCGGCCGCACCGTCATCGTGAGTGACGGCGACGTGGTCTTCCAGCCGCTCAAGGTCCATCGCTCGGGCCTTTACGAAATCTTCGACGGCAACGTCCTGATCTATATCCACAAGGAATTGGAGGTCGAAGATATCGCCGCGCGCTATCCGGCCGCGCATTACGTATTCGTCGACGACAAGGTGCGGATTCTCGGCGCGGTAAAAAAAATCTGGGGCGCGCGAGTGACTACCGTCTTTCCGCGCCAGGGCCATTACGCGGCCGACGCGGCCGAGGTCGCCAAATATCCCGTGCCCGATGTGACTATCGAGCGGGTCGGCGATCTGCTCGAGCTCGACTTGCCCGCCCTGGTCTCCGCCGCAAAAGATTAAGCTGGGGGCGCGATTCGTTAGCATTCCCGCCTGAATCCGGCCGGAGTAACTAAACGGATTCGAACTTGAGCCGGTGATTCTGGTGGGCAGGGGCAGAATCGAACTGCCGACACGAAGATTTTCAGTCTTCTGCTCTACCGACTGAGCTACCTGCCCACCGCCATGCGTATCCGGTTGCGGGGCGCAACGGGAATTCTACGGCCTTTCATTGCTACCGATCCAGACCACCGGTTGCAAGCCGGGCGGCGCCGGCGCGCGCGGCGACCCGCGCCTCGACGAAATCGATCACCCGCGCTTCGAGATTCGCGCCGTCGAGCCGATCGATCTCCTGGATCCCGGTCGGGCTGGTGACGTTCACCTCGGTGAGAAAATTGCCGATGATATCGAGGCCGACGAAATAGAGCCCGTCGCGCTCGAGGCGCGGCCGCAGCATCCGGCAGATCTCGCGGTCGCGCGGCGTAACCTCGGCCTTGACGCAATTGCCGCCGACGTGGATATTGCCGCGGTTCTCGTCGTCGCGCGGCACCCGCAGCGTGCCGCCGAGCGGCTCGCCGTTGAGCACGATCAGGCGCTTGTCGCCGTTGCGGATCTCGGGGATATAGCGCTGGCCCATGATCGCGCGGCGCTCGAAACGGGTCACCGCTTCGAGAATCGGATTCAGATTGCGGTCGCCCGCGCGGGCCAGAAAAATACTCTCGCCGCCGTGGCCGTCGAGCGGCTTGACGATCATCTCGCCGCCTTGCGCCTCCATGAAGCGTTTGAGTTTGGCAATTTCGTAAGTGACGATAGTCGGCGGAATAGCGCCGGGAAAGTTGAGCGCGTAGAGTTTCTCGTTGGCCTCGCGCAAGCCGGCCGGCTCGTTGAGCACGAAGGTGCGGCGGCGATCGGCGAGACTGAGCAACATCGTGGCGTAAAGATAGTTGTCGTCGGCGGGCGGATCCTTGCGCATGAAGATCGCGTCGAAATCCTCCAGCCGGTATTGCGCGCCGTCGTCGAGATAGCGGGTGTGCGGCGCCGTTCGCGCGACCGCGCAGCGCCGGGCGTAGGCGAACCCCTGATGGCCCTCGGCATGCAGACCGGCCAGACCGAGATGGAAAATCTCGTGGCCCCGGGCGAGTGCCTCGAGCATGAAGACGAAGGTCGTATCCTTCTCGGGCAGCATGGCCTCGAGCGGATCCATCACAAAGGCGAATTTATAAGCCACCGCGTAACTATCCTCGCACGGCAAAAATCGTTGGGTCAAATTCCCGCGCACCGGACAACTGCTTTTACGCCTCGCGATCGGTTTCGTCGAGCGCGCCGCATGCTATCGCGATCGCCGCAAGCGCGGCGGTCTCGCTGCGCAGACGCCGCGGTCCGAGTCCCACCGCGGCGAAGCCCGCCGCGTCGAGCGTGGCCCGTTCGTCGGGAGCGAAATCGCCTTCGGGTCCGCACGCGATCAGAATAGCGCGCGGACGCGCGCGCCGGATAGCCGCGCCGAGCGCGGCACCGCCCTCGGCACATACCAGGGCCAGCGTCGCGGGCGGGAGCGCGGCGGCCAGCTCCGCGACGGTGCGCGGCGCGCACAGATCGGCCGTGCGCGGCGCGAGGCTCTGCTTGGCCGCCGCGACCACGAGGCGCCGCCAGCGCGCGAGGCGCTCCGCGCCGGGATCGCGCACTACCGCGCGGGTGCAGACGACCGGCCAGATGGCCGCCGCGCCCAACTCCACGGCCTTCTCGATCAGGAAATCCATCCGCGGCCCTTTGATGATCGCGGGCGCCAGAATGATCGCGGCCGGGTCCGCGCTCGCCGAAGCGAACGATTCGATTTCGATCGTCGCATAGTCCGGCGCGTAGCCGGTGATCCGGCCGGAGTAATGCGTGCCGCCTGGCGCGATCAGCACAACCTCCGCGCCCGCGCCGAGCCGCATCACGTCGCGCATATGATGAAGTTCGGCGCCACCGACGCGCACGATCTCGCCGGTGCCGAATGCGCCGCCAACCATTGCGTCGAACGCGATCGCGAAGTGCGGCGGCCGCCGCCGATTCGTCGCTGGCGAAGGTGGACTGGTCATGCCGGCGCGCGGGCCATCAGCAACGTGGCCCATCCGCGATCGATCCGCCGCCCGACGCAGCGCAGCTCCGGGCGATACGCGGCGATTACCTGCGGCGCCTCGCGCGCCAGGATGCCCGAGAGGATCAGGCGGCCGTGCCGGGCCAGCCGCGGTTTGAGGCGCGGCGCCAATTCGATCAGGGTCGACGAGAGGATGTTGGCGGTGATCAGATCGAAGCGGCCGCGCAGCGAACTCAACGGGACGTTCGAAAACCGCAGATGCCGACTGACGCCGTTGAGGTCGGCGTTCTCGCGCGCGTTGTCGAGTGCGATCGGATCGATTTCGAGCGCGACGATGTCGTCCGCCCCGAGCAGGCGCATCGCGATAGCTAGAATCCCCGAGCCGGTGCCGAGGTCGAGCGCGCGTTTGAAGCGGCTCGCCGCGCACAGCTCGTCGAGCGTCCGTAGCACGCCGTAGGTGGTCGCGTGATGGCCGGTGCCGAAGCCCTGTCCGGGCTGAATCACGAGGCGCATCAAACCTGGGCGCCGCTCGCGGCTCCACGGCGGCACGATCAGCAGGCGGCCGACGGTGAACGGCTCGAAGCGCGTCATCCACATGGTCGCCCAGCCGGGATCGACGATCGGCTCAGTCTGCAGAGAATCGCGCGCGGCGATCATCCCGGCCGCTTCGAGCGCCTCGCGCACGCGCCTCAGGCGAGCGGCGCCCAGCCGCTCGAAATAGGTCTTGAGGCGCACGCGCCGCGGGCGCCGCGCGAGCGTTGGACGGGAAGGGTGGATTTTGGCGACCTCGCATCCGAGCGCGCCGTGAGCGACGAGGATCGCCGCCGCGCGATCGGCGCTCGCCGCCGGAGTGTCAAAATGGAGCCGCACGTAGATCCGTGGCCGCGAGGGTTTCACCGTAGAGTCCGCCATGCGCCGCGTTAGTCGAGCGGCGTGCCTTCAAGATAGGCGATATGGCGGGCGCGGGACAGGGCGGGCCGCCGTTGGGCGATTGGCGCGACGCCGCACATCGCATACCGGAGGTGAAAAGCTGTTGATGCGTGCGGCGGGAGCCGATTGCGGCTCGGCGGGCCGCATGGTTACATCGGGAGGATGGTGGAGCTTGGGGATCGGCGGTGGGCCGTGGAGGCTCTGGCGCATCGATGGTTGAGCGCTACGTGTTGAATATCGCGCATCGCGGCGCCAGTGGCCGCTTTCCGGAAAATACTCTCGCCTCGTTTCGCGCCGCGATCGACGCCGGGGCGCAAATCTGCGAACTCGACGTGCAGGCGACGCGCGACGGGGCGATTGTCGTGATGCATGACGACACGGTCGAGCGCACGACCGGCGGCACGGGTGCGGTCAAGTCGCTGACGCTCGAGGAGATTCGCCGGCTCGACGCGGGTGTCGGCTGCGGCGGAAAATTTGCCGGCGAACGGGTGCCGACGCTCGACGAAGTCTTTGCGATCGCCGGCACGCGCTGCGCGCTCAATATCGAACTTAAGGCGGCGGACCTCGAACGGCGCGTAATCGAGATTATCGAGAAAAATCGCGCGACGGCGACCGCGATCGTCACGAGCTTCGATTGGGACGCGATCGCGATCGTGCGCCATCTGGAACCGCGCGTGCGGGTCGGCCTGCTGGCCAGCCAATGGCCGGCGCGGCTGGTCGGTACCGCGTTCGCGCTGGGCGCCGCGACGATCAATCCGCGAGTCGATATCGTTACCGAGGATTTGTGCATCGCGGCCCATCAGCGCAACCTCAACGTCTATGCGTGGGTCGCCGACGAGCCCGGCGAGATGCGCCGGCTGATTGCGATCGGGGTTGACGGTATCATGACGAACTATCCCGAGCGGCTGCGGGCGTTGATCGAACTATCCGGATGAGATTGGCCTGATGACGAAATTATGCTGATGGCGGGGTTCGGCGACAACAAGATCGAAGAGGTGCGGGCGCGCGCCGATATCGTCGAGATAATCGGGGCGCAGGTGCGTCTCAAGCGTGCGGGGCGCAACTTCACCGGGCTGTGCCCGTTCCATAACGAGAAGACGCCGTCGTTTTCGGTCAACGCGGAGCGCGGCTTCTTTCATTGCTTCGGCTGCGGCGTGGGTGGCACGGTCTTCGACTTCGTGATGCGGGTCGAGGCGCTGACCTTTGGCGAGGCGCTGCAATCGCTGGCCCGGCGCTACCATATCGCGCTGCCCGAACGGCGCGACGGTGCGAGCGGCGGGGCGCCGGCCGGCGAGCGTGACGCGCTGGTCCAGGCCAATCAGATCGCGGCGGAATTTTTTCAGCACGTGCTGTGGAACACGCATGACGGCACGCTGGCGCGCGACTATCTGGTCAAGCGCGCGATCTCGATGGAGACCGCGAAAACTTTTCTAATCGGGTTCGCGCCGGCGCGGCCGGCCAATCTCGCCGCCGTCCTGGACAAGCGCGGCCTGATCGAAGCGGCGGTCAAGCTCGGCCTGGTCAAGCGCGAGCCGGGCCGCGTGCCCTACGACATGTTTCGCGCGCGACTGATGTTTCCGATCCGCGACGCGCAGGGGCGGGTGATCGCTTTTGGCGGGCGGGTGCTCGACCAGCGCCTGCCGAAATATATCAACTCGTCGGAGTCGCCGCTCTACTCGAAGGCGCGCGCGGTGTACGGCGTGTTCGAGGGGCGGCAGGCGATCGCGCGGGCCGATCGGGCGATCGTGGTCGAGGGCTATATCGACGCGATCGCGCTGTGGCAGGCGGGCTTCAAGGAGACCGTCGCGAGCCTCGGCACCGCGCTGACAGTCGAGCAGTTGCGCCTGCTCACGCGCTATACGCGCAACGTCGTGGCCTGCTTCGACGGCGACGCGGCCGGGCGCAAGGCGTCGCTGCGGGCGCTCGAGATTTTTTTGGCCGCAGGGCTGCTCGGACGCGGCGCGTTTATTCCGGCGGGCTACGATCCCGACACCATGGTGCGCGAGCGTGGCGCGCAAGCCTTCGGCGAACTGATTGACGGGGCGGAATTGCTGGCCGACTATTTTTTGCGCGAGCAGGCGACGGCGGCCGGCGCCTCGATGAGTGCGCGGGCGGCGGCGGCCGGGCGGGTCGCGGAGATTCTGCGCATGGTCGCCAATCCGTTCGAGTTCGACCTGCTGGCGCGCAAGGCGGCCGGGATGCTCGGGGTGGGCGAGGAGATTCTGCGCCGGGAGGCGCGCAAACCGGGACCGACTCAGGCGGGGAATCGGAGCGGGCGGGCGTCCGTGCCAATCGCGGCGACGGCCGCCGCGCGGGCCGACGGAGTCGCGCAGGCGGGCGTCGGGTTGATCGCGATCGCGCTTGGCTATCCGGCGCTGCGGGCCGACATCTATGCCCAGGCGGCGCCCGGCGAGATCGAGGATCGGGTCATTGGCGCGCTGCTCGAAGAGATCTGCCTCTCGGATGAAGCTCAAGCGTCACTTGAAATTCCGGTGATGCTTGCGCTGAACGACGAACAGCGCGGCCGGCTGAGCGCGCTGATGGTCGGGCCGCTCGCCGCCGGCGCGGACGGGGCGCGCAAGCTGGTGGCCGACTTCAGCGCTGCGCTGGCGCGCGGGCGGCGCCGGCGCGAGGTCGAGAGCCTGCGGCGGGCGGCGGCGAGCGCCGGAGCGGGCGGCGGCGACGCCGAGGCGGCCGCTCAGGCCGTGATCGCACTGCGCCGCCAAGTCCACGGCGGATGACCACGGCGGGGGCCGATCGCGGCGCCGGGAGCGGCCGGTGGACGGCACCGGACGCGGCGCCGCGGGACTCCATTACGGGACGCCATTAGCGGTACTTAATTTCTTCCGCCGATGTTGATACAATTGTCGCTCGACAGAATGATTTCGCACGGGCCCATAGCTCAGCACGGTTTAGAGCTGCCGGCTCATAACCGGCTGGTCCCAGGTTCAAATCCTGGTGGGCCCATACTCTTTGGTATCATCGAACAGCTCAAAACGATCGCGGCGCGCGCATCCTCCCGGCATCGAAGTAGCCGCAGTGGCGTGGGGCGACGCGATCGGATTTGCATTCAGCGGAGGCCGCTTTGCGTGAAGAGATAACCCGGCTGATGAGTCTTCAGACGATCGACCGGGAACTACGCGAACTCCAGAATTCGCTCTCGTCAATCGCCGGACGAGTTGACCTGCTGCGGCTGGAGACCGAAGGCTATCGCAGCGAACTGTCCCGCCTGACGCTCGAGGAGCAACAGAGCACGCTCAATCGCCGGCGGCTCGAAAAGGAGCTGGCCGAGGGCGAGGCGCGCACGCGGACCAAGCGGATGCGGCTGAACCAGGTAAAGACGGATAAGGAGATGCAGGCGGTGGCAGCCGAGGTCGAGACGCTCAAGGAGACCACCACGCGGCTCGAGGCCGAACTGATCGCCCTGATGGAGGGGGCCGAGGCGCGCGGTCCCAAGATCAAGGAGTTGGCGGCGCTGACCGAGCAGCGGCAGGCGGAACTGATCGCCGCCGAAAAGGAGATCGCCGCGCAGGTCGAGGACCTCAAGATTTCGATCGCCAAGCAGAAGGTCGATCGCGATCAGATGGCCCAGAATATCGAGGTGCCGCTCCTCCAGCGCTACGAAATGATCTTCAGCCGGCGCGCCGGGCTGGCGGTGTCGGAGGCACGCGACGGTACCTGCCAGGGCTGCCGGATGCGGTTGCCGCCACAGCTCTTCAACGAACTGCAGAAGCATCTGCAGGTCTACTACTGCCCGAACTGCCAGCGGATCCTTTATTTCGAGGCGCCAGCCAAGGAATAGCGGCGGTTCGCACAAAACCTATTCGCTAATTCCAGACGCAGCGAAAAGCGGGATCCTCCAGGTCGCGGGCGCCGTTCAGAATGACGACCTGACTCGCGCAGACACTCGATTGCGGCGGATCGGCGCGCGCTTTCGGCTCAGCGCGATGCTACAATCCGGAGCGCCGGAGTGAGTCGGGCGATCGCCCTTTAATCGGGGAGGAAAGTCCGGGCTCCACAGGGCAGGATGGCCGCTAACGGCGGCGCGGAGCGATCCGCGGAAAGTGGCACAGAGAACAGACCGCCCGCAAGGGTAAGGGTGAAACGGCGGGGTAAGAGCCCACCGGCGCGCGAGTGATCGCGCGCGCATGCCAAACCCCATCCGGAGCAAGACCCAATAGGAGGATGAGCGGCCCGCTCACGATTCCTCGGGTATGGTCGCTAGAGCCGGCGGGCAATCGCCGGCCCAGAGGAATGATCGCCGCCCGCAAGGGTACAGAACCCGGCTTATAGACTCACTCCGGCGATTTCCACCGGCAGGCGTTATGGAACCTCTGCACAAAGTTAGGTTGTCATTCTGAGCGCAGCGAAGAATCCCGGATCGGGGACCCATGCGCTGCGCTCAGGGTGACAGCAGAGCCTTGTGCAGAGGTTCCTTAACGAGTAGCGCGGTGCTTGCCGGAGGATTTTTTTGTCTTATGCGCGGCGGCAGCGGTGGCCGGTGAGGGCGTGACGCCGAGCGCGGCGGCGGCGCGTTCGAGGAAGGTGCGTCCGGCGCCCGCCTCGATCACGATCGTCGCGACTTTGGCCAGCGTCGCGAGATCGCGCACGCCGGCGGCGATCTCGGGCGCGGCGGCCAGTTCGATCCGCGCCGGCAGGTCGCGGGCAAAGCGGGTCGCCCGTTCGATCGCGGCGCGTTGATGGGCGCCGTAACCCTCGAGGAAGCTGACTAGGGCATCGCTGGTATCGGCGGTATCACGTCCGCGTAAAGGCGCGAGCGTCGCGCGCATTCGCGAAATCGCCGCCAGATGGGCCGGGGCGCGTCCGGGCGCGGCGACCAGCGCGTCGAAGGTCGCCTCGTCGAGCAGGCGATTGAGCACGATCGCGCCCAGCCGCAGACCCTCGGTCTCCATCTGATCGACCAGCGCGCGGGCTTCGCGCAGGCGATCTTCCTCGGCGGTCGTGACCAGTACGAACGTCACCGCGGGCGAATGCAGCAGCGCGTCGACCTTGCGAAAGCGATCGCTGATCGAGTCGGCGGCCTCGGCCGCGGCGCCGAAAAATTCCGAGATGGCGCTGAGCGTACGAATCCCGGCGAACTGTTCCAGTTGGCCGACGACGAAGCGCGCGGCGCGGTTGGCGATGCCGAGCACGCTCTTGCCCGCCGCCGCGTAAGGTATAAAAAGCCATCGCGCGGCGCGCGAATCGAGCAGTCGAATCAGGTGCGCGGGGGCCTGGATGAATTCGAAGGCATGCGCGGCGGGCGGCGTATCGACGATCTCGACGGCGAAGCCATTGCCGTTATGCAGGTCGTAGAGCTGTTCGAGCGCGGCGTAGGCTTCGGCCCCGGCGAATTGTTCGGTGAGGCTCTGGTAGAACGAATTGTCGAGCATCCGCTGGCGTGCGGCGGGAGTTTTGACCAGGCGCGCGACCAGCCCGTCCCAGACGCGCTTGCTGTCGAGGACCATCGCGGAGAGTTGCAGCGCGGGGTCCAGGCCGGCGGCGCGCAGGCGGCGCGGGTCGAGGCGGGCGGGGCGCGCACTGAGCCGTTCGAGGCCGAGTGCGTCGCGCAGGCGGCGCGCGGGGTCGAGCGTGATGACGACGGTTTCGAGCGAGGCGCGGGCGGCAGCCAGGCCGAGCGCCGCGGCGATAGTGGTTTTGCCCACGCCGCCGGGTCCGAGCAGGACGAGAATCGAGCCTTTTCTGAGCAGTTGCTTCACGGGTCGGCGCCCGCGCGCCCGCGCCACGATAGCATTGTGACGCCGCGCACGCATTTCGTCGGCGGACTGAAGTGCGCGGTGACGCGTGATCAAGCTGGGGATACTCGAACGGCGGCCGGTTACGGCACCGAATTGCGCAGACTACAATAGTAGCCGCGCAGGCCGGGGGTAGCCGCATGATTGTCGTTCTGATCGCCGCCAACATCATCCTGACGATCGTCTTGATCGCGCTGCACATGGCGCAGCGGGCGCGCATCGGCGCCGCGATCGGCGGAACGCTCGAACCATTGCTGGCGCGCATCGACGCGCTGCGCGGCAGCCTCGAAGATAAATTCAGCGTGGCGACCGCCGACATGGCGCATCGGTTGGCCGAGACCAACGGCGCACTGCGCCAGGATCTGAGCGATCGGCTGGAGGCGGCGTTCCGGCAGATGCGCGACGCGGTCGACGCGCAGATGCAGACGGGGCGCGTCGAACAATCGCGCGCGCTTGATCAAACCGTCGTGCGGCTGGAGGGCAAGTTCAGCGAATTGCAGCGGGCGACCGAGCAGCGGCTCGAGGGTTTTGCCGACAGACAGAGCCAGGCGCTGGCGCTCAATCGCAAGGAGCTCAGCGATGCGTTGGCGCTCAACGCCACGGCGATGCGCGAGGATCTGGCGACGCTGAGCAAACGGATTGGCGACGGGATGGACGCGATTCGCGCGCAGGTCGATCAGAAGCTGCTCGCGATCGGCAGCCAGGTGGCCGAAAAGCTCGACCAGAATATCAAGGAGGGTTTCAAGCAATTCGAGAAGGTGCAGGAGCATCTGAGGGCCGCCGAAGAGCAGTTGCGCAACGTCGGGACAATTGGCGTCTCGATCAACGAGCTGAACAATCTGCTCAAGCTGCCGCATCTGCGCGGACGCTTTGGCGAAGCCAGTCTCGAGCGCCTGCTGGAGGATTTCCTGCCCGCCGAGATGTACGAAATGCAATCGGGTGCGGGGCAGAACGGCCTCGGACGAGCCGACGCGATTATCAAGTTTCCCGATCGCGTGCTGCCGATCGACGCGAAATTCCCGCGCGAGCAGGTGCTGCCGCTGTTCGAGAGCAGCGACCCGGCGACGCTCGCCGCGGCGCGCGTCGAACTCGGCCGGGCGCTCAAGGAGCAGGGCAAGCGGATCGCGGGATATATCCATCCGGAGAACGGCACCACCGACATGGCGCTGATGTACCTGCCGAGCGAGACGCTTTATATGGAGACGGTGCTCAACGGCGATCTGAGCGAATGGCTCAATCAGCAGAAGGTCTTTCCGGTGTCGCCGAACACTCTGATCGTGACTCTGCAATCGATTCAGATGGTGTTCAAGATGTACGCGTTCGCCAAGGGCTTTGAGAAGGCGACCGAAGAGCTGCGCCGGGCGCAGAAATCGTTTGCCTACTTCGAAGACAACTTCGAGAAGATCGGCAAGTCACTCGAAAAAGCGCAGGACGCCTTTGGTACCGCCCGGCGCCAGCTCTCGACCTATTCGCGGCGGGTGGTCGATTTGACCGGCGCGCCGGTGCCCGAGATCGAGCCACCGGCGGGCGACGGCTGACGGCGCCCGCGGCGGGAGTGGCTATTCGCTTTCCACGTTGGAGGGAGGCGGCGGCTTCAACTGGCTGCGCTCGTGGCCCTCGGCGATCCAGGCGCGCACCTCGCGCCGCTCGTGGGTGAGAAAATTGCCCACCGCCTTGCCCAATCCGGCGTGCGCCAGATAGTGCATACTGCGCGTGAGGGCGGGATCGAAACCGCGCAGCCATTTGTATTCGCCGCCGGCGCCGGGCTCGAAGCGTTGATTGCCGCGCGCGATGCAATGCTCGATCGCGGCGTAGTAACAGACATTGAAGTGGAGATATTTGACGTCTTCAAAGGCGCCCCAGTAGCGGCCGTAGAGCACGCCCGCCTTCTCGACGTTGAATGTGCCGGCGACCAGTTCGCGTCCGCGATACGCGCAGACGAAGCATAGGTGGCGCTTGAAGTTGTCACGCATCAGGCCGAAGAATTCGCGCGTCAGATATTGCCGGCCCCAGTAAAGCTTCTCGAGAGTCGAGAGGTAGATTTTGAACATCGGGCCAAACAGCGCGTCGGGGATTTCGTCGCCGGCGAGCGCGCGCACGATGAGCCCCTGTTCGTCGAGCGCGCCGCGCTCATGGCGGACGGCGTAGCGGCGCTTGCTTTTGAGCTGGGCGAGATAGTCGTCGAAGGTCGCGAAGCCGGTGTTGCGCCAATGGTACTGGTAGCCGAGACGCTCGAGGAAACCGAGTTCGCCGAGCGCGGCGGCTTCATCGTCGGCGCAGAAATTGACGTGAACCGAAGAGAGCTTGTTGTCGGCGCAAAGCTGGACGATGGCGCGGCCGAGCGTGCGCAGCATCGCGGCGCGATCGTGGCCAGGCGCGACCAGGAAGCGGCGTCCGCTATGCGGGGTGAAGGGCACGCCCGCGACCAGCTTGGGAAAATAGCGGATGCCGGCGCGCTCGGCCGCATCGGCCCAGCCGTGGTCGAAGACGAACTCGCCCTGGCTGTGGCTCTTGAGATAGAGCGGGCAGGCGGCGGCAAGGCGGCGTGCGGGACCGACGCGCACGACCACATGGCAGGGCGCCCAGCCGGTGGCGCGAGTGGCGCTCTTGGACTCCTCCATCGCGGCGAGCCAATCCCAGTCCAAAAAGGGCGAGTCGGCGGGTTCGAGCAGGGCGTTCCAGTCGTCGCGCGGGATATCGCTCAGGCGCTCGACGATCGCGATTTCCGCATGATCATCCGCGAGGGCTTTTCCCTTGTCACCTTTTGACGCCATTGACGAGCCGACATACCTGGAAGAGATTGAGCTTAGTCGGTGCCCGATAGCGTGCAAAGCGGCATGCGAAAAAATCTCTCGGCCGGGCGCTGCGCGGCACGATGCCTGATCGTGATTATTTTGGTAGAATGTTTTCGAGAATTGGTCGAATGCCGAGAGGGAGTTGACTGCGGCGACCGCGGAGTTTGCGATGGCTTATCAAATCAGCCGGCCTGCAGAGCATGCGCGCAAGCACGACGGCGGCGCCGGCCGCAGCGGCGGCGGCACGAATGGAACGGTCACCGAGCGCCGCACCAAGGAGCAGGTCAAGACCAAACGGCCGTCGCTCTACAAATGTATTTTGCTCAACGACGACTACACGCCGATGGAGTTCGTGGTCGAGGTGCTCAAGACGATTTTCCACAAGGGGCATCCGGAGGCGACGCGAATCATGCTGCACGTGCATCAGAACGGCATGGGAGTGGCGGGCGTCTATCCGTTCGAAATCGCGGAGACCAAGGTCAAAACGGTCGAAGAACTCGCACGCGAGAGTCAGTATCCGCTCAAGTGCGTGATGGAAAAGGAGTGAGCCCGCTGGACCTGACAGGCATGGTCCGGCGCGGCGCAGGGCTGGCTCGCCCGAGCCGCGGAGGCCGCTGAGAACGAGATGCCATCGTCAGGCGTAATGATCAGCCGCGAGCTGCAGATCACGCTGCAGCTCGCGATGACCGAGGCGCTCAATCGCCGCCACGAATACGTGTGCCTGGAACACGTGCTGTACGCGATGCTCCACGACGTGACCACCAGCAATGTCCTGCAGCATTGCGGCGCCGACCTCGACGTCTTGCGCAAGAAGCTGCAGAAATATCTCGACGACGAAGTTGAACGGCTGCCGCGCGGCGGCACCTTCCAGCCCCATTACGCGGCCGGCGTGCAGCGCGCGCTGCAGCGTGCCGCGTTGCATGCGCAGTCGGCCGGGCATCCGGAGATCAACGGATCGCAGGTGCTGGTGGCGATGTTCCACGAGACCGAGTCGCACGCGATCTTTTTGCTCCAGGAGCAAGGCGTCACGCGCTTTGACGTAATCAATTTTATTTCGCACGGCGTATCGAAGACTGGCGCCGACGAGGATCACGAAGTCCACGGGGCGGCCGACGGCGAGCCCGACGGTGACCACGATGCGGAACACGAGGGCGAGGAAGGACCGGCCAAGCTCTCGCCGTCGAAGGCGCTGCGGACCTACGCGGTCAACCTGAACGAGCGGGCGGCGAAAGGCTCGATCGATCCGCTGATCGGACGGCATAACGAGATCGAGCGGGCGATTCATATCCTGCTGCGGCGGCGCAAGAACAATCCGATCTTCGTCGGCGAAGCGGGCGTGGGCAAGACCGCGCTGGCCGAGGGGCTGGCGCTGGCGATCCATGGCGGGCGAGTGCCTGCGGCTCTCAAGGACGTGCAGATCTATGCGCTGGATATGGGCGCGCTGCTGGCCGGGACGCGCTTTCGCGGGGACTTCGAGCAGCGCCTGAAGGCGGTAATCAAGGCGGCGACCGGCAACCAGAAGATCATTCTATTCATCGACGAGATTCATACCATCGTGGGTGCCGGGTCGGCCTCGGGATCGACGATGGACGCGTCGAACCTGCTCAAGCCGGCGCTGGCCTCGGGCGAGCTGCGATGCGTGGGTTCGACGACCCATCAGGAGTACAAACGCTCATTCGATCGGGACAAGGCCTTGGCGCGCCGCTTCCAGCGGATCGACGTGGGCGAGCCGACGCGCGAGGAGGCCGTGCAGATTTTGAACGGCCTCAAGAGCCATTACGAGAAGCATCACCAGGTCCGCTACACCTCGGCGGCGATTCGCTCGGCGGTGGAACTGTCGGCGCGCTATATCAACGATCGCTACCTGCCGGACAAGGCGATCGACGTGATGGACGAGGCGGGCGTCGCCGGCCATCTGCGAGCCAAAAACGGCGAGACGGTGACGGTCGGTGCGCGCGACGCCGAGCGCACGGTGGCGCGGATGGCGAAGATTCCAGAGCGCACCGTGTCGTCGACCGATCGGGCGCGGCTGCAGAACCTCGAGGGCCAGCTCAAGACGGTGGTCTACGGGCAGGACACCGCGATCGACGCGGTGTGCCGGGCGATCAAGCTCGCGCGATCGGGCCTGTCGCATCCGGATCGCCCGGTCGGCGCGTTTCTGTTCGCGGGGCCGACTGGAGTCGGCAAGACCGAAGTGGCGCGCCAGTTGGCCAAGGTGATGGGCGTGGAGTTCCTGCGCTTCGACATGAGCGAATATATGGAGCGGCATACCGTGTCGCGGCTGATTGGGGCGCCGCCAGGTTACGTCGGCTTCGACCAGGGCGGGCTGCTGACCGACGCGATCAACAAGACGCCGCATTGCGTGCTGCTGCTCGACGAGATCGAAAAGGCCCATCCAGACCTGTTCAATATCCTGTTGCAGGTGATGGACCATGCAACGCTGACCGACAACAATGGGCGCAAGTCGGACTTCCGCAACGTGATCCTGGTGATGACCACCAACGCGGGTGCGCAGGAGCTGTCGCGGGCGATGATCGGCTTTGGCGCGGGCATGACCACCGGGTCGCCGCGCGCGATGATCGATCGGATGTTCTCGCCGGAGTTCCGCAACCGCCTGTCGTCGATAATCGAGTTCGCGCCGCTGGCGCCCGAGGTTATCGAGAAGGTGGTCGACAAGTTTATTCTCGAGCTGGCCGAGCGGCTCGAGGTCAACAAGGTGGCGATCGAGGTGACGGCGGCGGCGCGCAAATGGATCGCGTCGCGCGGCTACGACACGCGCTTTGGCGCGCGACCGCTGGGCCGGCTGATCGAAAACGAAATCGCGCGCGTGCTGGCGGACGATCTGCTGTTCGGGCGGCTGTCGAAGGGCGGCAAGGTGACGGTCGACGCAGCCGACGACAAGCTGACGTTCAATTACGGCGACGAGGCAACGGCCATCGCGGCGGCTGAGTAATCATAACCGCGGCCGCGCAGGCACTCCTATAATCGCGCGGCTGCGCCGACATGCCCGCAGCCCATGCCCGATCGCGCTACGCGGCGCGTAAGGATCAGGAATCGGCGGCGGCGCGCATTGCGGACTCGATCGACCGGCGGCCGCCGGCGGTCGGCAAGCCGAACAACTTGCGCAATTCGAGGCCGGTGGCGGATTTGTCGGAGGCGGCGATCGCGACCGGATCGCCGGCGGCGATCACTTTGCCGCCTTCGTCGCCCCCGCCCGGACCCAAATCAATGATGTAGTCGGCGTGCGCGATGAATTCGAGATTGTGCTCGATCACGACCAGCGTATTGCCTTCGGTCACTAGCCGGTCGAGCACGCGCAGCAGGCGCTTGATATCGGTCGAGGCGAGGCCGGTGGTCGGCTCGTCGAGCAAAAACATCCGCGGCAGCGGCTTGCCGTTCTCAGACGTGCGCGGCGGTTCGAGATCGGCGAGCAGGAAGCGCGCGAGTTTCAGACGTTGGGCTTCGCCACCCGAAAGCGTCGAGGTCGGCTGACCCAATTGCAGGTAGCCGAGGCCGGCGGCGGCGAGCGGTTCGAGGCGCTTGGCCAGTGCCGGATAGGCGTTGCGATCGAAGAAGGCGCGCGCGTCGTCGACCGTGAGATCGAGCACCTCGCTGACGTTGCGGCCGCGATGGCGCAGCGCGAGGATATGGCTCTGGAAGCGGCGGCCGTCGCACGAGTCGCATTTGACTTCGAGGTCGGCCATGAAATGCATCTCGATAGTCACGGTGCCGGTGCCGTGGCAGCGATCGCAGCGTCCGCCGTCGACGTTGAAGGAAAAATCGCGCGCCTTGATGCCGAGGCGTTTGGCGTCAGGGCTCGACGCGAAGATCTTGCGGATCTCGTCGTAGATTTTCAGATAGGTCGCGGGATTCGAGCGCATCGATCGCGCCGGCATCTCCTGGCCCATGTGCACCATCTCGCCGATCTGCTCGAGTCCTTCGAGGCGATCGCAGGCGCCGGCGTCGCTGACCGGCTCGCCGGCCCGGCGCAGATAATTATTGTAGAGGACGTTTTCGACCAGGGTCGATTTACCGCTGCCGGATACGCCGGTGACGCAGACCAGGCGCCCGAGCGGAATCGCGGCTTTCGCGATACGCAGGTTATGCTCGCGCGCGCCGGTGATGCGCACGGCGGGGTCGCGCCGGGTAAAGCGGTGCTGGCGCGACAGCGCGCGCATCAGGAGCACGCGGCCGGGAGTTTCGCCGGCGCTGAGCGGGATTACGCGGCGTGCGTCGCCCGCCCGGATCAGCTTGCCGCCGTCGCGTCCGCCGCCCGGACCCAACTCGACGACGTAATCGGCGCCGGCGATCATCGCCGGGTCGTGCTCGACCACGACGACCGTGTTGCCGAGGTCGCGCAGATGGCGCAGCACGCCGAGCAGCTTGCGCGAATCGCCCGCGTGGAGGCCGACGGTCGGCTCGTCGAGCGCGTAGAGCGTGCTGCAGAGCAGATTGCCGAGCGCGCTCGCCAGATGTATCCGCTGGGCCTCGCCGCCCGAGAGCGTGCGGCCCTGGCGCTCGAGCGTCAGATAGCCGAGGCCGACCTCATTGAGATAGCCGACGCGATTACCCAGTTCGCGCAGCACGACCGCGGCGCGCGCGACGATCTGCTTGCGCTTGCGCAGTCCCGCGATCCATCCGGGCAGATCGCGCACGGCCAGGCGTCCCGCGTCGGCCATCGACTTGCCCTCGATCAGGACGTTGAGCGCCTCGGGGCGCAGCTTGGCGCCGGCGCAGGCCGGGCAGGTGATGAAGCGGCGGTAGCGCGCGAGCAGAATGCGCACGTGGGTCTTGTAGCGCTTGCGTTCGAGCCAGCGGAAAAAGCCGCGCACGCCGGGCCAGGTCTCGTCCCATTTAGCGCCCTCCAGCGGAGTCTCGCCGTCGAGCAGCCAGGCGCGCTCTTCCTCGGTCATCTCGCGGAAGGAGACGGCGGTCCGCACCTGGCCGGCGCGCGCGCTCTTGAGCATCCACTGATGCATCTCGCGGTAGGCAGGCGTGCGCCACGGCGCGATTAGCCCCTGGCGCAGCGAGAGATTGGCGTTGGGGATGACCTTTTCGAGATCGAGTTCGACGGTGCGGCCAAATCCTTCGCAAGCGGGACAGGCGCCGATCGGGCTGTTGGCGGAGAATAGCGCGGGGGTCGGCTCGGGATAGGCGGTGGCGCATTTCGAGCAATTGAAGCGGCGATCGAAATCGATCGCGCCGACGCGCCGGGTCGCCCCGTCCGCGCGCGCGACGATGATCGCGCGGGCGCGTCCGCCCCCGAGGTAAAAGGCCTTTTCCAGCGCCTCGCGTACGCGTTCGTCGCTGCCGGCGGGCGCCACCGCAACGCGATCGATCACGACCATCAGCGAGCCGGCGGGCGCGGCGGTGCCATTGTGCGAAAAGCGATCGGCGAAGTCGGCGGTCTCGGCGATCGCGTCGTCGTGGTAGAGGCGATGGTAGCCGTTTTCGATCAGGTAGGCGGTGGCGTCGGCAAGTGTGCGCGAACCAATCTCGAACGGCGCCAGGAACAGGTAGAGGCCGGGCCGCGCGATTATCGCCGCTGCCGCGCTTTCGACCGAATCGCGCGTGACCTCGAGACGGCATCGCGGACAGAAGGTGCGCCCCACCGAAGCAAACAGCAGGCGCACGTAGTCGTTGATCTCGGTGATCGTGCCGACCGTCGAGCGCGCATTCTTGATGGTGTTTTTCTGGCGCAGGGCGAGCGCCGGCGGAATATCGGAAATCGAATCGACGTCCGGCCGTTCCATCCGTTCGAGGAACAGACGGGCGTAAGTCGAGAGGCTCTGCACGTAGCGCCGCTGCCCTTCGGCATAGAGCGTGTCGAAGACCAGGCTCGATTTGCCCGAGCCCGACACCCCGGTGACGACGGTCAGCCGGCCGTGCGGCAGGTCGAGGGAAAGATTATCGAGGTTGTGAGTGCGCGCCCCGCGGATACTGATTGAGCGCTCCAAGCTGGGCTCCCGGAAATCCTAGCGCGGGTCCGCCAGCGGACGGGCTTTGACCTTGCGCTCGCCGGGGAACTCGTCGGCCACCTGGGCGTAAAGCTGTTTGAGGCGGATATCGAAGCGCGCCTGCACGCCGGACGCCGCCGCGCGGCGCTCGCCCTCGGGCAGATTCTGGAACTGCTTGAGTTCGTCCTCGAGTTCGATCATCAGGCGATTGCGCTGAATCAGATATTGATAACCGTTCATAGGTGCGTCTGTACGTCCTGCGGCGAAATTCCCAAAAGGTCCAGTATAGTTTATCCTTGACGCTCAGGCTAACGCCGATGCCCCCTCCCGCTTCGATCATCGCAATGCACGCGCCCGCCGCACCGCTGGCGGTGCTGTCGCCGTGGGCGATCGACGGGCTGAGCCACGGCTTCATGGGGCGCGCGGGCGGCGTCAGCACGGGGGTTTACGCGAGCCTCAACCTGGCCGAATGGAACGGCGACGAGCCGGCGGCGGTAGCTGAGAACTGGCGGCGATGGCGCGTCGCGTATCCGCGCTTCACAGTCGCGCGGCTGAGCCAGGTCCACGGCAAGCTGGTGCATCGCGTGGACGCGTCGTGGGGCGACGCGCGGCGCGCGGGTGATGGAATGGTGACGGCCGCGGCGGGTGTCGCGCTCGGCATCTTCTCGGCCGATTGCGTGCCGATCCTGATGGTCGATGCCGAGCGGCGCAGCGTCGGCGCGGTCCACGCCGGATGGCGCGGGACGATCGCGGGAATCGCCGGCGAAGGGGTCCGTGCGATGGCGGCGCTGGGCGCGCGTCCACATGCGATGCGCGCGGCGCTGGGCCCGTCGATCGGGCTCTGCTGCTTCGAGGTCGATGCGCCGCTGGCCGACGATTTCGCCCGCCAGCTACCGGGCGCGCGCGAGCATTGCCGGGCGGGCGGGCCGGGCAAGGCCTATGTCGATCTGCGCGCGATTATCCGCGGGCAGTTGGAGCGCGCCGGCCTCGACCCCGCGGCGATCGCCAACGTCGGTCCGTGCACGCGATGCACGGCGGACGGCTATTTCTCGCGGCGGGCGGGCGGCGGCGCGGTCACCGGCTTGCAGATGAGCTTCGTCGGATTCGCCCGCTAAGGAACCTCTGCACAGGCTCTGCGGTCACCTTGAGCGCAGCGAAGGGGTCCCGGATCCGGGGTTCTTCGCTGCGCTCAGAATGACAATTTAACTTGCGCAGAGGTTCCCTCTAGGGCCGCGGGGTCGGCGCCTTGGTGCTTGCGGCCGGCGTGCGGGGAAAGCACAATTAAACGATTGCGGTCATCTGAAAATTTCGGACATTCTGAAAACCTCGGTCATGGCGATGGCAACCAATAGCAAACCGCGCAAGCCGCGCTCGCCCAGGACGGGCGGCCTGATTAAGAAGCTGCGCAAGCCGCTGGCGCCGCCGACCCGCGTCGCCGGCGACGAGCGCAAGTATCTGCGCGCGCGCGAGCGCGAACGCATCCAGCGCGGCGATAAAACCTGAAGTGAAACATTCGATTTGATGTAAACTAATGTATCACATTAATTTTAGTTCCGGCCAGGAGAGCCGCGCCTGATGGTCAGTTTCGATCTGTCCGAAGAGCAAACGATGATTCGCGACACGGTCGCGGCTTTCGCCCGCGATGAAGTGCGGCCCGCGGCGCGCATGGCCGACGAGAGCGGTGCGATCCCGCCGGCGCTAATCGCCAAGTCGTGGGATCTGGGGCTGGTGCGCGGCGCAATCCCGGAGCAATTCGGCGGCTACGGCGACACGCGATCGGCGGTGACCGGCGCGATCGTGGCCGAGGAGCTGGCCTTCGGCGACCTGTCGATCGCGATCCATATGCTGGCGCCACGGCTCGCGGCGTATCCATTGATTGAATTCGGCTCCGACGAGCAGCGCGCGCGTCTGCTCGCGGGCTTTGCGCGCGATGAGTTCGCGGCGGGATCGGCCGCATTGATGGAGCCGCGCTTTGACTTCGACGTGGCCGACCTCGCGACGCGGGCCGCGCGCGCGGGCACCGGCTACGTACTTAATGGCGCAAAATGCTACGTGCCGCTCGGCGCCGAGAGCGAATGGATTCTGGTTTACGCGGCGTGCGGGAGCGAGGCGGGCGGCGCCGCCGGCTTTATCGTGCCGCGCGCCGCGCCGGGGCTGGTGGTCGCGGCGCGCGAGCGGAACATGGGCCTCAAGGGTCTCGCGACCTATGAAGTGACGCTTGAGAATTGCAAGCTCGGCGCGGAGGCGCGGATCGGCGGCGACGGCGGGCTGAACTTCACCCGGATCGTCGGGCAGACGCGCGTGGCGGCCGCGGCGATGGCAACCGGAGTGGCGCGTGCGGCCTATGAATACGCGCGCGCTTACGCCAAGGAGCGCAAGGCGTTTGGCGTGCCGATCGCGACCAAGCAGGCGATCGCGTTTATGCTGGCCGAAATGGCGATCGAGGTCGACGCGATGCGCCTGCTGACGTGGGAGGCGGCGGCGCGGCTCGACCGGGGCGAGGACGCGCTCAAAGAGGGCTATCAGGCGCGCAACTATGCCGCGCAGGCGGCGCTGGTGGTGACCGATAACGCGGTGCAGACGCTGGGCGGCCACGGTTATATCCGCGAGCATCCGGTGGAGTTGTTCCTGCGCAATGCGCGCGGCTTTGCCGTGCTCGAAGGTCTCGCGACGGTCTAGCATTAAGCGCGTCGCGCGGGCTCGGCGATCGGCGGCCCTTCGCGGCGCATCCCGAGGAGCATGATTAGAGGAGCATGATCAGATGATCGATTTCGAATTCGAGCCGCCGGTCGCTGGGCAGCTCAAAATGTATCATGCCGTAGCCAAGCAGATGATGCGGCCAATCTCGCGCGAGTACGACGAACGCGAGCATGAGAAGCCGTGGCAATTTTACGAGGCGATGTGGGCGGCCGGACAGACGCTCGGACCGGGTACGGAGCCGGCTAAATCCAGCGACGCGGCAAAGGCCGCCACGGGCACGGCCAAGCTGCGCAATCTGTATACCTGTCTCAGCACCGAGGAGTTGTGCTGGGGCGACGCCGGGCTGTTCCTGTCGATTCCAAATCCGGGTTTGGGCGGCGCGGCGGTGGCCGCGGCCGGCACGCCCGAGCAGAAGGAGCGTTTCCTCAAGCGCTTTCGCGAGGGCAAGCCGAAATGGGGCGCGATGGCGATAACCGAGCCCGGCTGCGGATCGGACTCGGCCGCCGTGACCACGACCGCGACCCGCGACGGCGACCATTGGGTGATCAACGGCACCAAGATTTTCTGCACGGCGGGCCAGATGTCGGCGGAGCAGTCGGAGGGCTTCGTGGTGGTGTGGGCGACGGTCGATCGCAGTGCCGGGCGCGCCGGGATCAAACCGTTCGTAGTCGAGCATCATACGCCCGGGATGACGGTGGCGCGGGTCGAGCACAAACTCGGTATCCGCGCGTCGGATACGGCGATGCTGATCTTCGACAATTGCCGCGTGCCGGCCGACTGTCTGCTCGGCAGTGCGGAGGTTAAACCGACGGGGGGTTTCAAGGACGTGATGGCGACGTTCGACGCGACGCGGCCGATCGTCGCCGCGATGGCGATCGGCGTGGGGCGCGCGGCGCTGGATTTCGTGCGCGATTTTCTGCGCGACCATCAGGTGCCGATCCGCTATGGGCTCTCGCCGCGCCGGCTGACCGCGGTCGAACGCGACTTCATGGAGATGGAAGTGCAGCTCAAGGCGGCGCGCCTGCTGACCTGGCGGGCGGCGTGGATGCTCGACGTGGGGCTGCGCAACAGCCTGGAAGCGTCGATGGCCAAGGCCAAGGCCGGCAAGGCGGTCACGCTGATTACGCAAAAGGCGGTCGAAATTCTGGGACCGCTCGGCTACTCGCGCAAGCTATTGGTGGAGAAGTGGATGCGCGACGCCAAGATCAACGACATCTTCGAGGGTACGCAGCAGATCAACCTGATGATCATCGCGCGGCGGATCTTCGATTACAGCAGCAAGGAACTGAACTGATGTATGGGAGGGTTTGCACAAGTTAAGATGACATTCTGAACGAAGTCTACAAAGTGAAGAATCCCGGGATTCTTCGCTGCGCGCAGAATGACCAAGTGGGCCGGGCGCGGGAGGTTGCCCGGCGGGCGGCGGAACTTACGCCCGCCTCGCGGATGGCCGGATCAGTAGAACCATCTGTTCTTGTCCCACGAGAAAATTTCGAGTGTGTGGGTCTGATGAATCAGCCTGGGCGTGGCGCGCTGAGCCTCCAGGACGGTCTTGCCGACCAGGTAATAATTCATCTCCTCATAGGTCAGTTTGCCGATCGGAACACCTTCGAGCGATTCCTTGGTCACGCAGCTCTCGATATTGCCGTAGCCGGTATAGGTCGCGGTCTCGTAGCCACCGGTGGGTTTCCAGGCGATGTGCTCGAGGTTGTTGGCTTCGCGATCGTGCAGCATCCGCTGCCAGTCCTTGCAGAAGCGGGGAAAGAGTGCCGCAGCGTGATCGTAGCGCGCGTGTTCGGCCGGCGAATGAAAAATGAACGAATGCACTTCCTCCTTGACGAAGGTCATGGTGCCCCGCGGAATCGCGTGCGGCACCGGTTTGACTCCGGTCGAGCCCGGGAGGGCCGGCGTCCCGAGGAGCATCGGCGGCGGCGCAACCATCGCGCCGGCGATTACGGTCGGAGCGGCTCGACCGGCGGAAGGGCCCGCCGGTGCGATCGCGACGGGGTTGGCCGGCCGGGCAAAAGATCCCGCCGCGGTCCCACCCGTGACGGATAGCGAGTTACCATTGGAGATCGATTGGGAGCCGGAAATCGCGGGCGGCGGCATCGATCCGGGAACGGCTGAAGACTGAGCCCATCCGCATGACGCCGATATCAGCACCCCCACCACCACCGCCGCGGCAAAGTCCGAACGGCGGTCCACATACTTCATCCACAACATTGGCGTACCGTCCCGATTAGTTCTCGCGCACGGCCGCAGCCCGTATGAGGGGCTGCGGCCGTGGCGGGTTGATGCGGCCACCGGGGCCGATGACGGCCG
>JADMIL010000075.1 GCA_015478645.1 Candidatus Binataceae bacterium
AAGGGCTCACGTGATTTCGAGTCACGCCGGTTAAACCAGACTCCCGAACCTCTCCGCGAATACGGCAGCATTTACGTTTGCGTCCGCACAGTCAAGCCGTCCGCCGCGTCCTTTTGAATCGCGCCGTCCGGCGCGTTACTCCTGACCATTCGCCAGCGCCGCGACGATAGCGCAGCACCCACGATAAGATCGCGCGGCTTGGCCGGGAGTCCAACACCACCATGATCATGCCGAATCCATATATCGCCGCGGGCGTCGCCGTCTCGACCGCGACCACCGATGCGATCTACGTGTTGTTCAACGCGGCCGTCAGCGCGCGCCGGCGGGTCCGGGCCGCCAGCATGAGCAGTCTTTGGTACCTGCTTTCGGCCTTTGCCGTGATCAGCTATACCAGCAATCCGGTTTACGTGATTTTCGCGGCGGCCGGCTCGTGGCTTGGAGCGTTCGGCGCGGTGACCTGGGTCGGCCGCGGCGATCTGCCGGCCAAGCCGCATTGAGCGGATGCGCCGGACGGACGCCCGCGCCGCGATACCGTTACGCGCGCCGGTCTGCTAGTTTCGCCCCGATCAGAGCAATGTTAGGGCTGACCGTGGAGATCGATTATGGCGAGTGCGGTAAAAATGGGTGGTACGCCGGATAACTGGCGCGCGCAACTGGGATCGAAGCTGGTGTCGCCCGACGCTGCCGTCGCCCATATCAAGTCGGGCGATCGGATTAACGTGTCGATCGCGCAGGCGACGCCCTTTTCGCTCTGCGCCGCGCTGGCCGGCCGGCTGATGGAGCTCGACCACGTCGTCGTCAACCATTCGGCGTCGCTGTTCAATTGGGATTTGCCGGGTATCGGCGATCGCTTTCGCCTGGAATCGTTCTATCTCTCGCCCATCAACCGCGATCTCTACGCCGCCGGCCCCGCCGAGTTCGTGCCGGTTTCGTACTACCGCGAAGGCACGCTGCCGCCCGGGCTGCTCGACTTCAACGTCTGCCTGATCACCGTCGCGCCGCCCGACGAGCATGGGATGCTCAACTTTGGCGACGTCCAGATCATGTCCAAGATGCTGGCGCGTGCCGCCTCGCTGGTCATCGCCGAGATCAATCCCGACGCCGTGCGCATCGGCGGCGATAATTCGATTCACGTCTCGGAGGTCGACTGGCTGGTCGAGCGCGCGCCCGACGCGCCGGTGTTTCCGCTGGTGCCGCCGCCGGTCTCCGAGGAGGAGCGCCGCGTGGTCGACGCGATCTGCTCGGCCGTGGCCCGCGACCTGATTCCCGATCGCGCATCGATCCAGATTGGCGTCGGTTCGACCTCCGGCGCCCTGATGCCCTACCTGCGCAACCATCACGACCTTGGGATGCAGACCGAGATCATCCCGTGGGGCACCGCCCCGCTGGTCGAGGGTGGCGTGATCACCGGCAAATACAAGAAACTGTTTCCCGGCCTGGTGGTCGGCAGCGGCTTTGCGATCGCCACGCCACCGGCGGAATTGGCCTACGCCAACGGCAATCCCGTGTTCCAGCTCTACGATTTCAATTTCACCGACGATATTCGGCTGATCGCGCGCGAGGACGGCCTCATCTCGGTCAACAACGCGCTGGCGGTCGATCTGACCGGACAGGTCGGCAGCGAATCGGTCGGCCCGCATATGTACACCGGCACCGGCGGACAGATCGCGTTCGGCATCGGCGCCACGATGGCCGGCGGCAAGTCGATTATCGTGCTGCCGTCAACCGCGATCGCCAAGGGCCAGCGCGTCTCGCGGATTGCGCCGAGTCTCGCCCCGGCGTCGGTCTTCACCCTGCCGCGCGCCTTCGTCCATTACGTCGTCACCGAATACGGCATCGCGACGCTCATCGGCAAGTCGCTGCGCGAACGGGCGCGCGCGCTGTGCGCGATCGCCCATCCTGATTTCCGGACCGAACTTGCGGCCGAAGCCCGCCGGATGTACGGCTAGCGCCGGGCCGCGCGATCGCTTCAGCTCGGACGATAGCCGTAAATCCCATCGAAGCCGGGTGGTCGCCAGCCGCCCTCCGCGCAGGCGACGCATACCGGATACGACCGCGCGCGGCCCTCGACGCGGCCCGCCAGCGCGACCATCGCTTCGGGCGAAAAATTCTTGCCGCACGCGACGCAAGTCGCGACCAGCGCCTTGTTGTCCCTGGCCTTGGCACTTGGCATTGCAATTAATTCCTGACCAGCGCGAGCTCAGGCCGCGACGCGCGCGCGGCGCTTCAATGGCCGCTTGAGGCGATGCCAATCGCGATCCCGATCGCGAGCGCGACCAGCACGATCAGCGCAAGCGCGATGAAGCCGCCAATCCGATGGGCCGCCGCCTGCCGCAACGGTTCGATCGGCGCGTCGGTATGCGCCGAGTGGACCCCCGAATGGTAGCCGGCGCGCGAGGTGTAGTAGATACCGGTGCCGGGCAGCCCGACCGTCCGGGTGACGCCGCGATGGCCAAAGGTCACATGGGCTCCGCGCATGCCGAGCGTCAGGCTCGGTCCCGACTTCGAGAAGTTGACCGCCAGCCCGGGAAAAATATTGACGCGGCGATAGAATCTGAAATTGCCCATGGCGGCTCGCGCAACGATCGGCGGATGGCTATGGCGAAGAGGAATCCGGCGGCGCCGATGAATCCGGCGGCGAGTCGACCCCGGAGGGCGGCGTGGCGGCCTCCGGCGGCGCGGTGATCGTGAAATCGGCCGGCAGGTCGCAGCACAGCCGGAAGCTCGTACCGGCACGCGGATCGGCGGCGTAAGCCTCGAGCGAGCCGTCGGCATTCACCTTGACCGCCTCGTAGCTGATCGAGCCCGAGGCGCGGGTGACGGAAAAGACGTAGTAGTGGTCGGACTCGAGCGGCTCGGGCGAGTCGCCGGCCGGTGTCGATTGCGTGAAGTGCGCGGGCACGTTTCCGTAGGTGACCTCGGGAATCGCGAAATTGGTCTTCGATCCGCCGATCGGCAGGTCCGAGAACATGCCCTTTTCGTCGTCGATCTGCCACGCCGGCACGCCGCCGTCGAAGCGGATGATCGACGCGACGCCGGTGCCATTGACGCCGGGCGTGGTCGTCAACGGGTCGGCCGCCGAATATTTGATCACGCTGAGCGTAGCCAGATAGTCGCCTGGATGCGCGTAGCTGATATGAATCTTCGCTTCCGGTCCGGCCGGAGTCGTATCGTCGGCCGGCTGCGCGGACGGAGTCGCCGCGGTGCCGAGCACGGACTTCAGGTGGGTCGCGCATCCGGTCATCGACGCGACGCCGATCAGCGCCGCCGCCAGCGCCAGCCGCATCGCCCCGGTTATCCACCGGCCGGACTCCCTTCCGCCGCATTCTCCACGCTTATTCACCGCCGCTGTCCGCCGCCTCCTGCCCTGAATTGGCCCTATCCGCTTCCATAATCCGCGTAAGGTTATTCCTGAATCCGTGAGCGTTTCGATCCGGTGCATATCCGTTCGGCGGCCTCGTTCGGCCCTGCCGGCCTCGTCCGCGCCGCCAATCATCCGCGCGCCGCCAATCATCCGCGCCGTCGATTATCCGCGCCATCTATTGCGCGGGCGAGAAGTCGATCGGCTGCGGCAGGCTGCCACCGGCATTGTAGCCGTAGACCATCCAGCCACCATAGTCGGCACCACGCGCAATCAGAAGCGCCATCACGATCATCAGGAGCACGAATCCGGCGCGACCGCGCCGTGGCATCGGCCGTGCAATTATCGCCCAGGCCGAGAGCGTCAGGCTGAGCGCGAATACCGTCAGCATCATGCGCCGATGATGATCGAGGATCTGTTCGCGCACCGCCGGCGCGACCATCACGCCCGCTCCCGCGCGCAGCCCCGTCCATACCGCGACCGCGGCGGCGAGCGTGCCCAGGCCGAGCATCCACAGACCCGTCCAGGCCCATGCTTCGCGGCCGGCGATCCACGCCAGCAGGTACATCAGGGTGGCGGCGGTCAACAACGCGACCGGGTAATGAACCACCAGCGGATGGATATTTTGCAGCACCTGCGCGCCGGGAAAACTGAACAGGTCACGCAGCCGCGCAATCATCCACCCCATCGCGTCGCGCTACTTCATCGATTTGACGACGAGGTAGTTGACGCCGCCCTTTTGGTAGCTCGGGCCGGTCACCGTGACTTCATCTTCCATGTGGGCGATCACGTCTTTGGGCAGCGCCTCATCGTTCTTGGGCGGCAGCAGGATATACATCTTGTCGGTGCCCTTTTCGACCAGGGCGACCGGGATACCTTTTTTTGCGCAGCCCGTCGCGCACTTCTTATGGTCCGGGCCGTGCGCGCCAAGCGTGGCGTAGCAGAAGCTGTCCTCGAGCGTGCCGGTAACAGTCTGGTCGGCGGCGAACGCCCGGCCGGCGATACTCCCCATCAGTATGACGCCCAGGCCCGCGATGATGATCTTCTTCATTTTTTTGTCTCCACTCCGCTATAGCGCCGCGCGCCAAACCGCGGCGCTACCGCGAGCGGCCCGCGCCCGGCATGGCTGGCGGCGATCCGAGGCCAGATGTGCTCTGGCGGACAATCAACTATCGCAGAAAAACCCCGCAGCCGCGAACCGGCCGGCGTGTGCCATGCTCAACGCCGGGTGGCCCGCGCCTCGATCGGTGCGCCGACCGCGCTGATCAGTTCGCGCGAACGGGCGCGGCGGGCGCGCTTGCCCGGCGGCCCGAGGCGATTGAGATGCTTCTCCAGGATCACCTTGAGCTCACGGTCGAGGCGGTCGAGTTCGAACTCCTCGGGCAGCGGCGGGCGATCCTGCCCCTCCTCGAAGCCGCGCCGGCGCCGGCCGTATAGCTCCTGGAGCCGCAACTCCGCCTTGCCCATCAACATCCGGTACTTCTGGTCGAGCCGGCGCAGCCCCGTGTTGAGCTCGGCCAGCGCGCCGTAACGCCAGCGCAGCAGGAGCCATTCGATCACCGCGAGCACGGTGATTCCGGCCATCAGGACGGCGGCCACGGCGGCGCTCCAGGCCGCGGCGCGCCACCACGGGAGCACGCGCAGATCGTGCTGATTCTGTGCGCTGAAGGCACTGGCAGCCTCGATCTCCGCATGCAGCGCGGCCATCGAACTTTGCGCCGCCGCCGCCTTTTCGTCGGCCTCCTGGCGATCGATCGACAGCCGCTCGACCTGCGCCGAAAGTTCGCGCTCGCGCGTCACCGAGGGATTGGGAATTCTGATCGTATCGCCGACCCTCAGGCTTTCATTGGAAAGATGGCGGTTGACGCGCGCGATATCGGTGCTCTGCACGCCGAACAGCGCGGCGATCGCCTCGAGCGTATCGCCGGTCCGAATCGTATAGGGAAAATAGGTGCGCGGTCCGAGCGGCGCGGAATCCGCTGCGGCCGCACTCGCCGGGGATGGCGTGGCGACCGGCGCCGCGGCCGACGGGTCGGGCGCGGCAGATGTGTCCGGTGTCTTAGGTGCTTGTGGTGCGGACTCCGCCCGCGCGGGCAGTTGCAATTGTCGGACGGCACCGATCGGCCGCGCGATCCGCGGCGGCGCATGGCGCATCGGTGGCGACGCCGGCAGATCTTCTTCGGTCGGCGCGGCGGCGGCGCTCCCCACGATCAGCACGGCGCATCCGCCACCGGCCAGCGCGATAAAGATCGCGCACCTGAGTAATGCCATCCACCAAGTGAGCCGGAGAAAATTCATTGAGCACCGCACGAAATACGTTTCTAGCCTAATTGAAAAGCGCGGCGAAGCAAATGCGGTGATTAGGATTGACACTAACTTAGATTAGCTATTTTTTGCTGTGACGTATGGCCTCATGGATATGCGTCGCCGCGGCGCGACGAAAATGCCGCCGCTCGCGCGCGCCGAGCCGTTCCGGCGGTTGCGGTACCGTGATCGTTTCGGTTGCCGCGGACCGCCGCGCCGCCAGGGAACCTCTACACCAAGTTAGGTTGTCATTCTGAGCGCAGCGAAGAATCCCGGATCCGGGACCCATGC
>JADMIL010000001.1 GCA_015478645.1 Candidatus Binataceae bacterium
GGGATTCTTCGCTGCGCTCAGAATGACAACCTAACTTGTGCAGAGGTTCCTTAGGCCACGACGCCGGATTCTTGCGATCGCGGCGGACTTGCTTTGAAGCGCAATTCCTAGCAGCCTGAGCCTCGGCCGGTCCGCCGACAGCTTTTCGTTTTTAGCGATCGCACGACCTCGATGGCGCGAATTCTCATCCTCGACGACGAACCCGACATGGTGGAAAGCTGCCGGCGAATTCTCGCGCTGGCGGGCTACGGATGCCTGAGCACCAGCGACCCGCAAGCCGCCCTCGCGATGCTCGAGTCCGAGCGTCCCGACCTGCTGCTGACCGACCTGAGGATGCCCGCGATGGATGGCTTTCAACTGCTGCGGCGCGCCCGGGAGATCGATCCGCTGCGGCCGGTCATCATGTTCACCGCCTACGCGACGATCGAATCGGCGGTCTCCGCGGTGCGCGAAGGCGCCTTCGATTACCTGCCGAAACCCTTTTCGCTCGAACAGCTCCGCGTCGCCGTCGAGCGCGCCCTGACCCAGCGCCGCCTGGCGCTCGAAAACCGGCACTTGCGCGAACAACTGCGCGAGACTTACGGCTTCGGCAATATCGTCGGCGGCAGCAGTGCGCTGCACAGCGTGATCGAAATCGTGCGCAAGGCGGCGCGCACCGACGCCGACATCCTGATCATGGGCGAGTCGGGCACCGGCAAGGAACTGGTCGCCCGCGCGATTCACGCCAACAGTCCGCGCGCGCACCATCCGTTCGTCGCGGTCGATTGCGCGTCGCTGCCCGAGAACCTGCTCGAGTCGGAACTCTTCGGCCATGAAAAGGGCTCGTTTAGCGGTGCCTCCGCGGTCAAGCTGGGACTGCTCGAGATTGCCGATCATGGCACCGTCTTCCTCGACGAGATCGGCGAACTGCCGGCCGGCCTGCAGGCCAAGCTGCTGCGCGTCCTGCAGGAGCGCCGCATCCGGCGAGTCGGCGGCACGCGTGAGATCGCGATCGATATACGCGTGCTTTCGGCTTCCAATCGCAACCTGCGCGAGAGCGTCACCGCGGGCCAATTCCGCGATGACCTCTACTATCGCGTCAACGTAATCGATATCGCCCTGCCCCCGTTGCGCGAGCGCACCGGCGACGTCTCCTTACTGGCGCAAACCTTTTTGCACAAGTACGCCCGATCGGGCGGCCGCGAGCTGCGCGGCTTTACCCGCGAAGCCATCGCAATGCTCGAAGCCCACGCGTGGCCGGGCAATGTGCGCGAACTGCAAAACGTGGTCGAGCGCGCCTGCGCCCTGGCCGACGGCGATCTGATTACGCCTGACGACCTGCCGGCCCATCTGGGAGCGCGGCTCCCGCCCGCTGCCCCGCCCGCCAATCACGCCGCCGCTGCGACGACGATTCCGGCCGCGCCGGAGATCGCCGATCCGATAAGCATGCTCACCCTTAAAGAGGCCAAGGAGCGCTGTATCGGCCAGCTTGAAGCGGCCTACGTGGCCGAAGTTCTGCGCCGCGAAGGCGGCAACGTGTCGCAAGCCGCGCGCGTCGCCGGCGTCGATCGCAAGACGCTCCATCGCATCCTCAGCAAGCACAGCTTGCGCTGAAGCGCTGGCGGTTCGACGCGGCCCCGCGTCGGGCAGGCGAAGATCGGAGATATCCGGAATTTTATGCGGACTTTATCCGGGTTCAGCCATGCGGCGCGCGGACCGGCAGAGGATCTGGCGCGATCGCCGCATTCACTGCGCGATCCAGTTCGGCCATCGAGAATGGCTTGAGCAGGTAGTCCACCGCGCCCACTTCAGCCGCCGCCGCCACTGCGTCGGGACTGTGATACGCCGTCATCAGGATTACCGGCAAGGGCCGAATCCGCCGCCGCGCGTGGCGCGCCACGGCCAGCCCGTCACCATCGGACAGGTACAGATCGGTCACCACCAGATCGGGAACCAGCTGGTCGATCATGGTCATCGCCTCGAGCTGGCCATGCGCACGAAAGCACTCGTGGCCCTTGAGGCCGAGCAGGCGCGCGCACGATTCGGCCAGGTCGGGCTCGTCGTCGACGATTAGTATTCGGCGGCCCGTCGAGAATGCGCTCGGCGCACGACCTCCAGGCGAATGCTCGAGCCATTCGGGCGGCGGGTCGCGATCAGACATTGATCCGCACCTGCTCCGGAACCTCGGCCAGCGGCAGCATAATGGTAAAGGTCGTGCCACAGCCCACTTCCGAGCGCACGTCGATGCGCCCCTGATGCTCGAGCATAATGCGCCGGCAGAGCCACAAGCCGAGTCCTGTGCCGGTCGCCTTGGTCGTATAGAAGACGTCAAAGATATGGCCGAGCGCGTCGGGCATGATTCCGCATCCCGTGTCGCTCACCGACAACTGCGCGAAGCCGGGCCGATCGGGCAGCGCATGGCCCTCGATCCGAATCGTGCCGCCACCGGCCGCCATCGCGTCGCGCGCGTTGGCCAGCAAATTGATCAGCACCTGCTCGAGCGCGATGCGATCGCCCTTGATCGGCGCGAGCCCCGGCGCCAGCGCTACCGCGATCGAGACGCCCACGCGGCGCATCTGCTCGCGGAAGTTGCGCAAGGTCTCCTCGACCAGGTCGTTGAGATTTACCGGACGCCGTTCGACCGGCCGCTGGCGCGCCGAGTTGAGCAGCTCCGCGGCGATCTGGCTGGCGCGCCGCGCATTGCGATGCACCACTTCGAGATCTTCGCGGGTCTGCGCCGAGAGACCCGGTTCAGCGGTCGCCATGATCAGTTCGATCCGCGACGAAACCACCGCCAGGGGATTGTTGAGTTCGTGCGCGACTCCCGCCGCAATCGCGCCGAGCGCGGTCAGCGTCTCGCCGCGGCGCGCCTCGCGTTCGAGCTTCAGGCGTTCGGTCACATCCGTGATGAAGGCCATTACGACGTCGCCTTTTATCGTATGCAGGAAATTCAGGCTGACCTCGATCGGAAATTCACCGCCGTCCTTGCGCGCGCCTACCAGCTCTGCGCCAAGCCCCATCTGGCGCGATTGCGGAGCGGAAAAAAAACTCGCGCGATGGCCCAGATGGCCCTGGCGCAAGCGCTGCGGAATCAGCAGCTCGACCGGCTGTCCGATTAATTCCTCCAGTGTATAGCCGAACATTTCAATCGCCTTCGGATTAGCGTTGTGAATTGTGCCATCCGGGCTGACGCGCAGGATGCCCCACGCGGCGGCGTCGAACAGGGCGGCGGCGCGCGCCGCGGTCTCTTCGAGATCCTGGTTCACCCGCCGGATGCGCCCCGCCCAGCGCGAGGCGAGCACGTACAGCAGGCCGCCCGACGCGAGGATAAACGCCACGCGGTTCAACACCAGCGTGCGCGCCGGCATCTCGGACAGCGCAAACTCCGAGATCACTACCCACAACAGACCAACCGCCAGGTAGGTCAGCGTGATGCCTACCGCATTGATCACCAATTCTTTTTTGCTGCGCGATTCTTCTGCCACCGGCGGCTCCGCGCTCCCCATCAGCGATATCCGTAAATATCATGCCGTGCGCCTCGCACGCAGCGATCTGGGCCGCCGAGCCGGCGACGCCATGCTGTAGGGTGACGTGCGCCGGTGACGCCGCGTCGGGATCCGCTCGAGCTCGAGCGAGTCCAGGCAGCGCCGGATGGCCTCGGGTTCGAGGCCCAGCGCTTCGCACAGCGGCTCGAACGCAAACAACCCATTGGGCTGCGGCGCCCACTCCGGACGCAGCGCGAACCAGTTGCGCACTTCCAGAAAACGTACCCGCTGCAAACGCGAGCGCGCATGGCGCGTCGCGACGTAACAGCGCAGCGCGTCTTCCAAAACCGCATAGAGCAGCCGAAATTCGCCATCCATCGGAGCGTGGCGCTTGATCATTTGATAATACTGGACGGGCATCAGAACGCCGCCGAAATCCTCGCCAGAACCATTGGCGTCATTGGACATAAAGACGAAGCTCTCCCTTGCGTTTGCATATGATGACCTGGGACGCGTCACGGCCTAAAGCACCGCTCATGCCATCACGACAAGGTCGAATTAACCTTATTTCGTTGACGATTTTTTTAACGATGAGGCGACGGTGCCCCAGTTTGGCGGGACCGGCGTGGAGTTACGAGTATCGCGTGCGACAGGTGGGACATCCGCTCCACAGATCCACGATAAAAATCGCACGTGAATGCGAGTGAAGCTGGCAGGTGCCGGAAAATCTTACGCCGGCCGCCAATGCTGGCAGAGCACGCGGCGGCGACTCCGATGGCGGAACTGCCGGATTCGCGGAGCCGCCCGATTAATCGATCAGATAGTAGTCGACGGTCGAGACCAGACGGACTTTCTTGTCGATCGAACTCTGGTCGTCGCCATTGGCATTGTCACCCGAGGCGTCACGCCCGGTGATCTGGAAGACGCCCTGATTGGCCCGCCGGATCGGGCCCAGCCGGCTATGGGAGTCGGCGGCGAATTGCGTGGCGACGCCGCGTGCGCTGAGGGTCGCAGCGGCGAGCATCGCGGGCCGAATAGCGTTGAGCTGGGTGAAGAAATATTGCGGCGCCTGCGGATAGTTCTCGCCCAGCGCGACGCCCTGCTTGATCAGGTCGCCGGTATCCTGGCTCGCCTGGCTTACCCGGTCGACCTTGATCGAGCGGATTTGCAAGCCGCCCTTGACCACGTAGCGCTGGTCGGCGTCGGGGCGGCTGTTCTGCGCGGCATTGGCGTAGGTGTCGGTAACGGTGGTCGGCTGCACCGCGATCTCGCCGGGCGCGAAGCCGTGGGCCTGGGCGAAGGCGCTTACCGTCTTTTGATCCTGGACCAGCTGGTCATTGGCCGCATTCAGGTCGGCACCCGCCGCGGTATAGCTGATCGACCAGAGCGCGAGGTCGGCCCTGACGTCACGCTCGACCAGCCCCTTGACCGTCACGTAGCGCTGGGCGCGTGCCCGGTAGAACCCATTGCCGATGAACCATCCGCCGGCCGCCAAGCCGATCCCGATCAACAGACCGGGCAGCAACGCGCTGGTCCACGGAAGCGATCGATTTTCCATTGGCGGGCGGCGCGCTGGATTAGCTGTTGGTGCCGGCTTCGGCGGCCAGCAACACGTGAATCGTGACCAGCTTGCGCACCAGGTACGATCGCTTGCCCTTGGGCGTCAGCACCTCGAGGTCGTCGTCGCAGGCCTTGCCGATCAGCGCGCGGCCGAGCGGCGACGACAGCGAGATCCGGTGCTGCGCGCCATCGACCTCCTCGGGCACGACGATCTCGTACTCGGTGCGCACGCCTTCGTCGAGGTCTTCGAGCTCGACGCGGCTGCCCAGGCCGACCGTGTCGCGCGGAATCGAGTCGAGATTGATCATCGCGAGTTCGGCCACCCGGGCCTCGAAGTTATTCAGGCGCGCGCGCAGAAACTCCTGGCGCTGCTTGGCCATCGCCCATTCGGCGTTCTCCGACAAATCGCCATGGGCACGCGCCCGCTCGAGCTCCTTGGGCAGTTCAACATTGAGCTCGCGCTTGAGCGTTTCCATCTCTTTGCGCAGCCGCTTGACTACGGGTAACTCAGCCATCGGTCACAACTTCCTTGCCCGGTTCCGCCGGTTATGATTACCACGCGCGGCCCGCGCCGCCGCAATCCGATGCGCCCCTGCTCCGCGACCGACGCCTTAATCCGCCATGCGCCTAATCCGCCACGATCGAGGTCAGACTGCGATTGACGCCCGGCACGCTCTGGATTTTCTGCACCACCAGCTCGCCCATCGCCGAGATGTCGTCGGCCTCGATCATCGCGATAATATCGTGCGGCCCGGTCACCGCATGGGCCGCCGAAACACCATGCACCTGGCGCAGCTTCAAGGCCACGTCGCGCGCCTTGCCCGGAGACGTATCGATCAGGATGAAAGCCTTTACCGCCATCGCTGGACCTCCCCTGGCGCGGCCCGGCCGCGCGCTGAGTCGTGCTAGCGGCCGTGGGTTACCGGCGCGATCGGATTCCCCTGTTTGTCGTACGTGTAAAAGCCGCGCGCGGCCTTGCGCCCCAGGTAGCCGGCGTCAACATATTTCTTGAGCAGCGGGCAGGGCCGGTACTTGTCGTCGCCGAACACCCGATGCATCACCTCCATGATCGCCAGGCAGGTGTCGAGCCCGATCAGGTCGGCCAGCTCGAGCGGGCCCATCGGCTGATTGGTCCCGAGCTTCATCGCGGTGTCGATATCGGTGACCCCGCCGACCCCTTCGTAGAGCGTGTAGATGCCCTCGTTAATCATCGGCAGCAGGATCCGATTGACGATGAAGCCGGGAAAATCCTCCGCCGTCATGGTGTTTTTGCCCAGCCGTTCGGCCAGCGTGCGGGTCGCCTCGAAGGTCTCCTGCGAAGTCGCCAGGCCGCGGATAATCTCGACCAGCCGCATCGCCGGCACCGGATTCATGAAATGCATCCCGATAAAGCGGTCGGCGCGGCTGGTCCGCGCGCCCATTCGGGTGATCGAGATCGACGAGGTGTTCGAGGCGAAGATCACGTGCGCGGGGCACACCTTGTCGAGCTTCTGAAACAGCTCGATTTTCGCGTCCTCCTGCTCGACCACCGCCTCGATCACGAAATCCGTATCCTTCAAGTCGGCCAGATTCGCCGTGCCGCTCACCCGGCGCATGATGCGGTCGCGCTCCTCGGGCTTGAAGCGGCCGCGCTCGGTCATGCGGTCGAGATTGCGCCCGACGGTCTGCAGGCCGCGCTGGACGAACTCCTCCGAAACGTCGTTGAGGAGAACACTCACGCCCGCCTGGGCCGCCACCTGCGCGACGCCCGCGCCCATCTGGCCTGCGCCAATCACGCCCACTATGCTAACGCTCATCCGCATCCTCTCCGTGGTCCGCGCTCCCGCCACCGGGCCGGAACGATGTTGATTAATTCCAAGCCGGCGGCTTTCCGCCCGCGGCTACGGTCCCCTCACCCGCGCCGGCCGCCATCCGCGTGCGCACCCGCCGCACGTCGTCGGGCGATTGCCGACCCGGCATGCCGAGACCGCGCATCAGCGCGTTGGCCATCTCCGAGGTCAGCCGATCGCGGATCGTCGGCGTATCGCCGAACGCCGCATCGAGCACGCAATCGACCCGCTCACGCGTGAGTCCGGCCGTGGCAAAGATATCGACCAGACCAATCATCCCGACCGCGCCGCCTGCGCGATCGACGATCGCCACCACCTGGGCGCAATCCGGGCAGACCCGGCGGACGATTCCGGCACGCGCGCGGCAGTAGACGCATCTCATTGAGCCGACGACCTCTCGTACCTCGCGGCGGTCCGCGCCGTCCAGCGGGCTCGGCGGTCCGCGCGCCATCCATCCAAAAGCGACGAAGCGAAGACGCGCGAATCGCGGTCCCGCTTCAATGGTGAAATTACACCCGCCGCAATTACCCGGCAAGCCGTCGGATAGGGAACCTCTGCACAAGGCTCCGCTGTCACCCTGAGCGCAGCGCATGGGTCCCGGATCCGGGATTCTGCGCTACGCTCAGAATGACAACCTAACTTGTGCAGAGGTGCCATAGGGGAAACCATGCGTCACGATTCTTAGCATATGCGCGCGGCAGTCAGTGCTTGCGAAATGCCTGGCGTCAGCGCACGGTCGTCGCGCGCTTGACATCGTTCGGCGCGAACGACTAATCTCCAATTGAGAATAGTTCTCAATATCGCGGCGCGGAAGCTATGCAAACGACCTCCACCGTCATCCCGTATTTCCTCTACTCCAGCGGCATCCTGTTTCGCGAAGGGCTCGAGGCGATGCTCGTGGTCATCGCGCTGGTCGCCGGCACTCGCGAGGCCGGACAGGAGCGGCGCGCGCGCGACGTTTACGCCGGCGCTCTGATCGCGATCGGCGTCAGTATCGCGCTGGCCTGGGCGGTCAATCACATAATCGGCGACAACACCAGCGACACGCTTGAAGGGGTGTTTCAACTGTTCGCCGCCGCGACGCTGTTTTACGTCAGCTCATGGATCACGGCGAAGAGCCAGGCCCAGCGCTGGAAGAGCTTTATCCAGTCGCAGGTCGCCGCCGCCAAGCTCAGCAAGGGACCGTCACTGGCGCTCGCCCTGACGGCGTTTCTGGCGGTGATGCGCGAGGGTGCGGAGACCATCGTCTTCTTTCAGGCGCTCGCGGCCGGAGCCACCGAACAGGCCGAGCGGCACGCCGTGATGTTCGGGGTGGCGGCGGGAGCGGTCGCGCTGGCGGTGACGTTTGTCGCGCTGCGCCGGCTGGTGAGCCGCATTCCGATCGGCGCATTCTTCTCCGTCACCTCGGTACTGCTCTACGCGATGGCGGTGATCTTCGCCGGACAGGGCGTCGCGAGCTTTCAGGAATCGGGCGTGATGAGTGCGACCTTCGTCAATCATTTGCCGACGATCCCGATGCTGGGGATCTTTCCGACCGTGCAGACCCTCACCGCGCAGGCCATCCTGCTGATCCTGGCGGCGGCCTCCGCCTTTGCGCCCTATATCCGGCGGCGCAGCGGCCGTCCGGATGAGGCGAGCGCCGCCGGCCATCGATCGACAGGCGTGACGCCTCGAGCGATCTAGCTTCGCGGCGCGCAATCGATCTGGCGCCGCCGCATCCCATAGTCTCAGCGCGATCCGGACCACGCACGCATCGGCGAATGCGGTTACAATCATCTGTGCCGATGAATCCTCCGCCGACCGATCAATTGCCCAACGACGACGCACCCACGGCCACCTCGACGGCCGCCGCGTGGCCCGGTCCGCTGCGCGCGTTATGGGGCGCGGTCGCGACCGTGCTGTCCGTCCTTTCCACGGTGATCTTTTCGTTCCCCTCCGCGATCGCCGCATTCTTCGACAACGGGCACGCCGCGACGCCGATCCTGCGCCAATGGGCCGGGAGCATCATGCGGCTGTGCGGCGTGCGGGTCGAGATCGAAGGGCTCGAGCATCTCGAGGGCCTCGGACCCTGCGTGATGATCGCGAACCATCAGAGCCTGTTCGACATCCTGGCGGTCATCTGGAAGATCCCGGGCGAGGTCCGCTTCGTCGCCAAAAAAGAGATCCTCAAACTGCCGGTGCTCGGCTTTATCCTGCACAAATCCGAAAATGTGGTGATCGATCGCGAGGCCGGCGGCCGCGCGATTCGCCGCGCGATCCAGGTCGTGCGCCACGGCTATAGCATCTGTGTCTTCGCCGAGGGCCATCGCTACAGCGACAACCGTGTGCACGAATTTAACGACGGCGCCGCGTGGCTCGCGATCCTGGCGAAGATCCCGTGCGTGCCAATGGCGATCAGCGGAACCTCGTCGATGATGCCGCGCGGGGCGCGCTTCGTCGTGCCCGGGCGCCGGATGCGTATCCGGATTGGCGCGCCGATCGCGACCGTCGGTCTCAAGAGCGTCGATCGCGCCGCACTTACGCGCCAACTCGAGGAGCGCGTGCGCGCCGCGTTCACGACCGAGGTTTAGCGAACCTCTGCACAAGGCTCCGCTGTCACCCTGAGCAAAGCGAATGGATCCCGGATCCGGGGTTCTGCGCTGCGCTCAGAAGGACAACCTAACTTGTGCAGAGGTTCCTTATAGATGAACGCAGGTTATTCGGCGCGAATCGGCCGCGCAGCGACTATCGCTCATCGATGGCCGCCGCCGCCATGGAAGCCGCCGCCGCCATGGAAGCCGCCACCGCCGTGGAAACCTTCGCCGCCCATTCCCGCGAAGCTGCCGCCGTGTAAGCCGCCCATCGCACCCGGCGCACCCGCCCTTCCGGCCAGTCCGATCGGCGATCCTCGCACGCCAGCCATGCGCAGCGGTGCGCGTCCCCAGCCGCCGCGTCCGCCGCAGAAGCCGTTGTCGCAATCATGATCGCCGTCGGCGCCATAGTAACCTGGCGCCGTGTATGGCGCCCAGGCCCAGTAGTCGGGCGAGTACAGAGACCAGAACGGATCGTACGTGCCGAAGCCAAGCGGGTCGGAGTTATAGCCGTACGCGGCGTACTCCGCCGGCCCGCCATAGCCGCCGTATCCGGCGGGCATGCCATAGCCGCCGTATCCGGCGGGCATGCCATAGCCGCCGTATCCTCCATAGCCGTACGGAGTGGAATTCGAGCATCCCTGTGCCAGGGATGCTAAAGCCACGAGCGCCGCCAGGCTTATCGCGATGCGAAAAATATCAGTGGGCCAGATGCGTTTTGCCGCGGACCGACCCTTCCGATGACCTGCGCCATCCAGACGATCGACGATGTCCATGGATCAACGCTAGACCTCGGCGTGCGATCCCGCAATGCGGATAATTGCGTCGTTCGGGAGCGTCTTCGCGTATGCGCATCGCTGACGCTTGGAAAAGTCGCCGCCGCGCGCGCTCAATTTGCCGCGGCGGTACGCGCGGGTGTGACGCTCCGACTATCGGATGGAAGTCAATTTCGGCGATCGAAAATGAACAGCGGGACCATGTTGGCGGCTTGCGGATCGACCTCAATCACGCGCCGATCGCCCTCGCGACGAATCGCGCGACGGGCGACTTGCGCTGCGTCGAGCGCCGCCGCAACCACGTCGAGGTCGTCGGCCTCGAGCCAGATGGCGGCGAGTCCCTCGCCCTGCGCGGCGATAATTTCGGCCGCATCGGCACCGGCGCGCAGACGGATCTCGCACTCGCCGATCGCGATCGCAGCCTCATCCGAGCCGGCTTCGCCCGAGCCGGCTTCGCCCGAGCCGGCTTCGCCCGAGCCGGCCTCGCGGCGCACGCTGAAGCCGAAATTGCGTTCGTAGATCGCGGCCGCGTCGTCCAGGTCGGCGGTCGCGACTTCAAGCCGTTCGAGTCGTTTGATCATCGATGTGATACCAGTCTTATTTCGCCGCGAGCGTGAAGTCGACGACCGTCGGCGCACCGGCCTTGACGATCACCTTGCGCGTGGTCGTGCCGAGCTTTTCTTGCCATACCGAGACCTTATAGGTGCCTGCGGGAACGTCGGCGAGGCTGAAATTACCATGCGCGTCGGTCACCGAGTAATACGGATTGGCGGCGACGTACCACCAGCCCTGCATCCAGTTGTGCGCGTCGCAGTTGACCTTGATCGCTTCAGGTTGGGCGACGGTCACCGCGATCGAATGCTTGAAGCCTGGCTGCGCCATATCGACCACCGGATTGATCGTCGATTCGGTGTGGATACTGTGCAGGATACCGTCGGAGTTGATCACGTTGACCGTATCGCCGGCGGCAAACGCGACCACATGCGGCACGTACTCGCAGCCCTTCTGATCGAACGTCACGGTGCGATCGGCGGCAAAGGCCTTGCCCTTCGCTATATCCGTGATGGTCACGACCGCGTTGGCGATACCGCCGTTGTGCCCCACTATCAGCGATTGATCGTAGAGTGGCGCGGCGCCGCAAACCTCCTTGTCCTTGCTGATCTCGAGCTGAGCCGGCCGCATCGGCGGTCCAGCGTATTTGACCACGCCGGTGATCGAGCCGCCATCGGCGACCGTCTCCGCTTCGTACGGCAATGCCGCCGAGGCAAGCGCAAGCGCGGCGGCACACAGCGCGGCGGCCACTAGCGCCACCCGCCGCGTGGCCGGCCGGACAATTTTATTTCGCCGAAGGCTCGCGAACATCTCAATAATTTATCATTGATCGGAGTGAAGGCGGACGGGTCGCGCGTGCCGCGAGAGCGGGCCGTCGATCGGTGCTAGCCCTCTTTGCGCGCGATGACGCAGTAGTGGACCGAGAGCGCCGAGAAGCGATCGTTGCGTTCGACGGCGATCGGCTGGCCGTCGAGCACGTCGCGCGCGCGCAGCCGCGTAGTCCAGCCCAGCATCTTGGTCACCGGATTGATGATCCGCGCCATGAAGTAGAGGATCGGGTTGGCGCTGGCGAAATGGCTAATCACCACGATTCGTCCGCCCGGCCGGCACACCCGGATCATCTCAGCCATCATCCGCTGCGGCTCCGGCACCACGGTCATCACGTGGAAGCTCAGCACCCAGTCGAAGCTGTTGTCGGGAAAATCCAGATTGAGCGCGTCGCCGCGATTGAGCGCGATATGCCGCCAGCCGTTCTCGCTGGTCTTGGCCACCGCCTGCGCGAGCATCCCGGCGGCCGGATCGATCCCGGTCAGATGGATATACGGCGGATAGGCGTCGAGCGAGATGCCGGTGCCGACGCCGACTTCCAGCGCCTGCTGGCCCGGGCGGAACGGCAGCGATTCAATCACTCCGTGTTCGTTGTCGACAAAGGCGCGGCCGAAGACCTGATCGTATAAATGGGCGAGGTCAGAGTAGACGCGGCTCTCGTGCGGTTCGGCCATCAGTTCTTTCCTTAGTATCCGGCAACGCCCGGGCATTCGCAGATGCCCCGGTACCCGGCAACGCGAGATCTTCGAGCGAACGGGAAGACGCCGCGAGTCCCATCGCTGAATTGATCAATCCACCGCCGCGCCACCACCCTCTCTCCACCTCATCCCCGGATTTAGTCGTCCCGTTTCTGATCGCCGCGAGTCGCCCGGATCAGGCCGCCGCGTTGAGGCCGCGCAGATGGCGCTTGAATAACGAGATGTCGCGCTTACGAAAACGCCATTGCCGGCCCTTCTTGAACGCCGGCAGGATATTGCGCCGGGCGAATTCGTTGACCGTGTCCGGGCTGAGGTCGAGCAGAAACGCGACTTCGCGGGAGTTGAGCAGGATGTCGTCCTTGTCAGGCATAATCGTGGAAAGAGACATTGTGCTATCGGTGCTTTCAGCAGTGCGCGCTTTTGTAGTACAGCCACGCTGCCGACGTCAAGGCATTCTCTCAAATCCCGTCCGTGAGCGCTATCGGAAGTGTGGATAGAGACGCGCCGAGAGGGTTATATCGTACGGTCCGCCGCCGCTCATCAGATATTGTTTTAAGATGTCATGAGACTGATTTTTCGCTTATTGCCAGTCTAGACACTGATCGTGTTCAGCCGACGCATCGCGATTTTGTGGTCGTACCACGCCCGCGTCACCACGAAGCATGAAAACACCCCCGTCAGTACGCCGACGCATAGCGTGACCGCAAAGCCCTTGACCGGCCCCGTGCCGAACTGAAACAGGATCAGGCCGGCGACGAAGGTCGAAATATTGGAATCGCGAATCGCCGACCACGCCCGTTCATAGCCGATCTTGACCGCTTCGCGCGGCGATTTGCCGGCGCGCAATTCCTCGCGCATCCGTTCGTTGACCAGCACGTTGGCATCGACCGACATCCCGAGCGTCAGCACGATACCGGCGATGCCGGGCAGCGTCAGCGTGGCCTGCAGCGCCGCCATCACACAGACCAGTAGGAGGATATTGAGCGTCAGGCCGCAGTCCGCGAGGATGCCCGCGCCACTGTAATAGACCGCCATGAAGACCAGCACCGCGACCGCTCCGACGATAAACGACATCTCGCCCTGGCGAATCGAATCGCGCCCGAGCGACGGCCCAACGGTGCGCTCCTCGATAATATCGACTGGCGCCGGCAATGCGCCCGAGCGCAGCACGATCGCCAGTTCGTGGGCGTCTTCGAAGGAAAAATTGCCAGTGATCTGGACGTCGCCGCCGGGAATCGCCTCTTTGATCACCGGCGCCGAGTAGACCGTATTGTCGAGCACGATCGCCAGATGGCGGCCGACGTTTTGCGCCGTCAACGCCGCGAAAACATCCGCGCCACGCCGATCGAGCGTGACCTGCACGTAGGGCCCTTCGAGCCGGCCGCCCGGACGCACCCGCGCGTCGGTCACCACGTCGCCCTGCATCAGCACCGGCGATTCGACCAGGTACTGCGGCGCACCACCAGCCGCAACCGGTCCCGAGAGCAATTCATCGCCGGGCGGGACGCCGTTCTTTTGCGCGTCGGCGAGGTTCGCCTTATCGTCGATCAGTTTGAACTGGAGCACCGCCGTCTTGCCGATCAACTCCTTGGCCCGCTCGGGGTCCTGGATGCCCGGCAACTGCACCAGGATGTCGCTGTCGCCCTCGCGCTGAACCGCGGTCTCGCGCACGCCGAGCTGATCGATCCGGTTGCGGATGGTCTCGAGCGCCTGATCCATCGCGTTGTTACTGATCGTGATCGCGTCGGTCGGGCGGAAAGTCGCAGTGTAGGCGGGGCCGCCCGCGCCGCTGTCGGCGGTCGAGAGCACGAAGTCGGGAAAAGATTTCTCCGCCAGGTCGAGAAAGGCCGAGCGTTCGCCGGGCTGCTTGAGCGCGATGCGCAGGCTGCCGTCGGCATTCTGCGTGATCGCGGCGGGCGCCAGCTTGTTGTCACTGAGCGCGCGCGTGAGATCGTCGCCGCGGCGCTTGAGCGCCGTGTTGACCGCGTCCTGCAGTTTGACCTCGAGCAGCAGATGCGTGCCGCCCTGCAAATCGAGTCCGAGCTGAATCTTGGGCAGCGTATCCATGAACGCGGGTAGCCGCAGGGGAAAGCTCGGCAACAGCAGCACGATCGCTGAAAGGACCAGCGCCGCGGCCAGGAACAGGCGCGTCAGGCCACTGCCGTTGGTGAAATGCAGATAGAGAAAGATCGCTGCGATCGATAGCAGCACGGCCACCGGAATCGGATTTTGCGTCGAAGCTTCCAAGTTTTTCCTTGCGAATTGGATTGTGGGCGGGTGACCGCGAGGGCGCCCCGCTACTCGCTCTTGTCTTTTTTGCTTTGGCTCTTGCCGTGCGCCGAGAGTCCGGTAATTTGCGGCCGCTCGACGCGCACGCGCACGTTGGGCGCGATTTCGAGCGTGATCAGATTGTCGCCGAGTTCGTGGATCCGCCCGATCAGGCCGCCCGTCGTCACCACTTCGTCGTTGCGCTTGAGCGCCTTGAGCATCTTCTGATGCTCGCTGGCACGCTGGGTCTGCGGCCGCAGAATCACGAAATAGAACACGCCGACGACCATCACCAGCGGAACGATTGGGTTGGTCAGAAGCGTGTCGAATATGCCCTGCGGAGCGGCGGACGACGCGGCCGCCCATGCTGTGCCTTCAAACCACATCAGTTTTTTGTCCCACGTATGGCGTCTTCGCCGGCCTCGATCGTTGCGGTCACGTTGGCGGCATACGCCTTAAAGGTCCGAGATGCGATAGCAGCTTGGGCTTCACGCATCAAGCGACCGTAAAAGTAGAGATTGTGCTCCGTCAGCGCGCGCGCCGCCAGTATCTCGCCCGACATATATACGTGGCGCAAGTAGGCGCGCGAGAAATTCGTGCAGCAGCGGCAATCGCAGCGCGGGTCCAGCGGACGCGGATCGCGGGCGTAGACCGCACGCTTGATCGCGACCCGCCCCTCGCTGGTAAAGGCGCCGCCGTTGCGCGCGTTGCGCGTCGGCAGCACGCAGTCGAACATATCGTAACCCATCCCGATCGCCGCCAGCAGATCCTGCGGCGTGCCGACGCCCATCAGGTAATGCGGCCGCGCCGGCGGCAACAGCGAGGCCGAGAGCGCCGCCATCTCGCGCATCGCCGCCTTGGGCTCGCCCACCGAGAGCCCGCCGGTGGCGTAGCCGTCGAACGGCAATGCGGTGATCTGCGCGGCGCTTAGCCGGCGCAAATCGTCATAGACGCTGCCCTGCACGATACCGAACAGCGCCTGCGTCGGGCTGGTGCGCGCGGCGAGACAACGCTCGGCCCAGCGCGCCGTCAGTTCGAGCGATGCTTGCGCGCGCGCGTGATCGGCGGGAAACGGCGTACATTCGTCGAGCGCCATCATGATATCCGCACCGAGCGACTGCTGCAGCGCAATCGCGCTTTCGGGCGTGAGCGTGATCGGCGCGCCGTCGAGATGCGAGCGGAAGCGGATACCGCCCTCGTCGATCGAATTGATGCTCGCCAGCGACATCGCCTGGAAGCCGCCCGAGTCGGTCAGGATCGCCCCCTTGAAGCCCATGAAGCGCGCGATTCCGCCCAGCTCGCTGATCAGTTCGGGCCCCGGCCGGACCGCCAGATGGTAGGCGTTGGCCAGCACCATCCGATAGCCCATCGCCCACAGTTCATCGGGCGCCATCGCCTTGACCGCCGCGCGCGTGCCGACCGGCATGAAGCAGGGCGTGGGAATTTCGCCATGCGGCGTGACGATCCGGCCCATGCGCGCGTCACCGTCGGTCAGACGGATCTCGAAGGCCACCGGCGCATCGACTAGCGGCATCGCAGGACCGGCCCTGGCGAATTCATCAGATGATCAGCATAGCGTCGCCGTAGCTTAGAAAACGATAGCGATGGCGAATCGCTTCACGATAGGCGGCGAGGATCGCGTCGCGGCCGGCAAGCGCCATCACCAGCGCCAGCACGGTGCTGCGCGGCATATGGAAATTCGTGATCATCGCGTCGGCCAGCTTGAAGCGAAAGCCCGGTGCTATAAACAGCCCCGTAAAGCCCTCGGTATCGCCGGTGATCGCGTAGGATTCGAGCGCGCGCGTGCTGCTCGTGCCGACCGCAATCACGCGGCCGCCGAGGCGCCGGGTGGAATCGATCGCGGCGAGCGCGGCCGGCGGTATCGTGTACCATTCGGCCTCCATCGAATGGCCTTCGACTTCGGCCGCACGCACCGGCGTGAACGTCCCGGGCCCGATATGCAGCGTCAGCACGGTGCTGCGAATGCCGGCGGCGGCGAGTTCGCCAAGCAGCGCCTGGGTGAAATGCAGGCCGGCGGTCGGCGCCGCGATCGCCCCGGCCGGCTCGGCATAGACGGTCTGATATTCGGTCAGGTCGGCCGGACCCGGCGGACGGCGGATATAATGTGGCAGTGCGGGCACGCCGGCCGCCGCAATCAGATCTTCCATCGCCACCCCCGCGTCGCCCATCACCAGCGGACGGCCGGGCCGATGCTGCCCGACCACGCGCAGCGCGCGCCCGTCCTCAAGCAGCAGGCGGGTGCCGTCGCGCAGCGTGCGATGGCTGCGCGCCAGCGCGATCCACGCGCCGGGCGGCGTATCGGCGCGGCGCACGAGCAGCAATTCGACTGCGCCGCCCGACTCCTTGCGGGTCTTGAGCCGCGCGGGAAAGACGCGGGTGTTGTTGAGCACCAGCAGGTCGCCCTCGCGCAACAGCCGGCCGAGCTTGTAGAAGCGCGAATGGGTCACGGCGGCGCTGCGCCGATCGAGCACCAGCAGACGCGCCGCGGCGCGATCCGCGATCGGCTCCTGCGCGATCAGCTCTTCAGGCAGGTCGTAATCCAGTTCGCTAAGACGCATGGATGCACGCCGACGGCCGCGCGCGATGCGCCGCATCGCGGTCGTGGCCGCCGGACCGGCGTTAAACTATCACCGCGCACCCGTCCAATATAAGTGGGTACGGGCTATGGCGTGCCGCAGGCGGTCTTTACGCCTCGGCACCACGCCGATCGGTGCGATGCCGCGGAACCCCTGCTACAAATCCGCGAGGCGGCGGTAGCGCGGCTTGGGCAGTTCGTCGGATTCGGGCACTGCGGCATCGACCAGCACCATATGCGGATCCTCGGGCTCGATATCCTCGAACAGGCGGCTTTGCAATTCGCGTTTGGTCTGCAGGTACATCAGGTCAAAGGCGTCGCGCGCGGACTTGCGCTTCCAGAAATCGAACGTGCCGATTGCGAGCTGGCCCGCCGGACAGATACTGAACACGTAGAGCAGCTTGTACTCTGCGTTGAACTCCGCCATCTCCTCGTGCACGCCGCTCAGCGCCTCGGCCGCGACCCCCTGCGGCGGCGCACTCCCGACCAGCGTATTGATGCCGAAGTCCAGGCGCTCGACGCGCTGGGCGAAGCGGTTAATCGTGTTGGCGGTGCTGAGCGCCTTGCGCTCGAGCACGCCTTGGCGAATGTCCGCGATCCGCAGCACCCGGCGCAATAGCCCGCCTCCGGTGGCCTTCTGATCCTCGAACGTCGCGTTGAGCGGCAGCACGAAGAGCAGGTCGCAATCCTCGATCGGCGCGCCAAAGCGGATCGGAAGATTATCGATCGCGCCGCCATCCTCGAAAGCCTCCTTGCCGATCCGGGCAAACGGAAAAGCCGGCGGCAGATCGATCGATGCGAACACCGCTTCGGCCGTGCGCTTGAGGGCGTCGTCGTCGGCGCCGATCAGATCGAAGAACCGGTAGTCGTCATCCTTATCGCGGCCCAAGGCGTCGATCCGGTTTTCGATATCGGCGCGGTTGGTCGCGTATTGGAGCACCCCCGCCTCGACGTCCGCGCGGGTGAAGTAAAAATTAATCGGCGCCTCGGCGCCAAAGGCGTGCTCGAGCCGCCGGTTGAAAAGCCCAACAAAGCTTTCGCGCCAGGGTGTCGCGCGCAGCATCGATTGGCTGACGAAGGGAACATACAGCCAGGGGAATTCGACCAGCTCGGAGAACTTGAGGTTCTTCCACCAAGTCTCGATTCCGGGTCGGCCCTGGCGATCCTCGGAGTCCATCAGATCGGCCAGCCAGAACATCGCGTTCCACGCCCCGATCGAAGTGCCGGCGATCATTTTGACCTTGTGCAGCGCCTTGTATTCGCGCAGGAATTCGTGAATCGCCTTGAGCGCGCCGGCCTGGTACGCACCCCTGGCGCCGCCGCCCGCCAGGATGATCCCGATTCGCTCGACGTGGCCCTGGAAGAACTGGACGTATTCGCGGCGCCGCGCGCGCGAATCGCGCTTGCGCCCGATCTCTTCGATCGGCTCCCCTTCATCGATCGCCGAGGGCGTCGGCCCGCTCGGCCCTTCAACCCCTCGCTCGCCGTAAAAGCGCACCGGAAAACTGATGATCGTATCGAGGCCATGGCCGACGCGCCGCCCGATATTGTAGAGCCAGAAGCCGCCGTTGAGCGCGATCAGCGCCTTGAGCAATTTTTCGCCGGCCCACAGCACGCCACGGCCGAAATTCGCCATCGCATCGCCGCCAAAGGTCGCCCTGATAGTCGCGGCGCACCACGCCACCATTCGCAGCGCGACGTTCGCGCGCAAGTTCGGCGGCAACGAGTCGAACGATCGCGCCAGGTAAGCGCCGATCGCGGCAAGTCCGTTTGCGATACGAGTGTCGGCCGCCGCCAGCATCGCCCTGGCAGTCGTGATCAGGTCCGGAATGTGCGCGCGATCAAGTAGTCCGGCGCCCAGCCGAACCAGACGGATTTGGCTCCAGTCGATGTAGTAGATGAAACAGTCTTCGATCCACCATGCGACCAGGAAAAGTGTCGAAGCGGCGAAGATTATGCCCCATGGTTTGCTCAACCTCGCCATGACATCACCCTCCCCGCTGCCGCCCGCATCCGCGCGCCCCGCATACTTCTGGTGTGCGAATACCAGAAATTACGCCAAATAGCCTTCTTAGGCTAGACAAATTTTATGATTAAGGGCTGAGGAAACCCACCGGCGAAGCCGCGATATCAGGACACGCGCAGAACGATTTTGCCGAAGTGTTCGCTCGACTGCATCATGCGATGCCCTTGAGCAACTTCGGCAAGCTTGATCGTCTTATAGACCGGCGGCCGCAGCCGTCCCGCCTCCAGGTCGCCGCCGAACCGCTTGAGAAAGGCCGTGACGATTGTGGCTTTTTCCTCGGCCGAACGGGAGCGCAGGGTCGATCCGAAGATCCTGAGATGGCGGCGGAGCACTACAGATAGATCGATTTCGGCCTTCGCGCCCTTCATCAGGCCGATCAGGATCAGCCGGCCGCCATTGGCCAGCGCCTCGAGATTGGCCGCCAGGTAGGCCGCACCGATACTGTCCAGGATAATGTCGGCGCCCCGGCCGTTGGTCGCGGCGCGGACCTTGGGCGCGAACGGCCCGGCGGCGTAATTGATCGCGACATCGGCCCCGAATCGCAGACATTGCTCGCATTTGGCGTCGGAACCGGCGGTGACGATCGAGCGCGCGCCGGCCAGCCCCAGCAGTTGAATCGACGCGGTACCCACACCGCTGCCGCCGCCGTGGATGAGCACCGATTCGCCGGCCTTGACCTCGGCCAGCATGAACAGATTGACGAACGCGGTGAGGAAAACTTCCGGCAGCGCCGCCGCCTCCTCGTCGCTGAGCGCTGCCGGCACATGCATCGCGGAGCCGTGATCGACCACGGCGCGCTCGGCGTAGCCGCCGCCCGGCAACAGCGCCATCGCGCGGTCGCCGACGCGCCATCCGGAGACCTGCGCGCCGACCGCGGCGACCCGCCCGGCGCATTCGAGGCCCAGGATCGGTGAGGCGCCGGCCGGTGGCGGATAATGGCCCTCACGCTGCATGAGATCGGCGCGATTGAGAGCCGCGCAGGTCACCTCGATCAGCAGGTCGGACGGCCCGGGAACCGGATCGGGAACTTCACCCGGCGTGAGCACCGATTCGTCGCCCGGCCGATCGATGAGAATCGCTTTCATGATGGATCGAGGCTCCCGCCCTCCGCGCGTCGAAATGACGAGGGTCCGCGCACTGGCGGACCCTCGTCGCACAAACTTAAAGCGCGATGCGCCGATTAGTACTTGGTGATTACCGACACGCCGACGTTCTGGAACGTGGTCATCTGGGCCAGCACGTCGGAGGCCTTCTCCAGCGCGATGGTCTCGGTGATCATCGACTTCGGATTGAGCTTCTTCGCCTGCACCATCTGGAGCATCGAGGGATAGCGCGAGGCCGGCATCCCGAGCGACGCGATGAGCTGCAGCTCCATCGTGACCATCCGATCGATCGGCACCGCGACCTCGCCCTTCTCGGCCGCCGTGGTCAGGCCAATCTGGAGCGACCGGCCCTGCTTGCGCAACGACAGGATCGAATTCTGGCAGGTCGTCTTGATGCCGAGGGCGTCGACGCCGACGTGTGCGCCGCCCTTGGTGATATCGACGATCGCCATTACGGCGTCGGTGTTCTTGCCGTTGACGACGTGCTGCGCGCCGACCTTCTTGGCCAGTTCGAGCTTGGCGTCGTCGAGGTCAACCGCGATAACATTGGCGCCGATCGCCGCCGCGATGTGAATCGCCGACAGACCGATACCGCCGCAGCCGTGCACCGCGACCCATTCGCCGGGCCGCACCTGCGCGCGATCGACCACGCCATGGTACGAGGTCATGAAGCGGCAGCCCATCGAGGCGCCTTCGGCAAAGCCGACTTCATCGGGCATCGCGACCAGGTTGGCGTCAGCGTTGGGAATTCCGACATAGTGGCCGTAGCCGCCCCAGTACGAGAACCCCGGCAGCATCGGATTGGAGCAGACGTGCGATTGGCCGCTGCGGCAGTATTCGCAAATGCCGTCGCCCTGGCTGAAAGGCACCAGCACGCGGTCGCCCTTCTTAAAGTTGCGGGAATCCTTGCCGACCTCTTCGACCACGCCGCAAAACTCGTGACCCATCACTAGCGGCATCGGCGGCACCAGGCCGATCCACGACCAGTCGCCCGACCACGCATGCCAGTCCGAGCGGCATACGCCCTCGGCCTCGGAGCGGATGATCACGCCGTTGGCGGGACATTTCGGATCGGGAACTTCCTTGACGACTAGCGGTTTGCGCACCGCCTCCATTACTGCTGCTTTCATTGTTCCATCTCCTGGATTCTTCGCTTGTCCAATTTGGTTGTGCCGAGCCGGCTCGGATGAGCCCCCCAGGCGCGACAGCTAAGACGATTGGTATAGCGCCTTGTCGCCACGGTCGGCAATGATCGAATAATGCCCGCGGCGCGCATCCGGGGCGCCGTCCGCCAGGGAACCTCTGCACAAGTTTAGGTTGTCATTCTGAGCGCAGCGAAGAATCCCGGATCCGGGACCCATGCGCTGCGCTCTGGGTGACAGCGGAGCCTGGTGCCGAGGTTCCCTAGCCGATCAGAGCTTCGAGCGTGCGCGCAAAGGCCCCCGGCGCGGATCCGGCATCGACTTCCACCGGATGCAGGTCGGCGCCCGCCGCCGCCTGAGCCTTGAGCCGATCGACCGCGCCACTCAGATCGCCAACGTAGCCGATTTCGCCGAGCAGGCGCGGCGCGACCGCTTGCGTCGCCGCCATCGCGCCACCGGCGCTCCACGCCTCTTTAATCGCCTTGACCTCATCGCCGAAGCCGAAACGGGTTAACTGATCGGCGTAAAAGGTACCCATTCGCGCGGCGTAAAATGCGAGCGTCCCGGCCTGGGCGGACCGCGCCCGCGCCACGTCGGCTGTGACATGAACCCAGCCAGGCGCCTTGACCGCGACCGCCTCGGGGTCGCGGCCGCCGCCGCGCACCATCCCGCGGAAGTCGTCGATCGCGCCCTTGAGCGCGGCCAGCGGGATCATCACGGGCATCCAGCCGTCGGCCGCCTGCGCAGTAAATTGGACGCTCTTGCGATTGAGCGACGCGATATACACCGGGATATGCTTGCGCACGGGCTCGAAGCGCAGCGTGAAGCCGCGCGCCAGTTTGAAGATCTTGCCGTTGTAATTGAGCGGCGCGCCGGCCATCAACAAGTTAAAAATTTCTACATATTCGCGCATCCGGGTCAGCGGCGGGTCGAACTTGACGCCGTGAAAATGTTCGATGACGTGCGGGCCGCTGGTGCCGAGGCCGGCAATCATGCGGCCCTCGCTTAATTCGTCGAGCGTGCCGAAATGCTGCGCCAGGGCCGCCGGCGTGCGCGAATAGACGTTGACGATCGAGGTGGCGAGCCGCGCGTGCGCGGTATGTTCGGCGAGCAGCGTGAGCAGGGTGAAGGCGTCGCGGCCCCAGGCCTCGGCCACCCAGATCGAGTGGACGCCGGCCTGGTCGGCGATTTTGGCGCGCTCGATGAGCGCCTTGAAGTCGAGTTTGCCCTGCCAGTTGATGCCGATCGTGATCTTGCGCGCCATCGCGATTTTCCTCCGCCATGCGCCCGCCGGCGCGCGCCCGTATCCGCGCGGCCATTGGCCGGTCAGTCCACAGGCTTAGCGCCATGCGGGCGGATTTGTCGAGCGCGGAACAAAAAGCCGGAGGGCGGCCGAGCATCGGGGGTCCGAGCTAACGCGAATTACCATTGCCGCGCGGCCGGCGCGGGCGCGGGACGGCTGAGGTGGTCAGGCGCAGCAGCGCGCGCGAGCTGATACCAAGCCGATGCGCCGCCCGATCGGTATCGCCCCCGGTGGCGGCCAGCACCCGGCGCACGATCTCGCGCCGCGCAATGTCATGCGAGAGCCGCCAGAGCGAACGCACATCGCCGGGTTCGCGCGGCGGAGTGAACGCGAGCTGTTCAACGATATCGTCGCGGCCGATCACGCGGGCGCCGGAATGCAGCGGCACGATCGCCAGTCGCGTGATGAAATTGAGCAGCTCACGGACGTTGCCGGGAAAGGGATAGTCGGCCAGCGTTTTGATCGCCGCCGGGCTGATCGACAGCGCCGGGTTGACGTGCCGCAGGTAGTGCCGCGCGAGCATCGCGATGTCGACTCGCCGCAGGCGCAGCGGCGGAATCGTTAGGGTGACATCGAACAGATCATAGAGCGCGCGCTGGAATTGTCCCCGCTCGGCCAGTTCGGCGAGCGGTTGCGTCGAGCTGGCGAGCAAGCGCACCGCGGCTGGCGACGGCGATGGCCGATGGCCGCCGCGCGACGGTCCGAGCGCCTCGAGCGCACTGATTTGCGCGGCCGGCGAGAGTTCACCGAGATGGTTGAGAAACAGCGTGCCGCCAGACCATGGCGATGCTGCGTTCGCCCGGGATGGCGGGTCGGCGAGCGAGGCCAGGTTCGCGCGCGCACCGAACGATGCGCGGGCGGAAATCTGCCGCGTGCCCTGACCGCCGGCGGCCCGCGCCTGGCTGAGCGCTTCGCGCAGGCGGGCGCCGATCGTACCTTCGTCGAGCGCCGGGCAATCGACGTTAACCAGGCTCGCCGGATCGCCGCTCGCCGCATGGATCAGCTTGATTAGCGACTCCTTGCCCGATCCGGTTTCACCTTCGACGATGATCCGCGCCGGCCCGCGCGCCACCGTAATTGCCGCGCGGATCAACTCAAACATGTTTTCATCGGCGGTCAGAAACGGGGCGTAGAGTTTCAGCGCACGGGAGAGAATAAAGCAGGCCGCCGGATGGGCGCTGTCGGCGACCAGATCGGCCGCGTAATTGAGCGTCCGGGCGCGCGGTCCAAAGGCGATCCGGATGGCCGAAATATCGCCCATCCGGCGCGCGGCGACCGTGCCGAATTCCACGCACAGATCCGGCGTGGCATAAGGCGCCGCGGGCGCACCGCACTCTTCGTCATCGGCGATCGGCACTTGCGGCTCCACGGACGCGGCCTGCGCCGCTTGCGCCGGCTTCGGCGAATTGTCCGACGATTGGGGCCGCGCGATACCGAGTTGGGGCAACAGCCGGATCAATTCGGCTGGCGCCGATCGACCCAATCGCACACGTGCCAAGGGTTCCAACGACTCATCACCTCGATTTATTTCAGCTATACGCTGGCGGCGGGCACGAACTTTTCCGCGGGCATCGTCAAAATGCCGGGCGTCATGATCAGATCTGTCAGCCAGCATGATTTTTCAGACGTCATGATTTTTCAGACTGTTTCCGATCTGTCAGGCATCATTTACAATCTGTCAGGTACAATCTGTCAGGCATCATGCTCGATGCGTACCGCACCCACCGCAGAGACAGCTTTGCAAGGGCGATACCATCGATCGGGGCAATGTCGCGATCGAAGCGGCAGTTCGATCCGGCATCCGGCCGCTCGCGCGGATGGAACGAATTTGCGACATGGCCCGGCGCGGTTGCGACGTGCGAAGACCGCCACATGCTTCATTCGGGAACATCGGGAGAACGCGGCGAGCCCGCGCTAGCGCCGTCGCGCCCGACGATTTTCGGTGCGGCGGCGGCGCTGACCATGCGCACTCGATCGATCGCGCCCCGCGTCAATCTTCTAATTCGCCGGTTGACGCGCTTATGTCCGCATCGCGCGTCCTCGACGAGCATCGTCGGCCGCGGCCGGAATTTCCGCCGCCCACGGAATTATGATCGACGAGACCGTCGTCGTGGTGTCGCACCGCGCGACATCGTCGGCAGGTGGACCATGGGCGAGCGCGAACTCGGCCAACCGAACTATCGCATAGTCATCGAAAAGGACGTCGCGATACGCACGCATGACGGCGTGACGCTGCGTAGTGACGTTTATCGGCCAGATACGAGCGGCAAATTTCCGGTACTGGTGGTGCGGCGCTCCCCGGAGAAAAAATGGCATCCTTACCCGAAAACTAAAATCGTTTATAATAGTCTGCCAATCAGGTCAGCACCGAGCGTCCGCGAGTCCGGCCCACGCGCCGATATCGAACGCGACGGGACCTGCGTATGAGCTATTGCGAGGAGAGCTGTTTGCCGCCTGAATCAGATTCCGCATTCGCCGAACGCGCGAACGCGCCGGCGCGCGCGCGTGCGCCAATCCCGCATGTGCTAATCAAAGGCGCATGGATCGGCGCGTTATCGATCGCGCTCGGGCTCTGCGCCGGATGCACGGACAAGGGCGCGGCGAACCTCGCGATGCGCCCGCCGGTGCCGGTCCTGGTGGCCAAGGCGGTGAGGCGTGACGTGCCTAATCAACTGCATGAAATCGGCTCGGTCGAAGCCTTCGCCGCGGTCGCGATCAAGGCGCGGGTCGAGGGCAACCTCGATCGAATCGAATTCAAAGAGGGCGATTACGTGCATCAAGGCCAGACGCTCGCAGTGCTCGACCAGCGGCCGTTCGCCGCGGCGCTGGCGCTGGCGCAAGCCAACGTGGTCCACGACCAGGCCAACGCCGACCGGGCGCGCACCGACGAACAGCGCAATTCCTATCTGCTGCGCGAGGGCGTCGGCTCGCGCCAGCAATACGACCAGTCTTACGCCGACGCGCGGAGCCTGAGCGCGACCGTGGCCGCCGATCGCGCGGCGGTGGAGACCGCGCGGCTCAACTTGCAATACACCGTGATCAAGGCGCCGATCGACGGGCGCACCGGCAACCTTGGCGCGCATTTGGGCGACCTGATCAAGGCCGACGCCGACACCGCGATCGTCACCATCAATCAGATCGAGCCGATCTACGTGGCCTTCTCGATCCCGGAAAACCAGCTCGCCGAGGTCCGCCGCAATATGGCATTGCGCCAGCTTGAGGTCGACGCGACGATTCCCGGCGATCCGGGTCCGGCCGAGCATGGCGTGCTCGCCTTTATCGACAACGGGGTCGACAAAACCACCGGAACGATCGAGCTCAAGGGTCTCTTCCAGAACGAGAACCGCCGCCTGTGGCCGGGCCAGTTCGTCAACGCGACGCTGACCCTGAACGAAACTCCGAACGCCGTGCTGATACCCTCCGAGGCGATCCAGAATGGTCAGCAAGGGACGTTCGTCTACGTCGTCGGCGCCGATCTCAAGGTCGCCAGCCGGCCGATCGTGACGGGCGCGGTCTTCGCCGGTGAGACGCTGATCGCAAAGGGCCTCGCGGCGGGCGAGACCGTGGTCATCGACGGCCAGTTGCTGCTCACTCCCGGAGCGACCGTGCGGATCAAGGATGCGCTCGGCGGCGGTGCGGGCCACGCCACATGAATATCGCGGAAATCTTTATCCGCCGGCCGGTGATGACGACGCTGATCTCGATGGCGATCGTGATCTTCGGCCTTGCCGCCTACCGCACGCTGCCGGTCAGCGATCTGCCCAGCGTCGATTATCCGACGATCCTGGTTTCGGCGAGTCTGCCCGGCGCCAATCCGGAGACCATGGCTTCGTCCGTGGCGACGCCGCTCGAGCGCGAGTTCTCGTCGATCGCGGGCCTGGATCAGATGACCTCGGCGAACACCCAGGGCAACACCAGCATCACGCTGCAGTTCGACCTCTCGCGCAATATCGACGCCGCCGCCCAGGACGTGCAATCCAAGATTGCCGCCGCGCAGTCGCAATTGCCGCATGAGATGCCCTCGCCACCTTCGTATGAGAAGGTCAATCCGGCCGATCAGGCGATCCTCTACCTGGGCATGAGTTCGGCCACGCTGCCGCTGTCCGAGGTCGACGAGTACGCCGAGACCAACCTCGGCGAGCGCATCTCGATGATCGGCGGCGTGGCCCAGGTGCAGGTCTACGGGTCGCAGAAGTACGCGGTGCGCGTGCAGGTCGATCCGCAGGCGCTCGTCGCGCACGGCGTCGGCATCAATGAGGTCGCCGACGCGATTGCCAGCGCCAACGTCGATCTGCCGACCGGCACGCTCTACGGCAGCAATCAGGCTTTCACGCTCAAGGCCAACGGCCAGTTGCGCGACGCCGCCGCCTATCGCCCGCTGGTGGTCGCCTACCGCAACGGCGCGCCGGTGCGCCTGAGCGATCTCGGCCGGGTGATCGACAGCGTGCAGGACGACAAGGTCGCCGGCTGGGTGCGCGGCGACCGCGCGGTGGTCCTCGCGATCGAGCGCCAGCCGGGCACCAACACGGTCGAAGTCGTCGATAACATCAAGCGCCTGTTGCCGATGTTTCGCGGGGAACTGCCCGCGGCGATCGATCTGACGATTCTCTACGACCGCTCGGTCAGCATCCGCCAGTCGGTCAACAGCGTGCAGTCGACGCTGCTGCTGACGATCGCCCTGGTCGTGATGGTGATCTTTCTTTTCCTGCGCAACCTCTCAGCCACCATCATCCCGAGCCTCGCGCTGCCGATGTCGATCATCGGCACCTTCGGCGTGATGGCGCTGCTCGGCTACAGCCTCGACAATCTCTCGCTGCTGGCGATTACGCTCTCGGTCGGCTTCGTCGTCGACGACGCCATCGTGATGCTCGAGAACGTCGTGCGCCATATGGAGATGGGCAAGGGCGTGATGGAAGCGGCGCTCGACGGCTCGCGCGAAATCGCCTTCACGATCCTCTCGATGACCATCTCGCTGGCCGCCGTCTTCATCCCGGTGCTCTTCATGGGCGGCATCCTCGGGCGCCTGCTGCACGAATTCGCGGTGACCATCGGCGTCGCGATCCTGGTCTCGGGCTTCGTCTCGCTGACGCTCACCCCGATGCTCTGCAGCCGCTTCATTCGCGCCCCCTCGAGCGAGCGCCACGGGCGGTTCTACCAGGTGACCGAGCGCGGCTTCGACAAGCTGATCGCCGGCTACGCGCAAAGCCTGGGCTGGGTGATGCGTCATCGGCGGGCCACGATGGTCACGCTGGGGCTGCTGGTCGCGGGCACCGCATGGGGCTTCCGCACGGTGCCGCGCGGCTTTCTGCCGCTCGCCGACAACAGCCAGATCCTGATGTTCACGCAGGCCGCGCAGGGCATTTCGTACGACTCGATGATCGCGCATCAGCTCGTGCTCAACCAGCTAGTCGCCACCGATCCGGTGGTGCAGACGTTCTTTTCGAGCGTCGGCGCGTCGGGGCCGAGCGGCACGCTCAACTCGAGCATCCTGTTCGTCCACCTGGTCGATCGATCGAAGCGGCGCGAGAGCGTCGATCAGATCATCAATCGATGGCGCGTCAAGCTCGGATCGATTCCGGGCCTGATGGTCTTCATCCAGAATCCGCCGCCGATCCAGATCGGCGCGCACTTCACCAAGAGCACCTACCAGTTGACGCTCCAGGGCCCCAATACCGACGAGCTCTACAAATACGCCACGCTGCTCAAGCAGCGGATGGCCGCGATGCCCGAGTTGCGCGGCGTCAACAGCGATCTCCAGATCGCCAATCCGCAGGTCAACGTCGACATCGATCGCGACAAGGCGCATACCCTGGGCCTCACCGCACAGTCGATCGAGACCGCGCTGGGCTACGCTTACGGTTCCGAGCAGGTCTCGACGATCTACGCGCCCACCGACGAGTTCTGGGTTGAGCTCGAACTCGAGCCGCAATACCAGGCCGACCCGGCGGCGCTCAACCTGCTCTACGTCCGTTCGGCGACCGGCCAACTGGTCCCGCTCAATACCGTCGCCAAACTCACGCGCACGCTCGGCCCGCTGGCGATCAACCATTCCGGCCAGCTCCCCTCGGTGACCATCTCGTTCGACGCCGCGCCGGGCGTCTCGCTCGGCAAGGCCCTGGGCAACGTCCGCCGGGTCGCCGAAGATACCCTGCCGGCCGCGATCAGCGCGCAATACTCGGGCGCGGCGCAGGCCTTCGAGAGCTCGATCGGGAATCTCGGGATGCTGCTGGCGGCGGCCATCCTGGTCATCTACCTGGTCCTCGGCATCCTCTACGAAAGCTTCATTCATCCGATCACGATCCTGTCCGGACTGCCGGCGGCCGGCTTCGGCGCGCTCATCACCCTGATGGCCTTCGGTCTGGAACTCGACCTGCTCGCCTTTGTCGGCATCATCATGCTGGTCGGACTGGTCAAGAAGAACGCCATCATGATGATCGACTTCGCACTCGGCGCGCAGCGCGGCGAGGGCAAAAGCGCGGCCGACGCGATCGTCGAGGGCTGCCTGGTGCGCTTTCGGCCAATCATGATGACGACCATGGCGGCCTTTATGGGCACGCTGCCGATTGCGATCGGCACCGGCGCCGGTGCCGACGCGCGCCGCTCGCTCGGCGTCGCCGTGGTCGGCGGCCTGGTCTTCTCGCAATTGCTCACGCTCTACATCACGCCCGTGGTCTACACGTACATGGACGGCCTGCAGGAACGCGTAAAGACGTGGACCGGCTCCCGCCGGGGCGACGGCGGCGCCGCCGCAATTGCGACCACCGCCGCGATCGCCGATCGCCGCGCCGAGGATCGGCGCCGCCGCGCCGCTTCGTAGCCGCGCCGCCCGCAGCTCATCGCCCGATGAAGCGACGACCGTCGAGCGCCTCCGGCACAGGGTCCGAGGCCGACGCGAGAACGAATATCGCTACTCGCGACTTGCGCGCGGACCGGCGCCCGTCCGCTCTGAGCCGCCACGGACTCGACTGGCTTAACTTTCTGCTCGCCGACGTGCAGACAGGGGTCGGTCCGTTCCTGGCGATCTACCTTGCCGGCCGTGGATGGAACGAGCAGCGCGTGGGCATCGCCCTGACCATCGGGGGCCTCGCGGGCATCGCGGCGCAAACGCCGGCGGGCGCGATCGTCGACCGGTTCAAGTCCAAGCGCGCGCTGATTGCGGCGGGAGTGATCGCGCTGGCAATCGGAGCGCTCTCGATCGCCCTGTTCCCCGCGTTCTGGCCGGTGGTGGCCGCGCAAATTTTAATCGGCGCAATGTCCACTTTCTTCATGCCCGCAATCGCCGCAATCTCACTCGGTATCGTCGGCCATCGACTGTTCAATCGCCGCGTGGGACGCAACCAGACCTTCAACTCGGCGGGCAACGTGGCCGCCGCCGCCGCGATGGGATTGATCGGCTATTTCATTTCGAACCGCGGCGTTTTTCTCTTTGTAGGGATTCTCGCCATTCCGACGATCCTGTCCCTGTGGCTCATCCGCCCCGGCGAGATCGACTATCAGTTGGCGCGCGGCGCCGGCGGCGACATGGATGGGCCAAATTCGGCGACCGTCCTCAATCTATTGAAGGATCGCCCGCTGATCATCTTCCTCGGCTGCGCGGTCCTGTTTCATTTCGCCAACGCCGCGATGCTGCCGCTGCTGGGCGAAATGCTCGCGCGCGGCAAAGGGCGCGCTTCGATGATGTTCATGTCCGCCTGCGTCGTGACGACCCAGTTCACGATCGCGCTGATTGCGGCATGGGTCGGCCGCGGCGCCGCTGCGTGGGGCAGAAAGCCCCTGTTGCTCATCGGTTTCGGCGTGCTGCCGATCCGCGGAGTTTTATATATCCTGACGCATAACCTCTACCTGCTGGTCGGCATCCAGGTGTTCGACGGCATCGGCGCGGCCATTTTTGGCGTGGTCTCCATCCTGGTGATCGCCGATCTGACGCGTGGCACGGGACGGTTTAATCTCACGCTGGGCGCGATCGCGACGGCGGTCGGCATCGGCGCCGCGCTCAGTCAAACAATCGCCGGCGTCATCGTTCATCATTTCGGTGACCACGCCGGCTTTCTGTTCCTGGCCTCGGTGGCGGCCGCCGCCTTTGCGATTTTGTGGTGCTTCATGCCCGAAACCCTCGAGCAGCCGGGCGAGGCTCCCGCGCCGGCGTCGAGGGCAAAGAGTTGACCGTTGCGAACGACTTGAAGGACGATCGCCACGCTGAGCATGCGGGACTTTCGCCCGCGCCGCCATGGCGGTAGAATTAAACCGTCAATCGCTCATCGGCTATGCGCCCACGGCGCGCGCGGTAGGATCTCTTGTCTAGCGAAAAAGATTTCAAGATCAGGGTAATCGGCGAAGCGCCGCGCGTGGTCGTCGATTTCGACCTGCTCCGGCGCATGGGCGGGCGCAACTTCCGCGACCTCGGCGGCCATCCGACCGCCGACGGAAGGCGCGTGCGCAGCAACAAGATCTTTCGTTCGGCCCATCTCGCCCAGGTGCCCGACGAAAGCCCGCTGCGCGAATTGAAACTGCGCACCCTGGTCACTCTGCAGAGCCGCCTCGAAGTGCGCCGTCTCGGACCGCCGCACGCCGAGTTCCTGGATTCGGGCGTGCGCTGGGAGCATATCCCGATCGGCGACCCGTGGTTCCGCGAGGATGGCTTCCACAAGATCGAGACTCAGCCCGGCCACGAGCATCTCGTGATCCTGACCGAATTCCTTGAGGACTGGCAGTCCTTCTTCAAGCTGCTCGCCGAGCGCGAGGTCTACCCGATGCTTTTCCATTGTTCGGCCGGGCGCGATCGCACCGGCGTCGGCGCGGCGATGCTGCTCGAGATGCTGGGCGTCGATCGCGAACTGATCGTTGCGGATTTTCTGGTCAGCAACACGACCTTTCCGCAGATGCCGCTCAAGCGCACGCAGCTCGAGCCGATCTTCTCGCTGATCGACGAGCACGGCGATATCGAGGGCTTCATGCACGACGTGCTCATGCTCGATCAGTCCGACCTCGACGCGATCCGCACCGACCTGCTCGAAGACCCGCACGACTGAGACAACGAAAGCGATTTACGAGCGCCGCACAACCGTGGCGTCGAGCGCGGCGAGCAGGCCGCGCAGATTCGCCGCGTAGCTCCATTGGGCGATTCGCTCGAGGCTCCGCGCACCCATCGCCGCGGCCCGCTCCGGATCGGACGCGATCATGCGCAGACGATCGGCGATCGCCTCGATATCGCCGACCGGCACGAAGTAGCCGTTGACGCCCTCCTCGACCAGGTCATGCGCCAGGCCGGCGGCCCGCGTGACGATTACCGGCTTGCCCGCGTTCATCACTTCGGCGACGATCGTCGCCACGCCCTCACGCTCCGACACCAGCACCAGTGCATCGCACAGATCGAAAAATGCGGGCAGTTCGGTCTGATTACGAAAGCCCAGGAACCTGATCGAGTTCCAGCCCAGTTCGCGCGTGCGCCGCTCCAGGCGCGGACGCTCCTCGCCGTCGCCGACGAACAACAGGTACGGACGCGGCTCGCCGCCGCCCGCGGAGGCCAGCCGCGCATACGCTTCGAGCAGATCGCCGGGGCGCTTATGGCGCTGCAATTTCGACGCATAGAGAATCACCGGACGGTCCGCATCGAGGCCCAGTCCGGCGCGAAATCGATCGCGATCGGCGTGCGCGGCGATCGCCGCGCGGCGAAAAAAATCGTTATCGACCGTCCATGGAAAGAAGAAAATCTTTTGCGCGGCAACCCCGTAATGCAGATAGTAGTCGCGATTGGGCGTGGCCGTCGCGAGCAAGCCGTCGCACATCCTGAACAGCGCGGGCAGCGCGAAGCGCTTGAGCGCGAGTATGGCGCGCGAACGCCGCCAGCCTTCGAGATTCGAGTCGCCGTACAAAAATACCTTGAGACCGAGGATCTTCGCCACGGCGATCGCGCGCAGGTAGCCGATATGCCCGTAGCCCATCACGCACAGCGCGTCGTAGCGTCCGGCCCGCAGCCGGCGCGTGAGTCCGTGCACGATCGGACGAAAAAACGACAGGCGATCCGCCGCGCCCGCGCCCGGCAGAAATTCGTGCCGATAGCCCTCGAGCAGCGGCACGTCCCACGCGACGCGCACGCCAAAGCCCTGGTCGTAGTAGCCGGCCGGCGACATCCGGCTCAGAAACATCACCGTGAGATCGAGCGCGGGACTCGCCGCGAGCGCGCGAAACAACGGCGCCTGGTACTGGATCGGATGGCTGGTGAGAAAGGCTACCCGGTATGCATCGGCGCGCGCGGCGGGCTGCATAATAAGGCGATCGCGCGGGGCGGCCAGCCGCCCGCGCCGCAGACGGCGCGTCAGGCCGGCATGTAGCCGTCGCGCAGGAGCGATTTCGCGATAATCATGCGCTGTACTTCGCTGGTGCCCTCGCCGATTTCGCTGAGCTTGGCGTCGCGCATGTAGCGCTCGGCGGCGAACTCCTTGACGTAGCCGTAGCCGCCGTGAATCTGCACCGCCTTGGTCGTCGTCCACATCGCGGTCTCGGAGGCGAACAGCTTGGCCATCGAGGCTTCACGCGCGAACGGCTGCCCGCGATCCTTGAGCGCGGCGGCGCGCAGCGCGAGCACCCACGACGCCTCGATCCGCGTCGCCATGTCAGCAAACATCCACTGGATCGCCTGGAAGTCGGCGATCGCCTGGCCGAACTGGCGGCGCTCCCTGGCATAGACGGCCGCGTCTTCCATCGCCCCGCGCGCGATCCCGATCGCGAAGCCGGCGATTCCGATTCGCCCGCCCTCGAGCACCTTGAGGGTCTGCTGATAGCCCGCGCCGGCCGCGCCAATCAGGTTGCGCACCGGCACCGTCACGCCGTCGAAGATCACTTCGGCGGTGTCTGACGAATGCAGCCCGAGCTTTTCGATCTTGCGTCCGTTGCTGAGGCCCGGAGTCGCGCGATCGACGATAAAGGCCGAGACCCCCGCACGGCCGGCGCTCCCGTCGGTCAGCGCCATCACGACGAAGACCTCGGCCACGCCGCCGTTGGTGATAAACATCTTGCTGCCGTCGATGCGATAGCTGTCGCCGGCGCGCACCGCCTTGGTGCTCATCGCGGCGGCGTCGGAACCCGAACCCGGCTCGGTCAGGCACCACGCCCCGAGCTGGCGCGCCGCGAGCATCCCGGGCAGGTAATGCGCGCGCTGATCATCGGAGGCGAACAGCCCGATATGGCCCGACGCCAGCGACATATGGGCCGCGCAGGCCAGGCCGACACCCGCGTCGTAGCGCGAGATGCCCTCGACCACCAGCATCTGCGAGAGCGTATCGGCGCCGCCGCCGCCGTATTTTTCCGGAAAGGCGACGCCCAGGAAGCCGAGTTCGCCAAGCTGGGCGACGATATGGCGCGGGAAGGTCGCTTCCTTATCCCAGCGCGCCGCATGCGGCTTGATCTCGCGCTCGGCGAATTCCGCGAGGGTCGTGCGAATCTGCTGCTGCTCTTCGGTGAGATCGAAATTCATCAACGATTACCCGCACGGCGGATTACTGGCGCGGCTGGACCTTTTCGCGCACCCACTTGACGATATCCTCGGTCGAGGCGCCAGGCGTAAAGACCTCGCTCACGCCGAGCGTCTTGAGCTTGGCGGAGTCCTCGTCGGGGATGATCCCGCCGCCAAACACCGCGACGTCGCCGGCGCCTTTTTCCTTGAGCAGCCGGATCACTTCGGGGAACAGCGTCATGTGCGCGCCCGACAGGATACTCAGGCCGACCGCATCGACGTCCTCCTGCACGGCCGCCTCGACGATCATCTCGGGCGTCTGATGCAGTCCCGTGTAAATCACTTCGAAGCCGCCGTCGCGCAGCGCGCGGGCGATAATCTTGGCCCCGCGGTCGTGGCCGTCGAGGCCCGGCTTCGCCACCAGTATCCGTAGTCTTTTTTCCGCCACCTGCTAAATCCAGCCCGGGTCTTTGTATACGCCGAATTCGGCGCGGTAAACGTCGCTGATCTCGCCGACTGTCACGTCGCGGCGGACGGCTGCGCAAATCGGTTCCATCAGGTTCTCGCCCGATCGGCAGGCCTCGGCCACCAGCCTGAGCGCCTCGCGCACGGCGACCGAATTGCGCTCGCGCTTCATCTTGCGCACGCGCTGAATCTGCCGCTCCTCGAGCACCGGATCGATCTTGAGCACCTCGATCGTGATCTCCTCGGGCACCTGGTACTTGTTTACGCCGACCACGGTCTTGATCCCCTGCTCGAGCTGGCGCTGGTAGAGGAAGGCCGCCTCGGCGATCTCGCGCTGCGGATAGCCGGTGTCGATCGCCTTGAGCATCCCGCCCATCTCGTCGATCTTGCGGATATATTCGAGCGCGTCGCGCTCCATCCGATCGGTCAGCGCCTCGACCGCGTAGCTCCCGCCGAGCGCGTCGATCGTGTTCGTGAGGCCGGTCTCCTCGGCGATAATCTGCTGCGTGCGCAGCGCGACCATCACCGCCTGCTCGGTCGGCAGCGCCAGCGTCTCGTCCATCGAATTGGTATGCATCGATTGCACGCCGCCGAACACTCCGGCCAGCGCCTGCACCGCCACGCGCACGACGTTGTTGATCGGCTGCTGCGCGGTCAGCGAGACGCCCGCGGTCTGCGCGTGCGTGCGCAGCATCAGCGACTTCGGATTCTTGGCGCCGAAGCGATCGCGCATCAGCCGCGCCCACATCCGGCGGCCCGCGCGCAGCTTGGCGACCTCTTCGAGAAAGTCGCTATGCAGATCCCAGAAAAACGAGAGCCGCGGCGCGAAGTCGTCGACGTCGAGGCCGCGGTCGACCGCGTCCTGCACGTAGCACAGGCCGTCGGCGATGGTGAAGGCCAGTTCCTGCACGGCGGTCGAGCCGGCTTCGCGGATGTGGTAGCCGGAGATCGACACCGGATGAAACCGTGGCGCCTTTTTGGCGCAAAACTCTACCATATCGGTGACGATGCGCAGGGACGGCGCCGGCGGACAGATCCATTCCTTTTGCGCAATGAACTCCTTGAGCATGTCGTTCTGGATCGTGCCGCTGACCTGCTCCCACGGCACCCCCGTGCGCTCGGCCTGCACCAGGTACATCGCGAGCAGCGCCGACGCCGAGCAGTTGATCGTCATCGAGGTCGAGACCTTGCCGATCGGGATGCGGTCGAATAGCCGCGCCATGTCGTGAATCGAGGTGACGTTGACACCCTCGCGCCCGACCTCGCCCATCGCGCGCTCGTGGTCGGCGTCGTAGCCCATCAGGGTCGGCATGTCGAAGGCGGTCGAGAGACCGTCCTGGCCCTGGCCGAGCAGGAAATGAAAGCGCGCGTTGGTGTCCTCGGCCAGCCCGAAGCCGGCGAACTGCCGCATCGTCCACAGCCGCCCGCGATACATCGATTCGTAGACCCCGCGGGTGTACGGGAACTCGCCCGGATAACCCAGCGCCGTGGCGTAGTCCCCGGTCACGTCCTCGGGCGTGTAGAGCGGTTCGACCTCGAGGTCGGAGAGCGTCGAAAAGCGCACCGGGCGCTCCTTGGAGCGCTGGTAGGTCCGTTCGAGCCATTCCTGCTTGGTGGTCACGGCCATGTCTTTAACCTGATCCTTGGAGCCTCATCTAAATCAGAGCCTGATCTGAATCTTCGGGCCCGCTTCCCGGCACCGATTGTCCGTGCGATCGCCGTGACCTTAGCCGCGCGGCTATTGCCCGCGCAGCACCTGGCTCGAGATTACGAGCCGCTGAATCTCCGAGGTGCCCTCGTAGATTTCGGTAATCTTGGCGTCGCGAAAATAGCGTTCGACCTTGAACTCCTTGGTGTAGCCGTAGCCGCCGTGAATCTGCACCGCTTCGGTCGCCGACTTCATCGCGGTCTCGGCCGCGAACAGCTTGGCCATCGCCGAGTATTTCGTGCACGGCCGTCCGGCGTCTTTGAGCGTCGCGGCTTGCAGCGTGAGCAGCCGCGCGGCGTCGATCTCGACCGCCATGTCGGCGAGCTTCCACTGAATCGCCTGATTGCTCGCGATCGGCCGGCCAAAGGCTTTGCGTTCCTGCGCATACTTGAGCGAGGCCTCGAGCGACGCGCGCGCGATCCCAATCGCCTGCGCGGCGATTCCGATCCGTCCGCCGTCGAGCGTTTTCATCGCAATCTTGAAGCCGTCACCCTCTTTCATCAGCAGGTTCTCGCGCGGCACCCGCATATCGGTAAACGCGAGCTGCGCGCTATGTGAACCGTTGATGCCCATCTTCTCTTCGATCCGCGTCACCGCGAAGCCGGGCGTCGCGGTCTCGACGATCAGCGCCGAAATCCCCTGATGCCCCTGGTCGGGGGCGGTCATCACGAACAGGATACAAATCCCCGCCTCGGGGCCGTTGGTGATAAAATTCTTGGTCCCGTTGACGACGTAAGTGTCGCCGTCGAGCACCGCGCGGGTCTTCTGCCCGGCGGCGTCGGAGCCGGCCTGCGGCTCGGTCAGCGCAAAGCAGCCGAGCGCCTCGCCAGTGGCCATTTTCGGCAGGTAGCGGCGCTTCTGCTCGGCGCTGCCGGTACCCAGAATTGGCCAACTGCCGAGCGACGCATGGGCCGAGACGATTACGCCGGTCGAGGCGCATTCGACCGACAGCTCCTCGAGCACCAGCGCGTAGGCCACATTGTCGAGGCCCGCGCCGCCGTATTCCTCCGGGATAAACACGCCGAGCATCCCGAGCTTGCCCAGTTCGGCGATCGCGGCGGCCGGAAACACGTGCGTGCGGTCGACTTCGACGCCGACCCGTTCGAGCCGTTCGCGCGCGAATCGGCGGGCGATATCGCGGGCGCCGCGTTGAGCTTCAGTAAGTTCGAGGTCCATGCATCAAATGCCGGTGTGGTAACAATCAGATAGCTTGTATCGAGCTGGCCTATACTACCACTAATTCTTTTATCGTAGATGACTTACGCCGTCGATAGAAACAACATTTCGTGCCGCGCGCAACATTGATGCGGGCGATTGCCGCGATGCGCCGCTTGCCGCGGCGGCTGATGCGGGCGATTGCCGCGGCGACGGCAAGCTCCGCGGGTGGCGCCTACCTATGCCGCCATTGGGGCGCGCGCTTCTCGACGAAGGCTTTCATCCCCTCGGCCTGGTCGGCGCTGCCGAAAAGCGCGCCAAAAGCGTTCTGCTCGAAGCGCAGGCCCGCGTCCTCTTCCATCGTGGCCGCGGCGCGCAGCGTCGCCTTGGCCTGGCGCAGCGTGAAACCCGACTTCGACGCGATCTTTTCCGCCAGCTTGCGGGTCTCGGCGATTAGTTGATCCGGCGCGACCACCCGGCTGACCAGCCCCCAGGCGAGCGCGCTCGGCGCGTCGAACATCTCGCCGGTCATGATCAGTTCGCGCGCCCGGCCATGGCCAATCCGATGAGGCAGGCGCTGCGTGCCGCCGAAGCCCGGGATAATTCCGAGGTTGATTTCGGGCTGGCCGAAGCGCGCCTTCTCGCTGGCGACGATCAGGTCGCAAGCCAGCGCCAACTCCAGTCCGCCGCCCAGGGCAAAGCCGTTGACCGCCGCGATCACCGGGATCGGCAGATCCTCGAAGGTATTCATCACGCGATGGCCCAGGCGGGTGAACTCGAGCCCCTCGACCGTCGACATGCCGGCCATCGCGGCGATATCGGCGCCGGCGACGAAGGCGCGATCGCCCGCGCCGGTGACGATCAGCACGCGCACCGCGGAGTCATGGCGCACGTCGCGCAGCACGCGCGCGATCTCCTCGAGCACCGCGCGATTGAGCGCGTTGAGCGCCTTGGGCCGATTAATCGTCAGCGTGGCGATCGTGCCACTTTCAAACATCACGTCTTCCACGACTACCTCATTGGGAAATTATATCGGCCAGCGCACGGAGCAGCGCCGCGCCGTCGCCTCGCCATGCGCTGCCGTGCATGCATGCCAGCGTGGCCGGCCGTTCCGCCGCGAAGCGCTCGAGCAGCGCGCGCGAGTTGGGCGCATGGGAGAAATAATCGAGCCGCGCGCGCATCGCTTCGCTGGGACCGAGAATGTCGTCTTCGGTAAGCGCTGGCGGATTGCCGCCCGGCTGCGTGAACAGGTCGCCGCATAGAAAGGTACGGGTACTCGTCTCGAGCATCAATCCGCACTCCCATCCATGCGGCAGATGCGGCGCGTCGAACCATTTTACGGAATGCTTGCCCAATGCGAGCGCCTCGCCATCGCTCATCGCGCGCGGCGGCCGATCGCCGATATCCTCGATCGACGTCATCGCGGCGACTCGCCCGCACAGCGGCACCGCACCGGGCGCCGCGGCAAGCCAATCGTTGAGCGCACCGCATTCGTCGGCCTCGACATGCGAGAGCGCAAGGTAGCGTAGTGTTTCGACCGGAAGGATGCTCGCCACCGCTTCGCGCATCAGCGGGAACATCCGGCGCAGTCCGCAATGGAACAGCAGCGGCTCATCGTCGGCGACCAGGTACTGGTTGAAGGTGAACCCGCCCGGGATCATCTGCTCGGAAACGGGCGTGCTGATTCGATAGATGCCGGCGGCGATCTCATTGACATTGGTGCCGGATTCGCGGTTTGTGATCATGGTCGTTTTAACCCTCGCCCAACAGTAACGTCGTCCGAATAGCCGCAGTCATACGGCTCACCAATACAATTATGATCGGTCCGATGACAGCGGCGGGCGATTATTTCCCGGCCAGCTTCTCGCGCACCATCCAGAGCCGATCGCCGCCCCAGTAGAGTTCGCCGTCGATCACGAAAGTCGGCACGCCGAACACGCCGAGCGCCTCGGCCTCCTTGCACACGCGCTCGAGCTCGCGCCGCCCTTCCCCCTCGGCAAACTCGAAAAAGGCTGCCGTCTCGGCGCCGCTGTCGTCGAGCACGCGGCGCACCGCTTCGCGATCCTCGATATCGAACTCGCGCTTCCAGAAGCGCTCGAAGGCCAGGTCGTTGTACTTGCGAAAGGTGCCGCGGCGCTGCGCATAGATCGCGCCGATCGAGACCAGCGCCGAGTCGAAGATTTTCTGCGGACCGCGCACCGTCAGGCCGCGCCGATTCGCCAGCCGCCGCGCGTCGGCGTAGCTGTAGCGCACGCGCCGCCACTGATGGTCGTTGCGGCCCTCGACCGTGCCGAGAAAGTCCGGGATGAACAGCACGTACGGATGCCACGCGAAGGTGACCCCGAACTCGCGTTCGAGTTCGTAGGCCGGATCCTTCGCCAGGTAGGCGTACGGGCTTTTGTAATCGATATAGAGTCGAAGATCTGGCGGCGTCATGCGCCGAGCTTACGAATCCCACGCGCAATTTTCAACGCCCCCACATCAAGCCGTTCCCGTCGATAGGGCGCAGCCCGTTCGTTCGCCGCTGCAACTCGGATTTTATTGAAATTCTAAATGGAGCGGGTGATCGGTTTCGAACCGACGACCTCGTGCTTGGCAAGCACGCGCTCTACCAACTGAGCTACACCCGCTCGCCGTTCCCAGGCAGGCCAGAACCAAAAGGTTTATTGGTCGCCGCGCCGCTTGTCAAATCGCCGCCCGCTTGGCTATCGACGCCGGTCCGGGCGGCATCAGCACGCCCCACGCGCGCACGAAATAGTCGGCGCCCGACCACACCGTCACGACCAGCGCGATCCACATCACAAACATCCCGGCGGCAAAGAAATCCACGTGAAAGTAGGTGTAGTTGATCAGCAGGCCGTGCAGCGCGATCGCCTGTAGCGCCATCTTGTATTTGCCCAGCTCCTCGGCCGCGATTATCCGCCCGCGGCTCGCCGCGACCGCGCGCAATCCGGTGACCAGCAGTTCGCGCGCCACCAGCACCACCACGATCCAGGCCGGAATCCGTGGCGTCCGCGGCATCGCCGCCAGCATGATCAGCGCCGCGGTCACCAGCAGCTTGTCGGCCAGCGGATCGAGGAACTTGCCCAGGTTGGTGACCGAACCGTAGATTCGCGCGATATAGCCGTCGAGAAAATCGGTCAGGGTCGCGACGAAAAACACCGCCGCGGCGATGGCCGACGGAATCGGTCCGGTGAACGTCAGCAGGTAGACCAGCAGCGGCACCACCGCGATACGCATCAGGGTCAGGACGTTGGGTGCCGTGATTGTCACTCGCAAGGCCTTCGCGCTGCCGCTTTGCGTCCCCCTCGCGGCTGGCGCCGTACATCCTGACTTTAGGCGATGGCTCCGGATCGAGCAAACCGCGCCGCGCATCCGTCGGCGCCGCGCCGCCGATCGGTTGACTCTGGCGCCAGCGGTAATCTAGCGTCGATCAGTCTATGGAGAGCGGCTGCCGCCTTCCGCGCGCTTGCTTAGCGTCGGAGGCGGCGGCTGGTGCGCGTACCTCCGGCGGCCCGATAATCATCCTCCGCCCTCCGGCCGCGCCTGAGCGATGAACAACAGCGGTATCGACAGCGATTTTCTGGTCATCGGCGGCGGCATCGCCGGGATGATCTTTGCGATCAAGGCGGCCGCTATTGGCAGCGTCACCGTCCTCACCAAGGCGGCCAGCGACGAGGCCAACACCGCCTACGCCCAGGGCGGTATCGCGAGCGTCTGGAGCGTCGACGATTCGTTCGAGTCGCATGTCGCCGATACGCTGCGTGCCGGTGCCGGGGTTTGCGATCGCGCGGCGGTCGAATCGATCGTGCGCGACGGTCCCGAGGTGGTCCGCGAGCTGATCGCGCTCGGCACCCATTTCACGCGCGTCGACGAGGGTGGCGAGGACGAATACGACCTCGGCCGCGAGGGCGGCCACAGCCATCGCCGGGTGCTCCACGCGCAAGACCTGACCGGCCGCGAGATCATGCGGGCGCTCGGCGCGGCGGCCCGCGCACGCGGGAATATCCGCGTGCTGGAAAATCACGTCGCGGTTAATCTCTTGATCGACAAGGGCGCCGACGGCCGTCCGCAGTCCTGCTGGGGTGCCTACGCGCTGGAAAAATCGACCATGCGCGTGCGCAAGATCGCCGCCCGCACCACGCTGCTGGCAACCGGCGGCGCGGGCAAGGTCTATCTCTATACGACCAACCCCGATATCGCCTCGGGCGACGGCGTCGCGATGGCTTACCGGGCGGGCGCACCGATCGCCAACATGGAGTTCTACCAGTTCCATCCGACCTGCCTGTATCATCCCGCCGCCAAGTCGTTCCTGATCTCCGAGGCGCTGCGCGGCGAGGGCGCGATCCTGCGCCTGCCCGACGGCACCCCCTTTATGAAGCGCTATCATCCCGACGCCGAACTGGCGCCGCGTGACGTGGTCGCCCGCGCGATCGACTCCGAGATGAAGCGCGGCGGCTACGATTGCGTCTATCTCGACTTGAGCCATCGCGACGCCGGCTTCATCCGCGAGCGCTTTCCCAACATCTACGAGCGATGCCTGGGCTTCGGCTTCGATCTCACCGCCGCGCCGATTCCGGTCGTGCCGGCCGCCCACTATATGTGTGGCGGCGTCGTTACCGATCTGATGGGCCGCACCGGTATCCCGCGCCTGTATGCCGCCGGCGAAGTCGCGATGACCGGCCTGCATGGCGCCAACCGGCTCGCCTCGAACTCGCTGCTCGAAGCCGCCGTGATGGGCCGGCGGGCCTTTGCCGCCGCGCGCGAATTGCTCGGCCATGACGAGGCGGCGATTCCGGAGTTTCGCCAATGGGATCCCGGCGCGGCGATCAAGAGCGAGCAGCACGTGCTGATTACCCATAGCTGGGAGGAGATCCGCCGCCTGATGTGGAACTACGTCGGCATCGTGCGCAGCGATCTCCGCCTCGAGAGCGCGCTCAGGCGCATCCTGATGCTCAAGGAAGAGATCCACGGCTACTACTGGCATCATCAGATCGATTCCGACCTGGTCGAACTGCGCAATCTCGTCACCGTCGCCGAACTGGTCGTGCGCTGTGCGATGCTGCGCAAGGAGTCGCGCGGCCTGCACTACAACATCGATCATCCCGAGCATCCCCACCATCCCGACGACGCCGGTACGCCGCACAACACGACCATGCGTCGCTTCGACGCGCCGCCTCCGGCGACCCTGTCCGCTTAGGGAACCTCTACACAAGTTAGGTTGTCATTCTGAGCGCAGCGAAGAATCCCGGATCCGGGACCCATGCGCTGCGCTCAGGGTGACAGCAGAGCCTGGTGCAGAGGTTCCCTAGCGCAGCTCTATTTGCGTGCCGTGGATTCGCGTTATCGTTCGATGTACGCTTCCCCACAGACATAGCGGCGCCGCCTGCAGCGGCGCCAGGCGAGGAGGACCGATACCTCACCATGCAGGTTCGACCAACGTCGGCTGAGAAACTCAAGGGCTTTTTCCTCACCCTGGTGCGCAAGAGCTTTGACCAGGTTGGCGTCGGCGACCGGCAGATCACCGACTATGTCGCCACCGTACTGGCCGAATTCGGCCACTCCGACCAATGGCTCGCGATCCGTGGCGCCGAAGGCCGCCGCCTCACCAGCGTCGTCGAAATGAACCTCGCGCAGTTGGGTCCCGACGAATCGACCCGCCTGGCCGGCGAGCGCGCCCTGCGCAAGCAGGTCGGCGACTACACGCTCTTCATGTCGGGATTGTTCCGGCGCTTCGTCGAGCACGGCGGCTATCTGGACTATTATCTCGAAGAGGGCTCGCGCTCGTACCGCGCCGTCTCCGCGCTCGACCTGACGCTCTACAAGCCGGGCTTCCTGATGTTCGAGGAGTTGAGCGACCGCTTCGAGCATTACTCGGGCGCCCTCGACTTTATGCAGAAATGCTATTTCACGCCGGCCCCCAATGAAGATCCCTTCGCCGGCTTCTACCGACAGATCGAAGGCTGGGTGCACCACGGACTCTCTGACAACTGAGGGCGAGCGGCTCGACCGTTACCTCGTGCGCCTCGGATGGGCAACGTCGCGCCGCGCCGCCAAGGATCTGATCTTCGCTGGCCGCGTCCGCGTCAACGGCCACCGCTATCGCAAGGGCGAGCCGGTCGCGCCGGGCGATCGCGTCGAGGTCGAGGACGCGCCCGCGCCGGTCCACGCGCTCGCGCCCAATCCCGATCTCGCGCTGGCGATTCTCTATGAAGACCCCGCGATGCTGGTGGTCGACAAGCCCGGGATGCTCCCATGCCATCCGCTGCGCCCCGACGAGCGCGGCACGGTGATGAACGCGGTCGCCGCGCGCTATCCCGAAACCGCGGCGGCCGGCGACAAGCCGCTCGAGGGCGGCCTGGTGCATCGCCTCGACAACGGCACTTCGGGCGCATTGATCATCGCGCGCACTCGCGCGGCGTTTACCATCCTGCGCGCGGCGATTCGGAGCGCCGGCGTGAGCCGCCGCTATCGCGCGCTGGCCGCCGGGCGCCTCGACCGCGCGCTCGAGATCGATGCGCCCATCGCGCATCATCCGAAGAATCCGCGCCGGATGGTCATTGTCAGCGGCGGCGCGGACGATCCCTCGATTGCCGCCGCCACGCCCCATCGCGCGGCCGCGCGGCCCGCCTTCACCCGAATCGAGCCAATCGATTATGTGGGAGATTTTACGCTCGCCGACGCGCTCCCGCGCAGCGGCAGCCGCCATCAGATTCGCCTTCACCTGGCGAGTATCGGCCATCCGATCGCCGGTGACGAACTATATGGCGGCCCGCCGCTCGACGGCCTCGCACGCGGACGCTTTTGGCTCCATCTGGCGGAGATCGCACTCGTTTCGCCGGCCGGCGCGCGCGTCACCGTCAGCGCCCCGCTCGCTTCCGACCTTGCTAGTGCGATGGCCGGTCTGGCCTGAAATGCGCCAGATAGAGCGCTATATCGCTCAGCCGTGGCCGTCGATATAGACCCGCCGATACTGAAACAGCCACTCGCCGTTGACTTTGCGCAATTCGTCCTGGTAGCGCCCGATCGCCTCGAGCGTCGCCTTGCCACCCTTGCAATGGTAGTACGTCAGGTAGCATCCGCCCATCCCGGTATCGCCCTCAACGCGAAAGGTCACGTTGGTCATCATGTGGCGGACCTGTGCGTCGCCGGCCGAGTTCTTGTACATTTGGGTGAACTTGGCCAGCGCTTCATGCCCGGCGTGGCGGCCCAGGCGCGGACTCTCAAAGACCCCGTCCGCCGTGAAGCATCGCACCCATTCGTCAAATGGCCCGTGATCGATCGTAAAGGCGTAGCGCGCGTACAGCTCGCGGATCTGCTCGCGATCTTCCGCCGTCCCCGTAATCGGCATCGTCGCTCTCTCCCATTTGCGTTCGTGGCGCCGCCTCAGGCCCCCGGCGCGTCCCCGTTCAGATCACTTTCCCGCTTAGATCACTTCCGCATCGCGCAGCTGGCCGACTTCGTCCCAACTGTAACCCAGCAGCTCGGTGAGGATCATCTCGGAATTTTCGCCCAGCTCCGGCGCCCGTCCGCGCGCGTTGCCCGGCGTCTTGCTCAGGATTACCGGCACGCCGACCAGCTTGGTTGGACCGATCTCCGGATGCTCGTAGTCGACGATGTACTCGTTGGCGATGACCTGCTCGTCGCCGGGCAGATCGTCGATCTTGTTGACCCGCGTGTAAATGAAGTCGCCGCCGCGCTTCAATATCCCCATCCATTCGTCGCGCGGCCGCGCAAGAAACACGCGGTCGAGGATCGCCACCAGCTCGCGATGGTTCTTGCCGCGCGGCTTGATCCCGTTGAAGCGCGCGTCGTCGATCAGCTCGGGCACGCCCAGCGCGTTGCAGAAATCCTTCCAGTAGCGATCGGTCTGCAGCATCCCCAGGCTGATCCATTTGCCGTCGGCGCACTTGTAGTGATTCCACAGCGGATTGAACGCGTCGTCGCGCGTCGATCGCGGGAACTCGTGGCCCAGGATCGTCCGGCTCGAAACATTCAGCCCCTGCAGCGCGATCATCGATCCGAGATGCGACGCGTTGACCTCCTGCCCGACCCCGTAGCGCTCGCGCGCGACCAGCGCCGTCATCACCCCGTAGGCCAGCATGATCGCGCCCATCTGGTCGGCCAGTCCGCCGTTCAGATAGATCGGCTCCTCGGTCGCCACGCTCGCGATATTCATGATCCCCGATCGCGATTGCGCGAGATAATCGAACGACGGCTCGCCGCTGTCGGGGCCGTTGGGCCCGTAGCCCGATGAGCTCGCGTAGATCAGCTTGGGATTGCGCGCGCTCAGCACCTCGTAGCCCAGGCCGAGCCGGGCCGCCACGCCCTTGCGGAAATTCTGCACGAAGACGTCGCTCTTGGCGGCCAGCCGGTAGACGACCTCGCGCGCCTGCGGCTTGCTCAGGTCGAGCGTCAGGCTCTGCTTGTGGCGATTATTCGCCTCGAAATAGAAGTTGTGCCCGCTCTTGGCCGTCGCCGCCGAACCGCCGATCGCGAAGATCGCACGCCCCGGATCACCCTTGCCGCGCTCCTCGATCTTGATCACTTCCGCGCCCAGGTCGGCGAGCATCGTGGTTGCCACCGGGCCCTGCTGCCATATCGTCCAATCGATAACCCGTATACCCTTAAGTGGTGCGTCCATGCCGCCTCTATACCACACATTGCCGCGAATTCATCACGTTGCGATGAGGCCGCATCCCCTCCGGCGCTGCCTACTTGAGTTTGGTGGCGGATCGCTTCATCACTATTGATAGCGTGCCGATGCTGCATTACCTGGTCAATTTTCTCTATCCACCGCGCTGTGCCGGATGCGGCGCGCGGCTCTCTGTCGATGCCGCCGCCCGGGTCTGCGCTCCGTGCCTCGCCGGCATCGAGCCGATTCCCGCGCCCTTCTGCGCCGTATGCGGAATTCCGCTCGAAGACGCCGGCACCGACTCCCGATGGTGCGACGACTGCGTCGAAGCGCCGCCGCATTTCGGCCGCGCGCGCGCCGTCGCCCGCTACTCGTCGCGCGCTGAGGACGACAGCGGCACCGTCGCCTCGATTATCCGCCGCCACAAGTACGGCCTCGATCAATCGCTCGCCCACGCGCTCGCCGAATGCCTCGGCGGGGAACTGCCGCTGCCGGCCGCCGACTACGACCTGGTGATTCCCGTGCCGCTCCATTCGAGCCGCCTGCGCTGGCGCGGCTTCAACCAGGCCGCGATGCTCGCGATTGCGGTCGCCCGCCGCGGCGGCCGCACCGTCGATCTGAAATCGCTGGTGCGCGTGCGCGCCACGCCGCCGCAAACCATGCAGAACCAGCGCGATCGCCGCGACAATCTGCGCGACGCTTTTGCCGTGCGCCGCCCCGCCCGCGTCGCCAACCGGATCGTCCTGCTGATCGACGACGTCATGACCACCGGCGCGACCGCCGACGAATGCGCCCGCACCCTGCTCGCCGCTGGCGCCCGCCGCGTCGACGTGCTGACCCTCGCCCGCGCGCTATGAACCTCGCACAGCGCGCCACCTGGGAAGATCGCCATCGCGACGCGGTGCCGGGCGACCCCGAATTGTCGGTCACCGAGATGCTCCCCGCGATCTGCGCACTCCATCCCCACGGCCTCGCCCTCGACCTCGCCGCCGGCACCGGCCGCAACGCGATCGCGGTCGCGCGCGCGGGTTTGCGCGTCGTCGCGATCGACTTCTCGATCACCGCGACGCGCACGCTGGCCGCTCTCGCACGGCGCGAGCGCCTGCCGATCTATCCGATCGTCGCCGACCTCGCAGCGCCGATCCCGCTGCGCCCCGCGAGCTTCGATCTGATTCTCAACGTGAACTACCTCGATCGCGACCTGATACCGCAACTGGTCTCCGCGATCCGGCCGGGCGGTCTCATCCTCTTCGATACGTTTCTGATCGACGAAGCCGGCCACGGCCATCTGCGCGACGCGCGCTTCACCCTCGAGCATTATGAACTGCGCACGCTGCTCGCTGGCCTCGAACTGCTCCGCTATCGCGAGGGGCTGACCGTCTATCCCACCGGCCAACGCGCCTGGCGCGCAATGGCGCTGGCCCGCCGCGGGAGTTGATCGCGTGACGGCGCGCCTCACCTACAAATCCGCCGGCGTCGATATCGGCCTCAAGCAGAGTCTCATTCCGCTCTTCCGCCGCCTCGCCCGACCGACCGCCGGCGCCCACGTCCTCGAGGGCATCGGCGGCTTCGGCGCGCTGATCGGCCTTAATGGCGCCCAGCAAATGCGCGCGCCGGTGCTCGTCGCCGGCGCCGACGGCGTCGGCACCAAGCTAAAAATCGCCTTCGCCACCGGCCGCCACGACACCATCGGCATCGACTGCGTAGCGATGTGCGTCAACGACATCGTATGCCACAACGCGCGGCCGCTCTTTTTCCTCGACTACATCGGCGCCGGCAAGCTCGATCGCGCCGTCGCACTCGCGATCGTCAAGGGTATCGCCCGCGGGTGCGCCCTGGCGGGGATGTCGCTGGTCGGCGGCGAAACCGCGCAGATGCCGGGGCTCTATCGGCCGGGCGAATACGATCTCGCGGGCTTCGCCGTGGGGATTGCCGAGCGCGCGCAGATCCCGCATCCCGTACGGATGCGCGCCGGCGACGCGATCATCGGCCTGGCCGCCGACGGTCTCCACTCCAACGGCTTCTCGCTGGTGCGCAAGGTGCTGCTCGAGCGCGCGCGGCTCAAGCTGGACGCGCACCTCGCCGATCTCGGCCGCACGCTGGGCGACGAATTGCTGCGCCCCACGCGCATCTACGCCAAATCGGTGCTCGAACTCTTCGCGCGCTTTCCGATCCGCGGTCTCGCCAATATCACCGGCGGCGGCCTGCCGGAGAATCTGCCGCGCGTGATGCCGCCGCAGCTCCATGCGCACATCGAGCGCGCCAGTTGGCCGGTTCCGCCGATCTTCAAGATGATCGCGCGGCTGGGTAAAATCGACCAGGCCGAAATGGATCGCACGTTCAACAACGGCCTCGGCATGGTGGCGATCGTCCCGCAGGTCCACGCCGCGGCCGTCGTCGCCCAGATCAAATCGCGCCGCCAGCGCGCCTTCATCATTGGCGAAATCGTGCGCGGCGCGCGCGGTGTGACGATCGCATGACCGCCGCCGCTTCCCCTCCGCGTCCGCCGGTGCGGCTCGGCGTGCTGATCTCGGGTGAGGGCACCAACCTGCAGGCCCTCATCGACGCGATCGCGCGCGGCGACCTTGCCGCCGAAATCCGCGTCGTCATCTCGAACCAGGCCGCCGCCGGCGGACTCGCCCGCGCCCGCCATCACGGTATCGATGCGCAAGTCATCGACCATCGCGGCTTTCCCTCGCGCCAGGATTTCGATCGCGCGCTGGTCGCCGCGCTCAACGCCCACGGCGTCGAACTCGTCGTCTGCGCCGGCTTCATGCGCCTGCTGTCGCCCGTGATGGTCGCCGCATTTCGCGATCGCATCATGAATATCCATCCCGCGCTCTGCCCGGCCTTTCCCGGCGTCGACGCGCAGCAACAGGCCATCGACTACGGCGTGCGCTTCAGCGGATGCACCGTGTTCTTCGTCACCGAAGGGGTCGACAACGGTCCGGTGATCGTGCAGGCGGTCGTTCCGGTTCATCAGGACGACGACGCCGCCACGCTGGCCGCACGCATCCACGCCGAGGAGCATCGCATCTATCCCTGGGCGATTGCGCTGTTTCAGCAGGGGCGCCTCGAAATCCGCGGTCGCCGCGTCCATATCCGCGACTTTCCCGCGCCCGCCGCCATCCCCGCTCTTATCAATCCGCGATCGTCCTGAGCCGCCGCGCGATGCCCGGCCCGCATCTGTCCGTAATTGTGCCGATGCTCAACGAGGAGCGCGCGATTGCCGCAACGCTTGGCGCGCTGCGCCGTGGCGCGCCCGGCGCCGAGGTCATCGTGGTCGACGGCGGCAGCTCCGATCGCGGCGTCGCGATCGCCCGCCCGCTATGCGATCGCCTCGTGGACGCGCCACGTGGCCGCGCCCGCCAGATGAACGCCGGCGCCGCCCTCGCGACCGGCGACGCGCTTGCCTTCGTGCATGCCGACACCCTCGTGCCGCGCGACTTCGCGCTCGTGATCGACACCGCGCTGACCGACGCGCGCGTGGTCGGCGGACGCTTCGACCTGGCCTTCGACGATCGCCGCCTCGCCTATCGCATCGTTGCGGCGTCGATCAATCTGCGCTCGCGTCTGACCCGCGCCGGCACTGGCGATCAGGCGCTCTTCGTGCGCCGCGATATCTTCACCCGCATGGATGGCTTTCCCGCGATCGACCTGTGCGAGGATGTCGACTTCGCCCGCCGCCTGCGCCGCCGCGGAAAGATTGCCTGTCCGCGTGCGCGGGTGATCACCTCGGCCCGCCGATGGCGCGACGGCGGTCTCGTCCGCACGATCATGCGCATGTGGCTGATCAAGACGCTGTTCCTGATCGGTGTACCGCCCGCCCGCCTCAAGCGCGCCTATCCCGATCGACGCTAGGGAACCTCTGCACAAGTTAGGTTGTCATTCTGAGCGCAGCGAAGAATCCCGGATCCGGGACCCATGCGCTGCGCTCAGGGTGACAGCGGAGCCTTGTGCAGAGGTTTCTAGGGAGTGTCTGCGCAAAGCCCGCTCCGTCACTCTCAGCGCAGCGAAGAATCCCACAACCGGCTTGGCGAAAATCGAATCGGGCGGAGCGGGCATGGGGGGCGAGCCGGCGAACCGCGGTTATTAAAACTGCCACTTGCGGCCACTTGCGGGAAGCCGCGCGCGTCAGCAGAATAAAGCTGGAAGGAGTAACAGTGGCCAAAGTACAGGTCTATTCCACCGCCTACTGCCCGTTTTGCACGCGCGCCAAGGCCCTGCTCAAGCAAAAAGGCGTCGCGTTTGAAGAAATCGACGTCACCGACGACGACGATTTACGCGAACGGATGGTCGAGCTGTCGGGCGGCCGCCGCACCGTCCCGGAGATCTTCATCAACGGCAAGATCGTCGGCGGCTACGACGAGTTGCGCGCACTCGAAGCACGCGGCGAGCTCGACCGCCTGCTCGCCGAAGCGGGTTGATCCTTCCCCCGCGCCTGTGGGCGAAACCGCGGCCCCGGCCGACGCGCGCGAGGGCCGCGGCATTACCCATCGATTAGAACCTATCGCGCGTAACCGATCATGATCGACGAATTCGATAGCGCCCAATTTCCCGGCAATTTCTACACCGGACTGGTCGTCCTGCTCGACGCGATCCGCGGACGCGGCATCATCCGCTCGCATAGCGGGCGCGAGATCCGCTTCGAATTTCCCTTCGTCAGCGTGGTCGGCGCGCCGATCGGCGGACGCGCCCCCGGCCTCGAGCTGTTGCACGAGGGCGACAGTGTCGGCTTCGACGTCGGCTGGACCTCGCACGGCCTGCGCGTCACGACCATCCGCCCCGCCTCCGGCTCACGCTGACCTGCTATCCCGCGCTATCAGGTTTCCGGGATTATCCCGCGCCCGGGATTCTTTGCGTCGGCAGCCGGCGCTCGCGCAACATTACTAAATGTAGGACAATCATGCAACTCAGGTGTCATTCGCGCCGCGGCTGAGCGTCCGCGCGACCGCGTCACGCCATCCCGCCAGCAGCCGTTCGCGCTCCGCCGCGCGCATCTTTGGCCGAAACACCCGATCGGTCCGCCGCAGCCCGCGCGTCTCGCCCGCCCCGCGCCACAGCTTCACCGCCATCCCGGCCAGGATCGCCGCGCCCAGCGCCGTCGTCTCGGCCATCGCCGGACGCCGCACCGGCCGCCCCGAAATGTCCGCCTGGAACTGCATCAGGTAGTCGTTGGCGACCGCGCCGCCGTCCACCCGCAATTCCGGGATAACCTGCCCACTGTCGCGCTCCATCGCGATCAGCACGTCATGCACCTGGTAGGCGATGCTGTCGAGGGTCGCGCGCACGATCGCCGCCCGCGTGGTGTCGCGGGTCAGGCCGAAGATCGCGCCGCGCGCGCCACTGTCCCAATACGGTGCGCCCAGTCCAACGAAGGCCGGCACCACGTAGGGCGCGCCGCGATCGCCACCGCCTTGCGCCAGCGCCTGCGTCTCCGAAGCCTGCTTGATCAGGCCGAGTTCGTCACGCAGCCATTGCACCGCCGCGCCGGCGATAAAAACCGAACCCTCGAGCGCGTAGGCGGGCGCGCCGGCCGCGTCCAGCGCCGCCGTGCTCAGCAGCCGGTGGTGCGAGACGATCCGATCGCTGCCCGTATGCATCAGCAGGAACGCGCCGGTTCCGTAGGTGACCTTGGCCGCCCCCAGATGCACCGCGCCCTGCCCGAACAACGCCGCCTGCTGGTCGCCGATACTCGCGCCGATCGGCACCGCGCGATCGCCGAACAGACCGGCCGCCGCTTCGGCTAGCGGTCCGCGCGAGGCGACCGGCGCCGGCAGCATTTGCGGCGCCACGCCCAGCATTTCGAGCATCGCCGGATCCCAGCGGCGCCGTTCCAGGTCGAACATCAGCGTGCGCGACGCGTTGGTATAGTCGGTCACGAAGGCGCTGCCGCGCGACAGCTTGAAGATCAGCCAGGCGTCGATCGTGCCGAAACACAACTCGCCGCGCGCGGCGCGCCGGCGGATCGCCGGGTCGTGATCCAGCAGCCATTTGAGCTTGGTTCCCGAGAAGTAGGGATCGATCAGCAGTCCGGTGATCCGCGTGACCTCGGCTGCGCGTGGCGCGAGCGCCGCGCAGATCGCCGCGCTCCGCCGGCATTGCCACACGATCGCGCGATGCACCGGGCGGCCGCTCGCGCGCTCCCACACTACGAAGGTCTCGCGTTGATTGGTGATTCCGATCGCCGCCAGGTCGCCGGCGCGGATGCGCGCCTTCCGGATCGCCATCCGTCCGAGTGCCACCACCGATTTATAGATCGCCTCGGCGTCGTGCTCGACCCATCCGGGCCGCGGATAGAACTGGCGCACTTCGCCATAGGTCCGCCCGCGGATCCGGCCGCCCGCGTCGATTACCATCACGGTGGTTCCGGTCGTCCCCTGATCGATCGCGAGCACGCATTGCGCCATCGCTCATGCCTCTGCGCGGCCACCTTAAGCAAGCCGCTTGCGGCTGACAAGCGCAGCCCATCCGGCAGCTTGCCTTAACGGATTTGCGAAGCCATGATAGGCGCGCGATCGGGGCGAAAGTCCTGTGATGCAACCGGACGCCGAACGCCACCCGCAAGCCAGGCATAAGCAAGATGACCGAGCCGCTGGAAAAGAAAGAGGAGTTGATCCGCTACTTCGAAAGCGGCGCGAAACCGCGGGATAAGTGGCGTATCGGCACGGAATACGAGAAGGTCGCGGTCAGCGTCCCCAGTGGCACGGCGCTGCCCTTTTCGGGCCCCGGCGGAGTCGAGGAAATCATGCGCCGGCTGATCGATCGCTACGGCTATCAGCCCGACGACGAGCACGGCCGAATCATCGCGCTGCGCGGCGAGCGCGCCCCGATCACCATCGAGCCCGGCGGCCAGATCGAGCTCTCCGGCGAGCAATGCGACAACGTGCATTGTGCGCTCCGCGAGTTCTCCGCCCACGCCCAGCAGCTAATCGAGATTGGCCATCAGATCGGCGCCGCGGTGCTCGGCCTCGGGATCCAGCCGCTCAGCCGCATCGACGAAATCGAGCTTCTGCCGAAAGCCCGCTACCACATCATGTACCCGTACATGGCGCGCAAGGGGCGCCTCGGCCAGCGCATGATGAAGCAGACCGCCGGGGTGCAGGCCAACCTCGACTACGCCGATGAAGCCGACGCGATGCGCAAGTTGCGCCTCAGCATGGGTATCGTGCCGCTGCTCTATGCGGTCTTCGCCAACTCGCCGATCTCCGACGGCAGCCTCAACGGCTATCAGAGCTTCCGCGGCCATATCTGGACCGATACTGATCGCGATCGCTGCGGCGTGCCACCGTTCGTCTTTGGCGACAGCGCCGGCTTCGAGGATTACGCGGAGTACGCGCTCGACGTGCCGATGTACTTCCTGATGCGCGATCATCGCTATCTCAACCTGACCGCCGGCTCCGGCATCACCTTTCGCCAGTTCATGGAGCAGGGCTGGAACGGCCACCGCGCAACGCTCGACGACTGGGCGAACCATCTGACCACGCTTTTCATCGAGGTCCGGCTCAAGAAATACGTCGAGGTGCGCACCGCCGACAGCCAGTCGCCCGCGCTGATGCTCGCGCTGCCGGCGCTTCTGAAGGGCGTACTCTACGACGACGATTGCTTGCTCGCGGCCTGGGACCTGGTCAAGCGCTGGAGCTACGAGGAGCGCGTTCAATTGACCGCCGACGCCCATAAGATGGGCCTCGAGGCCCGCGCCGGGCGCGCAACGTTCAAGGATCTCGGCCTCGAACTGCTCAACATCGCCGCCACCGGCCTCACCCGCCAGCGGGCATTGAATGAGCGCGGCGAGGATGAGAGCATTTATCTGTTGCGCCTGATCGACCTGGTGCGCAGCGGCCATTCGCCCGCGAGCCTGCTCGTCGCGCATTGGAAGGGCCGCTGGAATTACGATATCGGACGGCTGGTCGCGGATACCGCATACGACGCCGAGGCGGCGTTCTGAATGACGTTCAATCTTCACGAACGATATCTGTACGCGCTCAATGCGATGCTGGTCGTGGCGATCGCCTATTTCGCCGCGCTCGCCGTCAGCGACATGATTCGCCTGCGCATGGGGACCGATGTCGTGCCCGCGATGACCCTCGGCACCGCCGCTGGCACGGCCGGCCTCGACGCCGCGACTTCGCGTGCCACCTACCAGGCGATTGCCCGGCGCGACGTCTTCAATCTCGCGCCCGCGCCCGAAGCGGCGCCGGTCGCCACCGAAGATCTCAACGTCACCCTGCTCGGCACCTCGCATCTGAGCGGCGGCCTGCCGCCCTTCGCGATTATTGAGACGCAAGCCGGCGATCAGTCGCTCTATCGGCTTGGCGACACGATTCCCGACGTCGGCCGCCTCGTCCAGATCGACCACAACCGCGTAATCGTCGATCACCACGGGCGGCACGTGGCGCTGGTAATCCCGCACGACGATTCCGCCGTTCCCGATCAGGACAACGAAGGCATGCGTTCGCTCCGGATGCGCGGGTTGCGCCGCCCTTTCATGCATAACCCGATGCTGCGTCGCGTCCCGCCCACGGCCGGCGTGCACCGCATCGCCCCCAACCGCTACGCGCTCGATCGCACCGCAGTCGACCACAACATGCAGAACATGGCTCAGCTCTTCACCCAGATCCGCGCCGTCCCGAATCTCCAGGATGGCACGGCGAACGGTTTCGTCCTGTCGGAAATTCAGCCCGGTTCGATCTTCCAGAATATCGGCCTACAGAATGGCGACGTCCTGACCAACGTCTCCGGCCAGCCGGTTGGCGACCCGGCCAAGGCGATGCAGATGCTCTCGACGCTCGGCAGCCGATCGTTCATCACGCTTGGCGTGATCCGCAACGGCACTCCGGTTCAACTTTCGTACTCGATTCACTGATCGCCGAAGCATTGATCGACGAAGAGTGGACGCCCGCAAGCCCGACATCACCATGAGCCGGCGGCGCTTCGTCCGCGGTGGCGTCGCCTTCGCCGCTTCCCTATGCGCCCCGACGGTCTTCGCGGTTGCCGCCGCCGCTACCCGGCGCCATTCGCCCGCGCCGAAATCTTCAGCGTCGGCCCCCTCCGGCGCGAACTCCGCCGCGCTCAACGCACCCTATGCCACCGCTTGCGTGATGGAACCGGTCACCGGCACGATCATCTTCGACCATGACATGCATCGCCCCTGGCCGACCGCGTCGCTGGCCAAGATGATGCTCATGCTGATCGTCGCCGAAAAGTTGCACGACGGCAGCCTCAAACTCACCGACAAGGTCACCACCTCCGCCTTCGCCGCGCAGATGGGCGGCTCGCAGGTCTATCTCAAGGAGGGCGAAACTTTCACCCTCCAGCAGATGATGCAGGCCGTCGTGATTCATTCGGCCAACGACGCGTCGGTCGCGGTCGCCGAGTACGTCGGCGGTTCGGTCGAGGCCTTCACCGCGATGATGAATCAGCGTGCCGCGGCGCTTGGCCTCAAGGACACCCATTACTATTCAGTTCACGGCCTGCCGCCGGCGCCCGGCCACCAGCCTGACGTGTCGAGCGCCTATGATCTCGCCGTGATGGCCCGCGAACTGGTGAAGTACCCCGACCTGCTGCGCTGGGCGGCGACCGATAGCACTCCGTTCCGCAACGGCACCTTTCAATTGCGCAATACCAATCATCTGGTGCGCACGTTTGCCGGATGCGACGGGCTCAAGACCGGCTTTTACGATCAGGCCGGCTTCAACGTCGTCGCCACTGCCCGGCGCGCAGGTCTGCGGCTGATCGCGGTGGTCCTTGGCTCGCCACGCAAGGAGGTGAACTTCAGCGCCGCCTCGACCATGATGGCGCAGGGCTTCGCCGATTATGAAATGCGCCAGATTGCCCATCGCGGCGACGCCATCGCCCGCGTGGTGCCGGTTACCGACGGCGCGGCCAGCACGGTCCGCCCGGTCTGGAGCGAAGACGCGTCGATCTTCACCGCCCGCGACGATGAGAAAGCCGGCTTCACGATCGATTTTCGCCTGCCCGCGTCGATCGACGCGCCCATTGCCGCCGGACAGAACATCGGCACCGCGGTCGTCGTGGTCGACGGCAAATCGCGCCAGGAGCTGCCCCTGATGGCGCCCGCCGCCGTCGCTCGCGACACGCTCTTTCAACGCCTGACTGGGGGACTCTAGCGCCGGATGCGGCGCGCGACTTTACCCACCCCGCCGCTCCGGGAGACAATCGGCCCATGTCCCTGAAACGTATCGGTCTTATCGCGGCCGCCGCGCTCGTGGCGCTAGCCGCGATTAATCTCGGGCTGCATTTCGGCCAGATTTACCACGATCGCCTCGGCTTCGACGCCGACCAGGCCTTTCCCCCGGGCAAGCCCTTCGCGCCCGGCGAAATCTACGCGAGCACGCTCGCCGCGATCATGGATCACGAACTCAATTCCGGCTTCGGCTGGCGCCCCAACGATCTCATCATCTGGGGTCCGCTCCTGATGGCCGACAATAACGCTTCGCGCCAGATCGGCATCATCATGGCGGTGCGCGAGACGACCCGCGTCTTCAAGGACGACCTGACCAAGATTTCATCCAACGAGTACGATCCCAACCTGGTCGTCGCCGACACCGATTTCCGCAACGACGCGGAAAAATGGATGCTCCCGTCGGCCGAGCACAAGTATGCCGACGGCGTCGCTCATCTGCACCTCTACATCGCCGGCCTCCACAGCACGCCGCCCACCTCGCGCGAACTCAACCAGCGCAACGTCGAATTGATTACCCTGTTCGAGGCCTGGGGCGATTTGCTCGGCGACGCCCATGCGATGCTCTACATGACCCAGCGGCCCGACGGCGGCCCGATCCGTCCGTGGAACGATGATGACTATTTTTATCACGCGCAGGGCTATGCGCACGTGATTTACTACATGTTGATCGCGGTCAAACGCGAATATCATCAGACCGAGACCACCAAGCCGGTGATCGAACAGCTCATCGACGAGACCATCACGCCGCTCGCCAGTGCCGCCGCGATGAAACCGCTGATCGTGCTCAACGGCTCCGAGACCGGCCTGCTCGCCAACCATCGGCACAATCTCGACGCCTACATTTCCGAGGCGCGCCAGAAGATGTATTCGATTCGCGAAGAACTCGCCCGCTAGCCCGCGCGCGCGGCGACCTAGCCGATTAGCGGACAGATCAGCATCAGCCCGCCGCGCGCCACCAGACCGATCAGCGCCGGCATCCAGCGCGCCGGAATTCCGCTCGCGGCGGCGCCCACCGCGCCGAGCCACGATAGATCCGACGACACGTCCGTTCGTGACATCACGAAGTTGATCGCCGAGAGCAGGTTCGGCGCCGGATAGCGCACCAGATCGTGCGCCTGCGTCGCCTCGATTCCCGCCTTGGCCCGCGCGATCGCGACCGCCCGGCCCACTCCGCCCAGCTCGTCGACCAGTCCGCGCGCATGCGCCGCCACGCCGCTCCAGACGCGTCCGCGCGCCAGCTCTTCGGCTCGCGCCGCCTCGAGCTTGCGCCCCTCGGCCACCTTCGCGGTAAAATTTCCGTAGAGCTCGCCGACCACGTCGTTGAGCTGCGCCAGCTCGCCCACGCTCATCGGCCGCGTGATCGACATCGCGTCGCTGATCTCGTCGGTCTTGGCCACATCGATCGCCACGCCCAACTGCCCGAGCAGCGCGGGCAGCGCGAACTTGGTGTAGACCACGCCGATCGATCCGGTGATGGTCGCCGGCTCGGCCACGATCGCGTCCGCGCCCATCGCCACGTAGTAGCCGCCCGACCCGGCCACGTCGCCCATCGAAACCACCACCGGCTTGCCGCGCTTTTGCGCCTCGCGCACCGCGCGCCACACCAGGTCCGATCCGACCGCCGATCCGCCCGGCGAATTCACGCGAAACACGATCGCGCGGACCTCGTCGTCGTTCGCCGCATGGCGAATCTCGTTCGCCGTCCGCTCGCCGCTCAGGAACTCGCCCGGCATCATGCCGTCGCCGGTGACCACCGGTCCGAGGCCGTGGATCAGCGCGATCCGCGCCCGCGGACCGCCCTCGCGCACGTAGCTCGTATGCCGCAGGAAGCGGCCCAGCCCGATGAACGGTTTCGCCTTGCCCTCGGGATCGAACTCCGCGCGCACCTCTTCGCCGTAGCCCGCGCGATCCGCCAGCCCCGCCGCGCACGCCGTCCGCGCGCTGACGAAGCCCTGCCCGATCAGCTCGCGCGCCCGCTCCGGCTCGATCCCGCGCGCGGCCGCCAGATGGCCCGCGATGACCGTCTTCCAATCGCCGACGATCGCCTCGAGGCTCTCGCGCAACTCCGCCGACATCGACTCGCGGCTGAACATCTCGGCCGCGCCCTTGTACTCCTTCCATTGCAGCGTCTGCGCTTCGACGCCGATCTTCTTGAGCGCGCCGCTTAAGAAAAAGCCGCCCGCCGAAGCCCCCAGCATCATCATCGCGGTGTCCGGATTGATCACGACTTCGCCCGCGCCGCACGCGACCAGGTAGTCGCGCACGGTCACGTTGTCGCCCGCCAGCACGGCGACCACCCGTTTTTTGGCCGCGACGATCGCGCGCAGCAGGTCGTGCAATTCCTGCGCGGTCGCCAGCCCAATCGACGGCGCCGAGATCTCCACGATCACGCCCGCGATCTTGACGTCGGCCGCCGCCGCCTCGAGCGCTCGCCGCAGGTCGTACAGCGTCGCCGCGCCACGCCCGCGGATTTGCGCGAGCGGCGATCGCGGCGCGTCCTCGCGCATATCGTCGCCGATTTTGATCGTCAGCACGGCGTCTTTGGGGATGCGCGCCGGCCGCGTGACCAGCGCGTAGAATGCCCCGGCCAGCGCCGCCGCCGCCAGCAGCAGGATCGCGCCGCTCACATGCCAGCCCGCCGCAAACGCGATCAGCGCGATCGCCGCGATTATCGCCGTCACGCTGCCGACCCGCGCCTCGCGGCTCAACTTGAGTCCATTGATCTGCAAAAACTTCATCACGCGCCTCATGCCCAATACTATCGCAGCGGGACTCAACTTGCCCGGTGTCCCGCCGACCGGTCTACAAGGTTAGCATCCTCGCGCTCGATTCTGTTCAGGGCGTCATGCTACGGAAGGTACTTGAAGGGAGAGCAGTGGAGACCGCGATGCCTGACAGCAAAGTATAAGCAGTCGCCCGGGTTCTACCCCGAAAAAACTCCTTGACGAGTGTACGGCATTGCCGTACACTCCACCAATGATAATTCGGAGCGTCCAACATCGGGGGCTTTTGCGCCTGATCGAAGATGACGACAGCCGCGAATTGCGCCCCGATCTCGTAAGGCGGCTGCGTAATATTCTCGCGGCGCTCATCGTGGCTCCCGATATGGGCGCGGTTACTGGTCCGCCCGGCTGGAAGGTGCATCAGCTAAAAGGCAACCGGGCCGGGACATGGAGCATTTCAGTAAGCGGAAATTGGCGCATCACATTCGACCTGAATAAGGGAGAAATCGGCAATCTGAACTTGGAGGATTACCACTGATGAGCACGACACCAAACAAAATCGGGATGACGCCGCCGCATCCCGGAGCATTTATCCGCGATGAGGTTTTGTCCGAGCTAAAGCTGAGCGTCAGCCAGGCGGCGGTAATTCTCGGCGTACGGCGCGCGACGTTATCCGACCTCGTGAACGGCAAAGCCGCGCTGTCACCTGAAATGGCGCTGCGCGTTGAAAAGGCTTTCGGCATCAATCTGGATACGCTCTTGCGTATGCAAGCGTGGTACGACGCCCAGGCGATGCGCCGCCGCGCCGATAAAATCGAGGTGCGCAGGTATAAGCCGCCCATCGAATCACCGCACTAGCACCGCGCGCCGTTTCAAAAGGAACTTCCGGGGAGACCACTAACCGGGGGATTTAACATTCATCCCTTATGCGACTTTTGACAGCGCCTACCCCGACGCGCAGGGCTCACTTTTATCAAGTCTATTTACATCAGGCCGCAGGAGGTCGCCCGGGCCGCATGACCCGACGTATGAGACGGTGTATCTCACCATGGAACGTGATCGTTTGCGCATGTAGCGGAAAATGACAGAGCGCACTCCCGTTGACTTGAATTGCCGGTAAGACGTTTCTGAAGAAATCCCGGAACTCATGTTCGGTTAATGCTGGGTTCCTGTCACGCAACTGTCGAAACAGCGTGCGCCACTTCCACGCTTTGCGAAATCTGTCCTTTTCAAAAGCCGAGCGGATGAAGGCGCGAGCTACATGGTTGTCATGGAATAATGAACGGAGCTGGCGAACGGATTGGTCCATTCAGTTTGCCTCATAGCAATCATAGCCTTTATAATTTGGATGTCCAACGTAGTAAATACCTCTACAGTCATACAGCCCCAATCCTTTAAGGCTTCAGCGGACCATCAAATCTGTAAAATTGGTATGCGGCGACGCTTTGGAGATTTGAGGCTTAGCATTTGTCGGCAACATCGGAAAAGTGTTACAGTAGCAATGCAAAGAGCGATTTCCAATGACCCTCCCTGTGAAGCGTTTCAGAAGGTCGATTTTTGAAAATATTGAACCTTGGCGTAAAGACAGGAGGCTCGCATGAAACGACGCCGAACAATTAGAACGACAAAAGAAGCGAAGGGCGTTGCGGCTACAACACTCATTCAAAAACTCCGGAGTCAGAACCGCGAACTCCGGAAGGAAAACGAAGCCTTAACAGCGAGGGCTGAGAGGCAAGAAACGAGAGCTATTAAAGCACTCAAGCATATCATGAACTTGAAGCACGACAGGGAGCAGTGGGAGAGTCGAATACATACACTCCAAAATGAAAAGGGAAATTTAATCGCGAAGATGACAAAATACGATGAAATAGAAATTCCCGGTCTCAATCGTCAAATCGCGGACCTGAAGCAGCAAATTGTCAGAAGCCAGCCGGGAGGTTGGAGTGGAAGAACTCCGATGAACGTCATCGAGGAGCGCCAGATTCCGCTTCGACCACCTGGAGTTCAAGGTGGTTTAGGAGGTTTGTAAAGAACCACCACAGTCTTGCACAGGTTATTGTGGTGGTGCGTCTTCTCACGTATCGAAAAGGGTAGAATTTTAGACGCCCGGCGAGGTTGATATGGCCGTGACAACGACCGATTTTAGAAACTGGCTGGCGGTAGCAGACCCCGAGACCCCCGAAGAGGTTTACGACCTGTTCACAGCCGTTAAGGATGAGAAACGGGGACATTTGTACGACATTAAATGTGCCGAGGGGAAAACTTTTGTCAGCGCAGACAGTGTCGAGGAAACGCTAATGATTGTGCCACAAGCCAAAGACCTGTTTCTGAATATCCTTCGCGAGCACGCGGGCATCGACGAAGATGAGGATATCGAAACGTGGTACGCATTCAAGCGAGCCATTGCCAAGGACGAATAAAAATGAGCCTCGCCGTGGAGTACGCGGCTGACTGTCGCGGAGAGACGAGGCCTCGATTGTTTCAAAAAGGGTAGATTACGAAACATTCTGCAAAGCCCCTATAACCAAGGACCTCAATGGTTCAGCCTTGATGTTTCAACACCATCGACCGCTTTCGTCATTCTGAGCGCAGCGAAGAATCCCGATCCTTGCGCCGGATTCGTCCAGGCTACTTGCGCCATACGCCACTAGCGATTTCCCATGCGCCACCCGATTATCCTCGCCATGCTGCTCGCCATATCTGTCGCCGCCTGCGCGACCAAAAAGCCGGCGCCCGCGCAGCCCCCGCCGCCGCCCATCGCCGGACACACCGCGACGCTCGATATCACCGGCGGGATGCAGGTCGTCGGCGCGCTCGCGATGCCGTCCGGGTTCACGCCGGTACCCGCATGGCCGCCGATGTGGCTCGAGCAGGGCCGCGAGATCGCCGTGGCCGGTCTGGTCGGCGACAAGGCGACGGTGATTGCCTTCGGCGGTTCGGGCCTGGCCGATCAACATGAACTGGGTGAGGATTTTGGCCCGCTCGCACCAGGCGGACGGATCGTCGATATCGCCGCCAGCCCCGACGGCATGGAACTCGCCACCGCAGTCGCCGAGCCCACCGCAAATCGCCTCGAGGTCGTCGTCACCGACGTGCTCGCCGGCGGCAGCGGCCATCCGGTCGCCACCTTCGACGGCGACTATCCGTTCGTCACCTTGCAATGGCTCGACCCGACGACCATCGCGCTCTCGATTCGCGCCGCCCCGCCGCCGCCCGATCAGGCCGCCGCGCCGGTTGAAACCTTGCCCCCGGCCGGTGGCTTCTACGCCATCCGTATCGGCGGACCCGGCACGGTCGCGCACTTCGACAAGATTCGCTGCCCACTCGCCGGACTGAGCTTTAGCCCCTCGCGCCGCTATGTGGTGAGCGAGGGCGATGCCGCGACGCACCCCGCGATTGTCGATCTCGACTCGCAAGCCTGCGTCGCGCTCAGCGCGCCGGCGCCGCTCAAGGTCCTCGGATGGGCGCCCGACTCGTCGGCCTTCATTTACGCCGCCAACGCCGGCAACGGCGGTCTGCCCGGCGTCTTCCGCTACACCATCGCCAATGGCACGGTCGCGATCATCGCGGTGTCGTCATCGGCCGCGGCCTGGGCCAGCGACGGCACTATCCTCGCGATGGGCAACAGCCAATTGTCGTGGAAGCGCGTCGCACAGGCGCCCGCGGCGCTAGCGCGGATTCAGATCGCGCTCTTCAGCGATCAGCATCCGCAAATCCAGATGAATGGACTCGGCTATCAATCGCTACCCGCGATGCTCGCCCGGAGCACGATGACCTTTACCGCCGCGACCGATACCGCCGCGATCGACGCGATCAGGCCAGGCGCCACCGGGCCGCTGCGCGAGCTCATCGACTATTCCTATCCGGCACGCGCCGCCTTCATCGTCGCCGAAGGTCCCGCGCGCGGACCGCTCATCATGAGCTGGGGTCCCGACGGCCGCACGCTCGCGATGCTCGACGGCGATCGTTCGCTCGCGATGCTGACGGTTATCGTCCCGCCGCGCTGACGCGCCTGATTTGTTTGATATTTTCGCTTTACCCGATGAGCGAAATGGCCGATGCCGATGCTCAGTCGCCGCGCGCCGCGCGTCCCGCCCAGTATTCGTACGCCGTGCGCGTCGCCGCCGCCGCACGCTCGAAACTCTCGAACACCACCAGTCCGCGCTCGCGCGCCAGCGCACGCGCCCGCACCACGATCGTCTCGACGTGCGCCGGATGCATCACCAGGGCGAATGGCTTGGCCGACGTCCGCGCAAATTCCGCGAGCCGATCGAGCATCGCCGTCAGCTCATCCTCATGCGTCGCCCAGCGCTGCGCGCGCAACCCCGTGCCGACTTCGAGCACGATCGCGTCGATCGCCGCGTCGCGATCGAGAATCGCCAGGATGCGCTCGAGGTTGCCGGTATGCACGCCGCCGCCGATCGTGCCGCCCGCGTCGAGCGGATTACGATAGCTCCCACCGATTATATTGAAGAAGCCCTTGAGCTCGTCGTACGACGCCGACGACAGCGCCGGTATCTCCAGCCCCGCGCCGGCAAAGGTGTCGGTGATCACCACCGATTGTCCGCCCGTCATCGCCACCAGCCCCATCCCGCGCCCGGCCACGCGCCGTCCGCGCGCCAGCATCTCGACCGCATCGAGCATCGCGTCGAGTCCCGCCACGCTGACCGCCCCGCTCTGCCGCACCATCGCACTCCACACCGCCGCCGGCGTCGCGATCGATCCGGTATGCGAAAAGGTCGCGCGCGCGCCCGCCTCGGTCATGCCGCCCTTCCACACCACCACCGGATGCTGCGCGGCGGCGCGGCTGAGACTCTCGAAGAAGCGGCGCCCGTCGCGCACGCCCTCGACGTACATCCCGATCACTCGCGTCGCCGGGTCGGCCGCCATCACGTCGATATAGTCCGCCGCCTCGATCATCAGCACGTTGCCGATCGACGCCGCGAGGTTCACGCGGATGCCGCGTCCGGGCGCCTGCGAGCAGAAGTTGATCGAATGCGTGCCGCTTTGCGAGATGAAACAGACGTCGCCCGCCGCGCCGGTGTTCAGGTCGGGAAAATTGCTCAGCCCGATCGACGGATTGTAGAGCCCCATGCAGTTCGGGCCGACCAGCGCGATCTCGGCGGCGGACGCGATCGACTTGAGCTCGGCCTCGAGTTTGATCCCGATCTCCTCCGTGGTCTCGGAAAATCCCGAGGTGAAGAAGCCGATCCCGCCGACCTGGTTGGCTACGCAATCCTTCAAAATGTAGGGTGCGATCTGGCGCGGCACCGCGCTCACCGCGTAGTCGATCCGCTCGGGCACCTCGGCCAGGGATTGGTAATTGACCACGCCCAGCTCTTCGATACCCGCAATCTCCTTCGCGTCGATCTGGATCGAATAGAGCTTGCCGGTGAAGCGCTTGAGCGCGCGCACCCACAGGTAGCCGCCGGCCCGCTTGTCACCGATCACGGCGACCGCGCGCGCCGCGAACGCGCGCTTCAAATTTGCGATCCGCGCGCGATGTTTTTCAGGATTAACCGCGGCCGGCGTGGGCACGATTCCCGCACCGGGCGGGCCCAGCAAAATCCGCGCGTCGAGTATCGCCACGCCGTTTTCGTGCGCGACGATCGGGTTCAAGTCCAGCTCGCGAATCTCGCCCCGGCGCATCGCCAGATCGCCCAGCTCGACGAGCAGATCGGCGATCGCGTCGAGGTCGGCCGGCCGCGCGCCGCGCGCGCCATGCAGGATCGCGGCGCCGCGCAACTCCTCGAGCATCGCGCGCCCGGTGCGCCGGTCAAACGGCGCAATCCGGATCGCGGTGTCCTTGAGCACCTCGACGAAAATTCCGCCAAGGCCCGCGACGATCATCGGCCCGAAGCGATCGTCGCGCGTCACGCCCGCGATCAACTCGACGCCCGGCGCGATCTGCGGCTGCACCGCGACGCCCGCGAAGCGCGCATCCGGCGCACGCTCCGCCAGGCCGCGGCGAATCCGCTCGAAGGCCTCGCGCACTTCAGCCTCGCTATGCAGGTTGAGCGCGACGCCGCCGACCTCGCTCTTGTGGCTGATCTCCGGCGACAGCACCTTGAGCACCACCGGAAAGCCGATCCGCGCCGCCGCCGCCGCGGCGTCACCCGCATTCGCCGCCGATTCCGGAATCGCGACGGCGATGCCCGCCGCGGCCAGCACTCGCTTGGACTCGACCTCGGAAAGCGCCGTCCGTCCGGTCGCCGTGGCGTCGGCGAAAATCTTGTCAATGATGGTGTCGTTCACGTCACTGGCGTATAGCAAAGGTCCAGCGCCAATTGAAACGCGCGCCCGCCATGCCCGCCCGCACCACCATCGCCCATCGCGTCTTCGTCACCCGGCCGATTGCCGAGGCCGCGATCCGCCGCCTGGCCGAATCGGCGCGCGTCGATCTGTGGGACGACGATGCGCCGCCGCCGCCCGCCGACCTGGCCGAGCATCTGCGCCCGTGCGACGCCGTGCTCGCGATGGTCAGCGATCGTTTCGACGCCGCGACCATCGCCGGTGCGCCGCGCCTTGGCGTGATCAGCAATCTGGCCGTAGGCGTCGACAATATCGACCTTGCCGCCGCGACGCGCGCCCATGTCGCCGTCGGCCATACGCCGGGCGTATTGGCCGAAACCACCGCTGACCTCGCCTTTGCCCTGATGATGGCGGTGGCGCGGCGAGTGGCCGAAGCCGACCGCTTCGTGCGGGCGGGACGCTGGCGCATGTGGACGCCGCGCCTGATGCTCGGGCGTGACGTATGGGGCGCAACGCTGGGGATTGTCGGATGGGGCGCGATCGGCCAGGCGGTCGCGCGCCGCGCCAGCGGCTTCGGCATGCGGGTCATCTATGCGTCGCGTGAAACGCCGATGGCGGGCCGCCGCGCCAGGGCGTCCGCCACTCCCGCACGCGCCGCCACGAACGCATCGGCCGCCGGAGCCGAGCGCGTCGCCCTGGCGCAGTTATTCGCGGAGTCCGACTTCATCTCGCTCAATCTTCCGCTGACCGCCGAGACCCGCGGGATGATCGGGCGCACGCAGATTGCCGCGATGAAGCGCGGCGCGATCCTGGTCAACACGGCGCGCGGCGCGATCGTCGATCAGTCGGCGCTGGAGCGGGCGCTGCGTACCGGCCATCTCGGCGGCGCGGGCCTCGACGTCACCGCGACCGAGCCGATCGATCCGCGCGATCCGATTCTCGAATTGCCCAACGTGGTGATTACGCCGCATATCGGCAGCGCCAGCCACGCGACGCGCCTTAAGATGGCGGAACTGGCGGTGGACAATATCCTCGACGTTTTCGCCGGCCGCATCCCGCGCCGCTGCGCCAATCCCGCGGTCAAGCTGCGCGTCGCGCGGCGGAAATAAACCAGCGCCGGACCTGGTCGGCCCAGCGCTCGTTCGAAGCACATGAACGGTCGGTCTACCGCCCTACTTGATCAGGACGACGTCGCCTTTGGCTCCGTAATTCGGCGCATTGATCGTCGGGGTGCTGTTCGGATCCACCATCGCGACAAATGTTCCGGTGACGGCACCGCCGTTGACGCTGGTGATGTAAAAAGCCATGAAGCCGGTGATCGGAACCTTGCACGTACCGGTGCAATTCGCAAAACTCACCAGCGGCACGATGACCGCGCGCGGGTCCGTTGGATCGAATGCGGAAGGACTGCTCGGCGACGCGCTGGTGCGATCGGTCAGGCCAATCAGGCCCTGACTCACCGGTCCAACCTCGACGCCTGGAAGGGTGGTTAACGTGTTGCCGATACTCAATTCACCGTAATAGCCATTGGCCAGCGCGCTACGAATTGCGGCACCACCGCCTTCACCTTGGCCGCAGAGATCGACCAGTCCCCAGTTGCCCGGCGCGTCCGGCCAGGGCCCATTGGGGCCACTCGAGTCTACCCGATTAAGGGTGTAACTAGCGCCTAGCGACCAGGCACTCGCGGTCAGATTATCCACCGCGATCGGAAGGATATTGTATGCGCCGGTCGAACCGCCGCAGCCACCGGCGAAGGGCGCGCCGCTCGCCGGCGATCCGCTGGCCGTCGTCAGAGTCTGGCCGCCGGAACCCGTGCAGGCAATGCTACTGCATGCGATCGGGCTGCTCGGACCGGCGTTGACAGTGCCGATTCCGCCGGGAGCCTCAGCGATCGACGCTACCGACACCTGACCACTCTGGAGGCCGAGCACCCGCGCGAAGTAGTACGGGACATTGCGCGCGGCGGTGACCTGCAATTCCGTATCGGAGTTGATTGCGGTGGCGGAAACCACGTCGGCGCTCGTCGTGCCGTTATTGGTCAGGTAGGCTTTCGCGGTCGAGATGGCGGTGTTCGCGTCGTTGGGCAGATAGTTGGCGCCCGCTAGCGCCGCCGCATCGGCGGCTTTTTGCAACAGGACCCAGTTGTAATAGAGCACGCCGATATCGGTCCCCAGCGCCATCGCGCCGACCAGCGTGACCGAGCCCAGCGCGAAGATAACTGCTATCTGTCCACGTGAGAACAATCGCGAGCCGGCCCCACGCGTGGGGCGGCCTGGTGGCCTTTTTGCTGCGGGATTTTTTCTGTCCATATATGCCTGGTGCTCCGCGACGGTGATTGATCGATTGGAATCGCGAATCGATGTCTGACCGCGGAACGAGAAGCACCGGCTATGCCAATTGAAGATAAATTGAATCGTGCGGTTTTCGCGCCGACGCCGTGCGATGTATTGGCGCGGCGGCAACATCGGTTGCGCCGCTGCAACGAACTCGGCGAATCGGTCGAGAGCAAAAAGAAAAGCCGCGCGCCTTTGTGGAAGCGCGGCCGTAGCGATCTTCGAGGTCGCTTCTTACTGGATCAGATTCGGCGGCGCGATTGCCCCGAGGCTGGCTCCAGTGGAGCCGCCGACGATGGATGTGCTGTCGACTGCGTTGATGTAGCAGGCGCTGATTTTCGTGCCGTTTTGCCCCGTATTTCCGCTGCTGCTGGTCGGCTCGATATAGACCTGCGCAAAACCCTCGATCGTCAAATTCCCGCAACTTCCGGTGCATCCAGCGAAATCGACCGCTGGAACCGTCACCAGGCACGGGTCACCTGCCGGGATGTCATTGATAGCGGTTTGGCTGCCTGTGCACGGGTCCGATATTGACGGGCATGATCTCATCCGAGCATCAAAGGCGGACTTTACAGGGCCCGAATTTCCTTTGTTTCCGGTGGCAGTCGAAATGGTTCCGCCGACCATCAGAGTCCCGTCAATCCCATTCGTCACAGCGGCGCCTAGATCGCTCGCTCCGTTCCCGATGTTTACCCATTGCCAGTTGCCCGGCGCTCCTCCGATGGCCGGGGAAAATTTCACATTAAATGGAGCTGACGATCCAGGCACCAGCTCCGAAAGACTGCACGGTGACGCACATTCCAATCCTATCGGGAAAACGCTTCCCGAAGCGGTCACGTTTTGATTCGCCTTAGCCGTTGCCATCGCGGTCACATTATAGGTGCTCAGACCAATCAACTTGCCGAAATAATATGGCTGGTAATTCTTTTTGACAATTACTTGCAAATTCGGCGTCGGCGCCGTGGCCGGCAAGCCCACGGCCGGCTCGTTCAGCGTCATCGAGCTCGCGTCTGAGGCCAATCCGTTATTTAGAACGTAGGAGCACGCCGCCCTTTGCGCGTCGTCTGGTTCACCGGTGCAACTCGAGTTTATCGATCCGGTCGCCGGGGCGATTCCTCCATTGAGAAAATTCGCACCTGCCACGGCCGCAGCGTCAGCACCCTTCTGCAACTGCACCCACTGGTAGTACATGACACCAATGTCGGTGCCGAGCGCCATCACGCCCATCATGGTCGCAAGGATCAGCGTGAACACAACTGCCATCTGGCCGTTGAAATATTTCGAGAGCTTCAAAGCTCGATTCTCCTTAGCGAAGCGACGCCCGCAAAACGAATTTGCCTGCGCATGCGGCCCAAGAGCCGTTATGCATCTCAGCGAAGCCCCAACGCTGCTCGCCCACGCTGAACAAGATCATCATTTAATGTCTTCAAAGTCTTGTCAAGGTGGTTATAGAGACGAAATGCAAATCAACGCTACAATAAGACGTACATTAGCTGGTTAGAACCAACTCAGGTAAAAGTACACCGAGTTCAAGGCACTGAGGGCTGAACGCGACCAGATTATACCCCCAAGCGTCCATTTGGAGTTCGTCGCTTAGGATTGAATTTAACGATTGATGATAACTAACGCAAGATTAATTTAATTCAGCGCAACAAGGCTAAGACCTCCGCGAGCGCGAAGCGCCCCTCATAAAGCGCTCGGCCAGTGATCGCTCCCACGATTCCTTGCGCGAATAATTCTTTGAGCAATCGCAGATCTTCGAGTCGGGCGACGCCGCCCGACGCGATCACCGGCACGGCGGCGCGGCGCGCGGCCTCGGCGACCATCGCGAGGTTGGCGCCGGACTCGGTGCCGTCGCGCGCAATGTCGGTGACGATCACGGCGGCGACACCGGCGTCGCGAAAACGCATCGCGGCGTCGGCGATCGTAAGGTCGCTGGTCTCGACCCATCCTTTAATCGCGAGCTTGCCGCCGCGCGCATCGAGCGATCCGAAAACGCGGCCGGGCAAGCGCTGGCACGCTTCCCGCAGTAATTCGGGTTGGAGAAATGCGGCCGAGCCGATCGAAACGTAATCGGCGCCGGCCTCGATCACGGCGTCGATCGATTCGATCGTGCGCAGTCCGCCGCTCACGTCGAGTCGGCAGCTGACGGCGGCGCGAATCGCGCGGATCGCGGCGAGATTGCGCGGTGCGCCGGCGATTGCGCCGTCGAGATCGACGATGTGGATCAACTCGGCGCCATCACGCGCAAAGGATCGCGCGGTGGCCGCGGGATCGGAACCGTAGACCGTCGCGCGATCCATGTCGCCGCGCAGCAGGCGGACGACTTCGCCGCCTTTCAGATCGATTGAAGGAATAACGGTGAAGTGTTCAAACACGCGCGGCTCGTGATTATCAGATCGCTCCCGCGGCGCGCTCAGCTCAGCGTGCCCTTGGTCGAGAGCACGCCGCTCAGGCGCGGCTCGACGCCGGTCGCCTGATCCATCGCGCGCGCCAGCGCCTTGAAGGTGGCCTCGACGATATGATGCGGGTTGCGCCCGGCGATCAAATTAAGATGCAGATTCATGCCGGTTTCATCGGCCAGCGCCTTCATAAAATCGTGCACCAGCATGGTCTGGAAATTACCCACGCGCTCTTGCGCGATAGTCACGTTGTAAGCCAGGTAAGCGCGTCCGCTGATATCGACCACCGCCGTGCACAAGGCCTCGTCGAGCGGCACGGTCGCCTCGCCAAAGCGGCGGATTCCCGAGCGGTCGCCGAGCGCATTGCGAAACGCGCGCCCGATCACGATTCCTACGTCTTCGACCGTGTGATGGTCATCAATATGGGTGTCGCCGGTGGCCGCGACGCGCAGGTCAAAGAAGCCGTGGCGCGCGAAGCTATCGAGCATGTGATCGAGGAACGGCACGCCGGTCGCGATTTCGGCGCGGCCCGATCCGTCGAGCCTGAGCGCGACCGTGACGGTGGTCTCGCGCGTGCGGCGATCGACCTCGGCCATGCGCAACGGAATCGCGCTGGGCGCCGGACGCTGATCGCGAGGGCGCGACGCCGCAGCGCTCGCCATCGAGATTTTGGTTTTTTCTTCCATCTTCAATGTCCACCGCCGGGGCTCGGCCTAGTTTCATTCTTGCGGTCGTTTATTTTCAGCCACGTGCCGCTTGGTGGCCCGCAGGCGCCCGGCGCCGCGTACTTCGATCGCCCGCGCGTGCGCCTCAAAACCTTCCATCCGGGCCAGCCGCGCGGTCGCCGGTCCCAGCGCAAGCAGCGCATCCGCCGAGGCCTCGATTATACTGGTTCGCTTGACGAAGTCGTAGGCACCCAGCGGCGAGGCGAAGCGCGCCGATCCGCCGGTCGGCAGGACGTGGTTGGGGCCGGCCAGGTAGTCACCGAGCGCTGCCGGACTGCACCCCCCGACGAAGATCGCGCCGGCCGCGCGGATCCGCTTGAGCAAGCGGCCCGGCCGCGCGACGTCGAGTTCCAGATGCTCGGGGGCGATGCGGTTGGCCAGGTCGATCGCCTCCTCGAGGTCGCCGACGATAATCGCCGCGCCGCGCCGCTCGAGCACCCGGCGCACGTCCGCGGCGCGCGGCAGGTCGGCCAGGGCCTGCTCGATCGCCGCGGCCACCGCGACCGCCATCGCGCGCGCCGGCGTGACCAGCACGGCCGACTCGTCGCCCGAACCATGCTCGGCCTGGGCGATCAGGTCGGCGGCCACCCAATGCGGGTTGGCCTGCGCGTCGGCAACGATCAGGACTTCGCTCGGCCCGGCCATCTTGTCGATATCAGTCACGCCATAGACCATCCGTTTGGCCGCCTGCACCCAGGCGTTGCCCGGACCGACGATCTTGTCGACCGGGCGAATCGAGCCAGTGCCATAGGCGAGCGCGGCGACCGCCTGCGCTCCGCCGATGCGATAGACCTCGCTCACGCCGGCGATCGCGGCGGCGGCCAGTACCACCGGCCGATCGCCGGTGCGCGCGGCTGGCGAGACCATCACGATCTCGCGCACCCCGGCGACGCGCGCCGGAATCGCGTTCATCAGGACCGACGACGGATAGGCGCCCATCCCGCCCGGCACGTAGAGCCCCGCCCGCTCGAGCGGACGAATCATCTGCCCGAGGCGCATCCCATAGCGGTCGCGGTAGCTGAACGAACGGTTGAGGGTGCGCCGATGGAACTCCGCGATGCGCCGCGCGGCCAATTCGAGTGCGCGCCGCTCGGCCGCCGGCAGGCTGGCGCGCGCGGCGGCCAGTTCCTCGGGCGTGACCCGGAGCGTCGCCGCGGTCAGCTTGACGCCGTCGAAGCGCCGCGTCAGGCGCACCAGGGCGCGGTCGCCGTGGCGGCGCACGTCGGCGATAATCGCGCCGACCTCGCGATCGACGTCGCCGCCGGTCTCGCCGCGGCGGCGCGTGAGCAGGTCGAGAAAGCGGCCGCAGGCGGGCGTGGATGAATCGATCAGGCGCAGCGTCATAGATGGGCGAAGTTTTGCACGGCGGCGGCGGCGCGCCTAATCCGCCACCCGCTCGATCCGCGCGCCGACCGAGCTGAGCTTGCGATCGAGCGCCTCGTAGCCGCGATCGAGATGATAGACGCGGCTCACTTCGGTGGTGTTGTCGGCGACCAGGCCAGCCAGAATCAGGCTCATCGAGGCGCGCAGGTCGGTCGCCATCACGGGCGCGCCGCTTAATCGGGTGGGTCCGCGGACCACGGCGGTCGATCCCTTCATGACGATGTCGGCGCCCATCCGCATCAGCTCCTGGGCGTGCATGAAGCGATTTTCAAAGATCGTCTCGGTGATTACCGACGTGCCGGCGGCCTGCGTCAGCAGCGCCATCATCTGGGCTTGCAGATCGGTCGGAAAGCCCGGATGGGGCAGCGTGCGCAATTCGACCGGACGCAACGGACCGCTGCGCGTGATGCGCAGGCCGCCCTCGAGCGGCGTGATTTCGGCGCCCGCCTCGCGCAACTTGATGATGACCGCGGCGAGCTCAGCGACCGGCGCTCCGCCAATCGTCAGATCGCCACCGGTAATCGCCGCCGCGACCATCAGCGAGCCGGCCTCGATGCGATCGGGGATGACGCGGTAGTCGGCGCCGTGAAGCCGATCGACGCCCTCGATTTCGATCACGTGAGTGCCGGCGCCTTCGATCTTCGCGCCCATCGCATTGAGCAGGCCGGCGAGATTCTGGACTTCGGGTTCGCGCGCGGCATTCTCGATTACGCTGCGGCCGCGCGCGCGCACCGCGGCCATCAGGATATTTTCGGTCGCGCCGACGGAAGGATTATCCAGCCAGATGCGCGCGCCGCTCAGCGCGCCGGCATGCGCCTCGACGTATCCGTTGCGCATCTGGATACGGGCGCCGAGCGCGCGGATGCCCGCGATATGCAGATTCACCGGCCGCGCGCCAATCGCGCATCCGCCGGGTGTCGAGACGCGAGCGCGTCCGCTGCGCGCGAGCAGCGGACCCAGCGCGACGAACGACGCGCGCATGGTCTTGACCAGTTCATAGGGCGCCTCATGCGAGGTGAGCACGCGGGCGTGCAGCTCCACGTCGTGGTCGCCGGTCCAGCGCGTGGCAACGCCGAGGCCGGCGAGCAGCTCCATCGCGGTGCTAACGTCGCGCAAGCGCGGCACGTTGCGGATTATCAGCGGCTCGTCGGTGAGCACGGCGGCCATCATGATTGGCAGCGCGGCGTTTTTGCTGCCGCTCAAGTCGACCGTGCCGCACAAGGGCGCACCGCCGTGAATGATCATTCTATCCATCGTGGTCCAGCAGAGCCGCGGCCGGTGCCGGTCATGGAGGCAATTTATCCGCCGCCGTGCGCCGGCCCCATTGTGCCAAACCGCGGGCGGCAACGCACGATAATCGAACTGCGAATTTCACATTAAAACCACCGTATCGGTCGCGCTGGGAGCCAAGGTGCAATCGAAAATTCGCCGCAGTCGCGATATAGTGGGCGGCGAAGGGGCCCCATCGGCCCTTATCAAGTGGGGAAACCACATCCGGGAGGCAACTCATGGGGATTCTTAGCTGGCTGGCAGTGGGACTGATTGCGGGCTTCATCGGCAGCAAAATCGTCAACAAGAGCGGCGAAGGCATGGTCCGCGATATCATTCTGGGAATAATCGGGGCGATCGTCGGTGGAGCGATCTTTCAGGCGTTGGGCCGGGGCGGCGTCAACGGCTTCAACCTGTACAGCATCTTCGTAGCGGTGATCGGCGCGATCATCGTTCTGGTCGCCTATCACATGATCATCGGCACCTCGTCGCGCAGATAAGCTGGCCCGTGATGCGGCGCGCCCCGTCTCACGATGCGGCGCGGGCGCGCCCGCAAAGCACGCGCGCCCGTCCCGCGAGATCGTTTAACGTGGTCACCTCGCCGAGGCCGACCGCCCGGATAATCGCCTCCACCGCGGCGCCCTGCCCGTCCCCGATTTCGACGATCAGCGCGCCGCCCGGCGCGAGATGGCGCTCGAGTCCGGCGGCGATGCGGCGGTAAAAGTCCAGTCCGTCGTGGCCGCCGGCCAGCGCGATCCGCGGCTCGAAGCGCACAATCTCGGGCTCCAGTCCGTCGAGCTCGCGGTCGGAGATGTAGGGCGGATTCGACAGCACCAGGTCGAAGCGTCCGAGTGCCGGGGCGCCGCACCCAGCAGCGGCCGTCCAGCAGTCGGCGCGGATGAACTCGATTCGCGCGGCGTAGCCGAGTCGCTCGGCATTGCGGGCCGCGAACTCCAGCGCTCCATCCGAGATATCGGTGGCGACAATCCGCGCGGCAGGGGCGTGCGCGGCGAGCGCAATCGCAATCGCGCCCGAGCCGGTGCCGAGATCGAGCACGTGCGCCGCGGGATGCGCGGCGAGCTCGCCCAGTGCGGCCGTCACCAGCGTCTCGGTTTCGGGACGCGGAATCAGGACCGACGGCGCGACGTCGAGGTCGATCGCGTAGAACTCGCGCCGGCCCACGATATAAGCGAGCGGCATCCGCGCCGCGCGCAAGTCGATCAGCGCGTCGAAGCGCGCGCCGAGCGCGTCATCGAATTCGATCAAGGCGGCGATCACGCGCTCGCGCGGTACGGCGGCGGCGGCGGCCAGCAGGAGTTCGGCGTCGAGTTGCGGATTGTCGACGCCAGCCGCGCGCAGGGTCTCGACCGCGGCATGCAGCCGCAGGCGCATCTCGTCGGCCCTCGCGCTGGACATCGATCGCCTCAAACGCCGAGCGCCGCGGCCTGTTCCGCCGTGGCCAGCGCGTCGATCAACGGATCGATCGCGCCGTCGAGCACCTGGTCGAGTTGATGGAGCGTCAGGTTGACGCGATGGTCGGTGACGCGCGACTGGGGAAAATTGTAGGTGCGGATGCGCTCGGAGCGATCGCCCGTGCCGACCATCGAGCGGCGCGTCTCGGCGGTCTTGGCGTCCTGCTCGGCGTGGGCCAGTTCGAGCAAGCGGGCGCGCAGAATCTTGAGCGCGCGGGCCTTGTTCTTATGCTGGGATTTTTCGTCGCGGCAGACGATGACCATCCCGGACGGCAGATGCGTGATGCGCACGGCCGAGTCGGTGGTATTGACGCTCTGGCCGCCCGGCCCCGACGCGCGCATCACGTCGATGCGCAGGTCCTTTTCCTCGTTGATGTTGACTTCGACTTCGTCAGCTTCGGGCATCACGGCGACCGTCACCGCCGAGGTGTGGATGCGGCCCGAGGCTTCGGTGGCCGGCACGCGCTGCACGCGATGCACCCCGCCCTCGAACTTGAGCCGGCTATACGCGCCGCGGCCGGTGACCAGCGCGACGACTTCCTTGAAGCCGCCGAGGCCGGTGGTGCTGAGGCTCAGCGCCTCGATTTTCCAGCGCTGCCGTTCGGCATAGCGCGAGTACATCCGGTAGAGCTCGCTGGCGAAGAGCGAGGCCTCCTCGCCGCCGGTGCCGGCGCGGATTTCGAGCACCACGTTGCGTTCGTCGTTGGGATCGCGCGGCGCCATCAGCTCGCGCAGGCGATCCTCGAGGGCGGCCTGGCGCTTTTGCATCGCGGGCAGTTCGCCGCGCGCCAGTTCGCGCAACTCGGCGTCGTCGCCTTCGAGGATTGCGCGATGGCCGGCGATCTCCTCGAGCAGAGTGCGATAGCCGCGCACCGCCGTTGCAACGTCTTCAAGCTGCGAGCGTTCGCGGGCGAGCTGGGCGTATTCGCGATTGTTGCCGATTACCGCCGGATCGCTGAGGCGCCGTTCCAGATCGGCATAGCGGTCCTCGATTCCCTTGAGCTTGTCGATCATCTGAGCCTGTCGGTCATCGAAGCGCGCCAATCCCCTGCCAATCACGGGCAGTCAGTCGGCGGCGCGCGCCAGCCTGAAATAAAAACGGCGCCCGACCGAGGCCGGCGCCGCACCGTATGTCCCGTGCGCCCAGGCACCTTGCGGCGCCGCGGGCGGCGGGATCTCTTATGCTACTTCTTGCCGTACTTGCGATTGAAGCGCTCCACCCGGCCAGCGGTGTCGACCAGGCGCTGGGTGCCGGTGTAGAACGGATGGCAATTCGAGCAGACCTCGATCTGAATCGTGGGATGCGTCGAATGCGTTTCGAAAGTATTGCCGCAGGCGCAGGTCACCACGCAGCGGCGGTATATCGGATGAATTCCAGCTTTCATGTGACTCTTTCAGCCTGTCGTCTCCGGTTGGACAGCCTACCATCGCCAACCAATCAGCACAATTGACCCCCTGAATCTAACGACGAGCGCACGAAATGCAATCTGTCGATCCGCGCGCGTAACAAGCGCAACTCCCGGAGATCGCCGACGGCCCTCCAGCGGGATTGGCGGACGACTTGCGGACCCATTAGGGATTTGTGTATTCAAACGAATCCAGATTAGTATAGCGCGCTCTTGGAAACGCCATTCACCTATAGTCGGCGCGGCTAAATCCGCGATGAGGATGCGAGGTATTCGAGCGCTGATGTTCGCCGTCACAATTGTCTTTGCGGGCGGATGCGCGTCATCGGCCGCAGTCGCGAAACCGCACGACAAGACGGTCAACAACGGCTTCCCTGCGGGCGTCGCAGCGGACAGTTCGGCCGCGGTGCCGACCGATCAGAGTCCGCGCATAATCACCAACCTCAATCAGCTATCGGCCGCGAACACCGCCCCGCCAATCGTCGATCAACAGGCGCTGCTCGCCAGCGGCACGCCGGTCCTGGACGCCGCGCCGACCTCGCCCGGCCGCTCGGCCGTCGATACCAACCTGGCGCGGCTGTTCCTCGCCGATCCCAATTCCCAGGCTTACCATGAGGGGCCGCAGGCGGCCGGCGACACTATCCTGCTCAATAACAAGGCGCGCCAGTTTCCCGCATTCAGCTATGCGCTGTTAAATCGCACACTGACCGCGATGCAGCGTATCGAAACGGCGACCTACAATGGGCGCAAGCTGCCCGACGAGATTAAACCGGTAATTCTGATTGCCGTGATGACTCCGCAGGGTCAGCTAACCGACCTGACCATCGACCAGCGGTCGGGCGTCGCGGTGGTTGACCAATCGGTGATTGAAGCGTGCAAAAAAGCACTCTTTGCATTGAGTCCGCCGCCGGACGCGCGCTCCAGTGACGGCGGCTACCGGATGCGCTTCGAGGCGCTGGTAAAGAATCACACCTATGATCGTGAGGGACAATACGACTACGTCACCCATGTTGGACTTGCGGTGCTGTAAGGCGGTCAAGCGATGATTAGTCGTCTTAAATCGGCGCGGCATCTGATCTCTGTCGGATCTGCTAGAATACGCAGAGTGACCCGCCGCCTTCCCTATCGCCCGCCCGAGGGACTCTCGGTCCCGATCGTGACCGTGCTCGACCGTGCCGGCCGGGTGCTTCAGGACGATCAGCGTGCGGTTATCCGCTACGCGATTCAGGACGGCGCGGGCGCCGACATCATCTTTGCCGCCGGCACCACCGGCGAATGGAACCGGCTCGACAATCCGCGCCGCCAACTGGTCTCGCGCATCGCGGTCGAAGAATGCCGCCGGGCGTCGCGCGCCGGCTTTGCGGTCGAGGCCTGGGTCGGCATCACCGCCCATACCAGCGCGGAGACGCTCGCCAACCTCGATCATGCGCTCGAGATTGACGCCGACGCGGCGGTCGTCGCGCCCTTGTCGATCATTGACGTCGATGACCCGGTCGATTTCGTCACGCGCGAGATCGGCGGCCTGTTCGAGCGGCGCGGACGCCGTCTGCCGATCTTCCTGTACGACAACGAGGATATCGCCGCGGTCGGCAAGGCGCCCCATCTGCATACCCGCGACGTCAAGCGGATGAGCCAGATCGACTACGTCCGCGGTATCAAGGTAACCGCGGGCAAGGCCGTGTTGGGCAACTACACGCGCGCCGCCGCGCACTTCAAGAGTCTCGGCGAGTTCGCGATCTATCCGGGCAACGCCTACCTGATCTTCGATCTCTTCCGCCCGCGCGCGGGGCTCGCCGGTAATCTGCGCTATCAATGGAATCGCTACCTGACCAACGACTCGCTGCCTTACGGCGTAGTCGCCGGCGCCGCCAATCTGATGCCGCGCGAATGGCGCCGCGCATGGCAGGTATGCGGCGCGGGCGAGGAATCGCTGATGGGCCGCTACCGCGGCATCATGCACGAGTTTCGCGCGGCCGGCGAATTGACGCGCGGCGGCAAGTGCTACCGGCCAACGGTCGCCTGCCTCAAAGCGGCGCTGGCGCATATCGGCGTCATCTCGAGCGACGCGGTCGCCGAGGGCACGCCCGCGCTCGACGCCAATGAGCGCCGCGATTTCCTGCGCCGCTTCACCGACCTGCGCCGGCGCGCCTGCGTGACTCTCGAGCCCGAATGGCTCAGCCATTGGACCAGCCGGCGGCCGGTGCTGATACGAGCGCTGCAAGATGCCTGACGCAAAGCTTGACGATGCCTGACGCGAAGCTTGACGCCGTCGGATGCGGCAGCATGGTGGTGGATCTGTTCCATCGCACCCCGCGCATCATCAGCGCCGACGAAAAAATCCTGATCGATGGCGGCCGCGCGGGCGCCGGCGGCGAGACTCCCGCAGTCGGTGGCGTGGTGCTCAATCATCTCGGATGGGCGCGCGTGCTCGGCCTCGAGGTCGGCATCTTTGGCAAGATGGGTGACGATCGCCACGGCGACTTTCTGCGCGGCGGCATGAACGCGCTTGGCGTCCATCATCATCTGACGCTTGACGGCAGCTCAAGTTCGTGTGCGACGATTTTCGTCGACCCGGCGGGCAATCGCGCAATTTACATGGAGCGCGGCGCGACCGCCGAACTCAAACCGGCCGAAATCCGCCGCCGCCACGGCGCCTTCATCCGCAACGCGCATCTGGTCTCGACCGAGATCTCGCAACTCCCGCTCGCCACCGTCATCGCGATTCTGCTCTTCGCGCGCGCCCACTCAATTCCGACCGTGCTCGACGTCGACGTACCGCCGTCCGACGCCTGCGCCACGCTCGGCTCGCGCGCCGAACTCGAGCGCGCCCTCAAGCTTGCGACAATCCTGAAGCCGGCCAAGGCCGCCGCGCGCGAATTGGCCCCCGGATGCCGCGACGGCCTGAAGCAGGCCGAAGCGATCCGCGCGCGTTACGGCAGCCGTGCCGTGGTCATCACGGAGAGCGAACGCGGATGCGCAATCGCGACGCGCGACGGCGCGTTGCGCGCGCCCGGCTTTCGCGTTCGCCAGGTCGATTCGACCGGAGCGGGCGACGCCTTTCTGGGCGCGATGCTGGCCGGCCTGCGCTGGGGCCTCGAATGGGACGCGATAGCGCGTCTGGGCAACGCGGCCGGCGCGGTCTGCGTCACCCGGATGGGCGCGTTTCCGGCCGGACTCGAGATGCGCGACGAGATCCTGAAACTCTACGGCGACGCGATTCCGTCCGCGACCCGCGCTCCGCGTCCGCCCGCCGTGGCCGACTCGAGCGCAATCGATCCGGTGACCGAGGTCGAGCGCTTTTTCACGCTCGGCCTGGCCGAACTGGCGACCCTGCGCGAGGCCGTCGAACTCGACGCGATCGTGCGCGCGGTCGCCCTGATTCGCGCCGCCGAGGCACGCGGCGGACGCGTCCACGTGACCGGCGTCGGCAAGCCCGAACACGTCGCGCGCTATGCCGCCAGCCTGTTCTGTTCGGTCGGCACGATGGCCACGTTTCTCCATGCGACCGAAACTCTCCACGGCAGTCTCGGCCAGGTCGATCCGCGCGATGTGGTCATCGCGATTTCCAACAGCGGTAACACCGCCGAACTGTGCGGCGCCGTCACCGCGGTCAAAGAGCACGGCGCGCGGATTATCGCGGTGGTGGGCCGGCTCGATTCGGAGCTCTCGCGCACCGCCGACCTGGTGCTGCATGCGCCGGTTGAGAACGAAGGTGGCGTGCTCGGCCTCGCGCCACGCATCAGCGTGCTCGGCCAGGTCTTCGTGGTGGCGGCGCTCTCGGTCGCCCTCGAGGCGGCGCGCGGTCTCACGCTCGAGGAATACAGCCGATGGCATCGCGCCGGATCGCTCGGCGAAGCCGCCCGCCGGCTGGCCGCGAAACGCGCGATCGAAGAACCGTCGCCGCCGGCCGCCGGCGCCCCCCTCGCATTGGTACCGCGCCGCCGCCGCCGCCTCCCCGGCGCCCGCTAACCGCATCCCGTCAGCCGGGGTCGGGCTCCTCTGCTCCTTGCTGGCGAGCACCTCCAAGTGACGGCGATGCGAGAGGATGAGTGCGATCAAGCGGTGCGGACATCAGCAGGCGCCCGAACGACGGGACGTGTGCAAATACTTGAGGGTGCGCGGGATGGAGCGGAATCTATTTGCCGGAGAATTTCGGCGGGCGCTTTTCCTGGAATGCCGTGATGCCTTCGCGATAGTCGTCCGTCCGCCCGGCCGCGCCTTGCGCGCGCGCCTCGGCCGCCAGCACCTCGTCGAGGCCCGGATGCTCGTCGAGGATGCGCCGCACGATGCGCTTCGATTCCATCAGTGCCGCCGTCGGCCCCGCCGCGACCTGCGCGGCGAGCTTGCGAATCTCGCCGAGCACCGCGTCGCGCGCGAACGCGCGATTGACGAGGCCGGCCGCCGCCGCTTCGGCGCCGCTCAGCAGGCGGCCGGTGTAGATCAATTCGAGCGCGCGATGGCTGCCGAGACGTTCGACGAAAAAGGCGTGGCCGCCGGAATCGAGCACCGCGCCGATCCGCGCGAAGGGCGATCCGATTTTGGCGTCGTCGGCGATATAGACCACGTCGCACGCGAGCGCGATTCCCAGCCCGGCGCCGAGGCACGGTCCGTGGACCGCGGCGAACGACGGCGCGGGGAAATTCGCGATGCGCCGGATGACGGGATTGAAGACCGTGCGCACGATGGTCTCGGCGTCCTCGGTGCCCGGCGCGGCGTCGCCCAGGTCGCGGCCGGCGGAGAAGCCCGGACCCTCGCCGCGAATGATCAGCGCACGCACGGCAGCCCGCTCGGCTTCGCCCAGCCGTTCGTTCAGTGCGGCGACCATCGCGTCGTCAAACGCGTTCATCTTGGCCGGCCGGTTGAGCACAATTTCAGCGACACTGTTCGCAATTGTAAGATCGACGCTCATCGCCAATGCCCTCCGTTCGCTACGCTATCGTGATCTCCGCAACCCGCTCCGCACGCGCCCGTCAGAATACCGGGATAATGTCCGCGTCACTTATATCGCCGACGTCGACGCCTTCGATATCGAGTTCGGGAATCGCCGGAAATTCGATCCGCCAGCGCTCGAGCAGCTTGCGCACCTTGGCGATCGCGACGCGCCAGTTCTCCGCCTGATCGTCGACCGACAGAATCCCCAGGCCGGCGCGCCGCGCGATATTGAGCAGCACGCGATGGTTCTGCAGGAAGTAGTCGGGCAACTGCCAGAACATCATCGGCGGCTCCCACAGGACCATCGAGAGAAACACGAACCCGGCGCGCAACTGCTTGGTCACGAAGCCGCGATATTCGTCGCTCAGCCCCGGCCATTGCTGCTCGAGCAGCGTGATGCAGATCTGCAGATGGCGCGACTCGTCGCGGCCGACGCTGCGGAAGACCTGCTCGAAAACCGGATGCCGCGTCGCTCGCGCCATCCCGTGGAACAGCGTCGATGACGCCACCTCGCCGAGCATGAACGAGGTGAAGAGCACCGCCAGCGGATATTTACCGACCGCATTGTTGAAACCGGTCCAGTAGCGTCCGCCGTTATGGTAAAGCCATTGGATATTGTTGACCGCCGCGTGCTCGAGTTCGCTGCGCGGCTCGAAGTTGAGCGGGCCGCCCGGCACCAGCCGCTGGATCGCGCGCTGGCAGCATTCCTCGTGATTGACCTCGTCGCGCGTGATCGAAAAAAAACATTTGCGCACCGGATCCTCTTCGTGGACCTCGAACGCATGGATCATCGCGCGCGCAAAGACCGCCGGGCCCGACGAATCGAAATTCGACAGCAGCGCCCACCAGTACATCATCGCGACACGCTCGTCGGCGGTGAACGAATCGGGGTCGAGCGTCGCCCATGGAATCGACGCCGGGTTAAAGCCCTCGAGCTTGGCCCGCTCGTAGATCTCGGCAAGTTTCGGCGTCTCGACGCGCCACTCAAAAGGAAAGATATTCGGCTGCGGAACTTCGGGTGCCGGCGTCAATCCGCCCGCCGGATAGAAGAGCGCCTTTTTGAGTTCCTCGACCGTCGGTTCGGTGACGTTGAGATTTGCCTTGGCGAGCTTGATTGTGGACGCGCCCATCTTAAATGGCCTCCGAGTCACGCGGCGAACTAAATCAACCGTTTGGTAGATTTATAAAATGACCCGCCGTTTTTGTCAAGCGTCGGATAGCCCGATGCGCGGCGCGCTACTTGAGTCCGTCGAACGCGATGCGCGTCGCCGCCGCGACGATATCCTTGGCGCTCAGTCCGCCGCCTGGCCGGTACCATTCGGTGATCGAGTTGAGCATCCCGAAGAGCAGGCGCGTGACCAGACCGGCGTCGAGGTCGGCGCGCACCTCGCCGGCCGCCTGCGCCTGGGCCACGATCGTTGCCACGAGATGGTCGAACTCGCGCCGCCGCGCCACCAGCGATCGCTCGGTCGGCGTATTGCCGCGCACCCGCAGCAACAGCGCCACTTCGGGCAGCCGCGTCGCCGTAATCTCGACCGTGCGGCGCATCACGTGGCGCAACCGATCGATCGCGGGACCCGACTGCGCGGCGGGTTCGTCGAGCACCGCGAACAGGGCGTCGAGCGCCCGCCCGACGCCGCGCGCCAGCAGCGCCTCTTTGCCGCTGGCGTGGTAGTAGATGCTGGCCTTGGTGATGCCGGCCGCTTCGGCCACCTGGTCGAGCGACGCGCCGTCATAGCCGCGGCGCAAAAATACCTGCACCGCGACGTCGACGATCGCGTCCATGTTGTACGGCTTGCGCTCGCTGGCTGACGGCCGGCCCATGAATCGTGCACCCGCTCCGCGCTATGCTTTAGCCTAGCCGTGCCCGCCGCGCGAATCAGCCGGCGCGCGCACCATCGAATACAGCCGGGAGAATCACGATGAAATATGGCATTGCCGTGCGCAACATGGGACCACAATCGACCCGCGAAACGATCCGCGAATGCGCCCGCGTCGCCGAGCAACTGGGCTTCGATGCGCTCTTCGTCTCGGACCATCTGTGTATCCCGCCCGACGACACCGAGGGCTCGGACGGCCGCTACCTCGACGTGCTGGCGACGCTCGCGTTCCTGGCCGGCGTAACCGAGCGGATCCGCCTGGGCGTCTCGGTGCTGGTGCTGCCCTATCGGCCGGCCGTGCTCACCGCCAAGCAGGTCGCAACCATCCAGGAGCTGTCGGGCGGGCGAATGATTCTCGGCACGGGTGTGGGCTGGATGAAGAGCGAGTTCGCGGCGCTCGGCGTGGACAAGCGGATGCGCGGGCGGATCAGCGACGAGACCCTGCGCGTGATCCGGCATCTGTTCGCCAACGACGCGCTGGAGTATCGCGGCAATCTGGTCAACTTCGCGCCGTTCGTGTTCGCGCCGCGGCCGCCCCGCCCGCCGATCTGGATTGGCGGCAATGGCGCCCCGGCGCTCGATCGGGTGGTCGAGTTCGGCGACGGATGGCATCCGATGCTGCCGGCCGACAAGCTCGCGCATGCGGTCGCCGCGCTCAAGGAGCGGTTGCGCGCGCGCCGCCGCGAGGACGTCGAGATCGTCGTGCGGCGCGGACTGAAGCTCGACGATCACGCCCGGGCGCGCGCGCATCTCGAAGCCGAACATCATGCGGGTGCGACCTACTTCATCCTCGACCTCGGGCGCTACGAGTCGGCGCGCGAATTCGCGATGCAGGCGGAAATCTTCATGGCAAAGGTCGCCACCTGAGCGACCGTCGGACGCTCCGATGCGGGCAAGTTTGGCCCTGCGTTAGCGCACCGAGGTCCGCTCGATCCAGCCGCGCACGGGGCGTTTTCCATGTGCGCGCGGCGGGTTAATATAAGTGACGGCGGACGGCGATTAATCTCTGCTATGGTTGAAAAATGTTCGAAGGATCACTGCGCATGAGCGGCGCGATCGATCGGCGCGACTTGACTTTCAAGGCGCTGGCCGGACTGGTCGGCGGCGCGATCGGATGGATTCCAGTCGAGCTGGTCAGCCACAACCATTCGCTGACCGAAACCATGTCGAATTGGCAGATCATCGGCAATTTCCTGGCGATGGCGCTGATGGCGGGTGCGATCGGTGGCCTGGTGCTCGCCGCCGAGGACAATTCGCTCGAGCTTACGCCGCGCGTCAGATCCCGTTTTATGCGCGGCTTTGTCGTCTGCGTCCTGCTGTCGCTGCCGGCGACCTATTACTCCAATATCGCCTTCCGCGCGATTCTCTCGGCCGGCGGATGGGGCGTCGATCAGGCCGGCTCGGACTTCTACATGGTGCTCGCCCGGGTCGTCGGATGGACCCTGATGGGGATGATGTTGGGCGCCGGCGTGGGGCTCGCGACGCTCTCGCTGCCCAACGTGCTCAAGGGCGCGTCGGGCGGAACGGTCGGCGGATTCGTCGGGGGCCTGACTTTTGACTTAATCGCCTCGCTGAGCCAGAGCGGGATGCTCTCGCGGCTGGTCGGGCTGAGCGCGATCGGCCTGGCTATCGGGCTGTTCATCGGTCTCGTGCAGGAACTGACCAAGGCGGCGTGGATAGCGGTCGAAGCGGGACGGCTCAAGGGACGCCAGTTCCGGCTCGCGGGCGCCGCGGTCACGATCGGCCGGGCGGAGGAAAATCAGGTCGGTCTGTTCGGCGACCCCGGCGTACAGGCGCGCCACGCGCGCATCGAGAAGACCGCCGCGGGCTATGCGATCCGCAATCTGGCGGTGCAGGAGGGCACGCTGGTCAACGGCAGTCGGATCGAGACGGTCGCTTTGCACGACGGCGATCGCATTAAGATCAGCGACTATGAGATGACTTTTCACGAGCGGACCGCCGCTCATCCGGCGCATCTGGCCACGACCGCAGCGGCTGCGCGTAGCTACGCTCCGCCGATCGCCCCGAGCATCCCCGGTGGGACGGGAAATTCGATCGCGGGATCCGCGCCCTCAGCGTCTTCGTCGTCGCCATCCTCATCGGCGGAGCAATCGCTGCATGCGACGAACTTATCTCCTTACCTGGCGGGCACCGCGGGCCAGCGCTTTACGCTGCGCGCCGACGCGGCGACGCGGCTCGGGCGCGCGCTCGACAATGATATCGTGATCAGCGACGCGTCGGTCTCGCGCTACCATGCGGCGATCGAGGCGGCCAACGGCGCATTTCGGGTGCGCGATCTCGGCAGCCAGAACGGCACCTGGCTCGGCGGCAGTCGCGTCAGCGAGGCCCCGCTGTCGAGCGGCGACGCGGTGAAACTGGGCGACGCGGAGTTCACCTTCCACGCCTAGCGCGGCAATCAATCACTGAGCCGAATAACGATGCCTGACTCAGCCTCAATCAACGCGCGCTTTTGCTCGCAATGCGGACAGGCGGTGACGGTGCTCGACGCGTCGTTCTGCAAGGAATGCGGCGCGCCGCTGGCCGGGACGCTATGGCTCAGCCACGAGATTAGCTGGCGCCCCTTCACGGCATTTTTTCTCAGCCTGGTGCCCGGACTCGGCCAGTTCTACAAGGGCCGTCGCGGCGCCGCGATCGTCTGGTTCTTCGGCGTGACCTTCGCCTATCAGGCGTCGCCGCCGCTGGGCTTCCTGCTGCATCTGATTTGCGCGGGCAATGCGGCGTTCGCCGGTGCAATCCGGGAAGAGGCGGTGGCGCGATCGGCGCGCGCCAATGCCTCGCGCGCCCTGCCGGCGGCGGCGCGGCGCCCGCAGTGAACGCGTCCGGACGCAGGTTTCCATGATCGCTCCGGCGACTATCGTCGGCGGGCGTTACCGCGTCGTCAGGCCGCTCGGCGGCGGCGGTATGAAGCTGGTCTACCTCGCCGAGGATCTGCGGCTGGCCGGGCGATCGTGCGCGCTCGCCGAGATGGTCGACAGCTTCACCAGCCCCGACATGCAGCAGCAGGCGGTGGCCGCCTTCCAGCGCGAGGCCGACATGCTCGCGCGCCTCGCCAACGAACATATCCCGCGCATTTTCGATCGCTTCAGCGACGCCAATCGTCACTACCTGGTGATGGAATTTATCGACGGCACGACGCTCGAGGAAGAGTTGCGCGAGGCGGGCGGCAAGCTGCCTCCCGCGCGAGTCATCGAAATCGCGGTCCAGGTGCTCGACACGCTCGAGTACCTGCACAATCTCGATCCCCCGGTCATCTACCGCGACTTGAAACCGTCGAACGTGATGCTCACGCGCGACGGTCAGGCCAAGCTCATCGACTTCGGTATCGCGCGCCATTTCGCGCCGCTGAGCAACGCCACCATGATCGGGACGCAGGGCTACGCGCCGCCCGAGCAATATCGCGGGCGGGTCGAGACGCGCTCGGATCTTTACGCGCTCGGCGCCACGATGCATCACGCGTTGTCGGGACGCGACCCCGCGGCCGAGCCGCCGTTCAGCTTTCCGCCGCTGCGCAAGCTCAGCCCCGAGATCAATCCGGCGCTCGCGGCGCTGGTCGATCAGGCGCTCGCCTACGACGTGGTCAATCGGATGCGCGACGCGGCCGAATTTCGCCACCGCCTGATCGAGATCCGCGCGGGTGTGAGCAATCCGTCCACGACGCCGCCGCTCGCGGCGAACCCGATCCCGGCCGGCGGCCGGCCGCAGATGAACCTGCCGCTGGGCACCGGCAGTTCGTCAGCGAATGCGGCTGCGGCTGCGCCCGGTGCTGCCCGCGCCGCGGCCTCGCCGGCGGCGATCGCCGGAGCGCCCACCGTGCTGAGCGTCAATCGGAACATCAAGTGTCCGAGTTGCGCGCGGTCGATTCCGGCCGAATCGCACTTCTGCTCGTACTGCGCCGCCGATCTGCGCGCGACCACCGCGCCGTTCGCGCTGGGTCCCGGCGATCAGACCATCATCCTGCCGATGCCCGGAGCGGGCCGCCACGCCACGCATCGCCGACGGCGTCGCGGCGACACTTTCCCCGACGGATCGCCGGTGCATCGGCGCCGCGGCATGCGCCATAGGGCCCTGATCATCGTTGCGCTATTCGTGCTCTCGTTCATGCTGGTGAGGGCGCTCTGGAACAGTATCAACGCGGCCAACAATGCGGACTCGACCAGCGGCTCCGCGGCTGCGCCCGACGCGCCGATGCCGGGCAGCGGCGCGTCACCCGCAGGCGAGGACCTACGGCTGGTAGCATTGCGCCAGGCGCTCGACGCGTCGGGCTACTCCAACGTGCGCATCGCGATCGACGGCGACACGGTCGACCTGTGGGGCACCGTGCCCACCGAGTTCGATCGGGCGCAGATCCAGGCGCTGGTCTTCAGCACCACCGGGATGATCTCGTTGCGCGACCATCTGCGCGTGCATGACGATTTCGCCGGTCCCTGAACCGGACGGCCTTCCAAGCGCCGTCGCGCCGTGTGAAAATTCATCTCGTATGCTGGTTGATCTCCACGTCCACACGCGGCTCTCGTCCGATTCAAACGTCGCGCCCGAGCAATACCTCGAGGCGATTGCGCGCCATCCGGCCCGGCTCGGCGCGATCTGCTTCACCGAGCATCGGCTGTTTCCGATCGACGCGGAACTCGACGCCAGCTACGCCGAAATGGCCCAACGCTTTGGCGTGCATATCTTCAAGGGCATCGAAGCCGACACCGACCTCGGTCATCTGCTGCTGTTCGGCGTCAACGGGGCGGTACGCCATCGCTTCCATCTGGACAGCCGGATGATCCGTGCGGAGCACCTGATCGAAGTCGTGCACGGCGAGGGCGGGGTCGCGATCCCGGCGCATCCGTTCCGCGACTCGGGTTACGGCACGCGCCTGGACGATCTGCTCGCCCGCCTCGGCCCCGCGCTTGCGGTGGTCGAAGCGATCAACGGCCAGAATACGCACGAGCAAAACGCCGCGGCGCTCGCGGTGGCGGAAAAGCTCGGGCTCACCGCGGTCGGCGGCAGCGACGCGCATTTCTCGACGCCGAACTGGTTCCTGACCTGCGCGACCGAACTCGAACGCGAGATCGCGACGGTCGAGGAACTATGCGTGGAATTGCGCGCCGGGCGCGCGCGCCCCTATCACTTCCCGCGTCTCGACCCGCCGCCCCGTTAAGCATCCGTGCAGGTGCGCGGCGCCCCGCCGCCGGCCTTTGCGATCGCCGCCGGCTCCGGCTAAAGCTGCGATAGAGGCGGCCGCCGCGAATTTCCGACCGGACCGGCCGCGACGGGGGATCACATGAAATTCGGCACCTTCATCACGAGCGTGCGGCCCGACAAGATTGCGACTCACGTGCGCCGGGCCGAAGAGTTGGACTTCGAGTCGGCGTGGATCGGCGAGCACCTGATTGTCCCGGTGGTCTCCGCGTCGAAGTATCCCTACTCGCCCGACGGCCGCTTTCCGGCGCCACTGGACGTGCCGTTTCACGATCCGATGCTCGCGCTGGCGTACGCCGCGGCGCTGACCAGTAAAATCCGGCTCGCCACGGGAATCTTTGTCGTGCCGCTGCGCAACGCGATCGCCACCGCCAAAGCCGTCGCGTCACTCGACGTGCTGAGCGCGGGCCGCGTGATCTTCGGCGTCGGCGTCGGCTGGTGGTCTGAGGAATTTGCCGCCGTCGGCGCGCCCTTTGCCGATCGCGCGCGGCGCACCCGCGAATATATCGAGTTGATGAAGGCGCTGTGGACCAGCGACGAACCGGCCTATCACGGCACCACGGTCAGCGTCGCGGGCGTCCGTTTCCAGCCCAAGCCGGTGCAAAAGCCGCATCCGCCGATCGTCGTCGGCGGGACCAGCGACCTCGCGCTTAAGCGCACCGTGCGCTACGGCGACGGCTGGTATGGAATCGCCAAGACGATCGACGAGGCGCGCACCCTGATCGGCCGCCTGCGCGAACTCGAACGCGCCGCCGCGCGCGCCAGGCCGGTCGAGATCACGCTGAGCCTGCGCACCGGCAAGCCGAGCACGCTCGACGAAGTCCGCCGGCTCGGCGAGATGGGTGTCGACCGCGCGCTGGTCGGCCTGCCGTTGCGTGCCTTCAGCGAGGACGAACTGGCGCGCTTCCGTGACGAGGTGATCGAGAAACTCTGACCTCTCGTTACGTCGGCGGCGGATCGCCCACCATCTCGAGCGCGCGCGTGAAGCGCCGCAGGTCGGCTGGGCGGCCAGCGGCGACGATCAGATCGCCCGGCCGGAGCGCGCGGTCCGGGGTGATCGGTGCGAAGCCGGAAGTCGGGTCGCTGCCGTCCTGGATCGCCAGCACGCTCACCGAAAAGCGCGCCCGCGGATCGATCTGGCGGATCGTCTGGCCGCCCGCGCCGGCCGGAATCCTAAGCCGCGTGACGCGGTAGCCGGTCGCCCAGAAGATGCCGCGGTCGCCAGTGTCCATGGCGGAGAGCGAGACCGTTACGCGGTTGAAGGCCTGGGCGACGTTGCGCCGCGAGACCAGGCCGAGAAAATGGCCGCCATGCGGTCCCGCGACCACCGGCAATTCGTCGAGCGCCTCGTATTCCATCAGTTGCGCCGCCTGATCGAGGTTCGACTCCGGCATCACCACCGGCGGATTGCGCCGGCAGATGTCGTAGGCGTTGACCAGCGGCCCGAGCTCCGTGCCGCCGGCCAGCAGCGCCAGCAGATCGCGCGTCACCACCAGCCCGGCCAGTTGGCCTTCGCTGTCGACCACCGGCAGGGTCGCCTGCGAGGTCTCGCCGGCCACGCGCAAGACGTCATGCAGCGACGCGTTTTCGGTCAGGATATCGACGTTCTTATGCATCACCGAGGCGACCGGCAGTTGCGTGAGCACCATGCGCTCCTTGCCGATCGCCAGCGTCTTGCCCTCGCGCGCCAGCGAATAGGTATCGATCGATTCGCTCTCGATCGATCGTGCGACCACCAGCGCCGTGATTGTCGCGATCATCGCGGGCAGCGCGACCGAGTAGTTGAGCTGGGTCATCTCGAAAAGCAGGAACAGCGCGGTCAGCGGCGCATGCGTCACGCCGCCCAGAAAGGCGCCCAACCCGATCAGCGAATAGGAGCCGCGCGGTCCGACCATGCCGGGCGCGAACCAATGCACGGTCTGGCGAAACGCCCCGCCGGCCATCGCACCCATGAAGAAGATCGGGCCGAAGACGCCGCCCGGCGCGCCGCAGTCGAGCGAGATCGCGCTCGCGACGAATTTCGCCACGGCCAGCCCGGCCAGGATATCAAGACCGAGTTGCCCGGTGATCGCGCGATCGATTTCCGGATAGCCGTCGGAAAGATTCTGCGGCAGAACGATCGCGATTACGCCGACGACCGCCAGCCCGGCGGCGAGCTTGGCCCATGGCGGCAGCTTGAGCGCGCGGAAATAGCGCCCGGTCGCATGAAAAAACCGGATGTAGCCGGCGCCCATCAGGCCCAGCATCCCGCCCATCAGGCCGTAGCCCAGCATCTCCCAGTAGCTTTTAATCTCGAAGACCACGGGATGAAAAACCGCACCCGACTCGCCCATGATGGTGCGCGAGGTGACCACCGCGGTGAAGGTCGCGACGATCACCAGGACCAGGTTGGTCAGTTCGGTCTCGCCCATCAGGACGATTTCCTGGGCGAACATCAGGCCGCCCATCGGCGCGTTGAAGGTCGTCGCGATACCGGCACCGGCGCCCGCCGCGACCAGCACCTTGGCGCGATCGACCGACAGGCGCCGGGCCTGTGCGACCGCCGATCCGATCGCGCCGCCAATCTGCGCGATCGGACCCTCGCGCCCGACCGACGCGCCCGCGCCGAGCGAGAGTGCCGCGCCCAGGGCCTTAACCACGATCCAGCGGCGCTTGATGCGCGCGTTGCCGAGATTCACCATCTCGAGAAAATTCGGAAAGCCGTAGCCGAGCACGTCGCCGGGAAAAATATAGTTGAGCATCAGGATGCCCGCGCCGCCGGCCAGCAGCACGATCGGTATCAGGATCATGGTCCACGAACCCTGACGGATCGCGAGCGCGTTCCACAGCAATCCGCGAAAGACCCACGAGAAAAATTCGATTAGCTTGCGAAAACCGAGGTTGCCCAGCGCCGCGAGTGCGCCGACCGCCACCGCCATCAGGATCAACTCGAGGTATTCGAGCTGATCGTCGCGCAACGCCAGCGCCTCGGCGGGGACCAACGGCTTAGGCGGCGCCGTCACGCCCGGACGGGGCCCGTTCAGCTCGTCGTTCAAAGGTCCAGAAACCGCCGCACCACGACGAGAAATTCGGCGAGTTGATCGTGATGCACCCAATGGCCCGCATTGCCGATCGTCGCCAGCTCGGCGCTGCGAAACGCGGTCAGCCGTCCGTCGCGCTCCCAATCGCCCGCCCACGACGTGTCGCCGCGCACCAGCAGTGTCGGACAGCGGATGCGCGACCAGATATCCATCGCGTCCTTGAGGTTGAACTGATAGGGCGACGTGGCGCGCGTGTAATTATCGTACTTCCATGAAAAGGTGCCGTTCTCGTTGCGCCGCACGCCGTAAATCGTCAGATGGCGCGCCAGATCCTCGCTCAGATGCGGATTGGCCTCGCGCATCCGCGCCATCGCCTGCTCGATCGTGGTGTACTCGCGCGGCTTGCGCTGCGCCAGCGCCAGCATGTCGCTGACCCAGCTCTCCATCCGCTCGTGGGCCGGCGTCTCGCGCACCATCGAGCCCGGCGGCCCCAGCCCCTCGATCGCGATCACCAGCTTGACCGCGTCGGGAAACACGCCCGAGCGTTGCAGGACCACACCGGCGCCCAGCGAATGGCCGATCAGGATCACCGGTTCTTGGGGTTGGAGCGCGTTCATGAGCTGGCCGATATCGAGCACGTGATCGGTGATCGAATAGGCCCCGCCGATCGCCCAGTCCGAATCGCCATGGCCGCGCAGGTCGGGCGCCACCAGATGGAAATGCTTGCGCAATTCCAGCGCGACGAAATCCCAGTTGCGGCAATGGTCGCGTCCGCCATGCACCATGATCGCGAGCGGCTGGCCGTGATTGCCCCAGTCCACGTAATGCAGCTTGAGACGCTGCGAATAAAAGAAATGCGATGTCGGCCCGATAATATCCGCCATTAAACTACCCGTCTTGCGCGATTCGCCAGGTCCAAAAAAATTAGCTCACGCCGCGCGCCACAAACAGTACCGGATTTCCGCTACGCCGGCACGCGCCCGCCGCCGGCGCGTCAGCCCAGTTGCGCATGCACGTCGTCGAGCGCGGAGCGCAGATTGCGCACGATATAATCGACCTCGGCCGCGCCGATCACGAACGGCGGCGTCACCAGCACGCCGTCGCCGCCCGCCTCTCCCGCCATCCCGACCGACGGATAGACGAACAGCCCGTGCGCAATCGCCGCGCCGATCACGCGGCTGGCCACGCGCAGATGGGGCGCATACGGTGTGCGCGCGTCGCGATCGCGCACCAGTTCGAGGCCCCAGAACAGTCCCGTGCCGCGAATATCGCCGACCATCGGATGGCCCGACAACTCTTCCTTGAGCTGCGCGCCGAGCCGCGCACCAAGCTCCGCCGCGTGCTCGACCAATTGTTCGCGCTCCATAATCTCGAGCACCCGATCGGCGATCGCGCAGGCCAGCGGATGCGAACTGTAGGTGTAGAACATGAACTCGGCGCCGAGCCCTTCGCATTCCAGGGCCAGCCGTTCGTCGACCGCCAGCATGCCCATCGGCATGTAGCCGCCGGTGAGCCCCTTGCCGCCGATCAGCAGGTCGGGCTTGAGCTCCCAATGCTCCACGGCAAAGCGCTTGCCGGTGCGGCCGAAGCCGGTCATAACCTCGTCGGCGATCAGCAGGATATCGTTGCGCCGGCAGATTTCGGCGATCTGCGGCCAGTATTCCTTGACCGGCGGCACCGCGCCGCCGGTCGCGCCCATCATCGGCTCGGCGATAAACGCGGCGATCGAATCGGCGCCCTGCTTGCGAATCTCATCTTCGAGCGCGCTGGCGCATTCGATCGCGCAGCCCGGATAAGTCTTGCCCCACGGGCATCGGTAGCAATACGACGGCGGGATATGCGGCCAGTCGAAGAGCACGTGCTCGTAATCGGCGCGCCGTCCGCGGTTGCCGCCGACCGACAGCGCGCCCAGCGTATTGCCGTGATACGAAAACCAGCGCGAGATGATCTTCCGCTTGCCCGGCCGGCCCTTGACCTTGTGATACATCAGGGCGAACTTGATCGCCGCCTCGACCGCCTCCGAACCGCCGCTGGTGAAGAAAAAACGGTTGAGGCCCGGCGGCGTCCAGCGCGCCAGCCGCTCGGCCAGGCGCGCCCGCGCGGGCGTATCCCAGATCGGCACGACGTAGTTGACGCGCGCGATCTCCTCAGCCGCCAGCCGCGCGATCTCTTCACGCCCCTGGCCGATATTCACGACCACCGCGCCGGCGCCGGCGTCGAGAATCCGGCGGCCGCCGCGGTCGTACAGCCACGGCCCCTCGGCGCGCTCGATGATCAGCGGATCGTAAGGACCCTTGAGAAACATTGCCGGCGGTTCAGCCATCGCCACCCCCGCTCGTTACGTCGTGACGCGCCCGACGGGCCGCGTCCGGCCGCCCGCGCTTCGAAGCGCGCTTCCATCGTACTCCGTCGGCGCTCGCCCGGCGACGCTCGACGCCTGCCGAAATACGCCCTTGCGGCCGATCGATATACCGGCCGATTCGTCGTACCAGTTGGCGCGCGCTATTTGATCGCGCCTTCCTCGCGCCAGCGCGCGATATCGGCCATCGAGTAGCCCAGGTCGCCGAGCACCTCCTCGGTATGCTCGCCGAGGCGCGCGGCGAGGCTGCGGATCGATCCCGGCGTCTCCGACAGCTTCACCGATATCCCCACCTGCTTGATCTTTTCGCCAGTCGGCGTCTCGACTTCGACGATCATATTGCGCGCGCGGATTTGCGGATCGCTGGCCAGCTCATCGAGCGTCAGCATCCGGCCCACGCAGATATCGGCCTTGATCAGATGCTCCCACCACTGGTCGCGCGTGCGGGTCTTGAACAGGGCCGCCAGATGCTCCTGCATCTCGGTCCACTTGGCGTGATTGTTCTGGTCCGTGATGTATTGCTCGCAGCCCATCGCGCGGCACAGGTTGGCGTAAAACCACGGCTCGACCGATCCGATCGTGATGGTCTTGCCGTCGCTGGTCTCGTACAAATTGTAGTACGGCGCCGCACCGTCCATCGAGGTGTTGCCGCGCCGCGGAATCTTGTCGTTGGTGTAGTAGGTCGAGAGCGCCTGCGCGATCAGCAGCATCACGCCGTCGAGCATCGCAATATCGACAAACTGGCCGCGGCCGGTCTGGCCGCGCGCGACCAGCGCCGCCAGCACCCCGATCGCCGCGTGCATCCCGCCGCCGGCGTAGTCGGCGAGCAGGTTGAGCGGAATCGTCGGCGGCTGATCGCGCCGCCCGATCAGCGAGAGCGCGCCCGAATGCGCGATATAGTTGAGGTCGTGGCCGACCAGGTCCTTGTACGGCCCGGTCTGGCCGAAGCCGGTCACCGCGCAATAGATCAGCCGCGGATTGCGCACCGAGAGCACGTCGTAGCCGATCCCCAGGCGTTTGGCGACGCCCGGGCGGAACTCTTCGACGACCACGTCGGCACGCTGCGCCAGGCGCACGAAGATCTCCTTGCCCGGCCCGCTCTTGAGGTTGAGCCCGATCGATTTCTTGTTGCGCGCCAGCGCGTTGGTCGGCACCGAACCGAAACCCACCACGCGCTTGACCTTGCCGGTCGCGCCGCCCTGCTCCGCGCGCCGCCCGGTGGGCGCGCCCGGCTCCTCGACCTTGATGATATCGGCGCCGAGGTCGCCCAGGATCATCGTGCAGTGCGGACCGGGAGCGAGCTTGGTCAGGTCGATAATTTTAATTCCCGAGAGCGGCGCGATTGCGGCCATCGTCTATCTCCTCGCGAGTAATGCGCGGGTCTTCAAACATGCGCGGCGCGATCCGCCGCGATTGAACTACTTTTCTAAACCGGATGAGCCCCGGCGCGCAAACTGGGAGGCGATCCGCCGCAGCCCCCCCGCAGTGCGATCCTAGACCGTCGCGGCGCGCACGCGCGCCAGCAGCGCGGCCAGCGACTTGAGCCCATCGACCATGTGCACGCCGTACCAATGCAGGTCGCGGCCATCGATCAGAACCACGCGGCGGCTCAGCGCGGGCGGCAGCAGCGGCTTGAGCTCGTCGACGTCTTTCGCGCCGAATTCGTAGGGCTCGTTCGGCAGCAGCACGTAGTCGGGGCGCAGCTCGAGCGCCGCCGCCAGCGTGGTGCGCGGATAGCGCTCGCCCGCCGGCGCGTAGATATTGTTGAACCCGGCCATCCGCAGCACGTCATGCGCGTAGGTATCGCCGTTAAAGACCATCCAGGGGTTTTTCCAGATCGGACAAAAAACCCGGAAGCGCAGCTTGTTCCACGCGCCGAGTCCGGTCTCGATTTCGCTGACCGAGCGCACGATCTCGCGCGCCATCGCGCCCGCTTCGGCCGGCCGTCCGACCACCGCGCCGAGTTTGAGGATCGCTTCGACCGCCGCCGCGATCGATCGCGGATAGGTCGTGAACACCGCCACCCCGCCTGCGCGGATCCGCTCGATATCCTCGCGGCGATTCTCCTCGGCGTTGGCGATCACGAGATCGGGCCGCAGCGCGAGGATTGCGGGCACGTCGGGATTCTTGGTGCCGCCGATTTTCACCACCGACGCGACCGCCGCGGCTGGTTCGATACAAAAGCGCGTGACGCCGGCGATCTCGCTGCCGCAGCCGAAAGCGAAGAGCGTCTCGGTCCAGCTTGGCACCAGCGAAACGATACGCCGCGGCGGCTCCTGCAGCTCGAGGGGCACGCCGAGATCGTCTACCGTCCGCATCCAGGCCATTTTACGTTCAACCATTCGCAGGGGATCGCCCGGCGTCATTCGCCCGCATCTCAGTAGTGCGGTGAAGGTACTCAAGCCCGCCGAACCGCTCAAGTACGCGCCGCGCAATGCCGATCGAACTTGCCCTTCCGGCGCCCAGTCTCGAACGCATGGCACACGCACCTGAAACAGATCGCGGCGGAGGACGCTGTTACGCGCCATCCGCCGCGATCGTGGTTTTTGCCAGCCGCGCGGCCGGCGACGATTCGATCGTCAGGCCGACGCCTGCAGCAGGTCCGGGCGCCCGACCATTTCGGCCTTGCCGCTGATCTTGACCGATCCGGGCTTGCGACTGAAAGGATCCTCGAGGCCGAGTTCCTTGCCGATGTCGCGCAGCGCCGGGACCACTTCCTTGCCCAGCAGTTCGACGCAGCGACGCCGATCCTTGAGCGGTGAAGGGCCGTCGAGCCAGAACGAGAAGATGCCGGGCCGCAGCACTTCGAGCACGTGGCGCAGCTTCGGCACGATCGTTTTGGGCGTGCCGGTGATCATCTGCGACTCCTTTAGCCACTGCGGATAGGTGTCGTAGAGCTTCTTCTTGAGCGCCTGCAGATCCGCGTCGTCGACCGGATCGTGGTCCACCATGCCATTGATGTTGCCGGGCAGGTTCGGATTAGCCGCCTGTGCGGCCAGCCGCCGTGTCGCCTCCTTCGAGTTGTAGCCCGGAGGAAACATCCATTCCGGCCGCGCGAAATGCGAGAAGCCGCCGCCGAACAGGAAGTTCTTGCCCAACTCTTCGGCCTTCTCTTCGGTATCGGCGCAGAACACCGGCTGCAGATAGCCGAAATTCTCCGGCCCGGCCTGGTAGCCGAGATCGGCGGCGCGCTTGGCGTACATGTTGTACATTTCGAGCGTGGGTCCGAGCAGCGTCGCCAGCGCGACATACGGATAGCGATGGTCGGCGCACCATTTCACCGTCTCGGGGCTGATCAACCCGGGAATCCAGATCGGCGGATGCGGCTTCTGCAGCGGCAGCACCCACGGATTGACGAAGCGATAATGGAAGTGCTTGCCCTCCCAGCGAAACGGACCGGGCTTGGTCCAGGCCGCCAGGATCAGATCGTGCGCCTCGTCGAAGTATTCGCGGTTGTACGCCGGATTCGCGTTATTGGCGAGCTGCTCGCTACCCGCGCCGCGCACCCATCCGGGCACCAGGCGTCCGCCCGAGATCATATCGATCATGGCCAGCTCTTCGGCCATGCGCAGCGGATTCGCCACGGTCGGAATCGGGTTGCCGAGCAGCACGATCTTGGCCCGCTTGGTCGCGCGCGCCAGCACCGCCGCCTCAACGTCCATCACCGCGCCCATGCAAAACGGCGTGCCGTGATGCTCGTTAAGCATCAGGCCGTCGAAGCCCAGCTCGTCGCACAGAATCTTCTCATCGATATATTCGTTGAGCAGGCGGGCGCCGGTCGGCGCGTCGAAGAACTTGTTGGGCACACCGAAAAAACTGCGCCGCTTGAAGACCTCGTCCTCTGGCACCGCGTGATATGCCCGTTCGGTGAAAAACATTATATGCATAGAGCAGACCTCCCCGAATTCGATTTGTTCATCCGCCAGCGTGCGGCCGGCGTTTCAGTCCGATTATCCCTAGTCTTTTTCACTATCAGAACCGCTCATTTTTGGCGAATCGCAGTCCGTTCGCCAAAGCCATTACCTGCAGGCAAATGCTGCGCCGCCAATCCATGCGGTCGCCGCGCACCCTACAGCGCAGCCAACGCGGCCGGCGATCCGACCCGCTCGGCCACGCCCGACGACGGCAGCGGACGCGAACCTGGCGCCACTTCAAACGGATCCTTGAGGCCCAGTTCCTTGCCGATCTCGCGCACCGCCGGCATCACCTCGGTGCCGAGCAGCTTCAGGCAGGTCATGCGATCGGCGAGCGGCGCCGGTCCGTCGAGCCAGAACGAGAAGATTCCCGGCCGCAGCACCTCGAGCACCTTGCGCAGCTTTGGGATCACGCTCTTGGGCGTGCCGGTGATGATCTGCAGCGACTCTTTCGCGCCGTCGTAGGTATCGTAGACCGCCTTCTTGATCGCCGCGATATCGCTCAGCGAATGCAGATGCTGCGGGATGAGCGTCTTGCCCGGCAGATTCGGATTCGAGTAGAGCGCCGCCAGCCGCCGCGTCGCCTCCTTCGAGTTGTAGCCCGGCGGGAACATCCATTCCGGCCGCGCGAAGTTCGCGAAGCCGCCGCCGAACAGGAAGTTGCGCCCCAGCGCGTCGGCCTTCTCCTCGGTCTCGTGAACGAAGATCGGCTGCAGGTAGCCGAAATTCTCCGGCCCGGCCTGATAGCCGTGGCGCGCCGCCTCGGTCGTGTACATGTCCCACATCTCGAGTGTCGGGCCGAGCATCGTCGCCAGCGCCACGTACGGGTACTTATGCGCCGCGCACCATTTCACCGTCTCGGGGCTGATCAACCCGGGAATCCAGATCGGCGGATGCGGCTTCTGCAGCGGCAGCACCCACGGATTGACGAAGCGATAATGGAAGTGCTTGCCCTCCCAGCGAAACGGACCGGGCTTGGTCCAGGCCGCGAGAATCAGATCGTGCGCCTCGTCGAAATACTCGCGGTTGTAGGCCGGATTCGCGTTGTTGGCGAGCTGCTCGCTGCCCGCGCCACGCACCCATCCGGGCACCAGGCGGCCGCCCGAGATCATATCGATCATGGCCAGCTCTTCGGCCAGCCGCAGCGGATTCGCCACCGTCGGAATCGGATTGCCGAGCAGGACGATCTTGACCCGCTTGGTCGCGCGCGCCAGCACCGCCGCTTCGACGTCCATCACCGCGCCCATGCAAAACGGCGTGCCGTGATGCTCGTTGAGCATCACGCCGTCGAAGCCCAGCTCGTCGGTGTAGATTTTCTCGTCGAGATATTGATTGAGCAACACGGCGCCCTTGGCCGCGTCGAAGAACGTATTCGGCACGCCGAAGAAGCTGCGCCGTCGCAGCACCTCTTCCTCGGGCACGTGATGATACGCGCGCTCCGTGAACCACATTATATGCACGGTCGCTTCTCCCGCTTAGCTCATCCGAGGAACGCCGATACTTCCTTGACGAACTCGGCCGACTGCTCGACTTCGGGCATATGTCCGCACTTATCGATCGTGACCAGCTTGGCGCCGGCGATCTGTTTCTTGTAAAGCTCGGCGACGCTCAGCGGGACCACTTTGTCCTGCTTGCCCCACACCAGCAGCGTCGGCAGGCCGACCACGTTCTCGAGCAGGTTGGCCATGCTCTGGGTGAACATGTACGGCTGCCATGCGATGCGCGCGGTTTCGGCGCGGGCCTCTTCCCATTCCTCGTATTGCGTGGGAGTCTGCTCGCCGCCGAACATCGCCGAGAAGTCGCCGGCGTTGTGAATATCGGCGACGTTCGCGTTGAGATAGTTGCGCGCGGTCAGCGTGAACATGTCCATGATCTCGCCCGACGGCGGACGCAGGCCCGCGGCACCGACCAGCACCATCTTGCCGAACTGCGCGCTGTTGGCCGTCGCCATCTCGGCCGCCAGCCATCCGCCGAGCGAAAACCCGATCACGTCGACCGGCGCCAGTTTCTGCTCGCGGATAAACCGCGCGTAGAAGTTGCCCAGATCGCGCATGTCCATGATCCAGTTGGCCTGCGGGGTCTTGCCATAGCCGGGATGCAGCGGAATATGGAGAGTCCGTTTTTCGGCCAGCGCCGTCATCCACTTGGCCGGTCCGGGGAAGCCCAGCTCGCCATGAAACACCAGCAGGGGCTTGCCCGTGCCAGCCTTGAGCACCTTGAGTTCCGTCGCCCCGACCGGAAACTTTACTTCAGTGAAAAAGTTGTCCGCCATCTCGCTCTATCTCCAACTTCAAATTGTTCGCTTCGTTGCAACGGTGCGAATTCTCTCCGTCGTGCCGACGCGCGCCACCAACGCCTCGCGCTTGAGCCCACCGTCGTCTCAGCCGTGCGGCAGATTGTGCCGCCGGCGCAAATATAACCCGAAGTCCGCGCCAAATGAAAACGGTCGCTTGTCTTGTAATGTGCCGCGCGGGCGACCGACAGCGCCGCCGATTTCGACTAAGCTCAGGCAATTGAGGTAGCGCCCGCCATGCCGATCCCGATTGCCGATTTCGCCCTCCAGCGCGACGCCTTCAGCAGCGCCGCGATGCGCCGCGTGTTTTGCGACGAAACCCGCCTCCAGCGCTATCTCGACTTCGAGTCCGCGCTGGCTCGCGTGCAGGCGCGCCTCGGAATGATTCCGGCGCCGGCCGCCGTTGAAATCGCCCGCCATGCGCGCGTCGCAATCCTCGACCTCGACGCGCTGCGCGCCCGCACCGAACTGGTCGGCGCGCCGGTGCTGCCGATCGTCGAGCAATTGGCGGCACATTGCGCCGGCGATCTCGGCAACTGGTGCCATTGGGGCGCGACCACCCAGGATGTGACCGACACCGCGACCGTGATGCAGATGCGCGACGCACTGGCGCTGATCGAAGACGACCTCGCCGCAATCGCCGATACGCTGGCCGGGCTGGCCGCACGCTGGCGTGACACACCAATGGCCGGCCGCACCAATCTGCAGCAGGCGGTGCCGATCACCTTCGGCTTCAAGGCGGCGGGCTACCTCGCCGCAATCGAGCGCCATCGCCTGCGGCTGGGCGAACTTCGCCCGCGCGTGCTCGTCGGCCAATTCGGCGGCGCGGCCGGCACGCTCGCCGCGCTCGGCACCCGTGGCCTAGAGGTGCAGGCCGCGCTGATGGACGAGCTTGGCCTCGGCGCGCCCGAGATCGCCTGGCATACCCATCGCGACCGCGTCGCCGAAACCGGCGCATGGCTCGCACTGGTCACCGGCACGCTTGGCAAAATCGCCACCGACATCAAACTGATGATGCAGACCGAGGTCGGCGAGACCTTCGAGCCTTACGCCGCGGGCCGCGGTTCAAGCAGCACGATGCCGCAAAAGCGCAATCCCGTCGCCTGTACCTATATCCTCGCCTGCGCCGCGATGGTGCGGCAGCAGGCCGCCGCGCTGTTCGACGCGATGGTCGAGGATCACGAGCGCGCGTCGGGCGCGTGGCAAATCGAATGGGTCGCCGTGCCCGAAATCTTTATGCTCAGCGCGGGTGCGCTCGCCCACAGCCGCGCGATGCTGGCCGGCCTCGAGATCGATCCGATCCGGATGCGCGCCAATCTCGATTTGAGCGGTGGCCTGATGCTCGCCGAGGCCGTGATGATGGCGCTGGCAACCCCTCTCGGCCGCCAGCATGCGCATGACCTGGTGCAGACGCTAGGCCGGCGCGCCGCCCTCGAGTCGCGCCCCTTCATCGATCTGCTCGCCGCGGATCCCGAGGTCTCCGCCCATCTCGATCGCCCCGCGCTCGCGCGGCTGCTCGATCCGGTGAACTATCTCGGCCTCGCCGGTGCGATGGTCGATCGGGTGCTCGCCGGCCGCCCGCCGCGCTAAACGCTAAATCATCCGCCGCCGCCCGATCGCTACCGATGCGCCCGCTCAATCGTTATACTGCCCTCAGGCTGATCGTGCGGGAGGTGACGCGGCGGTGGATTTGCTGGAAGCACGCGAGCGGATGGTGATCGAACAGCTCGAGAGCCGCGGGATCAGCGACGCCCGCGTGCTCGACGCGATGCGCGCGGTCGCCCGCGATCGGTTTATCCCGCCCGAATTTATCGACCACGCCTACGACGACGGCCCACTGCCGATCGGCTCCGAACAGACCATCTCGCAACCCTACATGGTCGCCCTGATGAGCGAAGTCGCGGCGCTCACCGGTGGCGAACGAATCCTCGAAATCGGCACCGGCTCCGGCTACCAGGCCGCCGTGCTTGCCCGGCTGGCGGCGCAGGTCTATTCGGTCGAGACCATCCCCGGACTCCACGATCGCGCGCGCGTGATTCTCGCCGCGATGGGCTACAACAATATCCACCTGCGCGTGTCCGACGGCTCCGACGGATGGCCCGAGCAGGCGCCCTACGACGCGATTATCGTCACCGCCGCGATGCCTGGTGTGGCGCGCCCGCTGCTCGATCAACTCGCGCCCGGCGGCCGGCTGATCGCGCCAATCGGCGAAGATGAATTGCAGACGCTGGTGCGGCTGTCGCGCGTCAACGGCGAGTGGCGCGAGGATTATTTCGGCGAATGCCGCTTCGTCAAAATGACCGGCAAGCTCGGCTTCCAGGATTGAACCGCCGCCCGCCGCGGGCGCCGAGGGCATTAGGGAACCTCTGCACAAGTTAGGTTGTCATTCTGAGCGCAGCGAAGAATCCCGGATCCGGGACCCATGCGCTTCGCTCAGGGTGACACCAGAGCCTTGTGCAGGGGTTCCTTAGCGGAGGCGTGGATGTGGTGGTGATGTGGAATCACGAGTCGCAGATCGATCATCCCGGCTGACCGTATTGGGTGGCGCGCCGCGGCGCTCGTACATCATTCTCGGCTGCGCGCTGGCGGCCGCGATCATTCTGGCGGGATGCGGCACAGCCGACACGTCAACCTCCGCCTACCGCAGCGCCTACTCGTCCGCACGTGCGGGCGGCGAGAATCACATCGTTCAGCCGGGCGAAACTATCTACCATATCGCGCAGGTCTATGGCGTCAGCACCAGCGCCCTGATGGCCGCCAACGGGATCAGCGATCCGCATGATCTGCGCGTCGGCCAGATCATGGTGATTCCCGCCGGCGACGCGCCGACCGCCTTCGCCCGCTCCGACCGCTGGTCGGTGCCGCGCGCCGATCGGCAATTCGCGTGGCCGGTCGCCGCTGGCATGGTCTCGTCACCGTTCGGGATGCGCCACGGGGTGATGCATGACGGCGTCGATATCGCGGCGCCGGCCGGCACTCCAGTGCTCGCCGCCGACGACGGCACGGTGATCTTCGCTGGCCGCGAACGCGGCTACGGCAATCTCGTCATCGTGCAGCATCGCGGCGGCTACGCGACGGTCTACGGCCACAATCGGCGCAATCTCGTGAGCACCGGCGCGATCGTGGCGCGCGGCCAGGAGATCGCCGAGATGGGCGCGACCGGCCGGGCCAGCGGTCCCAATCTGCATTTCGAGGTGCGCTACGAAAACCACGCGCAAAATCCGCTCGCCTATCTGCCTGAGCCCGATCATTCCACCTCGATCAGCTTTGCCCGGCTGGGCGGCTCCTAGTATTCTTGAGCGCCGCCCATTGCGGGCGGCATGATTTATTGGCGGCGGGCGAGATGACCAACGACGAACTGAAAAACCTGATTCGTGACATTCCCGACTTCCCTCAGCCCGGCATCTTGTTCCGCGACATCACGCCGCTAATCAGCGACGCGCGCGGACTTGCCGCCGTGGTCGATCAGATCGCCGCGCCGTGGCTCGGCAAAGTCGATCTCGTGCTGGGGATCGAGTCGCGCGGCTTCATTGTCGGCGCGCCGGTCGCCTACCGGCTGGGCGTCGGCCTGACGATCGCGCGCAAGCCCGGCAAGCTGCCGTACCGCACGGTCGACGAGAGCTACGATCTCGAGTACGGCAGCGCGTCCCTTCAGATGCATGAGGACGCACTCGCCGGCCATTGCCGAATCCTGATCGTCGACGACCTGCTGGCGACCGGCGGCACCGCGCTGGCCGCGATTCGTCTGGTCAATCGCCTCGGCAGCGAAGTCGTGGGCTGCTCGTTCATAATCGAGCTCAACGCGCTCGAGGGCCGCGCGCGTCTGGCTCCGGTCAACTGCACGGCGCTGATCGAGTATGCTTAGATGCGGTGTCCGCAGCCCTCCACGCCGGGACGGATTCTGACTGCCGCACAGCTCCGCGCGATCAACTGCGGATCGATCAAGCTCCGCTGATTGCGGCGTTGCAGCCGTCGCGAAGATTCTCGTGGAACATCCGCATCATCAACCCGGACAGGCGAGCGATCGGCAGCGGCTGCTGATCGTGCTGGCGGTCACGATTTGCTTCTTCGCCGTCGAGCTGGCCGGTGGCTACTACGCCAACAGCCTCGCCCTGATGACCGATGCGGTCCATATCCTGACCGATATCGCGGCGCTCTGTCTCAGCCTGCTGACGCTTTGGATATCCTCGCGCCCGGCCAGCGCGGCCAAGACCTTCGGCTATCTGCGCGCGGAAATCCTGGGCGCGCTCTTAAACGGCCTGTTCCTGTGGGCACTCGTGGTCTTCGTCTGGTTCGAGGCCGCTCAACGCATCCGCAAACCGCCCGTCGTTCACGCGCCGACGATGATCCTGATCGCGGCGATCGGCGTGGTGGTCAACAGCTTCTCCGCATGGATGACCTTTGGCGGACGCGGCCCCGACGGGCGCGCCGGGATGGCCGTGCGGGCGGTCTTCGTCCACGTCATCTCCGACCTCGTCGGCTCGCTCGGCGTGCTCACCGCGGGCGCCCTCGCCTGGTTCACCGGGTGGCGCGAAGCCGATCCGATCGTCAGCATCCTGATTGGCGGCCTGATCATCTATGGCTCATGGGAACTGGTGCGCGACGGCGTCGACATCCTGATGGAGTCGGTGCCGGCGGCGATCGATCTCGACGAACTGCGCCGCGACCTGCTTGCCGTGCGCGATACCGAAGAGGTCCACGATCTCCACGTCTGGTGCCTGACCGGACGGGAATTCGCCCTCGCCGCCCACGCGGTCGTGACGCGCGGCGCGGATCACGATCGCGTGCTAGGCGACATGGCGGCAATCCTCGAGGACAAGTTCAACATCCGCCACATGACCGTCCAGCTCGAACGCGACAATCGCCGCGAGCAGGAGCCCGAGCATTTCTGACCGGCGGCGCGCAGCTTGCGGCGATCGCTACCGGATCGCGCGAACGACCGGTTTTCTATCTATAATTTACAGATACGTCCGGCATGGGATGCTAATGTGCGTAGTGACGCGAGCAACCGTGTTAATAAGTCTCCGTGGCCGGTCCATCGTCGCCCGCGACTCTGATCGTTGGTGTGCCTTCCGCGTTGAATTTGAGGGAGGATAATTTGAAAATTGTTCGGTCGGCTATTGTTGTCGTCGCGATCGTCGTGGGCTTGGCCGGCTTCGCGGCCGCCCAACAGAATACTCAGCCATGGCTTCCTGGCGCGGTCCCGCGCTTCACCGTAATCCGTCACCCCGGCTTAAACGTCGATGACGCGCTGAGCCAATCGCTCGCCGGTACCACTATCCCGCTGTGGAACGGCGCTCTGCCCTCCCCGTCCAGCAACTATCCGTTCGTGATGGTCGGCACGGACCCCGCGGCCGGCTCGGTCTCGACGACTGTTCCGACCGTGATCGTTCCGCTCATTTTCAAATTTCACGACAAAAGAGTCCTCCACACGCTCAATCCGATGCGAAACGTCTGCCAAATCAAAGCTTCGGCCGTGAATCTCACGATCAACTCGCCGATTTTTCAGTCATTCGCTTTCAGCGCTGGCGGCACGGCCCTGGGCACCACCCAGTACCTCGACGCATTCCAGCGCGCGAACTTCTGGAATGACGTTTCGACGACCTCGTCCAACTACCACATCCTGCTGAGCGCGACCGGCAAAATGAAGGCGGTCGTGGTCAACGTTCCGCGCAAATTCGGCTCCTCAATCCCTGGTCCCTGCGCGCGGATCGGCCAGGTCGACATCGACTGGTTCGATGGCACGATCGTGCCCGCCCTGTTGCTCAAGCTGAAGACCATCGTACCAACCAGCTTCCCGATCTTTCTTTCGTACAATGTGTTTTTTTATGTGGGCAACGTGTCCACGTGCTGCATTCTCGGCTACCACAGCGAAATCGTGAATACCAAGGGTACGCAGACGTACGCCTACGCGGCGTTTGCCGATCCGAATATGTTCTCAGCGGCGGCGGTCCAGGATATCAACCCGCTGAGCCATGAAGTCGCTGAATGGCTGGACGATCCGCTGGTTCAAACCGACGTCAATTCCACGCCACCATGGGGCGATGTCGGCCAGGTTCCGGCCGGTCAGTGTTCAAACAATCTTGAAGACGGCGACCCGCTAAGCGGCGTCGGCTTTACCCTTACCAATCCGGCCAACCATTTCACCTACCATCCGCAGGACCTGGCCTTCGTCTCGTGGTTTGCCCAAGGCACATCCTCGTCCTCGGTCAACGGATGGTACGACTTCACCAATCAATTCGGCAGTTCGGCGGCGCCATGTCCGCCGGGCGGCCCCTGACTCTGACGGCGGTGCGGCGCTAGGCGACGCCCGCAAGATGATCGATCACGTCGAGGTGCTCGGCGCGCCATTGCGCGCCGGGTGCCGCGCGGCCGAGTAGCTGGATCGACCCCAATTCGATTACCGGTTCGACCCCGGCCAACTCGCGGGTTACCACGCGAATTACCCCGCGATGCGCCACCAGCAGCGCGGGGCCGGCCGCCGGATCGGCCGGGCGCGCGGCCATAACTTCAAGCATTACTTTAACTCCGCGCGCGACCCGGAGCGCGAAGTCGGCGCGCCGCTCGCCGCCCGGATAGGTGAATCGCGGGTCGAGCCGATCGCGATTCCAGCGCGCGAAATCCTCCGGATAGCGCGCGCCAATCTCGTCCGCGGTCAGCCCCTCGAAGCGGCCGAAGTCGACTTCAACGAATTCCTCAAGTTCGACAATCGACGCGGCCGGCCCCGCGATGATCCGCGCACCCGCGCTCGCCCGCCGCAGCGGACTGGCGAAGACCGGCGCCAGTGGGGCGTCCGCGAAATGGCGCATGAGCCATGCGCGCGCGGCAGCCATCTGCCGCCGTCCGAGGTCCGAGAGCTCGAGATCGGTGCGGCCGTAATAGCGGATGCTCGAGTTGCCGACGGTCTCGCCGTGACGCACCACGGCCAGCGTCGTCGCGCCGGCCGATTTGCGCGCGACATCCAGCGGTGCGCACGGCGGTCCGCCGCGCTCACTCATCGTCGAGCGAGTTCATCACCAGCCCGGTCAGCAGCTTGGGCTGAAAGTAGGTCGACTTCTCCGGCATCGTCGCACCCACCGCGCACACCGCCGCGACGTCATCGACGGTTGGCGCGTTCATGATGAAAGCGCCGTCGGCCCGTCCCGCGGCGACCTCCGCAAGCGCCGCCGGAGCGTCGATAGTGTATTCGAGATTGCCGCCGGCGCGGACCTCGTCGGGCTTGATCCCGAGCAACCGGTCGAAGACCAGCGTATGCAGAATCGACACGTCGAGTTCGCGCACCGCTGCCGGCACGCCCGGCAGCTCCTCCGCGGGCGCGTCCAAACGGTTGAGCATCAGCAGGCTCGGGCGCGCATCGCCCTTGAGCGCGTAGCCGAATGCGCCGTGGCTCAGCGTCGGCAGTGACCGGCGCAGCGCGCCGATCGAAGCGACCTCGCTCAGCGCAAAGTACGCCTGCGCGCGAGAGGTGAACCACGCGATCGCCTCGGGCTCGATGCGCCGCACGATCCGATGGGTCGGCAAAATCATCAGCCCCGGATCGTCGAATGCCACCAGCGTCATCATCACGAAATCATAGGGCATCGCGGCGGCCGGATTACCGTCGGCCGCGCGGCGCCGCCGGCGATATTCGAGTGCGGTCTCGTAGCGATGATGCCCGTCGGCGATCAACACGCGCACCTCGGCCAGCGCGCGCTGGATCGTCGCAAGCTCATCGGGCGCCTCGATCGCACGAACCTGATTGACGATCCCGAGATCGTCGGTCACGTCGATCTGCGGAGCGCGCGCCGCCACCTCGGCGAGGAGCCGGTTGAGCGCCGCGTCACCGGGCGGGTAGAGTCCGAAGATCGGACTGACGTTGAGCCGCGTCGCGCTCAGCAGGCGCAGGCGATCCTCCCTGGCCTTCGGAAAGGTGCGCTCGTGCGGCAGGATTTTGCCCGCGGCAAACTCGTCGAGCCGCACCCGCGCGATCAGCCCGGTGCGCACGCGCGGCCGATCGTCGATCGAAAACTTCTGCGTGTAGAAAAAAATCGCCGGGCGCGCACCGCGCGTCAGGATCCCGCCCGCGCGCCATTCGGCCAGCGCCGCCGCCGCCGATCCGTAGGGGTCGGCGTCACGATTCAGTTCGAGCCGCACGATATTGTGTGGACTGCGCGCGTAGAGCGCCGCCTGGCGCGCCGCGTCGATCAGGTCGTAGGGCGGCGCAATCAGATCGGCCAGCGGCCCGGCGCGCTCGCAAGCGAAGGTCAGCGCGCGAAACGGCGCGATCCGGATTCCTGGATCGATCATCTGGCTGCCGCCCTCGAACATGCGGCGGCGATCGCTGCGTCGTCGATCGCCCCCGCGCGCAAAATCCGCCAGCCGGTCCGGTCGCAGGCCACGAGGGTACTCGGCGCGCCGCCGGCCAGCGTTCCACCATCAAGTATCACTTTAACTTTTTCGCCGAACGCTTCGCGTACCGCGGCGAGCGTCGGCGCCGGTGGTTCACCGGCCAGATTGGCGCTGGTCGCGGTGATCGGACGGCCCAGGCCGGCGGCAATCGCGCGGGCGATCGGATGACTCGAGACCCGCACGCCGACGCCGCCGTCGGGACCGGCCAGTGCCACCGGCAGATCCGCCCGCGCGGGCATCACCAGGGTCAGCGGCCCCGGCCAGAAGGCCGCGGCGAGCGTCCGGGCGGATTCGGGAACCTCGCGGGCCAGCGCAAACGCCGCCGCCGCATCATCGGCGATCAGCGCGACGGTCTTGGCGGCCTCGCGGCCCTTGAGCGCGAACAGTTTGTCGAGCGCGCCCGCCGCGAACGGGTCCGCACCGATTCCGTAGAAGGTCTCGGTTGGATAGATGATCAGGTCGCCCGCGCGCAACGCCGCAATCGCGCGCTCAATCGCCTCGCGCGTCGCGCCGGAAACTTCGTCTGGTCTGAATGTTATATTTTTCGTCAAATTGAATAAGCCCGGCGACGCGCCGGCCCGCTCTCCGATCCTGCCCCCGCAATCTTAACGATCGGCCGCGTCGCGCCCCAGCGCCCGCCGCCCGACGTCGCGCCGCAGATGCATCCCCTCGAACTCGATCAGGCCGGCCGCTTCATAGGCGGCGGCGATCGCGCGCTCGAGTCCGTCGGCCATCGCGGTGACCGTCAGCACGCGCCCGCCATCGGTAACCAGGGTTGTACCGGCGAGCGCCGTACCCGCATGGAAAACCTTGACCCGCGTGCGTTCCATCGCCCAGCGCACCTTGGCGTCCGACGGAGCGGCGCCATCGATTCGCTCGAGCCCGGCAATTGGCAGACCGATGCGGTACTCGCCCGGATAGCCGCCCGAGGCGAGCACCACCGCGACGGCGGGACGCGGCGCGAGCCTCACGGCGGCGTCGCGCGCCCGGCCCTCCGCAATCGCGAGCAGCGCCTCGCCGAGGTCGCCCTCGAACCGCATCATGAGCGGCTCGCATTCGGGGTCGCCGAAGCGGACGTTGTATTCGAGCACGTTGATTCGATCGCCGTCGACCATCAGGCCGACGAACAGCACGCCGCGAAACGGCACGCCGCGCGCGCGCATCGCGGCCAGCGTCGGGCGCACCACTTCGTCCATCACGCGCGACTCGAATTCCGCGCCGTAGCCCGGCACCGGCGAATACGCGCCCATCCCGCCGGTGTTCGGGCCGCGATCGCCGTCGAAGACCGCCTTATGGTCCTGCGCACAGCCGAGCGCGATCGCCTCGTCGCCGTCGCACAGCGCGAAGAACGACAACTCCTCGCCGGCCAGCCGATCCTCGATCACGATGCGGGCGCCGGCCGCGCCGAACCGCCGCGCGTCCATCGCCTCGCCGATCGCGGCGCGCGCCTGCACGGCGTCGTCGCACACTGTCACGCCCTTGCCATAGGCTAGGCCGTCGGCCTTGACCACGCACGGCCGGGCGATCGCGTCGACGTGGCGGCGCGCCGCCTCCGCGTCATCGAAGATCGCAAACGCCGCGGTCGGCACACCCGCCTCGCGCATCACGGTTTTCGCAAACGACTTGCTCGATTCGAGTTGCGCGGCGGCGCGCGTCGGACCAAAAATTGTGAGCCCGGCGCGCGCGAACTCGTCGACGATTCCGTTGGCCAGGGGCTCTTCCGGGCCGACCACGGTGAGATCGATTTTCTGCTCGCGAACGAAACCGATCAGCCCGGCGAAGTCCCCAGGCGCGATCGCCACCGGCTTGGCCACCTGATTGATCCCCGGACTGCCGCTGGTGCAATAGACGCCCCACACCGACGGGCTTTGATTGAACCGCCAGCATAGCGCGTGTTCGCGCCCGCCCTTGCCGACCACCAGGACCTTCATCGCAAATGATTATAGCGGGTGCGGGCGACGCGCGCGCTCAATGGCGGAAATGGCGCACGCCGGTAAAGACCATCGCGAGGCCGAACTGGTCGGCCGCCGCGATCACCTCGGCGTCGCGCGCCGCACCGCCAGGCTGCGCGATCGCGGTCGCGCCGGCTTCGGCCGCCAGCGTCGGCCCGTCGGGAAACGGGAACAGCGCCTCCGAGACCAGCACCGAACCCCTGAGACTGACGCCGAGGCGCGCCGCCTTGTCGCGCGCGGCAAAGAGCGGATCGATCCGCGAGGTCGCGCCGCCGCCGATCGCGAGCGTGCGATCGCGCTCGACAAAGGCGATCGCGTTGGACTTGATGTGCTTGCAGACCCGGATGCCGAAGCCCATCGCGTCGAGCTCGGCGGCACTCGGCGCGCGCCTGGTGACGACGCGGCCGGCGCGCGGATCCTCGAGGCTCAAGTCGGGCGTCTGCACCAGCAATCCGCCGACGATTTTCTTGACATCGAATTCGTGCCGATCGACCGCCGCCGGATGAAAGCGCATCACGCGGCGGTTTTTTTTCTTGCGCAGAAACTGGATTACATCCGGCGGATAGTCGGGCGCGATCAGCACCTCGGTGAACAGCTCGTCGACCGCCCGCGCGAACTCCATGTCCCATGGGCGGTTACTGATGATGATGCCGCCGAAGGGCGAATCGGGATCGGTCGCAAAGGCCTTGTCCCACGCCGCCTTGAGCGTCGCGCCGACACCGATCCCGCACGGCGTGTTGTGCTTGAGGATCGCCACCACCGCGTCCGGGTAGTCGCCGAAATCGATCATCAGGTTGATCGCCGAGCTGATGTCGAAGACGTTGTTGAACGACAGCTCCCGGCCGTGAAGCTGCTCCGCGATCCGCGGAAAGTCGCCGTAGAGCGCACCCGTCTGATGCGGATTCTCGCCGTAGCGCAGCATCTGCGCACGCGGCATCGAGAGGCTGAAGGTCTCGCCCAGGCCCGCGGTCTCGCCGCCGCCGACCGCGCCCAGGTAGTTCGAGATCGCGCAGTCGTACGCGGTCACGCGGGCAAAGGCCTTGCGCGCCAGCCGCCAGCGGGTTTCGGCGCTGACGAAACCGTCGTTGTCGTCGAGCTCTTTAATCAGCGCCGGATAGTCGGCCGGATCGACCACCACCGCCACGTCCGCATAATTCTTGGCGGCGGCGCGGACCAGCGTCGGCCCACCGATATCGATATTCTCGATCGCCTCTTCCAGGCTCACGCCGGCGCGCGCGATCGTGCGCTCAAACGGATAAAAATTCACCACCACCAAATCGATCGGCTCGATCCCGTGGCGGCCCATCTGCCGCTGATGCGACGGTTCGGCGCGCCGCGCCAGGATCCCGCCGTGAATCTTGGGATGCAGCGTCTTGACCCGGCCGTCGAGAATCTCGGGAAAGCCGGTGAAGTCCTCGACCGACTTCACGCTCCGGCCGGACTCCTTCAGCGCCGCGCGCGTGCCGCCGGTCGAGAGCATCTCGACCCCGTGGCGATCGAGCGCCGCGGCCAGTTCGCTCAAGCCGCGCTTGTCCGACACGCCGAGGATCGCGCGGCCGATTTTTACGTTGCCACCCGCCATAAGCCGATTAACTCCGGTAAACGCGCGGTACGCGCCGGCCAACCGTACAGAGCATTTCGTACGAGATGGTCTGCGCGAGCCGCGCCACGTCGTTGACGCTGATCAGCGCCTCGCCGGCGCCGCCCCACAGGATTACCTCGTCGCCGATCGCGGCGCCGGGCACGTCGGTCAGGTCGGCCATCGCCAGGTCCATGCAGATCGCGCCGACGATCGGCGCGCGCCGACCGCGCACCAACACCTCACCGCCATGCTGCAGGCCGCGCCGGTAGCCGTCGGCGTAACCAACCGCGAGCACGCCGATCAGGCTCTCGCGCGGGGCGACGAACGTATGGCCATAGCTGACGCCGCTGCCCGCCGCAAGCCGGCGGAGCTGCATGACCCGCGTCTTGAAGGTCATCACCGGGCGCAGTTCGACCAACTCGCGCATCGCCTGCACGGGCGGCAGGCCGTAAAGCGCGAGCCCCGGACGCATCAGGTTGAAATGCGCGTCGGCGCGCAGCACGATCGCCGCCGAATTGGCGACGTGATTCGCGCCGATCGCGAAGCCCGCCGCGCGCACCGCCGCGACCGCGTCGCGGAATACGCCGAGTTGGCGATCGGTCACCGGACTCGCCGGGTCGCCGGCACTGGCCAGCAGCGTGCCCGCGCCCTCGAGCCTGAGCGCGTCGGCCCCGCGCATCAGATCGAGCGCCGCGCCGAGATCCGCCGGGGCGATCCCCAGGCGTGCCGCGCCGGTGTCGATCTCGAGATGCACCGCGAAGCCACATCGCCCGGCCGCGCGTGCCGCGCGATTGAGCGGCTCGATCAACGACAGGTCGAAGATCGGTGCGGTCAGATCGAGCGCGACAATTGCGGCGAGTTGATCGGCAAAGTAGCCGGCCAGCAGGTAGATCCGTTCGCTGACGCCGGCCGCGCGCAACTCGCGCGCCTCCTCGATCGTCGCCACGCCAAAATGCGCGCAGCCCTCGCCGCGCAGCGCCGTCGCCACCTCGACCGCGCCGTGGCCGTAGGCGTTCGCCTTGACCACGGCCATCAGCTTCGCGCGGTTGCTATAGGTGCTGAGCGCGCGATAGTTGGCGCGCAGCGCGCCAAGATCGATTTCCGCAAAGGTGGGCCGCCCCGGCTCAATGGTCATGATCAATCAGGCTCGGCTCCCGCTTTATTCGTGTTTTTTCGTGCGCGGCGCCACGCCACGCCGCTCCGCTGGATCATGTAACGACGGCGCGCGCTAAGCAAACAACTCGCCCTCGCCCGCCGCATAGTTCGTCCACAGGCGGGTCCGCCTCAGCGCGGTTTTGACAGCCCCGCAGGCCGATGCTATAGCTCGCAATGGCTGGGGGTGTGCGCAAGCACTGAGAACTCGCAAGAGAACCCCTTGAACCTGATCCGGGTAATTCCGGCGGAGGGAAGCCAGGTCCTTACACCAGCATGCGGGACGATCGGGTTCCGCAATTGGGCCGCTTCCTTCACGAATTTGGAAGCGGCCTTTCGATGTCCACCGACGCCGATACTCAAATCATGCTTAATGGCGAACCGCGACGGCTAATCGGCGACGCGCGATTGGTCACCTTGGTCGAGAGCCTGGCGCTCAAGCGGGGCCGTATCGCGATCGAGATCAATGGCACGGTGGCACCGCGGGCCGCGTGGCCGGAGATTCTGCTGAAGCCGGGCGATACGGTCGAGATCGTAAACTTTGTCGGTGGCGGATAACTCCGCCGCGCGCGGCGGCCGTGCGCATCGGGAATGCAATGAAAGAAGATTTCTTTGAACTGGCGGGACAGCGTTTCACCTCGCGGCTGATCGTGGGCACCGGCAAGTACCGCGACTTTGCCGAGACCCGCGCGGCGATCGAGGCGAGCGGCGCCGAAATCGTCACGGTCGCCGTGCGCCGCGTCAATATCACCGACCCGTCGCAGGAAAACCTGCTCGACTATATCGACCCGAAAAAATACCAGATTCTGCCCAATACCGCCGGCTGCTACACCGTCGAAGAGGCCGTGCGCACCTGCCGCCTGGCCCGCGAGGCGGGCGTCGGCGACCTGGTCAAGCTCGAGGTAATCGGCGATCAGCGCACGCTCTTTCCCGACGTTCCGGCGACGCTCGAGGCCGCCCGCATCCTGGTCAAAGAGGGCTTCCGCGTCCTCCCGTACATCACCGACGATCCGGTCGCCTGCCTGCGCTTGGCCGAAATCGGCTGCGCCGCCGTGATGCCGCTGGCGGCGCCGATCGGCTCCGGCCTGGGCATCCGCAATCCCTATAACCTGCGCATCATCCTCGAACAGGCCAAGCTGCCGGTGATCGTCGACGCCGGCGTCGGCACGGCTTCCGACGCGGCGCTCGCGATGGAACTCGGATGCGACGGTCTGCTGATCAATTCGGCGATCGCGAGCGCAAAAGATCCGATCGCGATGGCGCGCGCGATGCGCATGGGCGTCGAGGCCGGACGCCTCGCCTACCTCGCCGGACGCATCGAGCAAAAACTCTACGCCACCGCCTCGAGCCCGCTTGGCGGCCTGATTCGATGACGTAGCCGCGGTAACCGATGACGGTGCCGCGCTAGCGCGGAGGCGATCCGATTGGCGCCAGCTTCAAGCTCTACCTGATTACCGATCGCCGGCTGGCCGCCGCGCATGGCGGATTGATTGCGGCCTGCGAAGCGGCGCTCGCCGCCGCCGTGGCGATCGCGCCACCCGGTGCGCTCGCCATTCAATTGCGCGAAAAAGATCTCGCGGCGCGTGACCTGCTCGAACTCGCGCATGCGCTGCGTTCGCGATGCGCCCGCTATGGCGCCCCGCTCATCGTCAACGATCGCCTCGACGTCGCGCTCGCGGCCGACGCCGACGGCGTGCATCTGCCGGCCGCTTCGTTCGCGATGCGTGACGCGCGCGCGATCGTCGGCCCAGCGCGCCTCGTCGGCGTTTCGGCGCACACGCCATCCGAGGTCGCCGCCGCGGCCCGCGAGGGTGCGGACTTCGCCGTCTTCGGACCGGTCTTCGACCCGCTCTCCAAAGCCGCCTACACCGCCGCCAGCGGCGCCGCCGGACTCGCCGCCGCCTGCCGCGCCGCGCCGCTCCCGGTCTATGCGCTGGGCGGCATCACCGCGGCGCGCCTCGATCAATTGCGCGACGATTCCACGTTCGGCCGCGGTCCACGCCCGGCTGGTGCGGCCGTAATCGGTGCGGTCTTCGGCGCGGACGATCCCGCCGCCGCGACCCGCGAACTCCTCGCCGCTATCCTTAAGTGAACGTCAGCGCGAGCCCATCGATCGCATCTGCCCGGCGATCAGCGCACGCGCTTCGTCGGATTTCATGATCGCGTTGACCTCGCGCTTCTGCTCGGGCGTGCGCGCCATGATTCGCGCGATCGCCTCCTGCTGGATCGTGCGCTTGGTATGCGCATAGGCGAGCTGGCCGTTGCGTCCGAGCCGCCGCGCCTGATCGAGGCAGCGCGCCTCGAGCTCCGTGGGCTCGACTACCTCGTCGACGATCCCCAGTTCGCGCGCGCGCGCCGGGTCGAGAAAGCTCGCTTCGAGCGCCACGTAGCGCAGCGATCGATTGGTCAGCGCGAGCCGTGCGATCTCATACGCGCCGTATGGAAACGCCAGCCCGATCGCCACTTCGTTGAGACCGAACTTATGCGTGCCGCTTGCCGTGATCCGAAAATCGCAGGCCAGCGCGATAATCGTCCCGCCGGCGATCGCGTGCCCGTTGACCATCGCCACCGTGGGCTTGGGCAGCGTCCAGAGCGCGAACACGCCGTCATCCTCCGCGCCGCCCAGGTTGCCCAGATTGCTCTTGCCTTCGGCCGCCTGCTTCAGGTCGACGCCGGTGCTGAAGAACCGGCCCACGCCCGTAACGATCACCGCGCGCACCGCCGCATCGTCGCGCGCCGCATGGCATTGCGCGCACAACTCGTCGCTCAGATCGCGACTGATCGCGTTGGCCGGCGGACGGTTGAGCGTAAGTATCCGCACGCCTTCCGCGACATCTCTCGCTTCGATCAGCATCGCTCTCGCGAACCTCCTTGCCCCCGTCATCAATTAAATCAATTCCGCAGCGCGCGCACGATTTCCATCGACCGCAGCACGCCGCTCACATTCACACCCGCTTGAGCACCGCCATCCAGCGCCCGCCGCATTGCGCAATCGGCCGCGTCAGCGACAGGTCGGCGTAGCTCGCCACGAGCTCGAACATCCCCGACGCGCGCGCCATCAGCTCGATCGTCGGCGGCGTATGGTAGCGTACCGGGATCAGGTCGCGCGTGCGCACCGCACCGCCTGGAAACCCGATCGTGCATTCAAGTTCATAGATCGAATGCATCGCCTGATGCCACGCGATCGGCCGATGGAATTCGCGCACCCACACGCGCAGCCCGTCGATCCTGACCTCGCGCTTGCGCCACAGGCGCCGGCGCCGAACCAGGTCGATCCCGTCGTGGCGATCGATATCGATGCAGTAAAGGCCGCCCCGCCGAAGCGTCCGGCCCACCGATCGCAAATGCGACATCAGGGCCGCATTCGTCGCCATCACCGGAAAGGTCTCCGACATGAAGATTGCGGCGTCGAACGGCGCCTCGGGCAATGCGAACCGCTCGATCGCCCGCCGATAAAACCGCATCGCCCCTGCGCCGCGCGACGCGCGGCGGCCGGCCGCAATCATGGTCGGCGATCGATCGATTCCGACCACCGCGATTCCTTCGCGCGCGAGCATCTGCCCATGCGGCGAATTGCCCGACGCGATATCCAGCACGCGCCGCACCGGGCGCTTGCGATGGCGCTCCCAGACCTGCCGCATAAAGCGCACCTCGTCGCCGATTTCATGCGGCCGCTCCATATGGACGCGGCGGAAGATGTCGGGAAATTCGTAGATGCTCGGCTCCATGCGCCCGCAGTCTAGCGATAGCGCGCCGGCCGCGCCAAAACGATTATTGGAACTTGAGAGTCCGAAAGCGCTTGAAGCTTTGCCGCCGCCTGCGGGATAATCGGCGCGCTTCAAGTCAGCGGAATCGTCCGCACGCGGGGTACCAGCGCATGAGCAAGCCGCTCGATGGAATCAGAATTATCGAGATCGCCCAGGAGATTCAGGGGCCGTTCGCCGGGCTCTTTCTCGCCGACCTCGGCGCCGAAGTCACCAAAGTCGAAAATCGCGAGACCGGCGATCTAAGCCGCTGGCTGCTCGCCGGATTGCTCGGCGGACCCGCGATCAAAAACGCCGGCGTCTCCCACTATTTCATCGCGATGAACCGCGGCAAGCGCAGCATCACGCTCGACTTGAAGCAGGCCGCCGCGATCGAAATCGTGCGGCGGATGGCCGCCCACTACGACGTCCTGCTGACCAACTATCGTCCTGGCGTGCTCGATCGCCTGGGCCTCGGTTACGAAGCCTTGCGCCAGATCAATCCCCGGTTGATTTACGCGCAGGCCAGCTCATGGGGTCCACGCGGGCCGTGGGTCGCACGCCCCAGCCGCGATACGCTGGCTCAGGCGGCGAGCGGACTGATGTCGAAAACCGGGATGCCCGCGGATCCGCCGCTGGCCGCTGGCGCCGCGATCGCCGATCAATCGGGCGCCCTGACGCTGGCCGGCGGCGTGCTCGCGGCACTGTTTGCGCGCGAGCGCACTGGAGAGGGCCAACGCGTCGACGCTTCGATCTACGGCACGATGATCGCCACCCAGGGCTTCGAGCTCAACTACGCCTCGCTGACCGGCACCGAGCCGGCGCGCGCCGGCCGCGGCCATCCGTTTCTGCACGGCGTATGGGGCGCGTTTCGCACTCGCGACAGCCACATCTGTATCGCCGGAGTCGACGACAAGCGCTGGCCGGACTTCTGCCGCATCATGGGCATCCAGGAGATCGAACACGATCCCGATTACGAAAACGCCACGCGCAATTTCCACGGCGACAAGATCGAGAAGATTCTCGACCGCGTCTTCCCCGGCAAGACCACTCGCGAATGGCTCGAGTTGCTCACCGCCGCCGACATCCTGGTGACCGAGGTCGCCACCCATCAGCAGGTTCTGGCGAGCGAGCAGGCGCGGCTCAACGGCTACCTGCTCGACCTCGAGCATCCGGTCGCCGGCAAAATTACGGTCACCGGATGTCCGGTATCGCTCAACGGCGAAATCGCGACCGAGGCCCGTCCGGCGCCCGAGCACGGCGAGCATACCGAGACGGTCCTGCTCGAGCTCGGCTATTCATGGGAGGAGATCGGCGCGCTGCGCGAATCGTCGACCATCTGAACGCGCCGCCGCGCCCGATCCACCGCGCGATCGCCACGCCGGATACGCCGCTGCGCGCAGCCCTCGCGGATGCGGGTTCTCGGCGCGCGGCGGCGCGAATTCTGCCGGGCGCACGCGCCGCATCTGCGGCTTGTTCATGCGCGCCCTCTGATATAATCCTTTGCCTGAACCACGCCGCACGCCCCGGTAGTGAAAAGGACATCACGGAGGTCTCCGGAACCTCAAGTCCGGGTTCGATTCCCGGCCGGGGCACCAGCCGATCCGTAAGTGCCTGTAAAATCATGGTTTTCAGACTCGTCGAAGACTTTCGCCTTTTCACTTGGGCAGAACTTGGGCAAATTTGGCCGAATCTGAATCGCACGCGGGAGGGCAATCACCGCCGCGAAGAAGCGCTCAAGGTCTAATTTCTCTTCGTCCGGGGTGTTCGACCAGCGGCCATACACCTCGTCAATCTTCTTCACTCCGACATGGCCCAGCTGATGCGCAATCCACTGGATCGGCTTGCCAGCCATCAGCATCAGAGTCGTGTAGCTGTGCCGCAAGTTGTAGAGCACCCGGTAGGGCACGCCAGCACCCGCGACCGTCTGACGCCACGGCGCGTCGCCTTGCCATGCCTCCGTAAGCGGCTTCCCGAACCGGTTGCAGAAAACGAATTCACTTCGCAGCCGGTTCTGCATCGCGAGCGACGCCAGCGCGATCTTGACCGACCTGAACATGCGAACGTCGCGCAGTGATCGCTCTGTCTTGAGATTCTCGCTCACTTCTCCGTCAACGAGTTGCTGGCGTATGAGGATAAGTTCTCTCTCGAAATCGAGATGCCGATCCCAGCAGAGCGCGAGCGCCTCGCTCGGGCGTAAACCGGTAAATGCGAGTGTGATGTAAAATGTCCGCTGTTGGCCTTCGGTTGCGGCGAAGATGCGTAGCAGTTCGTCAGGCGTGAAAGGTTCGACCCGCCGTGGTGGTTTCTTCAGGTTCTTAACGAGCAACACGGGATTGCCTCTCTCACGGGCGATGAGGCCGCGATCAAATGCAACGGAAACCATCGTGCGAATGCGGGCCAGAATCTTATTGATTGTGCTGGCCTGAAGTTGTCGGCCGCCGGGGATTTGCTTGAGTTCAAGCTCCCGGATCAGACGCTTGATATGCCCGTCATCAAGCTCGGCCAGCGGCACGAGAGCGAACTTCGATGCCAGTACGTGAGCCTCAAATATGAACCGGTACTCCTCTCGGGTTCGCTCCCTGAGTCCGGCAAGCTCCTGCAGGTACTGGCGGACAAAATCGCCGATGGTCTCGACTCTCGCTGCGCTCTGGTCGGTAGCCCGGCGGCTCCATGGGAACCAACGAATCGGATCAAAGCTGTGGGCGACTATCTCACTTTCGATTTCCTTGAGTTTCGCGCTCCAAAGTCGGCGATTGGCGCGATTGTCATCGAGGCGCGTGGATTCCCGGTAACGGCGGGGCCGTGAATCCTCCGGGCCTTTCCATAGGAACGCGACCCGCAAGCGGCGCCTGACGCTGCCGTCCGCCGCGCGGTACGGCGTGCTTTCGAAACGAGCGAACCGCACTTTAGATTAGCTCTCCCCGATCGAGGGCGTCCTTGAACACCCGCCACTCGATCCTCACACTGCGCCCGGCGTGACGCAGGCCACGTTCGTTCGTGAGCTTGCCGTCGGCGATCCAGTGGTAGATCGTCCAATACGAAAGCCCGACTCTCGCGGCACATTGCTTGACCGTGATGTAAAAGGGCTCGAGCCGTTCGACAGGAACAAAGGCCGTCACTTCTCCACTTGGGTTCTGCACTGCACTCATGGCGGGATCTCACTTGCTAGACTGCATGCAGATTTAATAGCAAAGGCCCGAAACCATTACAAGCCCTCACGATCGCCACTTCCGCTTAGCGCTCGACGTTGTGCAGGTAGCCAAGCTGGGACAGACGCACTCCGGCCGCCTCCGCAGACACCGTGAACGCTTCGCTGACGCGCTGCTTGAGGTCCGTCGCCTTGGAAGAATCAGCGCGAACTTCTGAGTCGCCGCCCTTGCCAAGGCATGCTTCGACCGCCAGCTTGAGGCGGCTCACCGGCATCAGGAGTGCCCCCGCAGCGTACCCAGCCTGCCATTCCATCCAGTCCACCTTATGGTCCGACGGTTCGATCTCTTCGTCCTTACACTTGTGATCTTCGCTCTTGGCAATGCCAGCAGAATTGTAGAGCGGTGCGTGAATTCGGACGTGCGCGTACTCGTGAGCGAGCGTGAATCTCAACCGGTGCACGCGCCAGCTTTCAGTGAACAGCTCGCGCGCGATCCGAACCTTTGGCTTGCGCGGCGGGTCGAAATAGGTGACGCCGTGGATACCTTCCGCGAGATCGGCGTATACGTTCAGTTCCTTGGCGTCGCGCTCAATCAGTTTTATCAACGCGCCGTTTGGAACCGGTATCGTTACCTGTCCGTAAAGGTCATTGAGAAAATCAAAGAGGAGCCGTTCGCACTGCTGGTCCAGGTAAGTTTGCTGGTAGTAGGGACGACGGCTGAAACGACCCGTGGTGTCCCGTACCCATTCCATGGTCTTCGCTCCCTATCGCTTCTTCCCCTTGGTCTTGAGTTCCTTTCGAAAGGCCCGGTACGCGGCGAGTACTTCATCCTCGGACGCGTCCACAGGCTCGATATCTCTTGGCATGCGCTTCGCCGCGAAATAAAGCAAATCCACTTCGAGTTCGAGTTCCTTGGCGAATTGGTCGATCAGATGACCGCGCGGCGGATGGCGCAGGTTGTGTTCGAGGTCGTTCAGGTACGGCGCCGAGATCGGGCGGCCGTCCTCCATCTTGATCCGGGCTGCCAATTCCCGCTGCGTGAGTTGCGCCCGTTTCCGGCCTTCCGCAATCAGCTCGCCAAATGTCTTCATGCCCCTCCCGCCACTCCGGTTCTGCGAATTGCAAAATTATCACGCCTGCATGCAGATGTCCATCAGCCAAGCTGCCTGAACGCATATCAGCACACAGACGTGGCTCACGTCGTCCGGTGTCCATGCGAGCAGCATTTTGAAGCGCCCGCCCTCTCAACCGAACCGAGGGCGGCGCCAGATTTCCGAGTCGCCGCCGATGTGCAGCTTGCAGGGCTGCGTGACAAGCGCGTCAGCGCGCCCGGTTTGCCGGTGGCACGCGGCCGTGCGCGGAGCACGGCGGCCACCTTGTTCCGATGAAGCTTGGAAGACGCTAAGCTGCTTGAATCGTGAAGCTGCCCAATGGCAAGAAAGCGGTAGTCGAAATCGCGAAATTGCACGATTATTGTTTGAGTGTGGCTCATCCGGAAGGTCGCCATAAAGCGCGCGTCTTTCGGGCAGTGCTGGGAATCGGCCCGGCCGACAGCCATATGTTGCAGGAGCGGCTGCTGGCGGTGGCACGCGATCAAGATGCCATTGTCGGCGAAGTTGACGAATTCGGCCACCGTTATGTGATAGATTTTTCGCTGGAGCATGCGGGACGCCGAGCGCTAGTGCGTTCCGCTTGGATCGTGCTTACAAATGAGGACTTTCCACGCTTGACGAGTTGCTATATTTTGCGAGGAATCTGACATGAAACTATTGGATGTCGTTGCGCTTACCCAAGACGAGCCAGAAAAAGGACTTCGTCGAGGACAGGTGGGGACTATCGTGGAGACGCTCGCGGCGGGGGTCTTCGAAGTTGAGTTTTGCGACTTGGAAGGGCGGACATATGCCTCAGTTGCGCTGCCTGAAAGTCACCTCATGCTTCTTCATCACGAGCCCGCCTCGGCGGTGGCTTAACTAGACTTTTGGGCTTCGCAACAAAATCCGAATCGTCGCTGAGGTGGATGAATAGGCGCCCTTCGAGACTCCCGTCGGATTGAAGGCTTGCCCATCCCCGGCCACACACACTGTCGCCTTCGCTCAACCCCTCCCAGGAAAACTCGACGAAGGGTAGCCCGTCGCGTTCCGTGAATCTGCAATCGAGCCATCCCTTCACAGCGCCAAAAACAAATTCGCCCTGGCCGCGCTTATCGATCGTGATGCGGGCGGTCTCGATGAGATCGAGATATTCCGCATCCCACTCATCCATATGCACGATCTGCCATGATCCATGAAACGATTTGGACTTTGCTGGCATCAGATGTTCTCTCGTGCTCGGGGCTCGCGTCACCGCCGGATTCCATAGCTGCGATTCTGCGCAAGCAATGTGCGCTCTGGAATGATCTTGAAGCTATGACTCACATTTACCGGAATCTGCTCCAAAGCCGTGGACTTCTCGCGGCTTCGATTGACGACTTGGCGTAATCGCTCTCTATCGTCGGCATAGACGCTGATACCATGCCGGGCGCGGCTGATTGAAACATAAAACTGCTTGCGGTTGACGAGTTCGGCGCTTCGCATCGTGTCGATGTTCACGATCACGCGATCGACGGTTGCACCCTGGCTTGAGTGCGAGGTCGAGGCGTAGCCGTAATCGATGTGGCGTAGACGGTGGGCTTCAACTACGCGCCCGTCCTCGGTGCGGATTCTGGCCGTGCGTTCGTCGATTGCGACGATGGTAGCGAACTCACCGTTGGCGAGCTTGAGGGTTCGCTCGGGGGCACGAAACTGAATGCGGTCACCGGCGGCGAATTTGCGCTGCTCGGCGCGGAAGACTTCAACTCCCGCAAGCCGCTTCGGCGAGTACTCGAAGTGCCTACCATCGTCCAGCACCACCGCAAGCCGGTCGGCATCGAAGTCCACGCGTTCGATCTCGGCGTGAGATCCCTTCTCGATTAGCCTCCGCTTGCTGCCGCGCGTGAACCGGACGGTGTCGCCAACTTCGTAGTTTCGGGCATGGGCGCGCTGCGAGCGGGTAAGGTCGCGGTTCACCAAAACGGTCTGCGTTACTTCGCCCGAACCGACCAGGCTGCGTTCCTTCAGCGCCTGCCGGATAACAGCATTAAGTTGCCGCCTTTCCTCGTTGGCCGGACTGACCACCAGCACACGCTCGCCTGCCGCGGTAGCGACGGCGTATTCCACAGCGATTGACGCGTAGCGCTTGGCGCTATCGCGAAGCTCCCGGATTCGACCGAACCGTTCCAGGATGCCGATCGTCTCGGCAATCTCTCCGTTCGCGGCGTGATTAACCGCCTTGCGCAGTTCGGGATCGCGCTGACGGCGAATCGTGTCGAGCTGCGCGACGCGCATTCCGGCTTGCTGCATCTGATGGAGCGGCCGTCCCGCCTCGATCGCATGATGCTGGCGCTGGTCGCCGACGAAGACGATCCGCGCAACGCCTGCGTCGCGAGCCCTGTGCAACAGCGCGTTAACCTGCCGCGCACCGAGCAGACTCGATTCGTCGATGATCCAAAGCTCCTTGCTTTGCGCTTCTGGTAGTGGATTCTCGATGAGGCTCGCGACAGTGCGGGCGGGGACCCCCGCGTCGGCGAGCGCCTTGACGGCACGCGTGGTGGGCGCAAAGCCACGCACGGCGTAGCCGCGCTGCTCGGCGAACTCCCGAATCGCGCCGACCGTCGTGGTCTTTGCCGTGCCGGCGCGTCCCTCAATGGCGGTGACCCAATCGTTTGCCGTCAGCGTGACTTCGGCGACCGTAATCTGGTCGGACAAGAGGCCTCGTTTTTCGGCCCATGCTCGGACTTGCTCAGCGCTTGCGATACTCTCGGCGCGGCCCTGGCCGTGCCGCATCGAGTCGAGATTTGCGCGTTCGAGCGCGACCATCTCTGACGTGATATAGGCGCCCTGTGGCGAGCTGACCGCGGTGCCAATCCGGATCAGCTTGTTGTCTCTTTCCCACGCATCCGCCACGCGCCGGACCTGCTCAAGATCGGCTTTGCCCATCGCATGCTGGAGCGCCGTCGCCTCCAGCGCGCGGCGGTCGATTACCGCCTCGCGTTCGGTGTTGTGGGCGACACTGTATTCGAGCGCATCAGCGACGGAGCGCTGCGCAGACACTGATTGGACATAGCCGCTGGGATGGGCAAGTTGGATTCCGTATTCGCGGGCGCGCTCGCGCCATTCCGCCTTGAGGCTCTCTTCGTCGCGGCGGTCCTTGGAGCCCCTGGTCTGATGCGCAAGGTTCTGCGCGGCGGCGGCGCCGCTCAGTCCCTGCCGCGCCATCGCGGCCTCGATATCCTGGCGCCGGCGCGAAAACGCCATCACCCGCTCGCGCGTGAAGCCTTCCAATTCCCAACGCCCATCGGCGCCCGTCACATCGATGCGATAGCCGAGTTGCTGTACTTCGCGCGAAAGCTCCGAGCGATACACCGCAGTTGCAAAGCTCTGCGAGCGGTAAATCTCGACCGGATCGAGTCCGCGCCACGCGCCGTCGGGGCGCATCGTCATGTTGGCGATCACGACGTGGGTATGTAGATGCGGGTCGGGACCGTAGCCGTCGTCAGAGCCCTGTGAAGGACGGGCTGCGATATGGTCGAAGCGGGCCGCGACAAGGTTCCCGGTGATCACCCATTCGTGTCCGCCGTGCTGGCGCGACAGCGCGTAGCCCTCAAGCTCGCCAAGCGCCCGCTCAACCGCCGCGCGATGCGCATCGGCAAGCCGTGCGTCAGTCCCAACCAGCGCCTGAATGCTAACCGACTTGGGCGCATTGAACGTCGCGTCCCATCCGGCGCGGCGTTCGTCGCTCCGCTTGGCGTTTGGTACCAGCACTTGGCCGCTCGCCGGATTCTGCCCATGCAATACGGCGCGAAAATCATCGGGCGAAATCTGGTGCGCTAGTCCGAGCGCTTCCGCTCCTCGGCCGAACCACTGTCCGACCACTCGGCACTCCTCGGTGTAGTAGTCGTCCTGGGAGTATTTCTCCTGATAATAAGTCTCGGCCTGTTTGGCGCTGAGCGCACCTTTCGACATTACCAACATCGCTTATGCCCTTAGCCGTCTGCCGACCGGCACCTTCTGGCCACCCACAGCGTTGATTACGCTCTCGCTCGGTTTGCGGAGATCACGCTCCGGGATTGGCGTGGCGCTTTGATCGGTCGGCTGCCCAGCCATCAGCCGCCGAACGAAGCCTGGATGCCGCTTGACCGGCGCCAGATATGGAATCGTCACTCGCGCGCGATGATGCCCGGTGATGCACAGGTAGCCCTCGAAGGGTTGCAGCATCTGGATCTCGCTGCCGAGCACCGCGCTCTCGATCAGGCGCTGCGGATGCACGCTGAAACTGTCCCGCTGCTCGCGAACAGCGGTATTGGTTCCGATCTGGGTGCGGCTGATTTCGCGCTCGCCGATCTGCGCGCTTGACCAGCGCGCCGTGTCAGCCTCGCCGGTGCGCAAAATCAGCTTGGTCGCCGGCGCCGCCGCGAGCGTCGCGGTCTGCTCGTGACCGTAGATCGCGCGCAGCTGGGTAATCGCCTGAAACCCTAGCACCGCGCACAGCCCGCGTTTGCGGCCGCGAACCACCAACGCCTCGAGCTGGCTCTGGCGCTTCAGAACCGGCAACTCGTCGGCGATAATCCAAACCTGCTCGCGCCGATCTTGTTCCGCCATCAGCCTGCGGACGATGCAGTCAAGCCACACGCTTTGCAGCGGTAGTGCTGCATCTCGCGAGTCCTCGGTCGAAGTCAGGAACAGCCAACCCGCACGTGATTGCGCCCATTCGAGCGCGCTCCACGCCCGGTCCGCTTCACCAACCAGATAACGAAACGGGTTGGTCGCGTTGAAGGCGGTCGCGACGATTCCCGCACCCTGATCGTGCGCGCCGGGATCGATAAGCGCCTCGGCCGGCGCGCCCCGCAACGCTTCCTTGAGCTTCGCTCGCGGTAGCGCGAGCAGCTTCGGGATGTCGCCGGCCTCGCGCGACTTCACGCATTGAAGGAGGCTGACGATCAGGGTGCGAGCTGATTGCCGGAAGAAAAAATCAGCGCCGCTCTGGCCGAACATATTGGACGGGTCCGGAATTAGCGCCGCCGCCAGCGCCTCAGCGTCCATCGCCTCGCTGCCGGGCTTTAGCTCCCACCACGGCGACCACGTCGGGCAGCGCGCATCGAGCGGATTCAGGATGAGGTCGCCGCGCGCGGGCCGGTAGAACTCGGGGAGGTATTCGCACTCGGGGTCGAGCACCACTGCGGTTTGGCCACGTTCCTCGATTTGGCGCAGCATGCGCCGGATTGCAGTCGATTTCCCTGAGCCGGGTGCGCCGACGAAGAGGAAGTGCTGCGGCTCGATCTGGCGCGAAATGCGGATGCCGCCGATCTCGACGCCGTCGCCGCCAAGCTCACGGCGCAGACGGCGCTGCGGAATCACGTCGGCGCCACGAACGTAGCGGTCGTCCGTATGGTCGCGCGCGGGCCGGAAGATGACCCAGACCGCCACGAAGAAGATGACGGCCGTAATCAGGAAGCCCCACGGCGCATAGTGCCAGAACCATCCGGGGAATGAACCGCCGAGGTAGTACTTGTAGCAGAGGAAGCGGTACATGCTCGGGATGGTGTAGCGCCCGCCGCGATAGGGGACCGAGCCGAACGGCAGCGGAATCAGGTCGGTAAAGAACCAGGTCAGAATCCAGCGCCAGAAATACCGGTGCGCGGCGAATCCCCCGTAGTAGCCGGTCCAGTACCAGACCAGCGTGAACGTCAGGAGCGCAGACGAGAGCAGGGCCACGACGACCGCTCGCGCCGCCATCTGGGTCCAGAGCGCGAACGATGCCCCGCCTGACCGCCATCTGATCGCCCGATAAATTCCTGCGCTCATTGCTTTGCCTCCGGCGCGGCGTCCCGACGCACGAGGTACTGACGCGCGCTCTGCTCGGACGCTTCGATGATCTCGTCAACCGCATTCGCGCCCATCGTCTGGTCGAGCGAGTGAAAGAGCGCCGAGCGGGTCTTGATGACTTCGAACAGGAGCTGGCCGTAGCGCTCGGCCTCGGCCTGCGCGAGCTGCTCGCATACCTTTCGAACGGCTTCGAGTTTCGCGGCGAGCGCAGCGAGGGGCGCGCTATCAAAACTGGTTTGGCCGCCGCTCTCGAAGTGGTGGACGATGAGCGATTGGAGCAGCGTGGTTGGCGTTACGTTCATGCTCGCCGCCTGGGTCTCCGTCTGCGCGGCCACCGTCTCCGGCAGCCGGATCGTGTAGGTCTTCTTCGTTTCCTCCGCCATGTTGCTCAACCTCCTGCTTGCAAGCGGGGGTATACCGCCTGCTTACATCGGAAAATCAAAGGGTTTTTCGTTCTGCTACTTTCTCTCCGGATTCCTGCAAGCACGTCACGAATCCCGCTGCTTGCATAATGAATTCGCGGGCTTCTCCCGCTCCCGCCTCTCCGCTGCTGCAAGCAACCTTCATCAAGGGATGAGTGACGTGTCATACCCTCCCACGTGCGAGGCCCTTGGCCGAGCACGTCCGTGGAGGTGCTTGAATGGCAGTAAGTTTCGCACATCGAGGCTATGGCATCGGCAATGCCCGGACGAAGGAGCCGCGTGTGACGAAAACCCATCATGGTTCTCTAAATTCGGCGGCTGCGTCGTCTCTAATTGGGCAGGAAATAGTTGAGGAGCTTCACTGCTTCGATGGCGAGGGTCATCACGAACCCCGCCTTCAGCAGCCGGCCAGCAGCTTCCGACTTTCCCGCCACTCCGTAAACAATGACGCCCGCCGCAAATGCAAATGCCATAAAGGCGTGCGCCACTGGCCCGCTGAAGATGTTCGCAAGCTGCTCCAGCACGGGATCCCAAGGAAGCGTGCCGACGGAGGTCTGCACCCAAATCGACCTGAGTGCTGTTCGTGTGGGTTCATTTCTCAGCAGGGTCGCCGCAGCCCCGCCCAAAATCGCTCGCGTCATGTGTCCACCTCTACATGCATGTATGCGGATTTACTAGCAAGGCTCATCCCGATATGCAAGACACCCGGCGTGACGCGCAATCTCTGGATGCTTGCCTGCAGACGCTTGAAGTCGGCGGCTCGCCAACTGAATGACGATCTAACATGGGCGACGCGCGCTTGGCTTCGAGCGTCGAGCGAACCGAAACGTCAGATGCCGACGTGTCGAAGCGCCGGGGGCGCATGGCCGCCCATTGTACGAGGGGTCTGAAGGCCGCCGCGCACGGCGAAGCGCCGCGAGATGGATTCCAGGGCCAGATGAGCTGGACGCGGGCCGACCGGCAGCAAATTCAGCGGTGAGAAACCGGAGCGTTGCGTACACTTCGTATCCGAGATCGAATTTCCTTGACGTCGGCGGGGGTTCGCTGAGACGATGGGCGCGCAAATGGTGATGGGGTTCACCGGTTAACCGCTCTCTATTTCAGAGGGCTGATGACCCCTACGGGAAAACCCGTAGGGGTTTATGTTTTTTTTACGGAAGGGCAAGCGACCTTCAACTGAGGATGGGACATCATGAAAGAGAATCTAAGAAGCAAGACCATCACGCAGGGCGTGCAGCGCTCGCCTAACCGGTCGATGCTGCGTGCGGTCGGCTTTACCGACCGCGACTTCGACAAGCCGATCGTCGGTATTGCGAATTCCTACAGCACGATCACGCCTTGCAACATGAGTCTGAACGTCCTCGCGCAGCAGGCCGAAGCAGCAGCGAGGAGCGGAGGCGCGATGCCGCAGGTGTTCGGCACGATCACGGTCAGCGACGGAATCGCGATGGGGACCGAGGGGATGAAGTATTCCCTGGTCTCGCGCGAGGTGATCGCGGACTCGATCGAGACCGTGTGCGGCGCTCAGGCGATGGATGGGATCGTCGCGATCGGTGGATGCGACAAGAACATGCCTGGCGCGATGATCGCGATTGCGCGGATGAATATCCCGGCGATCTTCGTTTACGGCGGCACGATCAAGCCGGGCCATTACAACGGCCGCGACCTGACGATCGTCAGCGCCTTCGAGGCAGTCGGCGAGTTCAGCGCCCACAAGATCGGCGAGCAGGAGTTGCTGGAGATCGAACGCCACGCCTGCCCCGGCGCAGGGTCGTGCGGCGGGATGTACACTGCCAACACGATGTCGTCGGCGATCGAGGCGATGGGCATGAGCCCGCCCTACTCTTCCACCATGGCGGCGGTTGAACCGGAGAAGGCCGAGAGTGCGGCGCTGTCGGGGCAGACGCTGGTCGAGGTGATTAGCCGCCAGCTTCTGCCCCGCCAGATCATGACGAGGCAGGCGTTCGAGAACGCAATCGCTGTGGTCATGGCGGTTGGCGGATCGACCAACGCCGTGCTCCATCTGCTCGCGATGGCGCACGCGGCACAGGTGCCGCTCACTATCGATGACTTCGAGACCATTCGTCAGCGGGTGCCGGTATTGTGCGACCTGAAGCCGTCGGGACCTTACGCCACAACGGATCTGCATCGGGCCGGTGGTATTCCGCAAATCATGAAGATGCTTTTGAACCACGGACTTCTGCACGGGGACGCAATCACGATTACGGGCAAGACCGTCGCCGAGAATCTGGCCGCGGCTCCCGATGCCCCCGCCAAGGACCAGGCTGTCATCCATCAATGGGAGGCGCCGGTATATCCCCAGGGGCATCTCGCGATCTTGAAAGGCAACCTCGCGACCGAGGGCGGCGTTGCGAAGGTCACGGGAATCAAGAGCCATCACATCACGGGACCCGCTCGAGTATTCGAGTGCGAAGAGGATTGCCTGAAGGCGATTCTCGACGCGAAGATCAAGTCTGGCGACGTAATAGTAATTCGTTATGAGGGGCCGAAAGGCGGCCCTGGGATGCGCGAGATGCTATCGCCCACATCGGCGCTGATCGGCGCTGGCCTTGGCGGCTCGGTGGGCTTGATCACCGACGGCCGCTTTTCAGGTGGCACCTATGGACTGGTGGTCGGACACGTCGCACCGGAAGCGCAGGTGGGCGGATTGATCGCGCTGGTGAACGAGGGCGATTCGATCACAATCGATGCGGATGGACGTAAACTGACGCTGAACGTACCGGAAGCCGAAATCGCGCGCCGCCGTGCGGCCTGGAAGGCGCCGGCGCCGCGATATACCCGTGGCGTACTGGCTAAGTACGCCGCTCAAGTGTCGTCCAGCAGCATCGGGGCGGTAACGGACTAACTTCGCCTGCCCCGCCCGTCTCGCCAATACGCGTTGGCATAGAAGTGCGGTCCGATGACCTTCCAGAGCATACTTTATCCGGATCGATCTCACGGTGTTTCAGACGCACAATGTGCCGCGCCCGAGTGTTTTGTCGATCTCAATCTCGATCAGGTCGTCGCCGCCATCACGGTTGGTAAAGATGAATATGACCTGACGCCCTTCTTCCATACCTCACTGCGTGACGTTGACGCTATTACGTACCGGCACGAGGTTATGCGGGCTCTCGAAGATGTCACCCTGGCGGATAGCATCAAGTCATTTGCCGAAAAGATGCATGCGATGCGGCAGCATCTTGCGCAATCCGGGGCGCTCTCGGGCCGCCAGAAAGAACGCTGGTTCCTTGATGCGATGAACGTTTATTGCGACGCCGTGACGCGCCTGGTGCATGACCTGTCGCATACCGAGCTTACCTCGCGCGGCCTGATAGCCTTCCGGGAATATATGACCCGGTATGCCGCATCAGAGTCCTTCGCCTCCCTTTTGAAGGAAACGAAAGAGATCCATGCCGAGATCTGCTCGATAGATTACTGCGTGCTCATCGACAGTCCCCACGTCCAGGTCCGCAAGAGCAAAGGTGAGTCCGACTACAGCGCGGACGTCCAGGCGACGTTCGAGAGGTTCAGGCGGGGAGCGGTAACAGGATTCCATTTCAGGTTCCGCGATTCACCCGAGATGGACCACATCGAGGAAAAGGTCCATGAACTGGTTGCGCGGCTGTATCCGGATATATTTGCCAGATTGCACACCTACTGCTCGGAACACAAAGACTATCCTGACGAGGCGATTTTCACTTTCGACCGGGAGATACAATTCTATATCGCCTACCTGGACCATATAGCCAAGTTCAAGAAGGCCGGACTGGACTTCTGCTATCCGCGAATCACCACGGCATGCAAAGAGGTTTACAGCTATCGAGGCTTCGATCTCGCGCTGGCCAACAAGCTAATAGGTGAATGTGCTATACCTGTCCGCAATGATTTTCACCTCAAGGGTCGAGAACGGATCATCGTCGTCTCGGGTCCGAATCAGGGCGGCAAGACGACTTTTGCCCGGACCTTCGGACAGTTGCATTATCTCGCGAGCCTGGGCTGTCCGGTGCCCGGAAGTAAAGCGCAACTCTTTCTCTTCGACGAGCTTTTCACTCATTTCGAGCGGGAAGAAAGTATAAGCAATCTCCGCGGCAAGCTACATGATGATCTCGTCCGAGTTCATCAGATTCTGAACCACGCGACGCCCAACAGTATCATCATCATGAATGAAATCTTCACGTCCACCACGCTGCAGGATGCGATCGCCCTCAGCAAGCGCATCGCAACCAAGCTCCTGGAACTGGATCTATTGTGTGTCTGGGTGACCTTCGTCGACGAATTGGCGTCTTTGGGCGAGCAGACCGTCAGCATGGTCAGCACGATGGTACCCGGCAGTCCAGCACTGCGGACGTACGAGGTTGTCAGGCGGCCCGCGGATGGCCTTTCCTACGCAACGTCGATCGCGGAGAAGTACCGGCTGACCTATAAGATGATTATGGAGCGCATCGGCTGGTGAAGGCGCATCTCCTATTCGAGGATCAGGATTTTCTTCTCGAGCGGTCTCTGCCGTGGAACGAGGGTGCGCTCGTCAAGGATTTGTCGCTGGATACCCTGTTCACCGCGATGGCCAGAGGCGACGCATTCGTCTTTGAAGTGAGCAAGAGGGTCGTCTTGCTGGGTTCCGACAACGGCCTTGAAACGATCCGGTACAGGCAGAGGATTTTGCAAGACTGCCTCAACCAGCCGGAGGTCGTCCGCGAGCTTTACTCTGTCTCGGTCGAGGCGATGGTTGAGCAGAAGAGACACTATCTTGGGGTCTTCGCCCGTTCCCCCGACTCGGTTCTTCGCTACTCGATCGAACTGATGGAAGGATTCCTCGGCATGCTTAAGGCGTTGAGGAGGAGCGCCGATTTGCACGCTGACAAGTTTGTTTCGGAGGGATGGACCGCGTTTTATGCGATGCTGAGACGCGAACTTAGCGACGATTTCTTTGCCCGCGTCGATTATCATCTGGACCGATTGAAATTCCGGGACGGGGTTTTGCTCAGCGCCCACCTCGGCCAAGGCAACAAGGGCGACCGGTATGTATTGCGTGAACCGCCTGACCGAAAGGGGACCTTCCTGACTCGGCTTTTCACGCGGCAGCCGCCCGCGTACAGCTTCACGCTGCATCCCCGCGATGAAAGTGGTTTCAGCGCTCTCGCAGACCTGCGAAACAGGGGGATCGGCCTCGTTGCCGATACGATTGCGCAATCGACGGGACATATACGGAGTTTTTTCGACATGCTCCGAACGGAATTGGCCTTTTACGTCGGGTGCGTTAACCTGCACCAGGTTCTCCAGCGAAGGGGAGTGTCCATGGCCCTTCCCTCGCCCGTGGCCGCGCAGGAGCGCCGACTCTCGTTTCAAGGATTACGCGATGCCTGTCTGGCATTGAGCACGGACGAGTATGTGGTCGGCAATGATGGCGACGCTGACGGGCAAGACCTCGTGATCGTCACAGGCGCCAACCAAGGTGGCAAATCGACTTTCCTGCGCAGCGTAGGATTAGCCCAGTTGATGATGCAGTGCGGGATGTTCGTGAGCGCTGGATCGCTATGCTCCAGCGTTCGCGCCGGCCTCTTCACGCACTACAAGCGCGAAGAAGATACTGCCATGAATAGTGGCAAGCTCGACGAAGAGCTCAGCCGGATGAGCGACATTATCGACCATATAACCCCGAATTCCATGATCCTGTTCAATGAATCCTTCGCGGCGACCAACGAGCGCGAGGGTTCGGAGATCGCGAAGCAGATTGTATCCGCACTGTTGGACAAGCGGGTCAAGATTGTATTCGTGACGCACCTGCATGAGTTGGCGCGCGGTTTCCATGAAAACAATAGTGGTGACGTTCTGTTCCTGCGGGCCGAAAGGCAGGCCGACGGTGTCCGAACATACAAGTTGCTCGAAGGAGAGCCGTTAAAAACAAGCTTCGGAGAGGATCTGTACAATAGTATTTTCGGCGGCTGACTCCCGGCTCATCGGTTTACGGACCCGGACCGCCGGTGGACGCCTTTGCTGCTTGCTCCGGCGCCATCAGTACCTTCAATGGGAGGTGCCGGTATATCCCCCAGGGGATTCTCGCGATCATGAAGGGCAACCGTGCGGCCGAGGGCGCTATCGCGAAGATCACGGATCCTGCGCGCGTATTCGAGTGCGAAGAGGATTGCCTGAAGGCGATTCTCGACGGGAAGATCAAGGCGGAAAACGCCTGCTGGTGCTGAATGTGCCGGAAGCCGAGATCGCGCGCCGACGCTCAGCATGGAAGCCACCGACGGCGCGATACACCCGCAGTGTGCTCGCAAAATACGCTGCGCAAGTATCGTCCAGCAGTTTGGGCGCGGTAACGGATTAGATCATTCAGGGTTCATGGCGTTGCTTCTTGGGTATTCGTGAAGCGGCGAAGTCGCGTTTGCGCTTGAGCGTGATGCAGGGGAATGCACAGATCCGGGGGACCGTGAGCGAGACGCCTCTAGGAAAGGTGCCAGAACCAAACAAACGCGATGGCGACGCCCAAGAGGATGACCGCTGCCAGCCAAACGGGTAGTTCTCGATCCTCGACCTTGGGCCAAAAGGGCCACCACGGAAAGGGGTTCGATTTCATGTCATCTCCGCCCGACGGGATCGGTCCGGACTTGGACCGAGTGCAGAGCACTCGACGCAACCCGCTCGAGGGTCCGGTTCTCGAGATCACTGAAACCGAGAAACACCAACCCCAAGATCACGACGAGTGCCGATGCAACAGCAAGACGGCGAACCAGTGCGGTCGCGCGCGTCTGTTGATAAACGATTGGCAAGTTGACAAGCGCAATGGTCATCGAGGTCAGAACCACAGCGACTCCGGCGGTCTCGGGTGTGATTTTGCCTGTCGTGGCGAGCGCGGCGGCGGTAGCCGTGGTGCTTGCACTGCTCACGAGACCGCCAACCACGCTTAGCCCGAGAAACCCGAAGCTGCCGAAGCATCTTTGCGCTAGGGTGCCGAGAGCCGTCAGAGTGACGAAGAGCGCGGCGAACTTAAGCACGTAAGGAACTGAGACGGGAGAGGACAATTGGAGTTGAGGTATCAAAGCCTCTGCGTGGTCTCGCCGCAGCCATACCAGAGCCAGTGACCCGGCGGTCATGACAGCGAGTGGGAGTAGCGCGGTGGCGAGGGAAGCTGGTGCAAAGATAGCGAGAATGAGGAGGTTGCGCAGGAACATCGCGAGACTGGTGAGCATAAGGACAGCCACTGCAAGCGACACAGAGTTGGCTACTCCTCTAAATACTTTCGACAGTTCGGCCGCGGCGGCGGTGCTGTTCACGAGACCTCCCAAGAAGGCGGCGTAGTAGGTGCCGCACGGACCATACATTCGGAGCATCACGTAATTCGTGAAGCCGAGGCCCGCGATGACGACGACGATGACCCACGCCTGTCGGGGATTCAGAAGTTGCCATGGATCCACGAACACGTTTGGTAGAAGCGGATAGATGACGAAAGTAAGAAGGCCTAACAGCACCGCACTGCGAATCTCCTCCGGCTGCAGAGTCCCTGCGAAACGTGCAAGCCCGGCCTTCCAGGCAAGCAGCATGGTCATGAGGATGGCCGATGTGATGCCGGTAAAGTAGTGGCCTTGCCCTATCAGCGCGCCGACCAAAAACATCACCAATAGGGCTGCCGAGGTGGTCATCTCGAGCGAAGCATCCTTGATGAGGCTTTGAACCTTCAACAATGCCACCAGCAGGAATGTGCCGGCCAGAGCGGCGCCAAGAAGCTGGGGGGCCGCGAGGGAAGTCAACGTGCCGAACAGCGCGATAATCGCAAAGGTGCGGACACCGACCTCCTTTTGTGCCCATTCGCGTTCGAGGCCGACCAAAAGCCCAGCCCCCAACGCTAACGCGATTTGGGATGCGACCTCGGTGTAGGGAAATGACGGAAACATTTTCGATGATTCTGGAGCAATCCTATTTTTGTTCGAACATATGCTTAAGCGTCCAACCAGTCACGGAGGGCTAATAAGGCCACCGATCTCGTCCGAATGACTTGGGCAGCGCGCGCGAGTGGACGGCTGAAAGCGGCTGCTCACTTGCCCGCGTGATCACGGCGATCGTTCGTATGATCGTGGCGCTTCTGCTGGGACTCGCTCAGAACGGCGCGCTTGAGGCTCAGCCACCACTGTGCGGTTGCCTCGGGCTTTTCCTCGCGTACCCGGTGAAGCATCTCAATTACCCAGTCGATATTTGAGAGCGTCGCCTGGCGCTCGCGCGCGGGTGACGTCGGCCGTATGCGCGCGAGCATGCGCTGCAGGAGCGTCGGGCGCCGAATCGCCGGACCAGCGACCGCCTTTTCCGTCCGTCTGATTCCGACTGGCCGCTTCATGGACCTGAATCATCGGTGGATGCCGTTGCCGCTTGCTCCGGCGCCATCACTACCTTCGCGTGGAGATGCTCAAGACGTTCGAGGCTTGACCTGACTGCCTCGGTTCCGGCGGCACGGGTGGCCTCCGCACGGACAAGTGTAGTTTCGGCGGCGGTGCGCAATTCGTTGAGCATCTCCCTGATCTCCGCTTCCAGCCGGCGTCCGCTCTCGCGAACGATCTCGTCGAAGTCGTTAAGTACTCGCGTGCTGTTGAGGGACAGGAGAGTGTCAAGATAGCGGGCGACTTCTCTTTCGATGGTCTGAAGTTGGCGGCGGCGGGGATTGAAAATGTTGATGATTTGCTCTGCGGCCGTCTGGCGCGGGAAGCCGAAATGCTCGCCGAAGTAGAGCCGGCCTTTCACGCGGAATCCGGACTCTTCGCTTACCGCTGGCGGTAAGTCAGCGAGCGCCGGGTCGCCCGAATCGGCGATTCGCCTCAGCAAGTCATTGGCTAGAGCGACGAAGCGACGAGCCGACTCGCGGTACATCGCCTCGGCAACGGGACGCTCTTTCTCCAGCCACTGATTTAGAAGCCGCCGCGAAATGGACTGAGCGATTTCCGCTGCACGGCTATGAAGCGCGGCTCCATGCCGCTCCGTCGCCCGGAGGATTGCGTCGTGGAACTCCTTGCGGGCGGCCGGAATGGCCGTGACCAAAAACTGGTCTCGCCGGTCGGTGCAACGGCGGCTGACCCGTTCCTGCTCGGCCTTGAAAAGATGGCTCAGGTCGCTCAGCGAGCGTTCGGCATTGGCGATCACCTCCCGCATGCGCGCCGCGACGCGTTGAAATTCTTCGACCGGCGCAATCAGCACGTTGCGCTGGTTGTCGATCTCACGGATGAGCGCGGCTGAGAGCCGCTCGATGCCGCGCCGCTCCGCCGCCTCGACGAGGGCGGGGCCGGACTCGCGCGCGATGCGTTCAAGCTCGGCTTGGAGCATTGGCGCGTCGCGTGATGGGCCCGCACCATCGAGCCATTCGGACGCGCTAACCAGAAACACCTTTCCGATATCGCGTCCGATTTTTTGAGCCAAGGTGCGACGCGCGAAATCGGTAGCTTGAGCGCACTCGTTCGGCGTCAGGCGGTCCGCTTTGCTGAGGACGAACACCATCTCGTCCACATGGGCAGTGAGCTCTTCGAGCAGCGCCAACTCCTCGCCCGAGATCGGCGGGTCGGCGCCGAGTACGACCAGGGCGGCATCGATGTGGGGAACGAATGCCTTCGTCACCGCGGTATTGCCCGCGTAAACCGAACCGATACCGGGGGTGTCCACGAGGCACATGCCGCTTGCGAGGAGCTCCGCCGGCAGGAAGACCTCGACAGCCGCCACGCCCCGAAAATTTGTGGGATTACGTTCCTCGGACACGTAGTCGGAGATCGACTGGACGGGAATGTTCTGGCGCGATCCATTCTCGAAATGGACGAGTGCGTGCAGTATCGCCCCGTGACGAAGGATCGTAACGATGGCTGTGACCGGTATAACGCCCGTCGGCAGCACCGGGGTTCCGACGAGCGCATTCAAGAGGCTGGACTTACCGCGTTTGAATTGGCCCAGACAGGCGACGAAAAAGCGCTTGTCGGCCACGCGATCAGCCAGCGCCCGCGTCGCTCGCTCGATACGTTGGCTTCCCAGTTCCTTCGCGACGTCGATCAACGCCAAGAGCGGAAGATGGCGCGAGATCCTCGCGTTGTTCGCGGGATCGTCGAATGCGTGTCGTCGAAGCGGTTCCACGTGCTCTCCTTGGCCGTCACACTTAGAGTCCGCGGAAATAAAAAACTCCCACGGCTCTATCTGCCGTAGGAGTCATTGGCCGTTTACCGGAAAACGGCAATTCGGGCGAACTCCACCGCCTGATCGGATTCTAGTCGCTATCGGTCCCAGCGCAAGAGATCCGCCGGACTCGAGAATCCGGCATCGGCGCCCGCGTCGGTTTTCTGACTCGACTATCCCGGCCGGCGCATGGTTCAGATGAACGCGGGGCAAAACTCGCTCTCATCCGTTCACAGACTTCCGCGCTGCTCGAGCGATTGCGCCGCTGATGTACTCGAAGGTCTCGTCGAGTTCCATCCAGTGAGAGACGCTCAGCCGATTGCCTTCTTCAAGGTCCTTGTAGTGGTTGAAGAAATGGCTGATCTGTTCATGCAGAATGGCCGGGAGATCAGCCAAGGTGTGAACATCAATATAGTATGGGTTCAATCTGTCCACGGGGACGGCGATGATTTTCTGATCACCGTCTTCCATCGCAAGCCCGCCAATCGGGCGGCAGCGAACGACCGCGAGCGGGATGATCGGAACTTGTGAGACAACCAGCACGTCGCAGGGATCCGCGTCGCGACAGAGCGTGTGCGGAATAAATCCATAATTGGCCGGGTAGGACATGGGGGTATGCAGGAACCGATCAACGAAAAGGCAACCCGAGGCCGGATCGAACTCGTACTTGATCGGCGCACCGCCTTGCGAAATTTCAATTATCACGTTGACCTCAGATGGGGGGCTGTCGCCGCTTGAAATTTTGCTGATATCCATCTTTTCGAGCCTCTTCTCGACGTTGCTAGCTTCCTATCGTCAGCGAGTTCATTCTGCGTTCAACTTTGGCGGGAGCGGTTCGTGCCGGCACGGTGGCGCTGATTTGACGGCTAAGCATCAGGGCGCCCGATCAGATAAAAAACTCCCACGGCTTCTGTCTGCCGTAGGAGTCATTGGCCGCTCTGCGAGAGCGGCAGTTTTGGTGGACTCCACCGCCTTTGAGATCAACTTAGCAGAGCGGTCGGTCCACTGGCCAGCTTTCAATCATTCCAAAAGATCAGGAAAGCGGCGGAGACGAAAGGCGGCGGCGAAAGCGTAAATCGCGTCCGGCATGGCAACCGACATCAGCAGCGGATCGGCGAACGCAACCCGCCAGACTTTGGTAGCGGCGGAGGCATACCAGGGGTAGCAAAAAACAACCCGTCGCTCATCTGGCAAAATTAAGGCGCTCAGGGCCTTGGCCACTGGGCACTCGGCTTCGGCTCTGTGGGTTGCGCCGCGCGGAAGCGCCGCGAGCACGGGCTCGCCAACTTCGCGTCTTACGGCATTGACCAGTTGGAGTGCGTTCGCGACAAGTTCTGACGCGCATCTTACGCGCATGGCGGACTCCGATGCAGGAGTCATCGGCATGCCGCGGGGGCGACAGCGTAACAGCGGACTCCACCGCGTCCCGCGCGATGGTCGCGCGCGGGCGAAATTGCCAGTACCAGCGCAGCAGCTTATCGCCGCGCGAATGCGTTTGCGCCGGCATACCGAGCCTTTGCCCCCAACTCCTCTGAAATCACCAGCAGCCGATTGTACTTCGCGATCCGCTCGCCCCGGCAAACCGACCCGGTCTTGATTTGGCCAGCTCCGGTCGCGACTGCAAAATCCGCGATGGTGGTGTCCTCGGTCTCGCCGGAACGATGCGAGATCACGCACGTATATCCGGCGTCACGTGCGACGCGCATGGCCTCGAGCGTTTCGGTGACGGTCCCGATTTGGTTGAGCTTGATGAGCACGGAGTTTGCCACTTTCTGAGCGATGGCGCGGCGGATGATCGCCGGGTTGGTGACGAAGATGTCATCGCCGACGATCTGGACACGAGGTCCGATCTCGCGCGTCTGATGCTCCCAGCCCGTCCAGTCGTCTTCGGCCAGTCCGTCCTCCAGCGAGATGATGGGGTAGCGGCTGATCCAATCGGAGTAGAGGCGGGTCATCGCTTCGGCGTCGCGCGACTTTCCGTCGGAGCGCGCGAACACATATTTGCCATCGCGATAAAATTCGCTGGCGGCCGGATCGAGCGCGATCCAGGCGTGCTCGCCGGGCCGGTAACCGGCCTTCACAATCGCCTTCAGGATCAATTCGATCGGTTCTTCGTTGCTGCGCAGTCTTGGCGCAAAGCCACCCTCATCGCCGACGGTCGTGGAATAGCCGCGCGACTTGAGCTCCGCGGCGAGTGCGTGAAAAACCTCGACCGCTATCCGCAGCGCCTCGGCAAAGTTTGGCGCGCCGGCCGGCACAATCATGTACTCCTGGAAATCGACGCCTGATTCGGCGTGCCTGCCGCCGTTCAAGATGTTCATCATCGGCACGGGCAAAAGGTGTGCATCAGGTGCGAGATAGCGATAGAGCGGAAGCCCGCACGAGGCTGCCGCGGCATGCGCGGCTGCAAGCGAGATTCCGAGGATCGCATTGGCGCCGAGTCGCGACTTGTTCTCGGTTCCGTCCAGGTCAATCAACGCGCGGTCAAGGTCCGCCTGTGCGGCCGCATCGAGGCCGCGAACGTGGGGCGCGATGATTTCATGAATGTTTGCGACCGCTTTGAGAACACCCTTGCCGCCGTAGCGGTGTGGATCACCGTCGCGGAGTTCGTGCGCTTCGCGCGACCCGGTTGACGCGCCCGATGGAATCGCCGCGCGGCCTCTGGAACTATCGTTAAGCAGCACGCTGACTTCGATCGTGGGATTGCCACGGGAATCGAGTATCTCTCGAGACCTGACATCGGTAATTGCAGTAGAGTTCATTGCGTGCGAACCTCGTGGGTGCCGGTGAATCCAACGCACTGTCTATCAGTCGCGTGTTGATTGCCGGGTTCTATCGATGTCTGATGGTATGCGCAACCGGTGACGGATTAAACCGAAAAGGCGCGCCCCTTCCGGTCGCAGATATTAAGAGCCCGAGGCTAGTCATTTCAGGTCTGCCCGCTGGCATATTTGGTGAATCGCTCCACCCTGCTTATCCCTTGCGAAAGACGCCCCCGATGGGCTCGCTGATGGCCGAGCAGGATGTTCAGGATTGCAAGCCTGCCATCTATGCGTCGCATACGATCCAGGAAAACAGACACCGTAACCGTCGACGCTGCTTCAATCACGTCGAAGCGATCAAGCCATCCGCTTACGCGCTCCTCGATTTGCGCAATCTCCGTCAGAAGGTTTTCCCGCGTGGCGCCAGAGTAGAGGCGAGACGCTCGATCGCGTTCCAACCCGGACAACACCTTGTCGCCAATCCAATCGGCGCGAAGAATCAAGAGCTCGATAAGGGTTCGCGGCAATGGACGCGCCGCCGCGGAAGCGGCTGCCAGGTACTCGACTGCTTCGGAAACGTACAGGGGATTACCGTTAGCTCTGGAAACGATCTCGCGCAAGGCGCCGGCCGGAAAGTTGAGGCCAGTGTAAGATGGCGACGCTTCGACAAGCTGCTTGATTTCGTTATTGGACAGCGGGGTGAGCCGAAACCGGAACTCGACCATGGAGGAATTCATTTCCTCAGCCTGAACGAATGATGGCCGGTAAGAGAGAATTGTCAGGGACCGATCAAGACTCCCGATCATCTCCGACATGCGGCTGCGCGATTGCCAGTCGATCCAGTGCACGTCGTCGATGACCATCAGTGTCTGGCCACCCAGTTTTCGGAGCCGGTCCAGAATTTCCGTCACCGAGGGCATTGATGAACCGCCATCAAGGGCGCCGCTACCGAGGGGTTCAATTAGCCGGAGCCAGGATCGGCCCGCATAGTCGCCATAGGGCACGCCGCTGCAACCGAGTCGCGTCCAGCCGTCGAGAACACCCGATCGATCGCCTCCGCCCAGCCATTCACGGATGAGACGGGACTTGCCCTGCCCTGCCTCACCGATAAGACGACAGACCACGGCTGTATTGGCGGCCAGACGGAGCGCCACGTCCAACTGCTCCGCAACCTCATCTCTCCCGACCATTGGCGTCCTGTCCAGACCTACATGAGCGGTTCCGGAACGCTCGTCCTTCCGGCCCAGCAGCTCGAATACCGTGAATCCGCCCTCCATCCTGGAGAGGTTGAGATTCAGACCATTGAAATCGAATTGATCCACTATTCGCAGATATGCCGACTGGCCGAAGAACACCCGTCCCGGCTGAGCGAGCGACGCCAGGCGAAAAGCTTGCGCCGTGGAATTCGACTCAGCACTCAACACCACGCCCAGCGCTGTGTTGAGTGCTGAAGATTTGTCCAGCGCGGTCCCCAGCAATCCAAGCTTCCTTATAGCCAAAGCTGCCCGGGCCGCCTGTTCGGGACCGCCGCCAGCATCGGTCCAACACGCGATGGCGCCGCGCCGGCGAATGATCCGAACAATTCCACCGAATGCGGCAAATCGCGCGAGTATTTCCTTGAAGCTGTTGCGCGCGTGGGCGGTAACGCTGGCGGTTTTCGAGCCGGATCTCAACTCGACCGCTATGATTGCGGCGCCGATCGCTTCCTGAACATCCTCCGGCTCTCCTTCCGCCGGAACGACTCGGCAGATGCGCTCGTTGTGCTCGCAGCCATGCAACCAGGTAGCGCAGTCGTTGCAGTAATCCCAATCGGCCGGCCAATGACTGTGACACCGTGGACATTCGCGAAGGGTAACCTCGCTCGAAGAAACGACGAGGTGAGGCCATCCCGGTGTTGAGTGTTTAGGTGAGTGTTTAAAGGAAGCCAACGTGAAAATCCTGTGATGCCAGCCATCGCAGGAGTCATTGGCCGCTACGAAAACGGCAGGTTGTCAGAAGGCGGACTCCACCACCCCAGCTACATAAGATACGCAATACAACTTCCCTAGATCAAGACGAATTGAAAAGGTCGATATTGGTTCGGCGGGCCAGCGCCGAACCACGCTGCTGTTGCTTCCTAGTAAGATTATGCTATTGTCCGCACGCTGGTGGTGGAGTTCACCGTAACCGCTCTTCCTGACGGAATAGCCAATAACTCCTAAGGCAATGAATTTGTCTTGGGAGTTTTTTTTGCTGCGTTTTGTCTGCGGAGAGGATGAAAAATGGACTCCAATCGACTCGCGCCGCTTTCGTTTGCTGCAAGCTCTTCAGCTCCTTACCACAACCTTAGAAAATGGACTGCGGATTGGACCCTGACCGGCCATGATCGTAGACCGCCCCATTCGCCTGGCGTATACCCCTTATGGCGCCTGATTGCGGGTAGAAGCGGCCGTGGAAGGCCGGGCGGTCTCTTGGTAGCATGGACACTCTGGGAGCGATGCGCCAATCGGATATGGCCTTCCAGATCGATTCCAGGTGCGCCTTTTGGCCTGCTGCGATTCCGTCCGATGCGATACTGCGGTAATCCGCTGCTATTGCCCGACGGCGCCCTTATAGTTCCTGGCGATCTGGTAGGCGAGCTTCACTGCAACAATACTGCCCTCGCCACCCTCATTGAGTTCCGTGAGATAAGCCGGCTGCGTGCGTGCCGCGCCGATCTTAACAGCCTCGGGCGCTGGCTCGGGCAAAGCGGCGAGCTTCCCACGCTCAAGGCATTCTACGGCGTAACTCTCCTCTGGTGGGCCGCTGCGAGACTGGGATTCAACGTCCGAGAGCGGCAAGCACCATTACGTAATTGGTTCGACTGGATCTTTATGGGCGGGCTTCTGTTGATTTACGCAGCCGATGGAGCTACCCGAGCAAAACTCGGAACCACTCTGAGCCGTACACCTCGCGAAGTTTGGATTTCACGTAAAGAACTCTCGCGTGGATACGCGGACAGTGTACGGTAATTGCATTCGCTCCAAGTGGAAGAGGGATTACTCCGCGATCGAATGCTCCTTTACTCGAACTTTGAGATGATCGGCGAGGAGGAACAATCATGCCACTCGATACTGCGCTGTTTTCGTCTGAGTCGGTCTCGGAAGGCCATCCCGATAAGATGTGCGATCAGATCTCCGATGCAATTCTGGACGCACTGCTATCGCGCGATCCCGAGTCCAGAGTCGCGGTTGAAAGCCTGGTCAAGACTGGCTTCATCATGATTGCGGGTGAAGTAACCAGCTGCGCGCATGTGGATTTCGTCGACATAGCCCGCCAGACGGTGCTTCGGATTGGCTATGATCGCCCGGAACTCGGATTCGATGGCCGAACCTGCGCGATCACGACAGCGATCGAGCCGCAGTCGCCTGACATTTCTCAAGGTGTCACGGAGGGACAAGGGCTGTTCAAGGAGCAAGGCGCAGGCGATCAGGGCTTGATGTTCGGCTTCGCCTGCGATGAGACCCCCGACCTAATGCCGCTCCCCATCGTGCTGGCTCATCGCCTGATGGAAAATTTAACCGTTCTGCGAAAGTACAAGCGCAACGGTTTTCTGCGCCCGGACGGCAAAAGCATGGTGACAGTGCAGTATGTTGACGGACGCCCGACGCGCGTGACCAATGTAGTCATTGCCGCGCGGCACGATCCCGACGTGAAGTATGAGACGCTGCGTAATTTCATCGTCGAAGAACTGATAAAGCGGACAATCCCGGCTCAATATATCGATAAAGAAACGGAGTTTCTTGTTAATCCGACCGGGAGCTTTGTGAGAGGCGGTCCTCATGGCGACTGTGGCGTCACTGGACGCAAGATAATCGTCGATACTTACGGTGGTTACGGCCATCATGGCGGCGGCGCCTTTTCCGGCAAGGACCCGAGCAAGGTAGACCGCTCGGGATCCTATATGGCTCGTTACGCGGCCAAGAACATTGTGGCAGCGGGATTGGCGCAGCGCTGCGAAATTCAAGTAGCTTACGCCATTGGTGTGGCCGAACCGGTGTCGATCCGGGTTGACACGTTTGGCACTGGGCTCGCCCCGGATTCACGACTTGCCAGTGGTTTGCGCGAACTCTTCGATTTTCGACCGGGTTCCATCATAAAGACACTCGATCTGAAACGCCCTATCTACCGCACTACCGCGGCCTACGGTCATTTCGGCCGTCCGGCGCGAAACGGTTTCTTTCCGTGGGAGCGAGTCGATCACGCAGATGCATTGCGGAGTTCCTTCCGCAACTGATCGCTGGACGTGGAGGATGGCGCTTGGGTGCGAGTCTCGCGTTGGATGGAGACCGATGAGTCGTGAACGATGAGACAAATTCTGTGTCTCTGGGAAGTATCGTTGCATAGGTCGAACGGACTGCCGAAAATCGTGCGCATGGAACTGATTACGGTGATGAGGTTCCACCGAAACCGCTCCAGGCTTGTGTGATCTGGTGAACCCTACTGCTGTTGATCATGCGTAGGGAGCTTTTTTTGGGAGGTCTCTGCCGAAAGGTAAAGGGTCCTTTTGTGATCGTGAACATCGCCCATCTGATACGCTTTCGGAAGCGCGGTCCGCAGGGGCGCGCCAGCGCTTTCGCAATGCCAGGAGGGCAGTGATCAATGTTCACCGGAAGGGCTAAACAGATCACGATCTTTATCGGCGAAACGGATCAATACCATCACCAGGCGCTGTATATGGCGATTATCGAGATGCTCCGGCGCGAGGGCTGCAGCGGCGCGACTGCGACTCGCGGCGTGGCGGGCTTTGGGGCCTCATCGTTGATTCACACCGCGATGATTCTTCGACTGTCCTTCGATCAGCCACTCGTGATCACAGTCGTGGACCGCCCCGAGCGGATCGATCGCGTCCTCGCTCCTCTGCGGGAAATGGCTCCGAACGCCCTGATCACGGTTCAGGAAGTGGAAGTCGTCCAATCGGGTGCTCCCTTCAAAGAGGGACTGCCCGATTTGAAAGTTTCCGAAGTGATGCGTCGTGAAGTCGCCACGGTGCATCCCGACAGCGCAATTACCCAAGTTGTCGAATTGTTGCTGGATAAGGACTTCACGGCGGTGCCGGTGATCGACGATGAGGGCAGGGTTGTCGGGATGGTGAGCGACAACGACCTGCTGACGCGCGGCGGGATGAACGTCACGATCAGTCTGAAAAAGGCGACCGATTTGGATTATGTGCGCGAGCTTCACGAGTCTCTTGAGAACGCGAACCGCAAAGTGTCGGAAGTGATGACGCGCGAGGTGGTGACGACTACTCCCGACGCCATTCTCGGACGAGCGGCCAGACTGATGGTCGAAAAACATCTCAAGCGGCTACCGGTCGTGAACAGCGATGGAAGGCTGGTGGGCATCCTGGGCCGCCTGGATGTTTTGAACACGATTGCGGCGGTCCATCTGCCGGAGTGGCATCCCGAGGCGCATGCCAACGGCGCACAGTCTACGGTGGCCGGCGTGATGACCCGCGAAGTTCCCACCGTCCACGAAACTGCGACAGTTGAAGAAATTTTCGATCTGCTCGTTTCATCGTCGCACAAGCGGGTAGTCGTGGTGGACGACAAAAGGCATGTTGTTGGAATTGTCGCCGACTCTGATTTGATTTCGAAGGTGAGCCGTGAGAGCTGGCCGGGGATAATGGAAATCCTCATCTCCAAGGTTCCAATCGGCCGAGTCAGCGCAGAAGCGCGCAAGCACATCCAGAAGTTGCGTGCCCGCTCCGCAAAGGAACTGATGACGCGCAACGTCGTCACGGTTCGCGAGAAGATGCCCGTGGCGAGCGCCTTGGCGTTGTCTGCGGAAAAGCGGGTTAAGCGGCTGCCGGTGGTGGACGCTGAAGGCGAGCTGGTAGGAATCGTCGGACGCACGGAAATGATGCGCGCACTGCTGGCCTAAACCGCGACATGGAGGAACTTGGAGAGTGCTGGGAGTTTTGTTTGTCGCGATTGGCGGGGCCATCGGGTCGGCGACTCGTTATCTGGTGGGCGGATGGTTTGCATCCCGGTTTGGCCCGTCGTTTCCGTACGGAACCTTCGTGATCAATGTGACAGGGAGCTTCATTATTGGACTTTTCCTCGCATTTGCTCAGGAGCGGGTTTCGCTCAGCCCTTATTGGCGACTGTTCTTTGCGGTGGGCGTTGTCGGAGGCTATACTACCTTTTCGACCTTCGAGTATGAGTCGGTTCGATTGCTTCAGGATGGGGAGATGCTGCTGGGGTCAGTTTATCTGGTAGGGAGCGTTGCGATGGGCGCTATCGGCGCCGTGGCCGGAATCACGCTTGGCAGTTGGATTTGATTTCGCCGCCCAGATTCCAATTGACAGTCGGACAGCGCCTGCTACACTTCTATGGACAGCGTTGGTGATGGGGTTCACCGCCACAACCGCCCTTTCCTGAGCAGGGCTGATAACCCCTACCGAGGTGTACGCCGGTAGGGGTTGATTTGTTCAGGTTCCCTACTTGGTCATTCGAAATCTCTCCCGATCAGCACTTTCCACGCGCTGAAGGGGAGAGATATAACGCCGCATGGAGTGAGCGTAGCGGAGGATGGCGCGTTCGGTCGGGTTCAACCTGCTTCAAGTGCTGTTCGTTGTCGCGCTGGCTCCGCTGGCGTCGGGCGTGTTGTCGCGCCTGAAGGAGATCGTTCAATCGCGGCGCGGTCCCAGCATTTTTCAGCCCTATCGCGACCTTCGAAAGCTGTTCAACAAAGACGAAGTCGTTTCGGAACACGCTTCGTGGATCTTCCGGTTTACGCCGTATGTCGTGTTTGTCGCGCCGATCTTCGTGACCACGTTGATTCCGGTGCTTACGAACTATCCGCTCTTTTTCGCCTTCATGGGCGATATGCTGGGCGGTGGGTTTGTGCTCGCGCTGGGTGGGTTTTTCGCGACGCTCGCCGCCGTGGATACCGCTAATCCTTACGGTGCGATGGGCGCGAGCCGGACACGGATGGTCGGCTTCCTTGCAGAACCGGTCTTCATGATCGTTTTCTTTACGGTTTCGTTCGTGGCTGGTTCTACAATCCCCTACATCGTGCAGCAGCATTGGGTGACGCCGCTCACAAACTTTTTCGCGCCATCGCACGTGCTGCTGGTGATTGCGTTTATCATGCTCATCCTCGCCGAGGCGGGCCGCATTCCGGTGGACAATCCGGCGGGCCATTTCGAACTCGCCATGATCGACGAATCGAAAAGCCTCGAGTATTCGGGTCCCGGCATGGCGCTGATGAAATGGGGCGGTCAGATGAAGCTGCTCGTGCTGATATGTATTCTGCTCAACGTGTTGGTTACACCGTGGGGACTTGCCGGCGGCCGGAGCACCGCCGAAGTCCTGCTGGCGGCGCCGCTGGTGCTGTTCAAGGTGGGGATTTTTCTACTCGTGCTGGTGGTGATTGAATCCTCGTTCGCTAAATTGCGGCTCTTTCGGGTCAGTGAGTTTCTGGGCGCTGCTTTCGTAACCTCGGTCGTCGCAATGATCACCGGGCTATTGAGCTTTTAGCCGGAGAATCAAGTGGCGAACTCAAACGCACTGTTGACCTCGCTGAACGGGTTGGCCGCGGGTCTGTTCCTTATGAGTTCATTCGGGCTGGCGGCAACCCGCCAGATGCAGGGGTGCCTGCGATTCTACATTACCCAGTCGATATGCCTGGTTGTGTCCGCACTATTACTCGGACTTGGTTTGCATGCTCCGGACTTGCTGGCGGTGGCCGTGCTCGACGCGGTCGTAAAGCCTATCGTGATCCCTGTGTTGCTTCGACGCACGGTACCCGAGGCGGTTTTTCGAAGACGCGAGATCGCTCAGGTGCTGAATATTCCCAGTTCGCTTCTGATCGCGCTTGCGCTGACTCTGTTGGCGTATTTCCTGAGCGGATATCTCCCGCCCGCCACGGGGAGCCTGGCAAGCATCAATCTCCCGGTTGGCCTTGCCGGGCTATTCATCGGCGTTTACACGCTCACGGTCCGGCGGGAGGCGGTGCCTCAACTGATTGGAATCTTTGGCATCGAGAACGGCGCTCTTCTTTGCGGCTTCGCGATTGCGTCTGGCCTGCCGCTGGTCATCGAGATGGCCTTCCCGTTCGACATGCTGATCATCGCGCTGGTGATCGGAATTCTGACGCGGATGACGCACGAACGCGTTGGAACGACTGAAGTCGGCGGCTTCACCAGTCTTCGGGAAGGTATCGGCAAGTGATCCTCTTATTTATACTCGGCCTTCCGCTAATGGCCGCGTTGATTTCAGCGCTCCCGCTCGGTCGCCGTGTTGCGCCCGCTGTAACCGTTGCTACGTGTGTCGCCGTACTGGTGCTAACGGTCGCGGCGGCGCTGCGAGTCGTGGCGGGAGAATCGGTGGTTACAATACGGAACTGGATCGCGATTGACGGACTGAGTGCGTTGATATTGCTGCTGGTGGCGACGGTGGGGAGCACAGCGGCTCTTTTTTCCTGGGGCTACATTGCTCGGGAGAAGAGTTCCCGTCATCTGCGCCGCTATTACGCGAATTACAACCTGTTTGTCTTCGCGATGCTCTCGGTGCCGATGCTGGACGAACCGAACCTGGTGTGGACCGGAGTGGAACTGACCACGATACTTTCTGTTTATTTGGTCGCATTTGAAAATACCGGCGAAGCCCTGGAGGCGGCGTGGAAGTATTCAGTGCTCACGATCATGGGGGGAGCGATCGCTCTGCTTGGATTCCTCGCACTATACGCTGCGACGCGGGGCCGGTATGCGGAAGGGGCTTATACCTGGCGCACACTAATCGTGCTGGCGCCCGGCGTTTCGCCGCGCGTGCTCGAGACCGCGTTCGTTCTGATTCTCGTTGGGTTCGGGGCCAAGGCGGGGTTGGTTCCGTTGCATACGTGGCTGCCCGACGCGCATAGCCAGGCGCCGAGCCCGATATGCGCCCTGCTTTCCGGTATCAAGACAACCGTCATCCTGTACGTGATATTGCGCCTCATCCCAGTATTGAACTCGTCTGGAAAGATAGATGTCGACGAGTGGGCGATGGTCGTAGGATTGTTCTCGGTGGGTATCGCCGCGTTTCTGATTATTCAGGTGACTGACTATAAACGCCTGTTCGCATTCTCCACGGTCGAGCATATGGGAATCATCCTGACCGCGGCGGGGATTGGCGGCGCCGCGGGTCATTACGGCGCCGTATATCAAATTCTCAATCACACGCTGACCAAGTCGTTTTGTTTTTTTGCGGCCGGGGCAACATTGCTCGCGGTGGACACGCGACAAATCGCGGACGTCCGGGGGCTGATACGAACCTCACCGCCGGCGGGCGTGGCCCTCCTGTTTGGGGGAATCGCGATCGCCGGCGCTCCGCCGCTCGCGGTCTTTCTGAGCGAATTTTCGATCCTGCGCTCAGGAATCGCGAAGCAACACTACGTTGCAACCGCTTTGCTCGCTGGATTCGTTATAGTCGCTTTTTTCGGCATTCTCTATCACCTTAACCGGATGGTCTTCGGGCAGCCAGACCCGGCAATCGAAAGCGCCGCTCCGATAAGACTGCCGGTGAGTTGCGTACTGACCCTCATTCTGGCCGCGGCACCCATCATCATACTCGGGGTCTATATGCCAGAGCCGCTCCACAAGCTCCTTCTAATGGCTGCGGACGGTCTGACGAGGTGAGCGATGCCAGCCGAACGGAAGCAAGTGCTCGATGAGGTTGCGGCTCGTTGGAACGGCAGAGTTCAATTGAGCCCGGAAGACGGTTCGGAATCGGCTTATCGGCTGGAGTGTGAACCTGCGGAGCTATCGGAGGTTTGCAATTGGTTGTTCTCCGATCTGCATTACAGTTTCGGCGGTCTGGTAGTCGAGCAACTAACGCGGTGGGAACTGCGGTACGTATTCTATGGCGGGCCGGGAGCGGGCTGGTTGCATGTGCTGACTCATCTAGCTCCGTCGGATTATCGGGTGCCCAGCGTCAGCAGGCTCGTGCATGCGGCTGACTGGCACGAACGCGAGGTCGAGGACCTGTTCGGGCTGGTCTTCGAGGGGCATCCGCGCCTCGGCGATTTCGTACTTCACGACGACGCCTGGCATGAGGGCGTCGCTCCGATGCGTAAGAGCTTCGATGGGCGCCAACCGGTGACGCATCGTGCGCCCGACCAGAACTGGAAGCCGCGCCAGATCGTCGAGGAGGCGGGAGCGTTCTTGATGCCGATCGGACCCATCTATGCCACCGCAACCGGGCCGGTGCACTTTCAGCTTGAAACCGTGGGCGAAGATGTAATCCGCGTGCAGCCGCGCCTCTTCTATGCATACCGCGGGCTGGAAAAGATCGCCGAGGGGCGCCGGGCTGAGGACGTTCTACTGATAGCGGAGCGTATCAGCGCAACATCAGCATTCGCTCATTCACTCGCGGTCTGTCAGGCCGTGGAGCGTATCTGCCACATGGAGGTGCCTCCGAGAGCGCGCGCGCTAAGAATATTCGTTGCGGAGTTCGAACGCCTTCGGCATCACGTCGCGGCGATCGAGGGAATCTGTGAATCGACCGGCCTTGCGGTTGCAGCCGCCCAGGCCTCGATTCTCGAAGAGGACCTGCTGCGACTTTCCTGTGTGCTGACGGGGCATCGTTATCTCTTCGGCCTCGGAACCTTCGGTGGCTTGACGATCAACCTTGACGATTCGGCCTGCAACCGAGCCGCAGCACAGGTGCGAGAAGTGGCCGAAAAGCTCTCGCGCCTTGAGCGGATGTTGAGCATATCCAGCAGTTTTCTAGACCGACTGGAGGAGGTCGGCCACGTTTCCGCAGGCGAGGCCGGCGACTTCGGGCTGGTCGGACCGATCGCCCGCGCCTCAGGTGTCTCGCGGGATATGAGGAAGGCCCAGCCATATTCCGGCTATGACCAGATCGAGTTTGAGGTTCCCCACGAATCGGAAGGAGACGGATACGCACGGTTGCGTATGTTCTTTCGAGAGGCGGCGCAATCAGTGCGGATCATCTCGACGGTTGGCCAAGCGGTTCCTGGGGGGCAGGTTCGCGCGCCGGAAGTCAGCTTCAGGCCGGGTGCCGCGCTGGGCTGGGTCGAAGCACCGCGCGGGGCCGCGTTGCATTGGATTCGCCTCGGCGAGGACGGCGTGGTGGATCGCTACCGAATCATCACGCCGTCATTCGCGAACTGGCATGGCTTCAGGCTCGCGGCCGAAAACTTTGCGTTTCAGGATTTTCCGATAATCCTCGCGACGTTCGCGCTCTCAGTTCACGAGAACGATCGCTAGTAGGTACGGCTAACCATCATGAGCCAATGGGTAATCAAGGGTCTCAGAACCGGCGTTAAGAGCACCCGCTACCCGCGCGCCGAGGAAACTGCGGCTGGAATTTCGCCGGGCCTGCCGACTGCCGCGACACTCCCCTTGGAAGTGGCCCAGTCACTCGTGGCGCGTTGTCCGGCCGACGCTCTTGAACTGGCTCCGGCCGGCGTGGACGTGAACCTGCGCCGATGTATTCACTGCTTCCGCTGCGTGCGTGGCACGAACAGTCCGCTCGGATGGGAACACAGCTACGAATGGGCCACCGCAGTTTCGGGTGGCAATGATCAAAAGCGGCAGTTCGGTCCGGCGTTCGATCGATCGGTTCACATCCTCGTGGTCGATACAGGCGACTGCGGGGCGTGCCTGAACGAGGTCCGACAGCTCAACAATCCCTACTACAACATGCATCGCCTCGGCTTCTTTCTCACTCCAACGCCACGTCATGCCGATGTGTTGCTGGTAGTCGGAGCGCTGACCGACCACATGCGAGTGCCGCTGCGCAAGGCCTACGACGCGATGCCCAGCCCGAAACGGGTCGTAGCCGTTGGGGCCTGCGCGCTATCGGGAGGAATCTTTGGCCGCAGCTTTATGTGCGCAGGCGGAGTGGCCGAGCTGCTCCCGGTCGATGTCGAGGTGCCGGGCGATCCGCCACCGCCACTCGCGATTCTGCACGGACTGTTGGTTGCGGTTGGCCGGAAACCCCCGGCCCGTTTGCATCGCGCAGTGAGCGACTCGGTGGGGAACGCGTCGGGATGACCTCCATGGGCCTGCTACTGGTCATTATCGTGGCGCTGTGCGGCGCCGGCGTGGTTTTGCCGCTGGCCATTGAAGAACGGCGAACGCCAGCGATCGTGGGCTGGTTCGGAGCGTGCGCGGCGGGCGTCTTGCTCTGCTTCAGCGGAGCCTCACTGTTTGCGGGCGCGCCGTTTCACGCGACGCTGTGGACCATTCCATCGCTGGCGACGCTCACGCTGTCACTCGACCGGCTCTCTGCGCTGTTTCTTTTTATTTCAGGCCTGGTCCTGCTTCCCGGTTCGATTTTCGCGGCTGGCAATCTCCATAGGTACATGGGCCGTTACAGTCTTAGGGCCTTTAGCGTTCTATATTTCGCGCTCTATGCGACGCTGGTGCTGATTCCCCTGTCGGCCGACGCGGTCTCCTTTCTGATGTTGTGGGAATCGATGTCGATCCTGATCTACCTGCTGGTGAACTACGAAGACGAAATGGAAGAACACCTGCGGGCGGGATACTTGATGCTGGCGGTTGGCGAGGCCGGCACACTCCTCATCGCGCTGGCGTTCATAGTACTCGCCAATAATGGCTCGCTTGAATTCGTCGCGATGGAGGCTGGGGGAGGTGCGCTGGGCGAATACGCGCGATGGGCTGTCTTCCTGCTCGCGTTCTTCGGCTTCGGAGTCAAGGCCGGTCTCATCCCGGTTAATTTCTGGCTCCCGCAGGCGTACGCCGCGGCGCCGGATGCTTTCGTCCCGGTGCTGGCTGGAGCAACCTTGAACCTCGGTCTTTACGGAATCGTCAGAGTGAACGGTGACCTGCTGCCGGTTGCGGCGATCGGCCCCGGCCTCGTCGCGCTCATCGTCGGCAGCGTTACCGCGCTGCTCGGCATTCTCTACGCGACGACGCAGAGCGATCTCAAGACCATGCTCGCGCACAGTTCGATCGAGAATGCCGGCATTATCACAGCGGCGCTCGGCGCGGGGTTTATCTTCGTGGCCTTGGCGCATCCGTCGCTTGCGGCGATCGCGTTTGCGGCGGCCTTCTACCACATGGTGAACCATTCGATTTACAAGGCCCTGTTGTTCTTCGCGACCGGCGCGGTTGATTCGAATACCGGAACCCGAAACATCGACCGGCTGGGAGGCTTGATAAAGGCGATGCCTCTCACCGCGTTGTTCTTTCTGGTTGGCGCACTGTCGATCGCGGCGCTGCCGCCGTTCAACGGATTCGTTAGTGAATGGCTCACGTTGCAGGCGATGCTGCAAAGCGCGGGACTTGCTTCGACTGGCGTGAAAATCGTCTTTGCGCTTTGCGGCGCGATCCTCGCCCTGACGGCGGCGCTTGCGGTGACCTGCTTCGTTAAGGCGTTCGCGATGAGTTTCCTCGGGATGCCACGGTCTGATTCGGCGGCGCAGGCCCGGTCGGCGCGAGCCTCGGCGACTATTCCGATGGCATTCCTCGCCGTGCTCTGCTTCATCCTGGGAGTGACTCCGACCTACGTCATTCCGGTGCTCGACGGAGCTATCGCGCCGATCGCGGAGCAGGCGCGCGCCGCCGACGCCCTGGTGCCACCCTTCTTTGCTGGCAACGTCCATCACGGCGAGCTGCCCGCATCCTTCGTCGCGGATTTTCACGCGCTTGGCGCGCAAGTCGGGCAGAGCGTAATGCCGGGACGTGGACTCATTGTGATGCATCGCGGCGGCGCGGCCAATCCGGTGGTGTTCGCGATGTCCACCACGTACATGGCCGTGGTCCTGGCGCTGATGCTGCTCGCTACCTACGTCGTGTTTCGATTGATTGTCGCGCGAAGCCGCGCCGTCGAACGGCGCGCGGTCTGGGATGGTGGAATCCGACGCTTGCTGCCGGAGATGACCTACACCGGTACCGGATTCTCGAACCCGGTGCGCGTCATCTTCGAAGCGGTATTCAGGCCCACAACCGTGGAAGACACCCGGGAGACGGTCGGCAAGCATTTCCGGGCCGCGATTCGGCGCACGCACGGCGAAAACCATGTGCTGGACCGCTTGGTGCTCAATCCGATCGCGGACGCCGCGCTATGGGTATCAAACGGTTTTGCCCGGATGCATCATGGCTTCCTCAATGCCTACGTTCTCTACGGGCTCATCGCGCTGATTGTGGCGCTTCTGATCGCGAGGTTCTCCTCATGAAGCTTGACCGGCGGTGCGGCTAGACTTAGCTTATGGGTACAGGTGGTGGAGTCCACCAGGAACCGCCATCCGGCCAATGACTCCTGCAGCGGGTAGAGACCCGCGGCGGGAGGACTCCTTCCGACTCTCGGGTCTCGAGACCGCTCCGACGATTGTTGATCGGAGACCGGAAGTGCTCGAGCGCCTGACAAAGAATTTCCGAGAACTCCTCAAGCAGTTCGGTGGCGCCTCGTGCTCCCTGTGCGCCGTATTGAAACGGCGGGAGGAAGAGGAAATCGAGCGAGTGCGCGCTAGCAGTGCCTCGGCCAGAGTCTTGTGCGGCCCGCATCTCGAGATGGTGCTGTTCGCGGTTGCCAGCCCGATGACAAGGGCGGGAGTGACTCGCAGTGCGATCGAATCGGTCCTCGCCGACCGATCCGATTGCGACGCGTGCTCAAGGCTCAGCCAAATCGAGCTTAGGCTTGCACGCGCGATCCGCCGTTTGGACGGCGGGATGCGCTTCAGGAAGGCGCTCGAATCGGCGCCGCTTTTCTGCCGCAAGCATGCGGATATCGTCGCGCAACAGGATGTCGCGGTTAACTTTGCACAGGTTCAGAGGGCGAAGCTCCTCCACTTACGCGATGCGCTCGCTCAGGCCGAGTTGCGTAACGGCGCAGAGATGGAATCGCTGATATTGACGGCGCTCACCTATCTGGCCGCTCCTCTTCAGCAAGAACCGCCGCCGGTGGAAGTCCACGATTCCTCCGATTGCACGGAGAACGAGGCGGCGGAATTCGAGCGATGGGAGGAAGCACGCCAGTTCAAGCATCTGGCCGACCTCGAGAGCGAAGCGGCAGGCCTGCGCTATCGCAACGCCGTGCTTTCTGAAGAGAACCGCAGACTCAAGCTCGCCCATGTCGCTGGCGAAGCGATCCGGCGCGACCTTGAGCACGATCGAGCACAGCTCCTCGCCGCGGCGAAGGAACAGGATGCAAAACCGCTGAAGTTTTCGAGCCGACATTAAAAAGAGCCAATCACTCATATGCGAATCTGCATCATTTCAGACCTGCACGCGAACCTCGAAGCTCTTTCCGCCCTGCCACGCGACTATGATGAGTTGTGGGTATTGGGTGACCTGGTGAACTATGGTCCTGATCCGGCCGAAACGATCGACTTTGTGCGATCTCACGCGTCAACTGTCATCCGCGGAAACCACGACAACGCGGTGGGATTTGGAACGAATTGTGGGTGCTCGCCTCGATTCCGCACTATGGCCGAAGCGACGCGCCAATACACGACGTCGGTCCTGAGTGCTAGAGACAAACAGTTTCTTAGGGAGCTACCGACATGCGCCTGCCGCCAGGTCGACGGGCGGATATTCTTTCTCTGCCACGCGACTCCATCGGATCTGCTCTATGAGTACCGCGCGCCCGACTCGCCGCTGTGGGCGCGGGAAGAGGAGTCCAGTTCGGGAGCGAATGTCATCCTGGCGGGACACACACATCTGCCGTTCGCGCGCGTCTTTGGCGAACGTATCGTCGCTAATCCAGGAAGCCTTGGACAATCGAAAGCAGGAGACCCGCGCGCCCGCTACGCCGTCTGGCAGGATGACCATATTGAGCTAAAGGCCTACGAATATCCCGTCGACAAGACGGTCGAGAAAATCTTGGCGCTTCCGTTACCCGAGGAAGTAAAGCACGACCTCGTCTGCGTGCTTCGTACGGGGACAGCGCCGTGAGTACCAATAGTCATCGAAACACCGCTCCGGAGCCGGCTGCGATCACGGCTGACGCCGTAAAACTAGGCGATCTGAGACATCACCTCCGATCGCTGCACGATGGAGACGGCGCGGTGATTGAGGCAATCGGCATCGGCGCTCCAGCGATTCCGGTCCTGCGGGAACTCCTGTTTGAGCGAGATCCCAGCGGGATTTTCGAGCCGCGGATGCGTGCCGCTCAGGCGCTGGCCGCGCTCAGAGCCACGAGCGAATTGCAGGAGTTTGTCCGCGAATGGAAATCGGCTTCGGACCCAGTCGAGCGGTTTGGAGACGAAGCGGTGCTGGGAGCCGTCGCCAGATTTTTGGGCGCCACGATGGAAGAAGACGTCTATGACATCCTGATGGCGATCGGCCGAAAGTATCCGGTGCCGGGCGTTATCGAAGCCTTAGGGCGATATGGCCGTTCGGAATCGGTTTCAATGATGCTCAGAGCCCTTGCCGATGACATCAGCCGGACCGCGGCGGAACAGGCATTAAGGATCCTCGGCGAGGCGGGAGTTCCCGCGCTCATCGAGGCCGCCATGCGGCCGGTCGCGAATTTTTGGGGCAGAGAAATTCCATCCAGTGTGCTTAGGCGGCGCAGCGCGTTAATGCTGCTGCTAGAATTTGGTGTTACGCGCGATACTTGGGACCGCATCCGCAGGTTGGTATCAGACTCAGACGACGAAATTTCGGTCCGTGCATGCGCAATTGGATTGACGGCGGGCATTCGTGCAGACCAGCGCGACTGCGCGTGGCGGATGTTGGAGTTACTGCGCGGGGTCGCGTGGCCGCTTCATCAGGAAATCGAAAACTGCCTGATAGACAATTTCGCAATCGCTCGGGAGTTCGTCGATCAGGCTATCAAAGGACCGACGGACGACATCGCGGATGACTTCGCGCGCGCCCGATTCAAGCGATCACTCCGTCGGATCGCGGCAAGGGCGTTAACCAGACAGGAGCCCGGGAGTTGACCTCGATGCCGGAAGCAGCGCCGCAGCTCTCCAATATCGCGGGTGACGCACTCCGCCACTATGACCATCTCAAACTCGAGATTGCGGCGATCGGGCAAGCGGCGATGCTTCAGTGCGCGAAGGATAAGGACGAGGAAGGCGAACGCGCTTTCCAGCGGTTGCTGGCGCGATTGGCGGAGGACCGCTTCAACCTTGCTGTGGTGGGTCCTTTCAGCCGGGGTAAGAGCAGCCTGATGAACGCAATTCTCGGCTTCGATGGTTTGCCGACCGGCCTTCTTCCGCACACTTCCGTTATCACGACGGTCAGTTATGGACCACACGAACGAGTTCTGGTTCGCTGCGAGGGGTGGTCGCTTCCCCAGGAGATTCGACTGGATGGGCTCGCGGAGTACGTTACTGAACGCGGAAATCCGGGAAATCGGCGGCGGGTGATGCAGGCGGAGATCGAACTGCCCGCTGAGATTCTCCGCCACGGCCTCCATTTCATCGATACGCCCGGTGTTGGTTCCGCGATCGTTGCAAACACCGAGACAACGGACCGATTCCTCCCGGAGCTTGATGCGGCGATATTCGTCTCCAGTTTCGATTTTCCGCTCAGCGAGATCGATATCGAGTTTTTCCGAAAGGTTCGCGGGGCCGTCGGCGTCGTGTTCTTGGTGCTGAACAAACTTGATCTGGTCTCGGAGTCAGAGGCAGAAGAAGTAGTGAGATTCGTCCGCGAACGGCTCGACCGTGAACTGGGTATTGGGCGCTACGCGCTTTTCGCGGTTTCAGCCAAGCGCGGGTTAGAGGCGAGACTGCATGGAGACTCGAACGCTCTGTCCCAGTCGGGGTTGACCGAATTGGAAGCGGCGCTGGCGGCGTTCATGGCCGGCGATAAGACGCGCCAGTTGGCCGTGCGCGTGATGGACCGCCTCGTAACCCTGCTGCAACGCGAGGTCACGCATGGCGGGTTCTCACTTGATCCAAAGCGGTCGCCTGGGCAGGTCTCCCAAGCCCTCGCCGGGTTCGATGAAAAGACGGCCGTCCTCAAAGCGCGGCGCGCGGAGCTCGTGAACCGCCTTGAAACGCTTGGCAATGATGCGTTGCGTGCCGTTGAGCGTCGTCTCGACTCCGCGTTCACGAACCTCAAGCAAAGCGCAGCTCATAAATTCACGCCGGACTTTCTCGCCGGTCGAATATTCTCCAGGCCGAATGCCTTCGATGCGTTCGCGCGCAATGTGCCGGCGTTTTGTGAGCGCGCTCTCACGCGCGAGTTACGAGTTTACGAGGCAGCCCTGAATGAGCATTTGGACCGGAGCGCCGGTCCGGTACGCTCGGAAATCCTTGCGCTACCCGACGAACTCTTCGATATCGCGACGAATGGTAACGGAGGCGCTCGCGAGTTATCAGAGCTCTCCGCACAAGAGCGCGAAGCCGCACCACCATCGGTGGAAATCGCAGGGATCGCACGCGTCGAGTGGAGACCGCGGCTGCCGTGGTGGATATACCTGGCGCCACTGCGCTGGTCTTCGGCGGCGATGAAAAGAACATTTGCCGTTGCGCTCGGCGAGTTGCTCGCGCAGTACCGATCCCGCATCGATGCGTCGATCCGCATCGACATGAACGAATATGCGGAGAAACTGGGCCGCGAGATTGAAAAAACAATCGACGGTCGAGCGGCTCGCGTCAGGAAATTACTCGCGTCGGGAGGTTTCGCACAGAATCGCAAGGTGTTCGAAGCGCTGCTGGATCGGGCCAGAGATCTGCGTGGACAATTTGAAGATAAGGGAGACTGCCGATCGCGGTCTGAGGAGGGCGACCTCGGTGGCTCCGACGCAGTCGCTGCAAGTTCCGTGGCTTCCGTCGGCAGTGCGCATGGGTGTCCCGTCTGTCGTGCAGTCATCCGGACAGTTTTCGATTACCTGAGCAAGCTGCAATATGAATTGAGCATCGACGCCGACGCTCAACACGAACACGCCGAAAGCGGCGGCTTCTGTTCAGTACACACGTGGATTTACTCCAGTATGACCTCGCCGGTAGCAATCTCGCGGGCCTATCCGCCACTGCTTGACTCGCTTGCCACGCGGCTGAAACGTGCCGCGCGTGATGCGGTCTCGGTCGAAGAACTGAACCGGAAAATCCGCGATCTATCGCCTTCGCCGGAGAGCTGTAGAGTCTGCGCGGTCGCGCATCACGCGACCGATCAAGCGGTCACGGATATCGTCCGGATTCTCGACCCAGACGGACGCAGCGAGGCGCCGACCTTATGCTTGCCTCACTTGGCGATTGCACTTCAGCTCGGATCAGATTTGAAGAGCGCCCATCTGCTATCCACACAATGTGCGCGCGCTCTGCTCCGGGATGCCGATGACATGCGCCATCACGCTCTGAAGCACGACGCGATCCGGCGAGGCCTGATGACGACGGACGAGCGTGATGCGCATCAGGCCGGCCTCAGAAGATTGGCCGGCAACATGCTGCTGACATTGCCACCCCGTGGTGATGATCGGCTTTGACCCGCTGCCGGTGAGGACAACCCACAAGGGATGAGCGAGGAAATTGAAGAATGGATGGAAGACCGGCGCCGGCTGTTCGGAAAATCGAAACCGCCGACTCGCGTGCGACGTGGTTTAACCGCAACGTCGCGGGTATGTGCCTGGCGAGTCTGCTCTCCGATCTGGGACATGAGATGGCAACCTCGATCCTGCCGCTGTTCCTGACCGCGATTGGAGCATCGCCTTCGGCGCTGGGGATTATTGAGGGCGCGTCGGATGGAGCCGCGACGTTCGCCAAACTGATTGGCGGCAGGATCGCAGACCGCAAGGGCTTGCGCCAAAAGGTTGCAAGTCTCGGATACCTGGTCACCGGTCTCGCGACAGGATCATTCGCGGCGGCGATGACTTGGTTTGAACTACTGATCGCGCGGACTGTGGGATGGTTTGGCAGGGGGACACGCGGGCCGTCGCGCGACAATCTTCTGGTTGATTCGGTACCCCACGCGAAGGTCGGCGCGGCGCTGGGGCTTCACCGAACCGCCGACACTCTGGGAGCGATCTTGGGGCCGCTGACCGCGATGTTCCTTCTCCATCGAATCGGATTCCGCAACATCTTCCTGCTGAGTCTCGTGCCTGGCGTGTTCGCCGCCGCGGCGTTCTACTTCCTTGTGCGCGAACCCGATGGCGCAAACTTGGCACAAGCGCCGGAGTTTCGAGGCTGGCACGCGGCGCTGCCCTCCTCCTTCCGGACGTTTCTCGCGACGATTCTACTGTTTGGAATCGGAGACTTCGCGCACAGCATGCTGGTGCTTCGGGCTGCACAACTGCTCGGATCGACACCCAAGGCAATGAGCATCGCGATCGGTTTATACGTCATTCACAACACGGCGCATGCGGCTTTGTCTTATCCGATAGGAGTTACAGGCGACCGCATCGAGCGTCGGCGCCTGCTCGCGGTTGCTTATGTGATCGCGGCGGTCGCCGCGGCTGGCTTCGCCATCGGACCACACAGCGTAGGTGCGCTGGTGGTGCTCTTCATTCTCGAAGGCGCCGTAATGGCTGCTCAGGAAACGCTCGATTCGGCCGTGGCGACAGATCTTCTGCCAGCCGACTCGCGCGGCGCGGGATTCGGCGTAATGAATGCCACAAGCGGCGTCGGCGACTTCGTGTCGAGCATTGTCGTCGGATTTCTTTGGACTGGCATATCCGGCCATGCCGCATTTGCGTATAGCGCAACCTTGAGCTTGCTGGCCGCGGCATTGATGACCTGGGGGATCTGAGAGAGAGGCCTGGAACTGGTGATAAGGAGAATGAATTCCTTTTGCTGGAACTGCTTCCAAATGATCGATAGCGACGACACGCTGTGCCCCTATTGCGCGCGGCAGCAACACCCGGTACCGGGCGATCTTCGCGAGAAGCTGATTCGAGCGCTTAAGCATCCAATAGGAGAGACACGAAGACGGGCGTCATTCGTACTTGGAGAGAAGCGAATGAGCGAAGCCGCGACCAACCTTATCGACCTCGTCGAGCACGATCCCGACCTCTATGTGGCCGCTGAAGCAGTTACGGCGTTGGAAAAAATCGGGACTCCGGACGCGCTGTATGGAATTGAGCGTGCGGCTTCGCACGAATCATTCGTCGTCCGGGAACGTGCCGTCGAAGCGCTCGTGGCGGCCGGCGGTGAGTGGGCGGATGCAGCGAGCGAAATAGCAGAAAACGACCCCAGTCCGTCGGTCAGAGAAGCCGCGCAAAGCAACCCTGCGAAAAAGGACCCCTTGGCTCGCCATCTGTGAACTATTCGCACACACTACGGCTGTCTATCGTGATGCGCGCAGTTGAGGACGCGGTAATCGAGATAGAGCGCGCGCTCGATCCAGCGGCGCAAGCTCCCCGGCGCGTGATGACCGAGTATCAGAACGACCTCCCCGACTCGGCAAGATGTGCGATGCGGGCGAAGCTCGGGGAGATTCGTGCAGAAATCCAAGATGCGAAGGATTGCTATGATTTGTACGCCGACACTGTTTCTAATCGTCGGCGTCTCTCGACCAAGTTGTCGATTCTCGCGATTGATTTGACCGACTGCAGACCAGCGTATATGCGCGGCTACGGGGAGGTGCCGGATGAAGAGCGTCAGCCGCTTGACGAGCGAATGTCACGACTGGAGGCGATGGTTAATGCTCTAAACAGAATGCTTACATCGCACGAATGATCGGAATCGCTCACGCCCCCGGAATTGAGGCTCATCGCGTTGGCGCCCTGGACCCCGCTACGATCGACAGGATTATCGATGCATGAGACATGCACGACGTGACGGTCTTTGATTCGCCAACGCGCAACGAACGTGGACGAACCCTGCTCAAACCTTCGAGGAGCAGATTCGCGGCTCGAAAGCCGGCCCGCATATGGGCACAATGGCTGCGGCAGTCTGCCAAAGCCCTTGGGCAGAACTTGGGCAGATTTGGCCGAAAAATGGGGCGAAAGTGAACAAAAGGCGGCAAAGCGCAGAAGCTGGAAGAGCGCGAAATCATTGGGTTTCTTTTGGTGGTTTTGGTTTTGCTTTGTCCGTGTCTTCAGTCCGGGTTCGATTCCCGGCCGGGGCACTCATAGCGCAGAAAATTCTTGAATTACTCGGCCGGTTTCATCGGCCGACGTTCTTGGAGAAAAATTCTTGGCAACGCTGGGCTTGAGGCTTGCCGCTGAACAATTCCAGCTGTCTACCAATCCGGCGGGATTAATACACCATCGAAGAAAGCTACGATATGTCAGCGCCGGAGATCTTCCGGACCAAATGTAGCTGCGTTATAAATCAATCATAGCTGGAAGAAACGGCCGGACCTATTAAGATTCTTTATGTAATGGGAGGACTGGTTTGAAGCGGACATTGTTAGTCGTTCTGTTGGCGTGTCTGTGCGTCCTATCAGGATGTTTCCAATGGACTGAAGATTCGCAGGGCAATCTGCAGTCAGCCGGTCTGCCGGGACTTCCGATTTGGCAATCAAAAGCACCTCCCGCGCCAATGAATCCGACCGATCTTGGCTTTACACCCGAAGAGGCCTCGAAGCTCGGTGGCGAGGTACTGGTGATGCCGACCGCAAACTCGAAAGGCTTACGCTACAGGTACTACCAGATTGGTCAGAATCATTGTGAAGATGATCTCAAGAAGATGCTGGCCGATCGCGCCCAGCAGAATATGACTGATCCGGCGCCCTACTGCACGGATAATCCTACGCGACCGACAATGACGGGAAATGCACTCGTGTTCTGAATGCGGATTGCGTTAGGAGTCACGTCCAGAACTGACCTTCGCGATCTACCGCCTCAGACTGGCGCACCAGGTCACTAGGAAATGTTCAAGCGCGCGCAACCGGCACGTCTCCTGGCGGTCAATCAGCCGCCGATGGGACCACGGCTCATGATTCTGGGGCGGAGTGACGTGGTGGTCGGCAACGGTAGCGCAAGCGCATTGCAAATCGCGGACTCGAGCCTGGCGCATAGTCACGCGGTCATCAGCCGCCGGCGCGGACGTTATGTAGTTTCCAACACTAAATCGGCCGGCGGCACGTTCGTCAACGACAAGCGGGTGCGCCGCAGCCGAACACTTAAGCATCGTGACTCGATTCGGTTCCGCCATTCGCAGCGGCGACTCTCTTGGTGCCGCCACGCATGGCGAGGACCCAGCCAAACCCGGATACACCAGCGGCGGTTCGTCGGTCGCCGAGAATAGCCAGTTCGCCTGGGGATGCGGATCGCTGGACCTGGAGGCGCAAATAAATCAATGGATCGCCGGTCCCTTTCACGAGCATTGCGCGTTCGATTCGCATAGCTATCTCAACCCGGACCGCGATGCACAGGAATATGGTCGCTGGACGCTGCGCAGCTCAGGTGCAGTGGTGCTTATACCACGCGAGCCGCTGATTCGAGGTGCGCAGTATTCGGTCTCGATTACCGTGCAAGGACATACCTACGCATGGACATTCAGGATTGCCGGTTGATCGGGCAGGCCCAACGCGCGAACTGCTAGCGTCTTTGGTAAAGTCCGCCGCCGATGAGGATAACGCCTAAGATTAGTACGCCAGCGCCCAATGCTGGAGGAACCATGTGCGTCGATTTCTCGGTGCTCTGGACTTTAACGGCGCCGAGATTTACCACGTCCCTGGTATGCGAGGTTGAAAACTCCGGAATCACGAGTCCTAAAATCCCTAACAGCGCGAACAGCGCACCCAGCCATACGATTGATTTCATGAGTTTTACCTCTCGTTCCGGCCTCAGCCGCAAAAGTAATAGCAATTGATTCTACCATCAAGACCGCGAGCGCGATCCAACGACGAAGCGCGAAAAAAAATGGCAACCTCCCGCTCTTGGGCGGGCTCCGGCGGCGGATCATGCGGGCCGACACTTTGTCGGGTTTTATGCCGACCCGATCGTCTCGAGCGGCCTACGGTGAGGCGGTCTTGCGGATGTCCGAGGCCACGACCTCCGGAGCGATCGACATCCCGTGGTACTGACGCACCATCTGGCCGTTGCTGCCAATCAGGTAGAGCGCGAAGACGTGGGTCAGTTCGTCCTGCTCGTCTTCGTGCGGAACATTGTAGACGGCGAGCACCCGGTCGACCTGGTCGGGCGGGCCGGTCAGAAACAGCCAGCCGTTGGCGTCGACACCCTCTTTCTTCGCATAGGCGAGCAGTTGCGGCGGCCGATCTTCGGCCGGGTCGGTGGTGATCGAGACCATCGTCACCCGCGCAGCGGCATCGCTGCCGAGATTGTCCGCGACCTGCCGCATCTTGGCGGTCAGCATCTCGCAGACGCCGCGGCACGAGGTGTGGATAAAGCTGACCAGGACGATCTTGCCCTTGAGTGACGCGAGCGATACCGGATGGCCGTTCTGATCGATCAGCTTCGCCGCCGGCAGCCAATCCCTGGGTTCGCTTGCCCCAGGCGCAGACGGCGTGACCGCCTCCGCACCGGCCCGCGCCGGCGGCCCGCCGATCGCGATTGCGATTAGCGCTCCCGCGCATACTCGGGCGATCAGTCCCCGCCAGTGACGGCGCCTCGCGACGCTGCGTGGTGCTGCGCCCTGGAATGCGATCGGCTGGGTCAATGCTGCGCGTGGCATGACTAATCCTCTCACAATTCCGGGGTTCCGACTAACGACGCCCGTTTCCGCCGATTACCATCGGCGCGATGCTCTGTGCGGGCCACGCCTGTTAAAGATTTTTCTTTGCGCATTCGCCGGCAATATAGTCGGCCTGCCGAATCGCCAGCGTCACGATCGTCAGCGTCGGATTTTCCCCCGCGCTGGTGGTGAATTGGCTGCCATCGGAAATGAACAGGTTCTTCAGATCGTGGGTCTGTCCCCACTTGTTGCAGACGCCATCGCGCGGACTTTCGCTCATCCGGCAGGTGCCGAGATTGTGCGTCGACGGATAGGGCGGCGTCTCGATCGTGCGGATCGCGCCGACCGCGTCGTAGACCGCAGCGCCGCGCTTATAGCCATACGCGCGCATCGCCAGGTCGTTGGGATGATCGTCGTAATGCACGTTCGGAATCGGCAAGCCGAACTGATCTTTTTCCGTCGGATTGAGCGTGACCGCGTTGCTCTCCTGCGGCATATCCTCGCCGACGATCCACATCCCGGCCATGTTGTTATGCTGATCGAGCATCCCGGCGTAATCGCGGCCCCACGCGCCGGGATTCAGGAACGCGGCGGTGAACGGCAGCCCCAGCGAGATCGTCTCCATCTCGAAACCGCCGGCGAAGCCCCGGCTCGTGTCGAGCCCCGATTCGTCCTGAATAATTCCCGCCATCACGGTGCCGCGATACATATGCACGGGCTTTTTGAAAATCGCGAAGACCGATCCGGTGGTATGCCGCATGTAGTTCTTGCCAACCTGGCCCGACGAATTGGCCAGCCCCGACGAGTAGGTCGAGGTTGCCGAGTTGAGCAGCAGCCGCGGACTTTCGATCGAGTTGCACGCGACGCATACGATTCGCGCCTTCTGCACGTTGTGCTGGCCGTTCGCGTCGGCGTAGAGCACGCCCGTCGCCTTGCCGTTTTTGTCGGCGAGAATCTGCAGCGCCTGCGATTGCGGCCGCAAGTCGAGCTTGCCGGTCGCTTCGGCCTTGGGAATCTCAGTGTAGAGCGTTGACCATTTCGCGCCCGACTTGCATCCCTGGAAGCAAAACCCCAACTGCCAGCACGACGATCGATCGTCGCGCGGCCGGCTGTTGATCGCCATCCGCCCGGTATGCACGGTCTTGTAACCGACCCGCGTCGCCCCGTTGTACATCACCTTGAAGTTATTATTGCCGGGCAGACCGGGAATATCGTTGGTCCGCGTCACCCCCATCTTGTCTTCGGCCTTGGCATAGTACGGCGCGAGATCCGCAAGCCCGATCGGCCAGTCGAGCAGGTTGGCGCCGGTGATATTCGAGTAGTTAGTCTTCGCCTTGAACTCATGCTCTTGCAGGCGCAACGAGGCGCCCGCCCAATGCACCGTGGTGCCGCCGACCGTTTTGCAAATCCACGCCGGCAGGTTCGGAAAATCCTTTGCCACGCGCCAACTGCCCGAGGTCGTGCGCTTGTCGAGCCACGCCAACTGGTTGAACGCGAACCATTCGTCGTTGTGAAAAGTGGCCGAGGATTGGCGCTGGCCGGCTTCGAGCAATACTACTTTCAAGCCCTTTTGCGTAAGCTCGTTGGCGAGCGTACCGCCGCCGGCGCCAGAACCGATAATCACCACTACTGAGTCATCGCCTGAATCAAAGCGCGCCACTACACAGACCTCCGCGTCACGAAGCTTTGGGACTGGCCGAGGCCGGCGGATCCGGCAGCCATTTCAGATCGTTGAAGCCATGATGGAGGTAGCCGCCAAACGGATATGACGCTCCTGGATAGCCAAAGCGTTTCCACACGGCGGGATTATTGTAGAGCGATACCAGCTCGATACCGCGGACCTTCTGAAAGAACGGCGTCGTCTCGATCCGCTTTAGCCCGGCCACCTGCTCGGCGCTCGAGCGCGCGGCGAATTTCTTGGCGCCGCCGGCGTCAAGCTGCGCGATCCCGTCATGCATCATTTGCGCACTGGCCGGCGTGGCCTGGGCCTCCTGATCGAGATCGTGCACCACCTTGATGTAGTAGCTATCGGCAAGGCGATCGTGCGGAAAAATCTCCCGCACCATCTTGAGCAGCGTCTCGCCCTCATGCTCGCTGAAGGCCTTCAGTTCGGCAGTCCACGAAGCCGCGAAACTGACCGCCGCGGCCCCCGATGTGGCAATCGCCACGCCAGCTACCGCGATTGCCCCCTTCTGCAAGAATTCGCGTCGCTTCATCTCCGCTGCGTCCTTCCCTGCGCCACATCCTTGCCCTGCGCAGGCGCTTCATCGGCCCCGCGGGCCAATGCCCTCATCGTTACGAAATGCCAGTTCGCCGCGAACTGCCTATCGCCGCAAAATGCCGGCCACCATGCATTACTTACCCAGCTTGCGCACGCGCTCGACCAGCGCGGCGACTACCGCCGGTTCATTTTCGAGGTCCGGATTCGAGGCCATCTCGGCACTCAAGCCCACCGCCTTGCCACCCTGGACGATCGCCTGAGCGATGCGCGCGTCGGTCACCGAACGCTGCCATTTGCGGCTGTGGAAATTGACTGGCCGCGGGTTCAGATTGGCCGCCGCCGGACCGTTGCCGCGACCCTGGTCGCCATGGCACGTGGCGCATCGCGAGGTAAAGATCTCCGCCGCCTGCGCGCGCGCATCCGCGGTGACCGCGGCCGGCGGCGCGCTATCATGATTATCCGTCGAGGCCGCCTGCGCGAGCATTTGATAGGAATTCGCCGCCCGACTGACTAACGGCGCAGCGCCCGCCGCGGTCATCGCCATGACTGCGGCGACGAAGCCATAACCGAACCTACGCGCTTTCATCCGCTACGCGCGCCCTGCCGTCCGCCCGATCAAGGTATCAGTACCGCGCGCCCTTTGATCTGGCCGTTCTTAAGATCCTGCAGGGCGGTATTAGCTTCGCTGAGACGGTATTCTCTGGTCGTCAGATTGACTAATCCGCGATCCGCCAGCGCCATCAGTTCGACCAGGTCTGAGTAGGTACCGACCAGGTTGCCGACGATCGTCTTCTCAGTGACGATCATCTCCATCGTCGCGATCTCAACTTTGCCGCCGTAGCCGACGATATAGTAGTAACCGGCGTTGCAGGTCATCTTGAGCCCGTTGGCCACCGCGGCCCCTTCGCCGACAAAATCGATCACCGCCTGCGCGCCCGCGCCGCCGGTCAGTGCGAGCACCGCATCGACCTCGTTGCCGTCGGCGCGGACCGTATGCGTCGCGCCGCACTCACGCGCGAGCTTCAGCGCGGCTTCCGATCGGTCAACCACGATCACATCGGCGGCACACAGCGCCTTGAGCACCTGTATACCTATATGTCCGAGTCCGCCCGCGCCGATCGCGACCGCACAGTCGCCCGGCAGCAGATGCGCCGCGGCCTTCTTCACCGCATGGTACGCCGTTAGGCCGGCGTCGGCGTAAGGCGCGACGTCCTTGGGTGCGAGTGTGCGCGGCAGCTTGATCAGTGCGCGCTCGGCGGTCTTGAGCAACTCGGCGTATCCGCCGTTCGAATCGATTCCCGGAAATGCGCCGCCCGCATGCATATCGTTGCCGCGCCGCGCCGCCAGCGTCTCGCCATGGCTCAACAGCGGATGACAGATCACCGGGTCGCCGACCTTCACGCCCGTGACGCCCGCGCCGACGGCCTCGATCCAGCCGGCGTTTTCGTGGCCCATGATGTACGGCAGTTGGACCGGCACGCGATCGCGCCACAGCCCCTCGATCACGTGGAGGTCGGTGCGGCATACGCCGGCGCCGCCGACCCGCACGATCACGTCGAACAGGCTCTCGATCTTCGGTTCGGGCACGTCCTTGTAGACCACGAACTCGGGCCGTTCGAGCTTCAGATCGTACTGGTTTAGAACTGCTGCCTTCATTTAATTATAACCGCGGCTTCGCAGACTCGCCCGCACCCCATGCCCGCTTCGCCCGATGCGAACTTCACTCGCCTACGCGCCATGACCAACCGCGGCTTTGACTGGGATGCGGACGAGTCCGCGAAGTCGCGCTTTAGGTCTCGCCACACCCCATGCCTGACCGCGGTGCACCTGCGTTTCGCTCAATAGCCACTCCGCGCTCGCTCTACGGCAGGTACTGCGGCTGAAATTCGGTCGGGATCAGCACCGATTTGACGGTCACCAGATCGTATTTTCTCCGCTCGCCCTGAAAATGCACGAGCCCCGCGATTAGCTGCTGCGGATCGTGCAACGGAATCAGCCGCTCGTCGTTGAATACGTCGCCGCTCATCGTGAGCTTCACCGCGCGGGTCTCGCCCGGCGCGATCGGTGTATTGGGCTCGACGTCGAGTTTGCCGGTATAGTCGGCCGGTCCCGCCTGCGCGATCGCCGCCGCGTCGCCATTGACGAACGTCGTCATCGCCATCGAGTATTCGGTCAGCGTCAGCGGCATATCGCTGATATTCTTGATCTGGGTATTAAGGATCAGCGTGCTGGTCTTCTCGTCATAGGTTGCGCCGGTGCCGCGCACCGTCGCCAGATTCACGCCAGGCGCAGCCGAGACCGGCTCAAAGCGATCGGTCTGCTGCGGCAGCCGCACTGGAAATTTTGCCGCCATGTAGACCCAGCCACCGACCATCATCGCGACGGTGATACCCGCCAGCACGCTCATCCAGAAATGATCGCGCGGTGTGATCAATCCAATATCCGGCGCGTCGTCGTTGATCGGCAGTTGAATCGTCACCGCCAGGCGGGTCACCGTGCGCTTGGGCACCGTCCAGTAGAGCATCCAGATGACGCCGATGATGAATCCGGCGAGCGACCACCACCAGACGAACGCACCGCCGTAATGCTCGAGGTTAACTTTCTGCCCATCGAGCAGCGACACGTCGAAGCGAAATGGCGTCGCACTGGGCTCGACCGTGACCCATTCGCCCGGGCCGATCAGCGTGCCGGTGCCCTGGATCGCAATCCCGGGATGGACGTGCCAGCGGCCCGGATTACGTCCGCGCATCACCATATTGAAATTGTAGACGCCGCCCTTTTCCACGAAGATCGATCCCATGTCGGGTTCGCCATTGACCGTGCGATCGGCCAGCACAAATACCGGGCCGGGCACCACCGGCGTGATATACGCCGTGGCCGGCGGATCGAGCGTGTAGGGCCAGGTCTCGAGGATCTTGAGGCTCCCGGTGATCGTGACCGGATCGCCAACCTTGATCACGGTCGGCGAGATATGGACATTGAAGAACGCGACCGTCAGGTCCTTGAGAAACGGCTCGTCGGCCGCTTCGCCATGGGCCCAGGCGCCGCGTGCGCCGCACAGGATAATCAGAACGGCCGCCGTCAGACCGGCCGCAAATCGCAATCGCATCTGCGCACTCCTCACCGGGCGGCGGCCCATAACGGGCCGCGCCACTGCGCAATCGGGCGGATTCTTATCTACTAATCGCCCGTCGTTTCAGGTTTTGTGACTTCGAGACCGGCGGCTCGCGCCGCGTCGGCCACAGAATCATGATCCAGTAACAGATGATTCCGAGCCCCACCGACAGGCCTACCGGCGGTCCCAGCTCCCCCGGACCCGCCATCCCGCCGTGAGCGCTCGCCGACGGAGCGAATAGGCCGATCCACGAGATCGCGAGCGCCATTCGCCGCGCCCATCGGTAATTATGCGTTCTTCGTGTCATCGCCTGCCAGATACTCAATTGACGCCAGTTACTGAATACTCAGATCGTCTTGATAAAACGCCCGATCGGCCACACCGCGAGATAGCGGCCGATGAATTGTCCGATCCAATAGCCTATCACCGCCATGGTCCCGCCAAATACCAGTGAGACGTACTGAGTCTCACCCAAAAAGCTCCGCAATGCGCCACGCTCGATATGCCGCATGTACTCGGGCGTCTGCGAACGGATATAGCCGATGCCCTGCACGTCCGACACCGTCATCACGTGATGCATGAACACGGCGGGCTGCAGAAACGGAGCGAGCGGTATGTAATTGAACGCCCAGACCATAAAGGCCCACGTCGCCCCTCCGATCAGCGATGTGAGCACAAAACTTCGCGTCTTCATCAATAGCCAGTCCAGGATGATCGCAGCCGGCACGGTCGAAATCGGCCAGACGAAATTCAGCGGATAGGTCTCGGCCACGTGCCATTGAAAATAGCGCCCGATCCACGAGGCCAGGAACAGGCACACGCAGGTATAGGTCGCGCCGGTCGGAAAGCGCCACGCCACCCATTGAATCCATTGCAGCGCCGACGGAATGATAATCGTTGCGAAGGCCGTGATCACCGGCCACCACTGCGCGTCTTTCCAATCGGTCCAGAAATCCCAGTCGCCGGCGAACAGCAGCTTGGTGATATCCGCCGCCCCCGCCACGATAAATATCGCCGTGACCCAGAAGACCACGTCCCAGGTCCGATCGATATACTTGTATTTCGCGTTCAGCAGGTCGCGCAGTTCGAGCCGCCGCTGGCGTTCAGCCGCGGACATCGTTAGCGCAGAAGGTGTCGACGCCATCTATTCTCCCCCAAGCTCCCCAAGCTATTGCGCGCCGGTCCCTCCCGGCGCATTACTCAACCAGCGGCCGCACTATGGATTGGCGCTTCCTCGCTGGCCTGCGCCGACTTCTCGATCTGATAGAGCCGCAGGATACTCTCGCCCCAGACCGCGAACATGCCGCTCGCCAGCCATCCGTAGGCCACAAACGGCCAATGGAACGGCACCGAGAAAAATTCTTCCGATAGCCACAGGCTGTGGCCCCATTCGTTGAACGCGACCTGCATGAACTCGAGCACCGCCGCCGAGATCAGCAGGAAAAACGACCACGGAAAGCCCTTGTCGGGACTGTACAGCGCGGGTATCCGGTAGCGTCCGTAGATATACGCGCCCAGCGCGAGCACCACCGAGAGCGGAAAGAAAAAGTAGAACATCGGGATATGCGTCGGCGTCAGCGCCGTATCGCGCACCATCGTCTGATGCCACGCGCCGTCCCAGTTCGGCCAGAAACTCGCCTCGATGTAGAGCGACAGGCTGGTCGCGCCGATAATCCCCCACAGCACCGCGATCCGCCGCACCTCTTCGCGCGGCGCCGCCTGCGGATTTTCGAGCGCACGGCCGGTCCGGATCAGCCATCCGTACCACAGCCCGCAGAAGATCCCGTTGGTCAACAGTTCCGCCCAGAACAGCGCCCGGTAATGCGTCGTGAAGGCATGCGTCGCCGAATTCAGGCCAATCGTGAAGGCGTATTTGTAGTCGAAGAGCCAGAGAAACAGGTTCGCCGCCAGCAGCGCCGCACAGCCGACAAACAGCGTCTTCCAGCCTCCGAGCCAATCCGTCGGGCCGCGGCCGCCCGCTTCATCCAGTCCCCGTGTCGAGTCCATCCAGATCTTCCCCTGTGACCAGAGATTGACTTATCAATCAAGGGCTTACACCGCATTGACGCGCGGCGTCAACCATTGCGATTGCCCTCGTCCGGCGCGATCGTCCCAATCGGCGCTGCGCGTTCAGGCCGGCGGACGCGGGCGGCTCGCGATCTCTTTCGATTCCGCCACCTTGAGCTTGCGCGCGGCCGCCGCCCGCCGCCGCGCGTAGACCGCCGGGTCGGCCAATGGCGAATGGTCATGCCCATGCGGATGCGGTTGATTCTTGGCCGCGGGCACGCCGAGTTGCGCTGAGCGCTCGGCGCGCGCCGCCACCGTATCGTCGTATTCCGCACCGCGGCCATGCTTATAGGCCGCAAAACGCGACGCCGACTTGTCGTCCATCCAGCACAGCCGCGCGCCCGGCGGCACCTTGAGGCTGGTCACTTCCGGCCGCGACGGATCGCTCCGTCCCACAGCCGGTGGCGGACTTCCACCGCCCATCATGAAGCTCACCGCCGAGATTATCCGCCGCGCCGGCCGCGCGCATCGCGGACATGGCCGCGCGCGCATCCGCGCCGCACTAAGCGGCACCAGCACCTCGAAAGTTACTCCGCAGGGCTCACAGCGGCATTCATACAACGGCATCGCAATCTCTTTACGCGCTCGCGGCGCGGCGCAGGCCATTCGATCGACGCGCGCCGCGCCGCCCCATCGAATCGATTCGAACCCTATTCAACCAGATGCGGATGTTCCTTCCAGTCGTCGGGGTCGTGCGTGATCCAGACCGTTGCGCCATGCATATCGCGAATCGCCTTCACCCGCCGGATCGATTTCACCGACTGAATCGGGTCGGTGTCGATCCCCATCGTCGCCTCCTGAGTAATCGCGGCGCGCAGATGCACGGTGTCGCCGGTCAGCAGGAACTTGCGATTGGACAGGTTGACCAGTAGCGAGCATTCGCCGGGCGTATGGCCGGGGGTGTAGAGAAATTTGAGCGCGCCGTCGCCGAACAGGTCGAGGTCCTGGTCAAACTCAAGCCAGTTGTACGCGCGGGTCGGCAGAAAATCGTTCAGGATAAACGCCCAGCGCCGATCCGGGTCCGGCCAGTAGGCGTATTGCAGTTCGTTGGCGCCGACGATAAACGTGGCCTTCGGGAAATACGTCAGGCCGCCCGAATGATCCAGATGCGAATGTGACAGGATGACGTATTTCACGTCGGACGCCTTATAGCCGACGCCCGCGATCTGCTTGTCGAGCGTGTCCGACTTGCTCCATTTGATCGGCAGCGCCTGCGCCACTTCGCCCCAGTAGCCCGCCGCGTCGTCGATAATCTTGGGGTTACATCCGCTGTCGAACAGCACCAGCCCCTTGGGATGTTCGATCAGGAACGAGGGGCACGGCAACTGCAACAGGCTCGCGTCGCCGCCATGCATCAGGAGCGACGCCGGCGCGGTCAGTTCCGCGCCCGGCAGGGCCCACATCTTCTTCGCTTTGCCGTCAGCCATTGGTCCACTCCAATCGATATTTCGTTAAGTACAATTGCCGCAATTGCCACGCACGGCGCATCGTCCGCCAGATTGCCGCCAAGCTAGATCGGGCCGTCCGACACTGTCAAGCAAAGGCCGCCGCGACGATCCCGCGCGCCTCGAGATACGCCGCGATCGTCGCCGCCCGCGCCTGCGCATCGGCCAGCGCCACGTAACCGTCCGGCCGCACCAGGTAGAGCGCGTTTTGCCGCAGTCCGGCCCGGCCCATCGCCGCGCGCCATCGAAATTGATGCAACGGCAGCTTGCGCTCGTCGCACACCGCGCGGATCTCGGGCGCCGCCTCACCATAGACATGGACTTGCCACGCGATCGCCGCCAGCGGCGTGAAGTTATCGCCCGCGACGCCCTCGCGCTCCGCCTCCACCCACGGCAAGCGGTCGCCGCCGTATACGGCTCCCGCATTCCCCTCACTCAGGAGGCTGGTGCGATAGCTCACGGCGGTCTGCGAGATCGTGCGAAACATGAAGCGGCGCACCGCCGCTACCCTGAATAGCCACGGAATCACCCGCGGCACGATCTGAAGCCGCACGCGCCGCGCGATCGCGCCACGGTTGGTAACCGCGCTGAACGCCCGATCGGTGGTCGCGACCAGCCGCCGCGCAAAGGCGCTTCGCTCCGGCTCGTAGCTGTCCAGGATCGCCGCGCCCGCCCGTCCCTGGATCACCGCCGCGAGTTTCCACGACAGGTTCACCGCGTCGCCGATCCCGGTGTTCATCCCCTGTCCGCCCACCGGACTATGGATATGCGCGGCGTCACCCAGGATGAATGCGCGCCCCTTGCGGAAATAATCCGCCACCCGATGATGCACGCGGTAGGTCGAAAACCAGTTCACCCGCTCGACCTCGATCTTCATCTCCGCGATCACGCGATTGCTCACGTCCGCCCATCCGAGCCCCTCGCGCCGATCCTCGGCCGATTCCTGCAGCGTGCCGATCAGCCGCGCATGCCCGTCGGCCTTGAGCGGAAAAGCCGCGAGAAAATCGCTCGCGTCGAGCCCGACATGCAGCTCGCCGTTGATCGCGGGTCCACGCGCCGCCACGTCGGCGACGTAGTAAAGATGTGCATACGAGCCGCCCGGAAAGCCGATCCTGAGTCCCTCGCGGACCGTCGAATGGGCCCCGTCGCATCCCGCGAGGTACGCCGCCGTGCAAGTCTCGAGCGCGCCATGAGGCCCCTTGAGCCGCGCCACCACGCCGGCCGCCATCTCCTCGAATTCCATCAGCTCCGTGCACCGCTCGACCGTGACGCCGGCCGCGCCGAGGCGCTCGACCAACAGCCGCTCGTGCTCGTCCTGGGGAAAGATAATCGGATACGAAAACGGGCTCATGCCCGCGCCCAGTTCGCCGATAATCGCCCGCGCCGTATGCGCGCCGGCGACCCAGAAGTTGACCGCCGCGACCTTCCGTCCGCGCGCGACCACCTCGTCGGCAATTCCGATCTGATTGTAAAACTCGAGCGTGCGCGCCTGCACCACGAGCGCCCGCGAGGTCGTCCCCGGCTCGGCCGTCTTATCGACGATCCTCACGCGCACGCCAATCCGCGTGAGCCACATCGCCATCACCAGCCCGGTCGGCCCCGCGCCGACGATCAATACGTCCACGGCGTCCGTCCCGCTCATCGTCAATCCATTCCTTGGGCGAGACTATGCGCGGGCCGCGGCACATCGCGATCGCCCGCGGCGCGCGCCGCTCACCCGGTATGCGCCAGGACGAACTGGCCCATCTTGTCGATCGCCTGCTGTCCCTCCGGCAGGATCTTCGCGAACACGTGCCATACGTGCATCATGTCCTGCCACACTTCCAGCTCGACCTTGACCCCGGCGGCCTTGGCCCGTTCCGCGACCCGCGTGGAATCGTCGAGCAGGATCTCCGCCTCGCCCACCTGGATCAGCATCGGCGGCATCCCGCGATAGTCGCCATGCAGCGGCGAGGCCAGCGGATTGCGCGGGTCCTGGTCACCGACGTAAACCTTGGCCATCGGCTTGAGGCTCGCCTGATCGACCATCGGATCGCGCGCCGCCTTGGTCGTCACCGAATCACCCGTCGCCTCCATGTCGGTCCACGGCGAGATCGTCGCCGTCGCGGCCGGCAGCGCGACGCCCTGATCGCGCAGCGCCAGGATCGTCGCGAGGGTCAATCCTCCGCCCGCCGAATCGCCAGAGATCACGATCTTGCCCGGCTTGTAGCCCTGCGCGAGCAGCCACTTGTAGACCGCTGTGGCGTCGTCGACCGCCGCCGGAAACGGATCCTCGGGCGCCAGCCGGTAATCAATCGCGAGCGCCTTGGCCTGCGCCGCGCGTGCGATCCGCGCGACCATCGCGCGATGCGTATTGACCGAACCCATCACGTAGCCGCCGCCATGCAGATACAGGATCACCCGATCGTCGGCGGCGCCCGGCGGCACGATCCATTCGCCCTTGACGCCCGCTGCCGCGACCGGCGTGCAGGTCACGTCCTTGGCCACGCGCTCGGCGAACTTCTCCATTCCGCCGCGCATCTGGCCGAAGCTGGCGTTGGGGTTGCGTGGTTGCGCCTTGAGGATTTCCAGAACCTTGCCAAGTTGTTCACTCGCCATTCGCGCGCTCCTCCGAAACTGTTTCGCGGATGCTAAGGGTTCAGCCGCTGCGCCCCGTCAGGTCGCGCGCGGCCACGAGTTACTTGCGCTAGCACAGTCCCGCCCGCCCCGTACAGGATAGCCCCCGCCGCGCTTCATGCTATTCACGATCGCGACCGCTCGCCGCGGTCACGGAGTTCGTCTATTGAATCACCCCGCTCGTCTGACGCTCGCCGCGCTCGCCTTCGCCGCCCTCTTCTGCCGCGCAACTCCGGCCTGGGCGTGGGGTAATCAGGGCCACGAGATTGTCGCGATCATCGCCGCCGATAACCTTACCCCTGCGGCCCAATCCCACGTCGCCCAAATCCTCGGCACGAGCGACACCCCCGAAGCGATCGCGCGCGCGATGGCCGAGGCGTCGACCCGACCCGATACCGAATTTCGCGACGAAGATCGCGCGACGGCGCCCTGGCACTTCATCGATATCTGCCTGCGGGACGGGCCCGCCGACATCGCCGCGCGATGCCGCGGCGGAGCCTGCGTCACCGCCAAAATCGACGATTACGTAGAGCGCCTGCGCGACGGGCGCTACGACAACTGGGGTCGGTCGGGCGATCTGGCCTTCGTCATCCATCTGGTCGGCGACGTTCATCAGCCGCTGCACGCCACCAACGACGCCGACGAAGGCGGCAATTGCATCGCCGTGGATCGCCCCGCCCGCGCGCGTAATCTGCACGCCCTGTGGGACAATACCCTCGTCTACCGGCTTGAGGGCGATCTTGAGGCGCGCGGCGCCGCGGCCACCGCCCACGACCTCGAACGAACTTACGCCGCCGAGCGGGCCACCGACGTATGGCGCGCGAACAGCGCCGACGACATCGCCTGGGAATCGCATCAGATTGCCCGCACGGAGATCTATGGCGCGCTGCACCTGCCGATCAAGCCGTGCCCCTCGGCGGTCCACGGATGCTCGAATGCCCCGGGGGTGACGCTCGACCTCGACGATTCCTACCTCGATCACGCCAGCGTCATCGCGGGCCATCAGCTTGCGAAAGCGGGCTTTCGCCTGGCCAGCCTCTTAAACGGTATTTGGAGCGGTCCGGCCCGCGCCACCGATCTCACGCGATGACGCGCGGCAGGAATCAGTAGAATGCGTCGGTTGACGAGCGGGGGGAAGAGGCCAATCCAGGAGACCGCCGCGAGGGCGAGCATCAATCCATCCGCACAGCCGAGCGCCGGGCCGCGTTCAGCTCCGCCAGGCCTCGGACGTTAACCGGTCGCAGCCGCCGATCAGTTGCTGCGGACCATCTTCCTGACGAACTTGCCACCGCACGCCTCGATCCCTTCCGCGATGGTCGAGCCCCTGGTCGCCGTCAGATGCGGCGCACCACCCCAGCAGTTGCCCTGCGAGAGGATATGGCCGTCGAGCGTGAGACTGTTCAACGCGATCGAGTTGTCGGTCAGTGTGATGATCGATCTCGGGCCGCCGACCAATTGGAAGGTCGGGCTGTTGCCCAGCATGAAGAAGGTCGAGGCCGTGATGAACAGCGACCCGGTGCTCTGGTAGTCGATAATCGGCGCGTTGGCCGGCGAGAACTTGTAGTCGACATTGGTCAGGCTGACGTTGACGCCGTCGGTCCCCGTGCGCAGCAGGGTCGCCTGGTCGCCTTCCGCCGACACGTTCACGATTTCGATCGAATGCTGGTAAAAGCCCCAGGTGCCGTTCGACACGTTCTCGAAATCAAAAGCGACGTCGGTCAGGTCGTCGAAGTGCGTGCCCGACATCTTGATCGAACCGCCTTGCATGTAGACTCCGATCGGGCCGTAGCCGACGATCCCGCCCTGGATCGTCAGGCCGAGCGGATTGACGCCGCTGATCGAGTAGCCGGCGTGGGTGAAATTGTTGATATCGACATTCTCGATGAAGCCCAGGTCGTTGTTCCAGTCCGCATTGGCCGGATTATAGTACTTGATGCCGTCGACGATGCTGGCGGCGCTCAGCGATCCGACTTCGACATCCTTGATCGTCAGGTGGGTCGCTTCGCCGCCGGCCGCCGAGTCCGACTCGATTCCGGCCGAAGGTGGCGCGCCGCTCAGCCCAAAGACCGAGAGGTTCTCGATCGTGCAGTGCATCGCGTCGGTGAACAGCACCACCGGCTTGCCGGCCATCCCGGAGGTCGGCTGCAGGTCGGTGGCAAATACGCCGTCGCCCAGAATCCGCAGGCCCATTACCTTGGTGATCGTGAGACTCGCGCTGATCCCGTAATTCCCGGCGGGAAGGTAGATCGTGTCGCCATTGCCGCCAGCGCTGTTGATCGCCGCCTGAATCGCCGCCGTGGCGTCGCTGCCGTCGCCCTTGGCACCGAAGTCCGCGACGTTGATAAAGGCCGCCGCGGTTCCCGCATAGCCGGCCAGCAGGAGTATCGCTCCGGCCGCGGCAGGCGCCCATCGGTTGAGCCTGAAGTTCGGAGCGCTGGCGATGCGGTTAATGTTGCGTTTGAGCATGCCATGAGTAAGTGCAACTGCGGGGCCAGCAATCGCCGGCTACCGTATCCCACTATCAACTGACTAATCAGACGATAGCGAATCGCCAGGTCCAATCTGGAACAGCCCGCGAGGCCGCTGCGGGTTGAATTGGCGCAATCGTTACGAACGAATTCCCACTTCCGGGACGCGCGGCGCATTTCCATCTTCATCCGAACACTACAGCGCGTATATGACGTGTCAGACTAATCAAAGCCCCGTCAGGACGAAGCATTTCACTTCTCGACCTTCAATCGCTCACCGCGCCAACTGATTCCGATTCCCAATTTGCCACGAACCATCGGCCGTGCGTGTGCTATTGGTTAATATGATCGATCAGTTGACCGGGCGCGCGCCCTGAACTAACTATCGATCAAAGCGCACGCTATGAATAACTACCAGATCCGGTGAACGAATCAGCGACAGTGCTCCGTGATCACGCGGCCCTTGCGGCCGACGACGCCGCCCGCCCAATCGACGCGGCGCGCATGCGTTCGTGGTACGAGATCGTCACGCGTCCACCCGCCGGATCGTTCACTCTCGCCCGGCGCGTGGCCTTCATTCTCGCTTTCGCATTGCTGATCGCCGCGCTCAATCTCTTCGGCTCGTCCAATCCGACCGTGCGCGAGCGACTGCTCGCGTCGGCAATTATCGCGCTCTCCGCCGTGCCCGCGTGGCTCTGGATGGACGGGCGGGATCCGGGGCTGCCGCTGATGCCGTTCTTCGGACTGATCTTCACGACCTACTATGCCGCGCCGCTCTTCATAGTCCGGGATTACGGCACGATGTGGGTCGCCGCGCCGATCTCGCATCTCTATGTCGCGCGCGCGCTCGAACTGATTCTGCTCGGGCTGGCCTGCGTGATGGCGGGCTATTACGGACCGCAGCGCCTGCTCCTGCAAGAGGTGCTGCCGCGAGTCACGATGCGTTGGCGGCGCGTCGGCAACATCAAGTTCGACGGCATATTGTTCAGTATCGCCGGCTTGGCCGTCTATCTGATCGACCGGACGGTCGAGATTCCCGCAAGCGTCGCCCAGCTTGCGACCTTCGCCTCCGATCTCTGCCTCATCGGCATGTGCATCCTGCTGGTGCTGCAACTGATCGGCCGGCTGGATCGCGCGACCGGACTGTTCCTGTGGCTCGTCCTGGTGCCGCTGCGCTTCTGGTTCGGACTCGGTTCGGGCCTGACCTCGCAAGGCCTGATCGTCGCCGTCACGCTGATCTTCACTTATGCCGCGATCCGCCGACGCATCCCATGGCTCATCCTGATGATCGGCGGCGCGGCGTTCTTCATCCTGCGGCCGGCCGAGGGCGCCTTTCGCCTGATGACCTGGAGCGGCGGCATCATGCAGCAGGCGTCGCAGCTCGATCAGACCCGGATGCTCGCCCAACTGGTCGGCCAAACCGCGACCGGACTCGTCGCGGGTGAGGACGGATCGACCGACGAGCTGGTCCAGATTTCGCTGCGCCGCCTCGAGACCGATACGCTGACCTTCGCCGACGTGCTGCACGATACGCCCGGGATCGTGCCCTACTGGTACGGCGCGAGTTACTATCCGCTGCTGTACAAGCCGATTCCGCGCTTTATCTGGCCCGACAAGCCCGCGGAGATCACCGGCCAGACCTTCGGCCATCGCTACGGCCTGCTCGATCAGAATAATTCAAGTACTTCTTTCAATTTATCCCAGCTTATCGAGGGCTATAGCAACTTCGGCGTGCCCGGCCTGATCATCTCGATGTTCCTGTTCGGGATGCTCTATCGCGCGACCCAGATACTGTTCGTGCATCCGGGAATGGGCCTTGGCGCAGTCGTCGGCGCGGTCTACACCTGCGTCAACCTACTGCAGATCGAATCGGCGACCTCACTGGTGCTCGGCGGCACGCTGTGGGGATTGATCTACCTAGTGCTGCTCAATTTGCTGATCCAGTCGGCCGAACTCGCTTCCCCTCCGTCCGCGACCGCGATTGGCACGGCACGCGCCACATCGCCATAGCGAGATCCGGACCAGGCGCTATTTCACCATTCGGCCGAAAATATCGGCGCGGATCCCCGCCAGCATATCGAAGCGATTGACCACGCGCTCGTAGCCGACGCCGGCCAAAAAAGCGATCGGATTGAAGACCAGGTAGCTTGGCTCGGCCTCGCACATCCGCAGTTCGACCGACGCGAAATCCGCCGCGCGCGCGATTTGGCCCAGCGCCGCGCGCGAGTTCATCCGATGGTACGTCGGGTAGGGTTCATGGTTCGCCGTGTCCAGTCCGCGCACCCGGTTGGCGAAGCGCGTGTGAAACCAATGCGGCGTGGCGCGCGCGACGATCGATACATAGTGCATACGGTTGGGCGTGCGGAAAAAAAATGATCCGCCGGGCCGCAGCACGCGGCGCACCTCGCCGGCGAATTGCAGCGGATGCTCGATATGTTCGAGCACGAAATCGCTCAGCACCAGGTCGAACTCGCCGGCCCCGTAGGGCATCGGCGCGCCGGCCTTGAACACGCGCGCGTCGTCGAGTTCGCGGTTTTCAAGCACGGCCGGGTCGACGTCGGCGCCGGCCACGCGCGCGACCGCGCCCTTGAAGATGCGCAGGGGCTGATTGGTCGCAGGCCCCGCGCCCAGGTTGAGCATCACGGTCGCCGGCGTGACGAACTCGCGCACCCATCCGTAGAACGCCGCCGTACCGTTGCGCGCGCCGCCGGGATAGTAGCGATCGATGAGTTTTTTCCTGCCGGGGTGCGCGATGGCCTCTCCGGTTCGCGGACGGCGCCGCGCTACTCGGCCTCGCCCGCCTTCATGCTGCGAAACAGCCGCAGCAGGACCGCGTGAAACTGCGGCTCCTGTTCGCCAATCGGCCCAAAGCATTGTTCGTAGGCGCGTTCGACGATCGGAATACATTGCAGGATGATCGCGCGTCCCTCGTCGGTCAGGGTGAGCAGTTTTCTGCGCGTATCGTGCGGATCGGGAGTGCGCGCGATCGCGCGGCGCTTCTCGAGCGCGCGCACCACCTTCGAGATCAGCATCGGGTCCATCGCGCAGAACTCCGCCAGCCGCACCTGCGACGGCGGCTGGCCGATACGCGTCAGCCACAGCGTCGATCCGAGCGCGATAAATTGCAGATGAGTAATGCCGTGCGGGACGAACTCGCTGTTCAGCCGGCGCATCCAGCCGTGCGCGGTCTGCCACAGCAGATAGCCGAGGCTGTCCTCGGGCTGCTTGAAGCGCGAGACCGAGTCCCAGTCGAACTGCTCAGCCGCACCGACTGCGGCGGAGCTCGCCGCGGGCGCCTTGACGGCCGCGGGCGCTAGCTCCCGACCGTCGTCGCGCGCCTCGCTATCCTTCAATTTTTCCACCCCGGAGAGATCCAACCAGATTTGGCGAATGGATCATAGTTGGATCGGCAGTTGAAACAAACGTCGCGCGAGCTTGTTCGGCGGCGCTATGATAAATTAGACGGGCACGATTCGCGCTCGAAATTCGACTGGGATTGTAGCGTACTTTCGACTGGTTACCGCAGGAGCGTCAGCCGCGTGAATAGACCGTGAACGCGCGAAGCACGCGAGGGACAAGGAGCAAGATGGAATCGAACGGTGAACATGCGGTGGCGCTCTCCGCGCCGGTATGGTTTCCCAGCGCGGATTACGTGACCGGCAGCCAGCTTGCCCGGCTCGCCGCCGCGATGGGTATCGCCGCCGACCCCGCCCATCCCGAAGCCGCGTACGCCGAGCTTTACCGCCGCAGTATCACCGACAGCGATACTTTCTGGCGCAAGACGCTCGACCTGCTCGGCATCGAATGGTTCGCGCCGTTCACCGCGGTCGTCGACACCTCGGCCGGCGTGCAATGGCCGCGATGGTTCCCGGGCGGCCGCCTCAACCTGACGCACAACGCGCTCCATCGCCATGCGCGGGGCGCGGACGCTGCCGAGCCAGCAATTATTTGGGAGGGCGAAGACGGCGCGACTGCCACGCTGAGCTACGCGGAGCTGGCGCGCGAGGTCGGCCGCGCGGCCAATGCCTTGCGCAAGCTCGGCGTCGGTATCGGCGATCGGGTGGGACTGTTTCTGCCGATGATCCCCGAGACCGCAATCGCGACCCTGGCGATCGCGCAGATCGGCGCAATCTTCATCCCGATCTTCTCGGGTTACGGCGCCGAGGCCGCCGCCGTCCGCCTGAGCGACGCCGGCGCGAAGGTTCTGATCACCGCCGACGGCTTCTGGCGCCGCGGGCACCCGGTCGCGCTGGCCGACTTCGCCCGCCACGCCGCCGAACTCGCCGGATGCGTCCGGCATATCGTCGCGGTGCGCCGCATGGATCGGTCGGCGCCCGTCGCCGGCGCGCTCCATTGGGACGAAATCGTCGCCGCCGAAGCCACCGACGCCCCGGTCGAGTCGATGGCCAGTATGGACCCGTTCATGATCATCTACACCTCGGGCACCACCGGCCGGGCCAAGGGCACCGTGCATTACCACGCCGGCTTCCCGCTCAAGGGTGCGCAAGACATGGCGCATCTGTTCGACGTGCGCGCGGGCGAGCGCGTCTTCTGGTTCAGCGACATGGGCTGGATGATGGGTCCGTGGCTGATTATCGGCGCGCTGACGCTCGGCGCGACCGCCTTCCTCTATGAAGGTGCGCCCGACTTTCCCGCCCCCGATCGGCTGTGGAGCATGATCGCGCGCCATCGCATTACTCATCTCGGCATCTCGCCGACGCTGGTGCGCGCGCTGATTCCGTCGGGCGCCGCGCATGCCGATCGGCACGATCTGTCGTCGCTGCGCATCCTCGGATCGACCGGCGAGGTCTGGAATCCCGAGGCCTGGACCTGGCTGTTCGATCAGGTTGGGCATCGCCGCCGCCCGATCATCAATTATTCGGGCGGCACCGAAATCGCGGGCGGCCTGCTCGGATGCGTTACGATGCGCCCGATCAGCCCGTGCGGCTTCAACACCGCCGTGCCGGGAATCCACGTCGCCGCACTGGACGACGAAGGGCGCGAAGTGGTCAACGTGGTCGGCGAACTGGCCGCGCTCAACGTCTGGCCGGGGATGACCAACGGCTTCTGGAACGACCCCGATCGCTATCTCGAAACCTACTGGAGCCGCTTCACCGACACCTGGGTGCATGGCGATTGGGCGCTGACCGACGCCGCCGGCAACTGGATGCTGCTCGGGCGCTCCGACGATACGCTCAAGATTGCTGGCAAACGGCTGGGCCCGGCCGAAGTCGAGTCGGCGGCGACCGCGATTACCGCGCTTAAGGAGGCGGCGGCGATCGGCGTGCCCCATCCGACCAAGGGCGAAGTGCCGGTGGTCTTCGCCGTGCTCAAGCCAGGAGCGCAGGCCACGGCGCAACTCGCCGGGCGCGTCGCCGACAAGGTCGCCGAGGTGCTGGGCAAGCCGCTGCGGCCGCAGGCGGTCTACTTCGTGCCCGATCTGCCGCGCACGCGCAACGGCAAGATCATGCGCCGGGTACTGCGCGCGATTCATCTGGGCAAGCCGCCGGGCGACCTCGCCGCGCTCGAGAATCCGGCCGCGCTCGAGCATATCCCGCGCTTGCCCTAGGGAACCTCTGCACAAGTTAGGTTGTCATTCTGAGCGCAGCGAAGAATCCCGGATCCGGGACCCATGCGCTTCGCTCAGGGTGACACCAGAGCCTGGTGCAGAGGTTCCCTAGCGGGCGCCGCGTCGATAACATCGACGCGGCATCTGCGATAGAATCGCTCGCGATGACTTCGTATCGACGCCGCCCGCATCCGGAAAACGATCGCCCTGCCCGCCCACGCCATGTTGCCGCAAGGCCCAGCCGCCTGGCTCGCTATGCGATCGCGCTAGCCACGGCCGCGTGGCTGGTTGCCGCGACGCCGCACGGGGTGGCCTATGCCGATCCGCCAAGCGCCATCGCGGGCGCGCCCGGCGAGGCGATTAACGATCCGATGCGCCTCGTGCAGGGCGGGGTCGGCGAAGTGATCGCGGTGTTCAACGATAAACAGATGGCGCTGCGCGATCGGCGCGAAAAGCTGCGCACGCTGGCCGGGAAGTATTTCGATTTCGAGTCGATGGCGCGCTCAGTGATGGGCTACCATTGGCGCGAGTTGACGGCCGCCCAACGCGCGCAATTCGTGCCGCTGTTCGCCAGCTTTATCCAGGATGCCTACCTGAGCAAACTGCAGGACTACACAGTGCAAAAGGTCCAGCAGGAATTGCTTACGGTCAAGGTGCAATTCACCCATGAAACCTTCGAGGACGCCGACTACGCGCAGGTCTTCAGCAATATCAACGTGACCGAGCAGAAGGACGCTATCCCGGTCAATTACCTGATGCACCTGAGCCATGGCGAATGGAAAATCTACGACGTGACGGTCGACGCGATCAGCGTGATCGCGAACTACCGCAACCAGTTCAACCGCGTAATGAACACCGGCGGCTTCGACAAGCTGGTCGCCGATCTGAATCTCAAGCTGGCCGGCCTCCAGAACGATCTCGAAAACCCGCCGGCCCGGCACGAATAGCCATCGCCGACGATGCGCCGCGGCGATCGCGGCCGTCGGTCTACGCGCCGATTAGTTTGCGCAGGATGTCGAGTCGGAGCGCCAGCTTCTCGCCAAGCCACAGCGCATGGATCGCGTGATCGGCATAGGCGTCGCCGGATTCGGGATGAATCAGGATCGTCAGCCCGTCGCGATTGAGCATCAACCACGGCACGATCATCGCGAATTCCGTCGCCGCGAACGCCACCTGGTACATGGCTTGCGGATGCGGGCCGACCGGCTGATCGCGCCAGCGCCCCATCGCCACCGCAAAGCGCCCTTCGATCAGCTCGCGCAGGCGCGCCGCATGCGGACGCGATTCGTCGTCGTAGTAGATATGGGCGTGGTAGCCCGTGATCAGAGCGGTATCAGCCGGCTCGGCCATCGCTAGTCACCCGCAGCGTGTGGATATTGTTCACCATAAGCGTATTGACTCTATTTGTGGATATGCGAATCTCTCCGCGGATGTTCGCGGTCGCGGCTTGCGATCGCGGGCGCATGTTTGCTCCGCGCATTCGCCGTCAAGGCAACCTCTGCACAAGGCTCTGCTGTCACCCTGAGCGAAGCGAATGGGTCTCGGATCCGGGATTCTTCGCTGCGCTCAGAATGACAACCTGACTTGTGCAGAGGTTCCCTAGCGGGCGCGACGCCAGTCGAAGTTGCGCTCGAAGGCGTCGCCAATCCGCAGCAGCGCAAGCTCGTCGAAATGCCGTCCGGTAAGCATCAGGCCCACCGGCAGACCACCCGCCAGCGCGCACGGCACGCTCAGTGACGGATGGCCGGTCATGTCGAATGGGGCGGTATTGCCGAGCATGTTCCATCCATGAGCGACGATTTCGCCGGGGCGCAGGTTGGGCTGGTAGCGATGCGCGCGCATCGGCGTGGTCGGCATCGCAATCGCGTCGCATCCGCCGAGCACGGAATCGTAGGCGGCGCGCAGCGTCCCGCGCAGATTTTGCGCCTTGGCATAAAGCCGGCCGTGGTAGCGGCGATTCAGGTAGCTGCCGACCAGCGCGACCAGCTTGACGGTCGGTGGCAGGTCGTCGCCCTGCGCCTGGCAGAAGCGCCCGAAGGCCGAGGCGAAGCCGGCGTCGTATTCGCCCTGGTAGTGATAGCCGATGCCGTTGCCATAGATTAGCGCCGCCGCACCCTCCGCCATCAGGGCCCACGCGATACCGTCGGCCTGGCGATGCATCGGAATCGAGACCTCCTCGACCTGCGCACCCATTTTGCCGAGCGCCGCGATCGCGCCCTGCACGGCGCTGTCAACCTCGGGCTCCGAGACCGGCCAGCCAAAACCCTCGCGGACCACGCCGATGCACATGCCCTTCAAGTCCTTGCCGAGCGCCGCGGTGTAGCGTTCAACCTTGATCTCGCCCTGGCGCGGATCGCCGGGATGCTTACCCGCGATCACTTCGAGCAGCAGCGCGACGTCGGCCACCGTCCGGCCCATCGGTCCGGCATGGTCGAAGGTCGGATCGATCCCGACGCATCCGGTGTACGGCACCAGGCTGTGGGTGGGTTTGAGACCGACCACGCCGCACCACGACGAGGGGATGCGGATCGAGCCGCCCTGGTCGCCGCCGACGGTGAGGTCGAAGTCGTCATAGGCGAGCGCCGCAGCCGAACCGCCTGACGATCCGCCGGCTAAGTGGTCGCGATTGAGCGGGTTGCGCGTCGGTCCGAAGGCGCTCGTATCGCCCGCGCCGGAGAAGGCGAAGTTATCCAAGTTGAGCTTGGCGACGATCTCGCCGCCGGCGTCCAGGATGCGGGTTACCAGGGTCGCGTCGTGCTCCGGCACGTAACCTTCCATCACCAGCGAGCCGCAGGTCATCGGGATTCCCGCTACGCTGATATTGTCCTTGATGCCGATACGCTTGCCGGCCAGCGCTCCGCCGCGCGCGCCCTTGACCGAGCAGCGCCGGATGATCGCGTTGAGCGGATCGTCCTTGGGATGCGGACGCGAACCGGGATCGCGATCGGTATATTTCAGCGGACGCGACGGCACGGGCATCTGATCGAGTCCGTCGAGCACGGCGAACATCGCCGGTGTCAGCGCCTGAAAATCGGTCAGCTCATCAGCACTCAGGTGAAAGTGATTGGCCGCCGCCAACTCATTCAGTTCTGCCGCCGTCGGAATTCGCAGTGCCATGGATGGATCCTCCGTGAGCGTCGCGCGCAATTAGGGAACGCCGCGCCCGCCGCATTCTAAATCGACCGCCTGGAGGGTCGTCGTGTCAAGTGGTGACCGCGCGCGCATCGGTCGCATCGCCGCGCAGGCCGGGGTTAGGATCGTCTCGCACCGGAGCGCCGATCGTCTCTGAATGACACGCTGAGTAAGGCCGCGCCAAAGACGAAATCGCGACTGAAATGCCAGCTATTGAATAATTAAAGTCGATTGAATGTATTAGAGAAAAACATATCCTACATTGTCTGCAACAGCGTGTTGCTCCGCTGCATCAATGTTGCAGCAACTCCAATAACCATTGTAAATCACCAGCGCGAAATCCCGCACAGGAAGGATCGATACAGGGCCGTTGAGGTCTCTCAAGACAGGCAATTCATGTGGCGTATCAACATGTTACGTGATGTCCACGTGAGTTATTGCGATGCGCTAAGCCGGGCCGCGACTGGGTGGCCCGGAGGCGCTAGTAGGTGCGGGCAGCGGGGATGGTGCGGCCGACTGTAACTTCCGGCATCGAGCTTGCTTGCAGGTTTCTCGGAAGCCACAGAAATGCGGCGCCGCAAGACCAAGGTGCAGCATGGCATCTGAGCCAATGATTCGGAATATCGAAGCGGAAGAGAGCGAACGACGCCACAGTGGCTTCTTCGCCTCTGGAATCACCCGCTACAGCGACGCGATCGAGGACGCGAACGAGGATCAGATACTGCGCTTCAGCCGCTTCGGGATGGCGGCGATTCTGGTGTTCGAACTGACTCATCTGTGTCTCGGCCTCTATTTTGCCCCCAATCTCACGCATCTCGTGGCGCCTATTTTAGGTGCCGACCTCGGCGTGACCGCCTTGATGCTCGGGCTGACATGGAGCGAAGTCTATCGGCACCGCTGGCGCACGATGGCGTTCGGTCTATGTACGGGGTTGGTGCTCAGCGCGACCGCAATCAGCATTATCTCGCACGACGGAATCGCGATTTTCATTTCGCTTTTGCTGCTGATGTTCGGCTCTTCGGCGGTGGTGCCGTGGGGACCGCGCTGCCAAATGGTGTTCTCGGGACTGTGTCTCAGCGCGATGGGCGCCAACGCGGCGGTAGTGCACTTCGCCGATGGCTACGCGCCTTTCCGCTGGCTGGCAATATTGACCGCGGTGGGTTTCTCGCAGTTTACCGCGGTGATGGGCGAGAACTATCGCCGCAGGCTGGCGGCGCGCCTCAGCGCGATGCGCGAGAGCGAGCAGCAGATCTGGCAGATCTTCGAAGCCAACCCCGACCCGGTCTCGATCGCGCGCTTTCCCGACGGACAATTCCTCAACGTCAACAGCCAGTTTCTTAAAATCGGCTTTACCCGTGACGAAGTCCTGCACTCGACCGATCGCGCGCTGGGCATGTGGGCGAACCCCGGCGAGTGCGAGGAATACTACCGCCAGATCAAGCAATACGGCTACGTGCGCAATCTCGAAGCGACTTTCGTCAATCGCAAGGGACAGGCCCGTTCGTGCCTGGTCTCGGGCGCGCTGATGCAGTTCAGCCACGGCCCCTGCGTGCTCGCGGTGACGCGCGACATCAACCGTATCAAGGAAGCCGAACGGGTGCTGGTGACGGCACGCGAGACGGCCGAACAGGCCTCACGGGCGAAGTCGGATTTCCTCTCGAGCATGTCGCATGAGATTCGCACGCCAATGAACGCGATCCTGGGGATGGCCGAATTGCTCAACGATTCCGAGCTCAGCAACGAGCAGCACAAGTACCTGAGCATCATGATGAACAACGGCAACGCGCTGCTCGACCTGATCAACGATATCCTCGACTTCGCCAAGGTCGAGAGCGGCAGGCTGAACCTCGAGACGGCCAATTTCGACGTCGCCGATCTGGCCGAGCGGGTGGCCGAAACGCTTTCGATCCGCGCCCACCAGCAGGGCCTCGAACTGGCCGTGCGGGTGGCGCCCGAAGTCCCGACCGCGATCATCGGGGATCCGCTGCGGCTGCGGCAGGTGCTGATCAACCTGATCGGCAACGCGCTTAAATTCACTGAGCATGGCGAGATCGTGCTGACGATCGATCGCGCGGCCGGCGATGCGGCGCCCGGCGCGCTCGAGTTCAGCGTCTCCGACACCGGCATCGGGATCTCGCCCGAGGAGCGGGAAAAAATCTTTGCGAGTTACGCGCAGGCCGACAGCTCGACCGCGCGCAAATATGGCGGCACAGGGCTCGGACTCGCGATCGTCAAGCAGTTGGTCGAGTTGATGGGCGGACGGATCTGGGTCGACAGCGAAGTCGGCCGGGGCAGCACCTTCCATTTCACCGCGACGTTTGGGGTGCAGGCGGGTGCGAGCGAACGCAGTATCGACCGGGTAGCTGATCTGGCCGGGGCGCGCGTGCTGGTGGTCGATGACACCGCCGTCAATCGGCAGGCGCTCGGCGAAATTCTCACCCAACAGGGCGCGGAAGTAACCGCGACCGACCATGGCGAAGACGCCCTCGAGCGCCTGCGCCAGATGAACAGCAGGGGCACGCCCTTCGATCTCGTACTGCTCGATTGCCGGATGGCGGCAACCGACGGCGTCGAGCTGGCGCGGCGGGTCAGCGAACAGGCGCACGGCGCCGGGATGGTCATACCGATGCTCACTTCGGACGATCTCAACATAAAACTCCCGCTGCTGCGCAAGATGGGATTCATGCATCACGTGATCAAGCCGGTGCGGCGCGCGGAACTCCTCGCGCTGATCCGCACGATGATCGGGCAGCGCGCCGCAACTGCCCAGCCCGCGATGGCAGCAGCGATCGCGACGACCGTGGCGTCCGCTCCGGAGACGACGCCGGAGGCGGACGCCGGCACGCCCGCGCCGCTGACGCTGGATCGGCCGCTCAAAATTCTGATCGCCGACGACTCGCCGGACAATCGTCTGCTGATCGAAGCCTTCCTCAAGAAGAGTGCCTGTCAGCTCGACCATGCGGAGAACGGCGAGATCGCGGTCGAGAAATTCGTCGCCGGCCGCTACGACGTGGTCCTGATGGATATCCAGATGCCGGTGATGGACGGCTATACCGCCGCGCGGCTGATTCGCGAATGGGAAAAGAAGAATAATTGCGGCCACACGCCAATCATCGCACTGACCGCATCGGTGCTCGACGAGGCGGTGCATAAGAGTTTCGACGCCGGCTGCGACACGCACGTGAGCAAGCCGGTGCGGCGGCCGACGCTGATCGCGGCGATTCACAGCCTGACCAGCCACGAGGCAAAGCGCACCAAGCTCGACGGTGCGCAGCGCTTCGACGAGAGCTACGCCGACCCGCGATAGCTCTGCCTTGGCCCCCGTCGGCGGCCAGGCCGCGCGCGGGCGCCTCGCGAGGCCACACGATTTCTTCAGCGGGCACTTAAGCGCGCGACGAATGTCGAAGGTTCGCGGCGGCAAAGTGAATCGGTCCGGGTCACATGTCCGGATATCGTTTGCCTCAATGGCTATAACCGCACGAAACGGTCTCGCGATGCGTCATTGTGCGACGCGGATCGTGTTCGCAGTCGGCCATATTCTTGCCGCACGCCAAATTCTTCAATTCCCTGCTTAGTATTTCGGGCGACCTCAGCGATGGCGCGAGCCTTGCGTCAGTGATCGCGGGAGTGAGTCGGATCAATTTTGTCGTTTGATCTGACTAGGACACGCATTACATGGATATTGATCATTCTCTCGAGGCAGAACTCCGCGGCACTAGCGATAGCGAATATACCGATCACGTTCTGGTGAAGGGCGAGAACGGCATCCAGCGCTCGGCCTTTCGCATGCAACCGCCGACCGCTGCTCGCGCGCCGGAGGCCGCCGGCAAGTTAGCCGCGGCATCCGCGCAACTCACGCCACCGCGCGATGACGTCAGTCACCTAGCGGCGGATCGCACCGAGGATCGAGCGCTATCGCGCCCCCTCCGCCGGGACGGCGTCGATCGGCTGAGCGCGCGGGCGCTGCAGGGCGAGCGCATCGTCGTGCTGGTGAATGAGGCGGCGGCACTGGCGGCGCGGGGACTCGGCGCCGACCTTGCCGCGGTGACCGAAGTGGTCGAAGAGACGAATCAACTACGCTGTATCGCGAACTGGGGCTTGAACAGCGAATGGGACGTGGGCTTAACGGTCGAAGCTGACGGCAAGTCGCAGACCGAATTCGCGCTGTCCGTCGATCAACCGGTGGTCTGCAATGACCTGTCGGCGGAGACCCGTTTCACGCCGCATCCGCGGTTGCTGGCGTACGGAATATGCAGCGGTATCGCGGCGCCGCTCAGGCTGCGCGGCCGGCCGCTCGGGGTAATCAGCGCCTACAGCCTCAAGCCGCACAGCTACTCGCGCGCCGATGCGAGCTTCATGCAGGCGATCGCCGATATTATTGCCGGGGCGATGGAGCGTGAACGGTCCGGCCGCGCGCTCGCGCGCAAAGATGACTACCTGCGCGCGGTGCTGGAAAACTCGACCGACGCAATCGTGATGCTCGATTACGCCGGGACCGTGCGCTTCATCAACGGTGCCAGCATGACGCTGGTCGGCTTGACGCCTGACCAGATGGCCGGACGGCCGGGCGCCGACTTCGTCCATCCGGACGATCTCGCGAACCGCGACCGCATGATGAACGAAGCCATCGCGCATCCCGGAAAGGTCGTCAGCGGCAAGCTGCGGCTGCGGAGCAACTCTGGCGAAGGGCTTGAATGCGAAATCGTGATGCGCGCGCTGCCCGACTGCGGAAATGACCCGGGAATCCTGGTGAACGTGCGCGATATCTCGGAGCGCATGCGCGCGGCCCGCATGCAGGCACTGCTCGCCTCGATCGTCGCCAGCACCGACGATTCGATCGTGAGTATGGAGCCGGACTGCACGCTGACGAGCTGGAACGCGGGGGCGGAACGCATGTACGGCTACCGTGCCGATGAAGTGATCGGCCGGCGGCCCGACTTCATGTGGATGCCGGAGGATGCCAGTTTGATCGAGGCCTGCGTACAGAAATTAGCCGCGGGCAGCGGCACCGAACGATATGAGATCCAGCGCCACCGGCGCGACGGCAGGGTAATCAATGTAGCCGTGACGCTCTCACCGATTCGCGATGAGCGGGGTGTACTGACCGGCGTCGCGGGCATCGGCCGCGACGTGACCGAGAGCAAGCGGGCGGCGGCGGAACTCGAGCGGGCGCGCGACGCGGCGCTCGAAGCGTCGCGGCTCAAGTCGGCCTTTCTGGCCAACATGAGCCATGAGGTGCGCACGCCGATCAACGTGATCCTGGGCTACAACGATCTCATCGCGGACCATCTGGCGAGCCTCGGCGACGACAGCCAGGCCGAACATGTCGACGCCGTCGGCCGCGCCTCCCGGCGTCTGATGCGCACCATCAACACCATCCTTGACTATTCCAAAATGGAATCGGGGACCTTTGAATTCAGACCGCGGACGGTGCGGCTGGGACCGCTGATCAATCGGCAGGTCGAGGAGGTGCGGGCGCGGGCGCGGGAAAAGAATCTCAGTCTGACGGTTGAAATCGAAGCCGAGGATGCGGCGACGCACGGCGACGAGTACAGCGTCGGCCAGGCGATTGCGCATCTGCTCGACAACGCGATCAAGTTCACCACGGGCGGCGGCGTGCGCGTGCGGCTGTATCGCGGCGACCGCGGTCTGCCGTGTATCGCGGTGAGCGACACCGGCATCGGGATCGACGAGCGCTTTCAGGCCCATCTGTTCGAGCCCTTCAGGCAGGAAGAGGCTGGCATGACCCGCAGCTTCGAGGGCGCGGGACTGGGCCTGGCGCTGACCCGCAGCTACCTGGAACTCAACCAGGCGCGGATCAGCTTCGAGAGCCATAAGGGTAGCGGGACCACCTTCACGATCGGCTTCGCGTCGAGCGCCAGCGCGGCGGGTCCAGCGCCGCTTGCGCCGGCGGCCGATGCGGCCCGCATCGCGACCCGGGCCGGCGCGGAGCGTCCGGTGATCATGGTGGTCGAGGACGATCCCGACAACCTGCTCTACATGGACCTGCTGCTCAAGAATCAGTTCGACGTGCTGCTCGCCTCAAATGGAAGCGAGGTGCATCGGATCGTCGCGACGCGGCGCGAACCGATCGACCTGGTCCTGATGGATCTGTCGCTGCGCGGCGCGGACGATGGCCTGAGACTCACCCGGATGCTGCGCGGCACGCGGCGCTTCAACCGCACGCCGGTGGTCGCGGTCACCGGCCATGCCTCGCCGGAGGATCGCGAACTCGCGCGGGCCGCCGGATGCGACGGGTTCGTGACCAAACCGATCGAGCGCGCGCTGCTCTTCGAGACCATCGAACGGCTGTTGAGCCGATCGCGGCGGGCCGGCGCTTTTGCCGTGCGATGATTTCGGCTATCACACAAGGCGGAGACCGCCATGGACGCCGCTGCCGAATCCGTCAAATTCTACTACGACTTCAAGAGTCCTTTCAGCTACCTGGCGCTGGCGCCGACGCTCGCTCTCGAGCGGTCGCATCGGATCGCCCTGCGCTTCCTCCCGCGCGACTTTGAACCGCGCGCGGCCTATGGCGGCGAGGTCGCGGATCGCCAGCCGATCCATTGGTTCAAGGTGCGCTATCTCTACGCCGACGCGCGGCGCTTCGCTAACGATCGCGGCCTGATAATCCGCGGACCGCAAAAGCTCTTTGATTCGCGCCTGGCCCTGGTAAGCGGCCTCTACGCGGCGCGCGAGGGCCGCTTTGCACCGTATGCAACGCGGGTCTTCGAGCACTTTTTCAAACGCGAACTCGATCTCGAGGACCCGGCGGCGCTATCGCGCGTGCTGCTCGAGAGCGGACTCGACGCCGACGCCTTCGCCCGCTACGCCGAGTCCGCGGGTCCCGCCGACCTCGCGCACGCCTGCGACGAAGCGGCGGCCGACGGGGTCTTTGGCGTGCCAACGCTGATCGTCGCGGGCGAACCCTTCTGGGGCAATGATCGGGTGGCGTGGGTAATCAAGAAACTCGACGCGATGGGTCTCGGGCGCGACGGCGCGCCGGCCGCGCGTTGATCAACCGAGGGGAGAATCGCGATGCGTCAGGTGCCGGTGGGAACGAAGGGAACACATGAGTTCGTGGTCGCGCACGCCGACCTGGCGGGGACCCGCGAGCCCTCGCTGCCGCCGGTGCTGGCGACGGCGTTCATGAGTCTGGCGATGGAAATCGCGGCGATGGATGCGATCAAGGATTATCTCGAGCCGGGCGACATGACGGTCGGCGCGATGGTCAACGTGAGCCATCTGGCGGCGACGCCCGAAGGCTGGAAGGTCCGCGCCGAGGCCGAAGTCACTGGCGGCGATACGCGGCGCGTTGAGTTCATCGTGCGCGCCTTCGACGAGCGCGAAGAGATCGGCACCGGCACGCATACGCGGGCGGTGGTCAAGCGCGCGAAATTCGACGAGCGGTTTGCCGCCAAGGTCACATCGAAGGCCAAGTCCTAGGCGTAGACGGGCGAGGCGCTAATGCGGCGGGTGCGCCGCGCATGCGGAGCGAGACCATGACTACTGAAATATATTCGGACAGGGAAGTATACGTCGGGCGCGACTACGGCGGATTTGCCGCAGAGATCACCCCCGACGCGATCGAGAACTATATCGCGGCGACCGGCGACGACCATCCGTGGTACCGCACGCCCGCGCCGCTCGGATTTCCGATCGCGCCGGCCCTCGTGCTCCATTCGGCGGTCTTCCGCACTCAGGCATGGTACCTGCCCAACGTCTTCGGCAATCTGCACGCGCGCCAGGAATGGGAAGGCTTCGCGCCGATTGCGGCCGGCGAGACGCTGCACACGCGATCGGTGATCATCGATCGCTACGTCAAGCGCGATCGCGAGTACGTGGTCAACGAGGTGCTGATCGCCGGCGCCGACGGGCGTATCGTGCAGCGCAGCCGCACCCATCAGAGCTTCCTGATCGCGGCCCACGGCGCGCCCGCCGGCGGCGGCTTCGCGGTCGATCGCGATCGCGAGAAATCCGCCGCGCGGCGCTTCGCCGTGGGCGAGCGCGGCGGCGAGCCGATCGACGGTCCAATGCGCACGATCTCCCAGGCGATGTGCATGGCGTTCTCGGGGCCCGCGCGCAACTACCATACCGACGCCGAGGCCGCGCGCCAGTTCGGCTTCCCGGACATCGTGGTGCAGGGCATGTGGTCGGTATGCCTGGTCGGCGAGATGATGACGCGGCGCTTCGGCCTGGGCTTTATCGCGGGCGGCAAGTTCGATCTGCGGCTGGTCAACGTGCTGTGGGCCGAGGAATCGTCGGGCGCGCGCGGCAGGATTATCGCGCGGCGGCCGGAGGGCAATCGCACGCGGGCGGAGGTCGAAGTATGGTGCGAAAAAGCCGCCGGCACCAAGACCATCGTCGGGACGGCGAGTGCAATCGAATTGTAGGTTTTTGATACTAAATGAGTCGCAGCGATCGGCGGCGCGCCGGCTATCCCGCGCGGCCGGTTACGCGGCGGCGGCCGTGGTGAGCGCTTCGATCTCGGCGACCGTCTTGGGCACCGCCGCGGTCATCACTTCGCAGCCGGCGGGCGTGACCAGCACGTCATCCTCGATCCGGATACCGATGCCGCGAAACTCCTCCGGCGCGGTCTCGTCGTTGGGCGCAATATACAGCCCCGGCTCGACCGTCAGGACCATGCCGGGCTCGAGCGTGCGCGACTCGCCGCCGACGCGATAAAGCCCGACGTCGTGCACGTCCATGCCCAGCCAATGGCTGGTGCGATGCATGTAAAATCTGCGCCACGCGCCACTTTTCAGCGCGTCTTCGGCCGGAACCTTGAGCAATCCGACGCGGCACATACCCTCCACCAGTATCCGCACGGCGGTCTCGTGCGGATCGTCGAACTTGATGCCGGGGCGGATCGATTCGATCGCCTGCAACTGCGCGTCGAGGACAATCTGGTAGAGGTCGCGCTGCAGCGGCGCGAAAGCCGCGCCGACCGGAAAGGTGCGGGTGACGTCGGAGGCGTAGAAGTCGTACTCGCAGCCGGCGTCGATCAACAGCAATTCACCGGCCTGCATCCGGCGATCGTTGTTGATGTAATGCAGGGTCGCCGCGTTGGGGCCCGACGCGATGATCGACGGATAGCTCGGCCCGGCCGCGCCGCGCGAGCGAAAGGTGTAGTCGACGAGCGCCTCGACCTCCCACTCCATCATGCCGCCGCGCGCCCGGGCCATCGCCTGCCGATGGGCCTCGGCCGAAATCGCGATCGCCGCACGCATCGCCGCCAGCTCCTCCGGACGCTTGTGCAAGCGCGCCTCGTGGATCAGCTCGCGCGGATCGAGCAGCGTATGCGGCCCGGTGCCCAGCCGCGGACGCATCGACTGCGCGTAGCGCATCAGTTCGAGCACGCGCGCGTTCATCCGCTCGTTGACCGAGAGCGGATAGTAGACGCGGTCGACCTTGTCGAGATGGCGGCGCAGCACGGCGTCGAGCTCCTCGATGGCGAAGGCCTGATTGGCGCCGTAGCCGGCGACCGCGCCCTCGAGTCCGGCGCGCCGGCCGGTCCAGGTCTCGCGCTCGCGATCGCGCGGACGCACCATCAGGATGAATTCGTGCGGCTCGCCGGGTGCCAGGATCGCCACCGCTTCAGGCTCGGCAAAGCCGGTCAGGTAGTGGAAATCATTGTCCTGGCGATAGACGAATTCGACGTCGCCGGAGCGCATCGCGACCGGCGCGCTCGGCATAATCGCGAGTGCTCCGGGCCCGATCGCGTCCATGAAGCGGCGGCGCCGCTCGGCGAAGACTTCGAGGTTCGAGATGACGCTCACGCTTTACCGCATCCGTCGGCTGAAAATTCGCGCGCGCCAGAGCCGCGCCCGCAGCCCTATTATGGGCATCCGGCGCCGCCCACCGCCACTTCGCCGGCATAGACTTTCGCGCTGCGCCTGGCCCGGCATTCGTCGGGGTTGATGCTCTCGGAAGTGAGCACGTACAGCGTGCGCCGGCCCGCGCCGCCCATCGCGCACGCGATCGGCATCGAGTCGAACTTGATTCGCTCGGCGACCGCGCCGCCGTCGCGCACGCGCAGCAGCTCGTGGGTGAATGGCGAGGCGACCCAGATGGCGCCCTCCGCATCCAGCGCGATGCCGTCGGGGACGGCCTCGCCGAGTTCGGCCCATACGCGCCGATTGGACAGCGAACCGTCGTCGGCGATCGCAAACGCGGTCAGCCGATGGCCCATCGACTCGCCGACCACGAGCGTCTTGCCGTCGGGCGTGATCACGGTGCCGTTGGGAAAATCGAGATCGCCGGCGACCACGCGCGCCGATCCGTCGGGATTCACCAGGACCAGCTCGGCGGGCTTTTTCGGCGCGTTGGTCAGCAGGTCGTAGCCGAAATTGCCGACGTACGCGCGCCCCCTGGGGTCGGTCACCATGTCGTTGCAGTGGAACGACGCGAGCTTGCTGATATCGGCGTGAGTCTTGAGGCCGTCGGGATCGAGGCGCAGCAGCTTGCGATCGGTCATCGAGACGATCAGCAGACGCCCGTCGGGCAGCCATCCCAGCCCCGAGGGCCACGCGGCGACCTCCGCAACGACCGTCTTGCGCCCGGCACTATCGACGCTCAACACCTGATGGGCGTGCATGTCGGAGAGATAGAGCTTGCCGTCATGCCAGCGCGGCCCTTCGCCGAACGCCAGACCTTCAACAAAAACTTTGAATTGCGTCATGTTCCTGAACTCCGGCTATACTTAAAGCGATACATCAGATTTAATCGAGCACGCGCGATGGCGCCGCCCGTAGCCCTAATCCAGCGCGCCCTGCGCGCGCAGCTTCGCGATCTCCTCGGCGCCGTAGCCGAGCACCTGGCCGAGCACCTCGTCGGTATGCTGCCCGATGCACGGTGCGGCGGCGCGCACCGCGGTCGCCGTGCGGCTCATCTTCCACGGTATCCCACAATGCTGCAGCGTGCCGACCTCGGGATGCTCCTTGTAGACGAAGTATTCGCGCGCCTTGAGCTGCGGATCTTCCTCGGAGAGAAATTTGTTGTCGGCGACCACCGCCGCGGCGACGCCTGCCGCCTGCAGAATTGCCGCCGCCTCGACCGCCGTGCGCCCGGCCGTCCATCCCGCGACGATCACATCGAGATCGCTCTCGTGGGCTTTGCGCGCGGCCAACGTCGCGTAGCACGGATCGCCGCCGAGCTCGGGACGGCCGATCGCGCCCGCCATGCGCTTGAACTCGGCGTCGTCGGCCGCCGCGATCGCGACGAACTGATCGACCGTCAGGCCCATCACCTGCCCGGGCCGATCGCGGCATCGGTAGATACCGTGCGGCGCCATCCAGGGATCCTCGTTGCCGATCCGTTCGGGCTCGCGCCCGTTCATGGTGTACTCGAGCAGGCCCTCGGCGAGCACGCCCATCGCGCATTCCCACTGGCTCATGTCGATGTACTGGCCCTGGCCGGTCTTGCCGCGATGATAGAGTGCGGCCAGGATCGCGAACGCACCGTGCACTCCGCCGTTGGGATCGGCGTAGCTGAAGCCCGCATGCATCGGCGGCCATCCACGATAGCCGGTCAGCGCCGAAAGTCCCGACAGCGGCACCTGCGCCGGGCCGTAGGCGATATAGTCGGCGTAGGGACCGGTGTCGCCGTAGCCAGTGAGCGAAATCATGATGACGTCGGATTTGATTTTGCGCACGTCGTCGTAGCCGAAGCCCATCCGATCCATCACGCCGTGGGCGAAATTATTGATGACTACGTCGCTCCGCGCGATCAGCTTGCGCGCGACCTCATGCGCGGCCGGATCCTTGAAGTTCAGCGTGATCGAGCGCTTGCCCTGGCTGTATTGATTGAAATAGCCCGAGCGGTTGAGGCCGCCGGGCTTCATGCCGGGCCACGGCGGCAGCATCCGCGTGACGCATGGGCGGGTCTTGGTCTCGATACGGATGACGTCGGCGCCGAGATGGGCGAGCTGGAGCGTGCAATACGGGCCCGCCCAGACCCACGTGAAGTCGGCGACCCGGATGCCGTCGAGCGGTGGCCTGGCCATCAGATGACCCCCGCGCGCGTGAGCTCGGCGAGGCGCGCGGCGTCGAGCCCCAGGCGTCCGCCGAAGATCTCCGCGTTATGCTGGCCGAGGGTTGGCGCGGGCCGCCGGATGGCCCACGGCGTCGCGCCGAACTTGAGCGGCGCGCCCGGATACAGATGCGTGCCGGCGGCCGGCTGGGCAATTTCGACGAAGAAGCCGCGCGCTTTGAGATGCGGCGAATCGAGCAGGTCGCCCATGGTCGAGACCGGCGCGAAGGGAATCCGCCGGCTCTGCGCCTTTTGGTAGAGATCCATTACGGTTTGTTGGCTCACCCACTCTTCGAGAAATATCTTGAGCGCTTCCCAGTTCTCGCCGCGTTGCAGCCGATCGCGGAAAAGTTCCTCGCCCGCCCATGCGGGATTGCCCATCAGGCCGACGAACGCCTTCCACTGATGCTCCTCGACGCAGCAGACGTAAATCCAGCCGTCCTTGCACTCCATCGCTTCGAGCGGCTGAATCGGTTTCTTGCCGAGCCGGTTCGCGATCACCTTCATGTACGGCCAGTACTCGAAGGTCAATTCGAGCTGCGAGGCGATCGCCTCCTGGCACGAGACGTCGACGTGCTGGCCCTCGCCGTCACGCACCTGCGCGAGAATCGCGCCCATCGTGGCGACCGCGCCATGCACGCCGCCCTGGAAGCCCGACTGATTGCCGAAGGTCTTGAGCGGCGGCAGTTCCGGATGATCGAGGCCGGCGCCGTTGAGCACGCACACCCCGCCCGCCGACCAGACGGTGAGCTCTTCCGCGCGCAGGTCGCGCCACGGTCCGGTCAATCCATAGGGCGTGATCGAAGTCATCACGAGGCGCGGATTGATCTGATGCAGGCGATCGAAATTCAGCCCGACGCGATCCATCTCGGGCGGCGCGACGTTATGCACCAGCACGTCGGCGTCGGCCACCAGCCGCTCGAGCAGCGCGAAACCCTCGGGCCGCGCGATATCGAGCGTGACGCCGAGCTTGTTGGTATTGAGGTAGAGGTAGAGCCCGCTCTTTTCGCGATGCGCCGCGCCGCCGGGAAACGGTCCCCGATCGCGCGCGCGATCACCCGCGCCGGGCCGCTCGATCTTGATCACCTCGGCGCCCATATCGGCCATCAGCTTGGCCGCGTACGGAGCCGACGCCAGCTCGCCGATTTCGACGATCTTGAGGTTCGCCAATGCTTGCGCCATCGATGCTCCGCCGCGTGGCCGCCGGGCCTACGGGACGACCTTGCGAAATGGTTTGACGTCGACCCGCTCAAAGACGCCCTGAGTCAGGTATGGGTCGCTATGGGCGAAGGCGAGCGCCGCGGCTTCGTCAGGAAAGTCGGCGATCATCAGGCTGCCGGTTCCATCGGTAAAGGGACCGCCGATGATCATCTGGCCGCGATCGACCAGCGGTTGCAAGTTCTCGAGATGCGCGGGACGCACCGACGGGCGCAGCGCGGCGCCGTTGGGTCCGTCATGGCCGATAATTACGAAGAGCATCGCGGCGACCGTCCCCTGAGCGGAATCGAGTTGAACCTAGCATGCACGCCGCGCGCCGCTCCAGCGGACCGCGTGGTCCGATCACTTCGCGGAGATTGCGCCGTAGCCGGTCCAGTAGATCAGAAAATAGGTCGCGGCGAGGCCGATGAGCAGCGCGTAGGCGATCCGATCGCGCGGGCGGATCGGAAAATCGATATAGCTGGTCGGCATCGCGCTCATCCCGAAGCCGCGCGCCTCGAGCGCCATCGCCATGTTGTTGGCCTTGCGCAACGCGCCCATAAAGACCGGCACGACCACCGGCACGTAGCGCTTGACGCGCTCGAGCGGGCCGCCGCGATTGAAATCGTAGCCGCGCAAACTTTGCGCCTGCACGACCGTCAGCGCCGAATCGATAAACAGGGGTGCCAGCCGAAACGCCAGCGTGATCGCGAAGCCGACGCGGTAGGGCACGCCGATCCGTGCGAGGCCGGCGGTGAACTCTTCGACCTTGGTGGTCGACAGAAACAGCACCGAGGTCGCCAGCAGTTCGGCCAGCTTGATCCCGCGGCCCAGGCCAAAGGTGAGCGAGGCGCGGCTCAGATGGATAATCGGCGTGTCGATCAGCGCCGGCCCCTTGCGATAGAAAACCATCCAGGCGAGGGTCGTAAAGAAAATCAAGAGGATGAACAGCCAGCGCAACCGGTAGAAATTCGGCCACGAGCCGGTGAGCTGCGCGAGCACGATCATCAGCAGGCCGAGCGGCAGTAATGCGAGCGGATGGTCGACCCAGTAGACCGACCAGAACATCACGAACAGCGCGAACACCTTGACCGTCGGGTTGAGCCGATGCACCACGCTGCCGTGGTCGATGTAGAGATAGATCGGCATCAGGTGCGCCCCTCGATCCACGATGCGAGTTCGGCCGGTCCGAGCGCGACGACGCCGAAGCGCCGGCCGAGCGCAGTCGCCTCGGGCGCGCGGAACGACGAGCCGGCGAGCAGGTCGTCGCGCGCCAGAAAGGCCCGCACGGCACCGTCGAAGGTCACGCGCCCATGGCGCATCAGGACGACGCGCCGCGCATATTCCGCGACCAGCCACGGCGTATGCGTGATCATCACGATCGCGATGCCGGCGCGATTGAGATCGCCAACCAGCGCCATCATGCGGCGCTGCTCGCGATAGTCGAGCCCGGTGGTCGGCTCGTCGAGGATCAGCATCCGCGGCTGTAGCGCGAGCACGCTGGCGACGGCCAGGCGCTGGCGCTCGCCCTTGCTCAGCAGAAAGGGATCGCGATCGCCGAGCGCGTCGAGATTGACCGCGCGCAGCACCTCGTCTGAGCGGCGCGCGATCTCGGCGGCGTCGAGGCCGAAGTTGCGCGGGCCGAACGCGACTTCGTCGGCGACCGTCGCGGCGAAAATCTGATGGTCGGGATTCTGGAAAACGTAGCCGACCGTCGCCGCGGTCTCGGCCGGACGCAGCGCCGCGCGATCGCGTCCGTCGATCATGATCGTCCCCGCATCGCCCGCGAGCAGCCCCACCAGATGCTTGGCGAGGGTGGTTTTGCCGGAGCCGTTCTGGCCGATAATCGCGACGAACTCGCCCGGCGCGATCGTCAGGCTGACGCCGTCGAGCACGCGCGGTCCGTAGGGATAAGCAAAGCATAGGCCGCGCACGACGACGATCGGCGGCGCGGGCGCGCGATCGTCGCTTGGCGCGGCGAACGATTCCGCCGGCGGCGGCGCGGCGCTTTGCGGTGAGGCGTCAGGCGGCGGTAAATTCGTGTGGCGCGCGCGAATCAGCGCCTCGGCCTCATCGATCGACGCGGCGTGCACGGCGATGCCGAGCAGGCCCAGCACGCGGTTCAAGTCCGGCGGATGCACGCCGCAATCCTCGAGCAGATCGAGCCGCGTCAGCACCTCGGCCGGCGCGCCGTGGGCGATAATCTCACCCTCGCGCAGGATCACGATCCGATCGCATCCGCGCAGCTCCTCGGCCTCATGCTCGATCACGACGAGGCTCAGGCCGTCGGTGCGCATCCGGCGAATCAAGGCGAAGACCTCCGCCTTGCCCTCGGGATCGAGATCAGTGGTCGGCTCGTCGAGCGCGACCACGGCCGGCCGCAAGGCGAGCACCGAGGCGATCGCCAGGCGCTGCTTTTCGCCGCCCGAGAGCGAGGTCGGATCGCGATCGTCGAAGCCGGTGAGGCCGACCGCCGCGAGCGCCGGTGCGATCCGCGCCGCGATCGCGTCGCGCGGCATCCCGACCTGCTCCATCGCGAAGGCGACCTCGTGCGCGGCATTGGTCGAGAACAGTTGCGCCTCGAAATCCTGAAAGACCATACCGACGATCGGCGCGGCGTCGCAGACCCGCTCGGCCCCGAGCGCGCGGCCACCGATGCGCACCACGCCGCTGAACGCGCCGTCCTCGAAGGCCGGCACGATACGGTTGAGGCATTTGACCAGGGTCGATTTGCCGGCGCCCGACGCGCCCATCACGCCGACCATCTCACCGGCTCCCAGAGCGAACGTGACGTGCGACAGCGCCGCGCGATCGCCCCCCGCGTACGTGAACGTCACGTCTTCGAGCGCCGCCGCCGGCGTCGGCGAAGCGGCGTCGCGCGCGCCCTGCTCCACCGCCGCGCCGGGCACGTCGAGCCCTTGATGCGGGCCGCGCGGCTTCACAGCATCCACGTGCCCACCAGCGCGATCGCGATCAACGGACTGACCAGCACCGCGATCGAGCCAGCATAAGGCGGCTCGGCGAAGCTCGCCGGCAGGAACGCGGGAATCCAGTAGCCGGTCGAAACCAGGTTGCCGACCGCCCACGCGCCGAGCTCGCCCGCGAGCAGGATCGCGAGACCGGCGTAGCTGCGGAGGCCGGCGCGCGCGTTGAGCTCGGGCATCACGTCGATATAGAGCATCCGGCCGGCGCGCACGCGCGGATAGACGCCGAACAGGATGAGCGGCGACAGGAACAGCGCCGAGATCATGTTGTTGAAGATGATCACGTTGCCCAGGATGCTGAACGGGCGGAAGCCGAGCAGATTGTCGCCCCATCCGACCAGGTCGGCGCAGAGCACGCTCGCGGCGAGGCAGACCGCGACGTATTTCGCCAGGTTCATCGGCGAGCGCGAGACCGGACTCTGGCCGCGCGCGACGATGCTCCAGACCTTGTAGGGAATGAAGCCATACATCAGGTTAGCGAGAAAGCCGAAAATATCGCCGGGGCCGACGCCGCCGAAAAAATCGCCAATCATATTGCCGATCGCGGAGCCCCACGCGGCGGCCGGGCCGAACAGAAACGAGCAGACGATCGGAATCGCGTTGGCCGGGCGCAATTCGGTCACGCCCGGAATCAGCGGCACGACCTTGAACGGCACCAGCACGGCGGCGTAGAGCGCGGCGGAGATCGCGCATAGCACGACCATCCGGGTGTTGCGCCACATCAGGCGCAGCTCATGCATCAGTGAGGTCCGCCGTCGCGAATAAGGCCACGTATGCCAAGTCGCGCCGCTCGCGGCGCCGTGCGGTGACGCGCCGGTTGCGGCGCGGTGGTGAGCATGCGATGAGCCGGCTTCATTGCGACGCTGACCCGTTTATAGCCGCGGCTTCGCAGACTCGCCCGCACCCCATGCCCGCTTCGCCCGATTCGATTATCGGTAAGCAGGATGCGGGATACAAGCGGCGGGGGGCCGGTCGCGCGCGCGGCGCCAGCTTGCCGATTCGCGCCGACCTACGCAAAATCGCTGTAACGGCCGCATCATCGGATTTGCCGGAGGATTGCCATGCCGATCTACGAATACGAATGCGAGAAATGCCGGCGGCGGAGCAGCGTCCTGACGATGCGCGTGAGCCAGCGGGTCAAGCCGGTCTGCGAGCATTGCGGAGCGACCGCGATGCGCCGGCTGATGTCGCGCTTTGCGATGCCGCGCAGCGAGGAGGCGCGGATGGACGCGTTGGCCGATCCGTCGAGCCTCGGCGATTTCGACGAGAGCGACCCCAAGAGCCTCGCGCGGGTGATGAAGAAGATGGGGCGCGAGATGGGCGACGAATTCGCCGGTCCGGAGTTCGACGAGGCAGTCGAGGAGATCGAGAGCAGCGGCGATCTGGGCGACGACGGCGGGGATGACAGTTCCGGCAGCCGCGGTGATCTGTAAAATTTTTGTCAGCGTGTAACGAAACGATGGCTGATACGCTAACCCCCGAACAACGTAGCGAGCGAATGAGTCGTATCCGTAATGGGGGAAGCAAGGCGGAAATGACCATACGGCGGCTGACCCATCGCATGGGGTTTCGGTACAGACTGCATGTCTCGAGTCTGCCTGGTAGGCCCGACCTCGTTTTTCCGTGTCGCCGAAAGGTTATATTTGTGCATGGATGTTTTTGGCACAGACACGACTGCCATCTGGGTAGAATGCCGAAGTCCCGCCTTGACTTTTGGCTCCCGAAGCTTGAAATGAACCGCCTGCGGGACCAAGCGAATCGAGTCGCTCTAGTCGCCCTTGGTTGGGACCAACTGGTGGTTTGGGAATGCGAACTAAAGGACAATAGATTAGGTGAGCGAGTCGGGCGTTTCTTGGTTGGGGAGAAGGGATGCGGTCAATCGAATTATTCGCGGGAGCCGGTGGCCTAGCGATCGGAGCCTCTAGGGCAGGATTTAGGCCGGAGGCCGTCATCGAGCGGGACCGTTACTGTTGCGACACCATCCGAGAAAACCGAGATCGCGGATTCGAACCCGTGGTCCATTGGCCATTGTTCCAAGGCGATGCGCGCGAGTACTCGTATTCTAGTGTCAAGCGTTCTATCGACTTGGTTTCCGCTGGGCCGCCCTGTCAACCTTTCTCGATCTGTGGCAAGCACGGCGGACCCTCGGATTCCCGCAATATGTTTCCCGAGACAGTGCGGGCTGTGCGCGAGCTTCGGCCGCACGCCTTTATGGTCGAGAACGTCAAAGGACTCACGCGTCCTACATTCGCAAGCTATCTGGAATACGTCCGGCTTCAATTAAGCTATCCCGAGATCGTGGCGCGCGGTGGCGAATCATCGAATGATCACTTTGGTCGTCTTGAGCGCCACCATACTCATGGGCGGCGCCTCGGATTGCATTACAGAATAGTCGTGCGGGTGTTGAATGCTGCCGACTACGGCGTGCCGCAGCGACGTGAGCGAGTCTTCCTGGTTGGATTCCGCTCAGACCTCGACATCGAATGGGCATTCCCTCATTCGACGCATTCCCAGGAAGCGCTGTTGTTCTCACAGTGGCGCTCTGGAGAATACTGGGAGCGCCACCGGGTAACCCGAGCTAAAAGACCATCTGGCGAAGGGACGAAGAATCCCGAGCTACAGCTTTCCCTTGAGGAATCCAATCTCTTGCCATGGGTCACGGTACGGGACGCTTTGTACGGGTTGCCTGATCCGGAAAGAGATGCACTAGGGGCTGACGGGTTTCTTAATCACCGGTTCCAGCCGGGTGCTCGATCGTATCCGGGTCACACGGGTAGCCCGCTTGACGAACCGGCCAAAACACTAAAAGCCGGCGATCATGGTGTGCCAGGTGGCGAGAACATGCTTCGTCGTCCGGACGGTTCTATCCGTTACTTCAGTGTACGCGAGAGCGCTCGGCTACAGACCTTTCCTGACGATTTCAAATTTCACGGATCGTGGACAGAAGCCATGCGCCAGCTCGGAAACGCGGTGCCCGTAACCCTTGCCGAAATCGTAGCCCGAAGCATTCGCAGGCAGTTGGGGAGCGCCGGTGCCTAAAGGCAAACGGAAAGCGCTCAATCGCCCTCTCGGTGAATCATACAATCCACTCGACAAGCTGCACCTTGGTGAGAGCATAACCAAAGCGCTGCTGCTTAAAGGGATCGAGCCACTTTCGAAAACAGAAGATCTCGTCGGAGCGGGAGTCTATGCTGTCTACTACATTGGAAGCTTTGCGGCTTATGCTCGGATCGCAGACAGCAATCGCGCCAATGAGTTCGGCCAACCCATCTATGTTGGCAAGGCGGTACCGAAGGGAGCTCGCAAGGGCGGCCTGACGTATGATTCCTCCAAGGGTCGAGCACTCCGTGATCGACTTCGCCAGCATGCGACTTCGATAAATGAGGCCTTAAACCTCAACATCGACGACTTCTATTTTCGCTCCCTCGTGGTGGACGACATCTGGATTCCGTTGGGCGAGAACATGTTAATTGAGCAATTCCACCCGGTTTGGAACGTCGTCATCGACGGGTTTGGAAACAAAGATCCTGGCAGGCGTCGGAAAACGCAATACCGCTCGTCTTGGGATGTTTTACACCCGGGCCGGGCTTTTGCGGTGAAGCTCGCGGAGGGGGAAACGACATCGGAGACGTTGAGCAAGCGACTCGACGACTACCTCTCGGGAAAGACGGTCCCACTCATACCTGCGGACGAGGCAATAGATATCGGGGCCCAAGACGACGATGACGAATAGCCAGCGAAGTGCCTTGCTTGGCGCGGCACGGCGGGGAGTTCGTTTGCAATTCGGGCGGCGTCCGGTTGATAAGGGCGTGGGGACATTTATCTCCCGCAGGGGGTTTGAATCATGGCCGGAAAGGTCCAGGGAAAAGTCGCGCTCGTGACCGGTGGCGGATCGGGTATCGGACGCGCCACCGCGCTCGTGCTTGCCCGTGAAGGCGCCAAAGTGATGATCGCCGATTACGTGCCCGAGGGTGGCGAAGCGACCGTCAAGATGATCAAGGAAAAGGGTGGCGAGGCCGCCTTCGTCCATACCGACGTCGCCATCGGCAAGCAGGTCGTGGCGATGATCGAAAAGACCGTCGCAACCTTCGGACGGATCGATTGCGCGCACAACAACGCCGGCATCGAGGGCCGCATGGCTGACGCGGTTAGCGACTCCGAGGAGAACTTCGATCGGATCATCGCGATCAACCTCAAGGCGGTGTGGCTCTGCATGAAGCACGAAATCCCGCAGATGCTCAAGCAGGGCGGCGGCGCGATCGTCAACACCGCGTCGGTCGCGGGGCTGGTCGGCTTCCAGGGGCTGGGCGCCTACACGGCCTCCAAGCACGGCGTGATCGGCCTGACCAAGACCGCCGCGCTCGAATTTGCGCAGAAGAAGATCCGGGTGAATTGCGTATGCCCCGGCGTGATCCAGACCCCGATGGTCGCGCGACTGATGGACAGCGGCACCATGAACGAGCAGGACATGGTGCTGGGCGAGCCGATTGGCCGGCTGGGCCAGCCCGAGGAGATCGCCGAAGGCGTGGTCTGGCTGATGTCCGACGCAGCGTCGTTCGTCACCGGCCATCCGCTGGTGATCGACGGCGGCTGGGTCGCCCGCTAGAGAATCACGATCGCCGCGCGCCTGCGGTGTCGCGCAATGCGGCCACGGGCGCGCGGCTAATCCGCCTCGAGCATCACGATCGCCGCCGCGGCCATCCCTTCGCCGCGGCCGAGCGCGCCGAGCCCTTCGGGATTTGTGGCTTTGAGATTGAGCCGCGCGGCCTCGACACCGAGCGCCTCCGCAATCCGATGGCGCATCGCGGGCAGATGCGGCGCGAGTTTGGGCTGCTGCGCAAAGATCGTCAAGTCCGCATTGCCCATCCGCCAGCCCAGATCGCGCGCCCGCTCCCATACGGTGACCAGCAGCACGATACTGTCGGCGCCGCGGTAGCGTTCGTCGCGGTCGGAGAAATGGAGGCCCAGGTCACCCTCGCCGATCGCGCCCAAAATCGCGTTGGCCAGCGCATGGGCTGCTACGTCGGCGTCGGAATGGCCGCGCAGGCCGGCGCTATGGTCGATCGCGACGCCGCCCAGGACGAGCTTGCGGCCGGCTTCCAGCGGATGAAAATCGAAGCCCTGTCCGACGCGGAATTTCATTGCGGTCGCCTGGCGAGCGGCCGGTCCGGCGCGGCGCAAATGCGGCGCGTCAAGCGGACCACGTTGACATTGGCTGGGCGAGCATCCAAGCTTTTAGCGTTATCCGATTGGAGGATCAGCGATGCCTGAGTTCTGGAAGCAACCGAAGTTCTGGGGAGCCGCCATCATCGTCCTGTGGCTGTCGTACATCATCGGCGGCAATCTTGCCCAGACGGTTACGATTCACGTGGTGCCCTGGCTGGTGCAGCCGATACTCAAGGTCTCGTCCATCGTAATCTGGTCGGCGATCGTCGGCGCCGGCTTGACGCTGCTGATCCAGTACTACTGGCGCAAGCGCCGTTCCTCAAAATACGCCACACAATCGACGCCCGCACCCGGCGCCAGCAGCAGCACGGTCGCCTGATCGCCGGCGCGCAGCACCGACTTTTCCGCCGGACCGATCAGCAGCGCGTCGGCCCGCGAGAGCGAACTGAGCACGCCTGAGCTCTGGTTGCCGGTCGGCACGGCGTAGACCGCGCCGTCGCGGCGCTCGAGGCGCACGCGCACAAATTCCGTCAGGCCGTTAGCGATCTTGATCTCGGCCGCGCATCGCACCTCCATCCGCGGCAATCCCAGCTCGCGCGATCCGCCGAGCGCGAGCAGCGCGGGCCGCACGTACAGATAGAAGCAGACCATCGTGGAGACCGGATTGCCCGGCAGGCCGAAGATCGGGCGCCCGCCGATGGTGCCGAACTTGAGCGGCCGGCCCGGCTTCTGCGCGACGCCATGGAACAACTGGCGCAGGCCCAGCTCGTCGAGCACCACCTTGACGTGATCGAACTGCCCCACCGAGACCCCGCCGGTCGAAAGCACCATGTCGAACGCCAGCGCCTCGGCCAGCCGCGCGCGGACCTCTTCAGGGGTATCGCGAGCGACCTTGAGCATGACCGGCTCGCCGCCGGCCGCGCGGATTGCGCCGGCCAGTGCGTAGGCGCTCGAGTTGACGATCTGCGCGCCCGACGGCACCTGGTCGACGTCGACCAGCTCGTCGCCGGTCGCCACGATCGCGACGCGCGGGCGGCGCCAGACGTCAATCATCGCACGATTGAGCGAGGCCAGCATCCCGAGGTCGCTCGGCGTCAGCGGCTTGCCGGGGCTCATCACGAGTTCGCCCTGGCGCAGGTCCTCGCCACGCGGCCGGATAAAAGCCCCCGCCGTTGCGGGCGCCAGGACTTCCACCGAATACTCGGTGCCGCGGGTGCGCTCGACCTGAACGATCGCGTCGGCACCCTCGGCGATCGGCGCGCCGGTCATGGTGCGAGCGGCCTGCCCCGTTTCGACCCGCCGCGACGGCATCGCACCCGCCGCGACGGTCTCGACCACGGTCAAGCGTACCGGATTGGACTCGCTGGCGGCGGCGATATCCGCCGCGCGCACCGCGTAGCCGTCCATCGCCGAGTTATCGAAACCGGGAATATCGCGCGGCGCGCGGATCTCTTCGGCCAGCACGCGGCCGAGCGCCGCGACAATCGAGACGCGCTCGACGCCAAGCACGGTCACGTTATCGAGCACCGTCCGCAGGGCCTGGTCGGCGCTAAGCATCGCTCACGCCGTCATTTATCGTTGCCAGAGATTGCATCACAGCAAGAGTTTGCATCGCTTCGCCCGGAATTCACATCACAGCGCCCAGAATACGCGGCGGACGCAAGATTTGGAATCCGGGGACGACCGCGCAGGCTTGCGCGATCCACAGCGCGTCGGCGGCAGGAGCGTATGGCTTGCTTTGACAGTCTGAACTTGAGACGCGGCGCACTAACGCCGCATCGGGGCTAGAACTCCGACAGTTCGGCCTGGAGCTCGTCGTCGGGCAGGCGGATTTGATAGGTCTGCACGCCAGGCGGGATGCGATCGCGGAGCAGCGCCGGATTAGCCTGCTTGATCGAAGCGACGCTGATATGGCTGGCCGCCGCGATCCGCGCCAGCGGCACGCCGCCATTGACCGTAATCAGCCGGTAATGCGGCGTTTGCTGCGCGCTTACGTCGTCGAGGCCATAGTCGCTGGCATGGTGCGCCATGATTGCCACCGCCATGAAGCGGTTCATCAGGGCGCGCGTGCGATGGGGCAGCCGAGACATCAGCTTTTCGTAGCTGGCGCTGCGCAGACGGACGTAATGGTCGATGCAGGCGTCACCGTTGTTCCAGGCGACCAGCGCGGTCCGCCAGTCGTTGTCGGACCGATCGTGCAGCGTCGCAAGGTACTCGGCCGCCGCGCGGGTTGATCTGATCGGGTCGCGGCGCTCGTCAACCCAACCATCGATTTCAAGCCCAAAGCGGCGGGCGGTCGCCCGGCTGAGCTGCCACGGTCCGTCGCCGTCAGCCGAGAAACCGCTTTCGGCAAAAGCCAGGTAGACCAGATCCGGCGGCAATCCCTGGTCTTCGAGGACCTTAACCATTTCCGCCATGTAGGGGCTGCTGCGGCGAAACGACTCGCGTAACCCTTGCGGCTGGGCGACGTAGTTGTTGACGTACTTCTGAACGGTGCGGTTAAGCACGACCGGGAACGGGGCTACGCCGCGCGGCTGGCTGCGCACGAACGGCTCGCCGTCGGTCGGTGCGGAAGCAAAGATCGGTTTGGCCACCGCCGGACTCTCGGCCGAAGTCAGAAGGCGGGCGGCCTGGGCGTCACCACTTACCGAAATCAGGCTAGCCGGGTCGTTCTGGGTATCGGCGGATTGGGCACAACCGCACATCACGAGCGCGAGCAGCGCGGCAATGATTGAGTTGGTTCCCTTTCTCCACATAACGAACATCGTTGAATTGCGCCTACCCTATCGGCCCGCCATAGGAGGATCAACCCCCAAATAATAAAAAAAACTAATATCCAGTAGAAGTAATCCACAGGTCGCAAGATTATCCACAGGCAGAACCGAGCCGATCTGGTGGCCTTTTAACATGCCAATGATCCTGCGTTTCAACGCGACCTAATAACCATGTGTCTTAGTTGGGCACGGGCTTTATGCTAACTTCGCTCGCGAGACTAGCGACGAGCCGCCTTTGCAGCATGGAACTCTGGCAGGAAATAGCCGACAGCCTGAGCGATGCCGTCATCGTGGTGTCACCCACCTACGAACCGATCGCGATTAACGCCGCGGCCGAGGCGATGATCGAGGCCTCTTACGTCAGCCGTCCGATGCTCGGCAAACTGCTGCGCCGCAATGAATGGCTCAAACAAATGGTCGATGTCTGCCTACGAAATGGGCAAAGTTTCGATAACCCCGAAGCGACGCTCACCCTGGACCGCCGCACGATCGTGATTCATGCCGAGGTTTCACCACTGATTAAACCCGACGGACATGCACAAGGCGCCATCGTCCTGTTCCACGACCTGTCCCATCAGAAGAGCGCCGAGCAGGTTATCGAGGCCGGCGAGAATATCTTCCGGCTCTCGCCCGCCGGACTCGCCCACGAGGTCAAAAATCCGCTCACTGGAATCAAAGGCGCGGCCGAGCTGCTCGGCACGATGTTCCCGGCCGACGCCCGGGCGCAGCAATACTGTGGATTGATCCTCGACGGCGTCAACCGGATCACGGCGCTGGTCGAGCAGGTGCTCGCGGTCAATAGCCCGCAACGGCTCAAGCGCGAAGCGGTCAATATCCACCAGGTGCTGCATCAGGCGTTGCGCATGGCCGGTCTGTTTCCCGATACCGACAAGGCCTTCCCTATCGAACAGGACTTCGACCCGAGCCTGCCCGAGGTCAGCGGCGACGCGGCGGCGCTCGAGCGCGTCTTCCTCAACCTGATCCGCAATGCCTGGGAGGCGGTCGAGGCGACGCGCGGGGGCGGTCCCGCGATGGCGGCGAGCGGCACCCGCGCGCAAATCGCGCCGGCCGGCTCGAGCACCTCGGCCGACGGCACCGCCGGGTCCGAATGGCACGGCGTAATCCGTCTGCATACCACGATGGAGACCCAGTTCCGCCTGAGCTCCAATGGCAAGCGCCGCCAGTTTTTGCGGGTCGAGGTGAGCGATTCGGGCAAAGGGATGTCGGCCGCCGAGCTGCGCCAGCTCTTTACACCGTTTTTCACCACCAAGCCCTCGGGCACCGGCCTCGGCCTGGTCCTGAGCCAGCGGATTATCGCGTTGCACGGCGGCAAGCTGTGGGCCGAACGCGGCGGGATGCCGCCGCGCGGTAACCGGTTGAGCGTCGCGTCGGGCCACGACGGGCAACGCACGGTCCATGCCGTGCCGGGCCATCAGCGCGCCGACGGCGCGGCCGCCGCTCCGCTCGACCATCAGCCACTGCCGCGCGGGATGACCTTTTGCGTGATGTTGCCGGTGGGCCCCGAATGACGGCGGCGCGGCCGCGCGCGGCGGGGCCAAGTGGCGCGGCACAGACGCCTCGGCCGCGCAGCGTCTCCGATTTGTGCAAGTTGACGCCATCGGGCGCGAAGGGCTGGCTTGGCCCCTGCGCGTCGCAATACGATAGAAGCGGGTCGATAGCTGAACCAGATGTCTCCCGAAGAACAAAAAATACTCGAAACTAACGGTGCCGCGAACCGTCCCTCGGTGCTGGTTGCGGACGACGACCCGGCGATCCGGCTGGTCTTGCGCCATCGCCTCGAGAGCGCCGGCTATCGCGTCGCCGAGGCGGCCGACAGCCAGGGCGCCCTCGAGGGTCTGCTCAGCAATCGCCACGACGTCGCCCTCATCGACATCATGATGCCCGGCGCGGGCGGCCTCGAAGTGCTCACCGAGGCCCGCACCCAGGGCGTGCGCACGCTCATCGTGATCATCACCGCCGCCAGCACGATGGACAATGCGGTCGAGGCGATGAAGCGCGAGGCGCACGACTACCTGACCAAACCGTTCGAGAACCTCGACCTGGTGGTGGCGGCGGTCGCCAACGCGGTCGAGATCGCGGCGCAGGCGGCCGACCTGACGCGGCTCAAAGATGAGGTCAACCGCCAGTTGGTCGGCGGCGAGATTATCGGCGCAAGTGCCGCGATGCAGGAGGTCTACAAGCTGATCGGCCGGGTCGTGAACAACGACGCGACGGTGCTGCTGCGCGGCGAGAGCGGCACCGGCAAGGAGCTGGTCGCGCGCGCGATCCATTTCAAATCGCCGCGCTGGCGCGGGCCATTCGTCGCGGTCAACTGTTCGGCGATTCCGCACGGACTGCTCGAGAGCGAGCTGTTCGGCCATGAGCGCGGGGCCTTTACCGGCGCCACCGAGCGGCGCGCCGGCAAGTTCGAGCAGGCGGTCGGCGGCACGGTCTTCCTCGACGAAATCGGCGACCTGCCGATCGAGCTGCAGCCCAAGCTGCTGCGCGTGCTACAAGAGCGCGAGTTCTCGCGCGTGGGCGGCTTCGAGACGCTGCGGATGCAGGCCCGGATCATCGCGGCGACCAACCAGGACCTGGAGACCGCGGTGGCCGCGAAGAAATTTCGCGAGGATCTCTACTTCCGCCTGCGGGTCATTCCGATCGACCTGCCGCCGCTGCGCGAACGGCGCGAAGATATCACCAACCTGACCGACTACTTCGTCGGCAAAGCGGTGCGCGAGATGGGCGCCAAGTCGCGCTACATCAGTCCGGAGGCGCGCACCAAGCTCGGATCGTACGAATGGCCGGGTAATGTCCGCGAGCTCGAGAACACGGTCCTGCGCGCGGCGCTGCTGGCCCCCGCCACCACGATTCGGGCCGACGATATCGAGCTCGGGCGCGGCGGTTCGCGCGCCGCGACGCCCCTTCCCGGCGCCGGTGCGACGCTCGCCGAACTGATCACGCAGCGCATCGCCGACCTGATCGAGGCCGACGGCGGCGAGCCGCATGACCTCTATCAGAAGCTGGTCGCGGAACTCGAAAAGCCGCTCATCGAGCTGGCGCTGGAGCGGGCCGCCGGCAACCAGGTCCACGCCGCGCGGATCCTCGGCCTCAACCGCAATACGCTGCGCAAGAAGCTCACCGAACATCGCATCGTGCCGCATCGCGCGCCGCCGACGTAAGTCCATGTTGAAATTGCCGTCGCACTTCTACGCGATGGTCGATCCGGCGGGCGGCCATCATCCGATCGATCTGGCGCAAGCGCTACTCGCGGCGGGCGCGCGCATTATGCAGTTGCGGCTCAAGCAATGCGGCAGCCGCGAATTGCTCGAGACCGCGCGGGCGATCGCCGCACTCTGCCGCGCGCATCACGCAATCCTGATCGTCAACGATCGCGCCGATATCGCGAAGCTCGCCGGAGCCCACGGCGTGCACGTCGGCCAGGACGATCTGCCGGCGGCGACGGTGCGCACGATCGTCGGGCCCGACCTGATCGTCGGCGTCTCGACCCATAGTGTGGATCAGGCGCGCGCCGCCGAGGCGGCCGGCGCCGACTATATCGGCTTCGGCGCGATCTATTCGGGTGGACTGAAAAACGTGAGCAACGCGCAGGGTCTCGAGCGCCTGGCCGAAGTGCGGGCGGCGGTCGCGATGCCAATCGTCGCGATCGGCGGTATCACCGAGGCCACGATGCCCGCCGTACTCGCGGCCGGGGCCGATGCCGCCGCGATTATCACCGACGTCGTGCGCGCACCCGACCTGCCGGCCAAGGTGCGCGCGCTGCTCGCGATCGGCCCGCCGCAAGCGGTGCCGCCGGCCGGCGAGCGCCGCGGCTAGTCCGCCGCGCGATGCGTCTCGACCTCTGCGGACCGGTGCTTGGCGGACGCGCTGTACTTGAGCGCGAGCATATAGGAAGCCGCCAGGCCGCCGGCCCCAAAAAAGGCCATCGCGAGCAAGCCCCCGATCAGATGCCGCGCCGAACGCGCGTTGCTGACCATCAGGATCGACGCCGCGAACGGCACCGCCGCCGCCGTCTGGTAGAACCAGAGAATTCCCGCGTGGGTCTCCGCCGCGATCGTCCGCAGACCGGCCAGCGCCCCGCCCAACGGCATCAGGTGCACGCCGCTCGAGACGACGATCCGGTCCAGCCCGATAATCCATTGACGCACCGCGTACTGATAGGCGGCGGCCGAGCTGAGGGCGAAGATCACGCAGGCAATCAGCAGTCCGGGCGCACCATAACGCATCGCGAGCGGCGCGACCATGACCGCCGCGACCACCTCGAAGGCGCCCCAATACCTGCTCGTCAAGCGCAAAGCCGCAGCGCGTTCCGCGTCGGGTACGACGAAGGCAGTGCGCGCCCTGGGCACGGCAAAAAATAACAGTCGACCGTCGTCGGTATGACCGAACGGCCCCTCGTAAATCGCCCTTGGCCAATTCATCGAATGCCTCCTGTCGATAACACTAAGATCGAGGCACGTGTCATCCACGGATGCATTCTACATGATTTAATTTACTATGGAGTGCATGAATTACCCGTTATTGGCTAATACACTAAAATAGTTGCAGAACAGTGTCATAGCGACCGACTTGTGGCACGACTGAAACAAAGTCGCCGCCCGGTCCGTACCCTCCAGGCGCGGCGGCTATTCCAGCGCACCAACTGGGATAAAGCCCTCGGTGCCGTCCTTCATGCGGATCTTCATGTAGTTGAGCGCCAGGCCGACGACGTGAACCGAACGGCCCTTATGCACTTCGGCGAGTTTCCGGGCCGAATGATTCGGCGCGCGCAGCACGGGAGCGTCGGCGGTGAGCTGAAAGAGTTTGTCGGAAGGTGTAACCAGTTGCACCGCGGTCAGCGGAACATAGGCTATTTCGCTGCTCTTGAGCTTGACCTGCACGTAGCTGGGCGACGTGCCGATGACATTGACGAATTTACCGGCCTGCATCCGCTCGACGTGCTTGCTCGATTTCGACGGGCGCTCGAAGGCCCATGAATCGCTGACCAGCTTGAGATGACCCTCGGCCGGCTCGAGCAGCGCGTACTCGTCGGGCCCCGCTGCGCGATGATGACGGGTCGTCGTGCGATGATGCGCCGACGGGCCTGGCCGCGCTTCGGCGGACGCCGCGGGCGGCGCTTCCTCTTCTCCGGACGGCCCCGCGGGCACCAGCACGGTGGCACTCGAGCCGCCGCCGGCCGGCGGGGGCGCCGCGATCGATCCGCCGCCGGGCATCGACGGTTCGTAGCCACCACTCGGCACGCCGCCGTTCGGGACCGTTGACGGATATTCGGCGCCGGTCTGCGCGTATGCGATCGGCGCACCGCCGACGAGCATCGCGAATGTGATCGCACCGGCGCCAAGGCCCACCGCGATCGCCCTGCCCGTCCGCGCGATCCAACCGCTTGCCGGCGCGATAAATTCGCTTGCCGCGGCCACGTCCACCTCCGCCGCAGCGCTCAGCATGCGCCGCATACCGTGCAGCGGGTCACGTCGCACGGCTTGGTCTGATGCTCGTAATGGGCCTTCTTGCGCTCGGAATGGAGAAACCATTTCTCGATATGATGATCGATGAAATCCCACGGCAGCACCTCGTCATGGGTATAGCTGCGCGTCACGTAGAAATCGGGGTCGGGCAGATCGGTCGCGCCGTCGGCCGCCTCACGCCGAATCGCACGCAACTCGTGCCAGATCGCGCCCGGCTCGTCGCATTCGCGCTCGCTCAGGCGCTCCAGGATGCGCCCGACGCGGCGGTCGCCGCGCGAGACCATGGTCTGGAAATAGGCTTCGCGCGGGGATTCGGCGTCGAGTTCGATGGCCGCGCCACCGATCCGGCCGAGTGCCGCACGCAGCATCGCGATCTTGCGTTTGAGGCTCGCCGTCTCGGCCATCGGATCCCACTGAAAGGGCGTCCACGGCTTGGGCACGAACGGATTGAGCGAGACCGTGACGTGGCCGACGCGCTTTTTTTGCGCGCGGGCGCGCTCAAGGATCGTACCGGTCAGGCGCGCGATTTCGAGCACGTCGTCGTCGCGCTCCTCGGGCAGTCCGATCATGAAATAGAGCTTGAGGTTCTCGACCCCGCCGCCGACCAGCAGCGCGGCCGCGTCGAGGATCTCGCGCTCGCTCAGGTTCTTGTTGATAACCTTGCGCATCCGCTCGCTGCCCGCCTCGGGCGCGACGGTCACGCTGCGATTACCGTTGCGGGCGAGCGCGGTGGCCAGCGCCGGCGAGATGCAATCGGCCTTGAGCGACGACGGCGAGAGCCGCCCGCCGGCGTCGGCCACCGCGCTCGCGATACCGGCGACGCCGGGCACGCTGGCCATCTCGGCGCCGACCAGGCCGATCACGTCGCGCTCGGCCAGGCCGCGCGTGGCCTGCTCGATCAGCGTGTCGGGACTGCGGTAGCGAATTGGCCGGTACATGAAGCCCGCCGCACAAAACCGGCATCCCCATTGGCATCCGCGGCTCGCCTCGACCAGGTACATATCGCCGAAGACGGACTCCCTGGTGAGAATCAGCGACGCGGTGGTGAAGCGATTGAGATCGTTGATCAGGCGGCGATTGACGCGCGGTTTGCCCGCCCCGCGATAGACCACGCGTGCGATGCGCCCGCACTCGTCGAGTTCAGGCATGAAGTGATCGGGGATATAGGCGCCTTCGACCTGGGCGAGCGCCTCGATCGGCACCGCCGCGCGTCCGGCGCCGGCCCGCGCCTCCTGATAGGCGGCAAGGAATTCGGGCACCATCTCTTCGCCCTCGCCAATCAGAAAAAGATCGACGTAGTCCGCGATCGGTTCGGGATTGAGAAACACCGCCGAGCCGCCCGCGATGATCAGCGGATAGTTGCGGCCGGCGCGCGCGGCGCGGGTCAGCGGAATCCCGGCCATCCGCAGGAAGCTCAGCAGGTTGAGGTAGTCGGTCTCGAACGAGATCGAAAACGCGATGATTTCGAAGTCGGTCAGCGCGTCGCCGCGCTCGAACGAGACCAGCGGATTACGGCGCGTGCGGATCGCGGCGCGCTCGTCGGCGTCGGGCAGAAAGGCGCGGTCGGCGGCCACCCGCGGGTCGGACTCGAAAATATGGTAAACCGCCTGGAAGCCGAGATTGGCCATCGCGAGGCGGTAGACGTTCGCGTAGGCGACGCAGATCCGGATATCGCCGCCCGCCTGACGCTCGTAGAGCACCTTTTCGTTGGCGATGCGTGCGAGCGCGCGTTGGCGTGGAAACATCCTTTATAACCGCGGCTTCGCAGACTCGCCCGCACCCCATGCCCGCTTCGCCCGATTCGAATATTGCAAAGCGGGTCGTTGGATTCCTCGCCAAGGCTCAGAATGACAGACTGACTTGCGTAGACACTCCCCAGAGTAGCGCCGCCGGGCGACCCGGCTCAAGGGGCTGGCGGACGCCGCGGTCAGCCTTTGAGCTTGCGCAACTGGCGCTGGGTCATCATCCAATGGAGTTCCGCACCGCCCCGTTCGAGCCGCCCAATCGGCAATTCGAGCGCCACGCAGGCACCCTTGCGCATCCGCAGATGGATCCGATCAGCGGCACCGGTCACGAGCGTCGCGATCAGCGCGGACAGTTGCGGCTCGTGGCCGACGATCAGCACATTGTCGTGGCGCGCGAACGGCACGATCGCGGCGAGCGCGTCGGCCACCGACGGACCGATCCCGAGCGCCGGGCGGACCTGCGCCGCCTGGCGTCCGTCGTAGGCAGCGGCGACCAGTTCGGCGGTCTCGAGCGCGCGGGCCAGCGGGCTGGTCAAGATGACGTCGGGAACAATCCCCATCGCGCGCATCCCGGCCGCCGCCGCGCGCGTGCGCTCGCGGCCCTTTTCGGTCAGATGGCGCGCGGCGTCGTCGACGCCGGCGCCGGCGTCTTCGGCCAGCCCGTGGCGCATGACATAGAGCATCATTCGAGAGTCACCGGCACCTTCACCTCAATTGGCAACGCATCCGCGCCGCCGGCCGAATCGGCGGGCGCCGGATGCGCGGCGGGAACGGTCACTTCGGCCATACTCTCGACGGCGGCACTCGCCACCGCGTCGCTCGTGGGTAAGGCCGCATCGAACGAACCGCCCAGGGCCGAGGTCGCGCCAGGCATTGCCGATATCCCGTCGAGTGCGCCGTGCGGCACGGCGCCGGGTCGATCGATTTCGCGTTGGCGATGCGCTTGACGATCGACCGCACGCATCCGCCGCGCCTCACGCGCGATCTCCTCGAGCGCCTCGTCGAGCACCCGGCTGCGGACCACGCGCCGCCAACGCTTGCAGCTTCGCGCGGCAAGCTTTTCGCGGCGCTCACCGAACGATTGCAGCAACGCGCCGGCGGTCAGAATCGCTGCCGGCGGCGCGTTGTCGGCCGTGGCGTATTCGTGCAGCCATCCGATCGCCGCAACCAAGTCCTGATGTTGCCCGAGCAACTCCTGCATCGCGGCCAGGCGCGCGGCTGCCTTGCGCACGCGCTTGCCGCCCGACGCCGGGAGGATCTCGAGGCCATAGCGCAGGCGCTTGAGGCGCACGCGCAGCCGATGGAACAGCAGCGGCGACGCGTCGCGCTCCAGACGCCGGCCGCAGCGCGACACCGCGCGCGCGATTGGCGCGATCATCGCGGGCGCCGCAAGACCGACCGTCGCGCGCTGGTCGACGCGACGGACCAACGGCTCGCTCAGCCGCGCACAGGCGAGCCGATAGCGCCGGGCGGCGAGAATCGCCACGAAGCGGCCGTGCTCGAGCGCGCGGCGTTCGGCGATCGCTCCCATTAGCGCCGGCATCGCCGCCGCCAGGTCAGGCGAGAGGCGCGCCCCACGCCGATCGAGCATCGCCGCGATCACGTCGCATTCGCGCACCGCGCCCGCCGCCCGCCCGAGCCACGGCAGGTCGCTCCGGTAGACCCGCGCGCGCGATCCGTGAATCGCGCCGGCAAACAGCGCGACCGCCGCGCGCAGGCGGCGCGTCGCCACGCGCATCTGATGGAGCGGTTCGACCTCGCCGGCGATCGCGGCCGCCTGATGCAGCCGCATCGCTTCGACCCCCGCGCGCAGCACTGCGCATGCAGCCGCGGCGCAGGTATCGGTGGCGCTGAGTGCGCACTGCACGGTCCGCGCATGCTCGGCAGCGACGGGCGGCACGCCGAGCGAATCGCGCGGGTCGGGCGCGCCCGGGTCGATCGCGTGGCCGTGCCTGCTCATAATTCGAATCGTAGAGAATCGCGCGCGCGATGCAAAGCGGATGCGCATGCGATCGGGGATTGCGCAGGAGCATCGGCGCTATTGGCGCAGCACCACGCGCCGATCGAGCAGCTTCGAGAGCAAGTCGACGCGCCGCTCGCCGGTCCATAGCTCAAGGTCGGCCCGATCGCGCTGCGCGCCGAGCTCGATCACCAGCCGGCCCGGCGCGTAACGAATATCGATTTTGCGCACCACGCCGAAATGGCTCCGATCGAGCGCGTCGGCCACGCGCAGGATCGCGGCAAGCCCGCGCACCACGCGGCGCCGGCCGGCCGTCAGCGTGCGCAGTTCGGGCGAATCGAGGCTCGGCGCCTGCTTGCGATGGCCGCGGGCAGCCTGCGCGATCACTTCGATCTCGACCGGATCGAAGCCGAGCAGCTCGGTATTCTTGATCAGGTAGTAGGAATGGCGGTTGTGGCGATCGTGATCGATCGCGTGGCCAACGTCGTGGAGCAACGCCGCGTACTCGAGCAGCTCGCGCGACTCCGCCGGCAAGCCCAGCACCAGCGCGGTCTCGTCGAACAGCTTGAGGCTCAGCCGCGCGACCTGCTGCCCATGGCGGTTGGCGCCGCAAAAGCGCCGCGCCAGCATCGTCACCGATCGCCGGCGCGCGTCAGTCGAAGTGCGCCCGCTGGTATTGCGCACCAGGCCGAGCAGCAATCCCTCGCGCAGCGCCCAGGTGCATGCGGTCAGATCGCCGACGCCCGCTTTGCGCAGCACGAAATCGGCGAGCATCGCCGCCGCCGGCATCAGGTCGGATCGCTTCGCGTCCATCCCGGGCAGCTCCGCGCGCAGCGCCGCATTCGCCGCGCACAGTTGGCGTGCGAGATGGGTCACTTCGGCGGCCGAGGCGCTCGCGCCGTGCAGCCGGCCAAGCTCTTCGCCGCGCGCCGCCCGCGCCATCGCGACCAGCGTGTTGATCGTCCCCGAGGTGCCGATCGCGCGCACCGCTTTGGCGTCGCGCGCCTGGCGCATCAGATCGCCGATTTCATTTTCGAGATGCCGGGTGAGCCGTTTGCGCTGCGCCGCGGTCGGCGGATCGTCAGTGAGGTAGCGCTCCGCCAGCCGCGCCGCGCCGAGCTTCACCGAATGCATCCACAGGCGCCGCCCGTCCTTCACCAGCACCAGTTCCACACTGCCGCCGCCGACATCGACCAGCAGATGCGGACCGCCCTCGAGGCCCAGCGCGTGGCGCGCCGCCTGGAAAATCAGCCGCGCCTCCTCGTTGCCCGAAATGACCTCGACGGCGAGGCCGGTCTCCTTGCGGATACGCCGGATGAAGGCCGTGCGATTGCTCGCCTCGCGCACCGCGCTGGTCGCCACCGCGCGCATCCGATGGACCCGGCGCACCTGCAGCAGATGGCGGAAGTTCATCAGCGCGCGCACCGCGAGATCCATCGACTCTTCGGTGAGCCGGCCGGTGGTGAAGGATTTGCGGCCCAGCCGCACCATCTCCTTGACCCGGTCGACGACTTCGATATGGCCGTCGCGGCTCACGTCGGCGATGAGCATGTGGACGGAATTTGAGCCGACGTCAATTGCGGCCAGCCGCATAAGGCCCAAGCCTAGCCTGCGCCCGCGGCCAAGTCATCTAATTAAAACCGCGGCTTCGCAGACTCGCCCGCACCCCATGCCCGCTTCGCCCGATGCGAACTTCTCTCGCCCGCATCCCATGACTAATTATAACCGCGGCTTTGACTGGGATGCGGACGAGTCCGCGAAGTCGCGCTTTTAGTGTCTCGCCCGCACCCCATGACTAATTATAACCGCGGCTTCGCAGACTCGCCCGCACCCCATGCCCGCTTCGCCCGATGCGGACTTCTCTCGCCTACGGTTGTGTTTGTCACCCTGAACGAAGTGAACGGGTCCCGCAGCCGGGATTCCCGGCTAGCGCAGCATCGGAATTACGGTGAACACCAGTTCGAGCAGGATCAGAAAAACCACCGCGACCTCGAGCACCAAAAGCCGCCGATCGCGCGCGACGTCGACCAGCAGTTCGAGGGTCTCCTGGATCGAGCGCAGCTTCATTTCGAGCGCGGTGTAGCGATCGCGCAAGTCGAACTCCGCCCGCAGATCGTCGTAGATCAAATCCATCGCCGGGTCGTCCCACGCCTCGTCCGGCTTGTCGAGCAGATGGAGCACCGAGAGCACTTCGGTCCGCGTCGTGATCGCCTCGCCGATAAAGCGATGCAGCGGGCGTGTGCGAAACGGCACCGTGCCGCGCCGCTCCATCACCTCAACCAGCCGCGCCGTGCGCGCAAACAGATCCTCGACCAGCTGCTCGTAGTATTCGGTCGCGGCGCTCTGCCCGACGGTCAGCGCGACGATCCCCGCACGGCCGGGCGTGAAGCGATCGACGCGCAGCACGCCGTCGACGATTCCGGTGCGGTACTCCGGATCCTCGGCGACCGTGTAATCCTCGCGCACCACCTTGGCCGTCAGCTTGGGCAGCGCACGGCGCAGCGCGGCGAGTTCGGCGTCGCGCCGCTCGGTCCCCACGTCATGGGTGACGACCGCGCCGAACGGATAGACGTACATGCCGCCGCCCGGCGGGATCGTCAGGCGTAGCTCGCGAATCGTCGAGCGCGCGCCCGGAAAGATCGGCACGAGCTGCTTCAAGTTGAGATTTTCCTCGAACGCGATCGCGTTGAACTGATGAATGCGGGGGGCCACTGATGCGCAATCTAGACGATTGCGCCGCCGCGCCCAAGCACATTCGCGCAGCGGACGGGACGCTGCGCGGCGCGCTCGATACGGCTCTCGACTCCAGCAAACGTGGGGCGCCCGGCGGCGCCCGCGTGAAGGCGGGCGCTGCGCGCTAGCTCGCCGTCGGCGTCGCGCCGCCGCTCGAACGCGTTTCAGGCGGCTTGCGCATCGTCCGATCGGAATTTGGCGCACCGGGTGAAGCCGGCGCCGCGGCGCCCGGCGCGGCAACCAGCGCCATCGGGTCCTTCGCATTCAGCGCTCTCGCGATCGACGCTTTCGCGCTCGCGGTCAGCGGTCCGGGCGGCTTGATCGGCGCTGGCTTGGCGTTCTTCACCGGCGCCGTGCGCGCGGGCTTGGCGCCGGACTTGGACGCGAGCGCACTCGAGACCTTGCCGGAGGTCCTGGCCGCGGGAGCCTTCGCCGCCGGCTTGGTCGCTTCGCGCCAGAGCGCGATTCCACCGAGCAGACCCTCGGCATTGCTGACAATCCTTACGTCGGCGGCGAGCTTCCGATCGACCAGCCGGCTGTTGCCTCCGCCGAGATAGAGCGCGTCGTAATTGAACGTGCGCCGCAGGTCGTCGATCGCCTGCGCCAGCATCTTGTTCCAGCGCTTGCGCCCGCGCCGCTTGAGCGTCTTCTCGCCCAGCTCGTCCTCATAGGTCTTGCCGTTGTGAAACGGATGATGGCCGAGCTCGAGATGAATCCGCGTGCCGTTGGCGAACAGCACGGAACCAAATCCGGTGCCGAGCGTGATCACCAGTTCGATGCCGTGGCCGCGGACGCATCCGAGCCCCTGGATATCGGCGTCGTTGGCGACCCGCGCGGGCCGCTTGAGCTTGCGTTCGAGCGCGCGGCGGAGATCGAACCCCTCCCAGCCTTTGCCGAGATTGGCGGCGGTGTAGATTACGCCGTCCTTGACGACACCGGGAAAGCCCGCCGAGACCCGCTCGAAGCCGTCCTGCGCCTTGGCCAGCTTGCGGATCACCCCGATCACCGCCTTGGGCGTGCCGTGTTTGGGCGTCGGGATTCGCGTGCGATCGTTGAGCGGCTTGCCGGCCGGGTCGAGCGTCAGCGCCTTGATTCCCGTGCCGCCGATATCGATCGCGAGGGTGCGTGGCGCGGACGCTGCGGCCTTGGCGGCGGTGGCTTTCTTCATGGCGACGATCCTCCCGCGATGCGGCGGTTGGCGCGCGGCGACGGCCCAACCGCGCTCCGCCATTTCGTCTTACGAACGCATGATCCGTTTATACTAGATCGCGCCGCCCGGCGCATCGGGTCAGGGCGCGGCGGTGCCGCGCGACTTACCTCGTCGCGATCTCCTAAGAACCTCTGCACAAGTTAGGTTGTCATTCTGAGAGTTTGTGAAGTTTTTAGATTCGCGAAAAAATTGTGTCCATTTTTGCACGGCAATTTTCGCCGATTTCAATCGAAAACCGAATAAATTCACAAACTCTGAGCGCAGCGAAGAATCCCGGATCCGGGACCCATGCGCTGTGCTCAGGGTGACAGCAGAGCCTTGTGCAGAGGTTCCTTAGCGGCGATTACCCGGCCGCGATCACCCGCTCGGCCCCGCTGTAGACGTTGAAACTCGTCTCGCGCACGAAGCCGGCCAGCGTCATGCCGACTTCGATCGCCAGTTCGACCGCCAGCGACGACGGCGCCGAAACCGCACACAAAATCGGGATACCCGCAGCTGCGGCTTTCTGCACGATCTCGAAGCTGAGCCGCCCGCTAACCATCATGGCGCAGCCGCTCAGCGGCACCCGATCGCCGAGCAGCGCGTGGCCGATCACTTTGTCGACCGCGTTATGCCGCCCGACGTCTTCGCGCAGCACGCTGAGCGCCGGCGCCGCCGGGTCGCCGATCGCGAACAGCGCCGCCGCATGCAGTCCGCCGGTCGCGCTGAAGACCGCCTGCGCCGCGCGCATCAGCGCAGGCATCCGCAGGATCGCGGGCGCGGTAATCGTGGCGCCGTCGACGATCGGTGCAAGCCGCCGTTCGAGCGCTTCGATACTGGTCTTGCCGCACACCCCGCAACTCGACGAGACCGTGAAATTGCGCTTGAGCCGTTCGCGCAGGCCGGCCGCCGGCACGGCCAGGATCACGTCGATCGCGTTGGGGTCGGGCGCGCCTTTGCGATCGCGCATCCGGCGCACCTCGCCCAGCTCGGCGCGCGTCTGCACAAACCCTTCCGCCAGCAGAAAGCCCGCCACCAGCTCCTCGTCGTGGCCGGGCGTGCGCATAGTCAGGGTAAAGCGCCGGCCGCCGAGACGGATTTCGAGCGGCTCCTCGATCGTCAGCCGATCGGCCTGGTCATGCGCGACGCCGCCGCGCCATTTGAGGGCGCGGGCCGGCTTGACCGAAAGATCGTCGGCGTCGCTCATTGCGCTCGCGCCACGCGCGTCAGACGATCCACGCCTTGGCGATCGTCTCCAGCTCGCGCTCGTATTGGTCCGGCGCCAACGCCTCGGAAACCATGATCAGCCGATGCGCGCCGACCTCGCGGAAATTCGCGATCGTGCGTTTCGGGTCGCCCTGGATCGGCGGCGCGTAGACCGTGATCTCGAGCGCGGCGTAATCGCGTCCGGCTTCCGCGCACATCTTCTTGAGCTTGGCCAGCTCCGCACTCAGCGCTTCGGGCGTGAGGCCGAGCGGTGCCCATCCGTCGCCGATCGCGACCGTATCCTTGAGCGCGCGTTCCATCGCGGGGCCGATCCCGCCTGCGCCGATATGCACCGGCGGATGCGGCTTGCGGGCCGGCTTGGGGTTGCTGCGCACGGCCGGAAACTTGAGGAACTCGCCCTCGAACGACGCCTCGTCCTTGGTCCACAGCTCCTTCATCGCGCGGATATATTCGCGCGTGATCGCCCAGCGCTTGCGGAACTCGACGCCCATGATCTCGCTTTCGTCCTTGAGCCAGCCCGCGCCGATGCCGAAAATGAAGCGGCCGCCCGAGTAGTAATCCAGCGTGGCGACCTCCTTGGCCAGCACCAGCGGATGGCGCTCCGGCACCAGGCAGATCCCCGTGCCGAGCCCGATCCGGTTGGTCGCCCCCGCGGCCAGCGCCAGCCCGACGAACGGATCGATCATGTGCGCGTAGGGCTTCGGTATCTCGCCGTCGGCCGACAGCGGATAGCGGGTCTTGTGCTGCACCGGCAGAATCGGATGCTCGGGCAGGTAGAACGACTCGAATCCGAGCGCCTCGCATTTGCGCGCGAGCGTGGCCGGGTCGGCGGTGAAGGTCGAGGCAAACGCCAGTAGTCCAATTTTCATTTCGCGCTCCTATTCCATCAATAAGTTAGCCGCACCGTAGTGCGGTCGATTATGCGCCTTCATAGGAAATACCGCGAGCCGAATATCGCGCCTGGCCGCCGCGGCCAATCCAGCGATCCGGACCGCGCCAAGCAACCTGCGCAAATTCCACCCGCGGCGCGCGTGCGGGCGAGTGAAACTCAGGTCAGGAAGACTTCGCGGACCAGATTGGTATCGTTGTATTCGCGCCCTTCGGCAATCAGGTCGCCCTCGAAGCGCAGGAAGAAATTGTAGCGCTGGCGATAGCGCCGCCCGTTCATCGCGATCGTATCGGCGCTGGCGGTGGCGGCGACGTGGAACCCTTCGGCGATGACCGTCTCCAGGCGCAGGGCGAGACCGTCGGGGAAGAGCCGGCGCAGCGTCGCGCATTCGGTGGCGGCGAAGTTCGCGCGCCCCACGATCGGCGGGAATTCGGTCAGCGCCGAGACGATCTCAAAGCGGAAGTTCTCGGTGGTCAGCGCCTCGAACACCGCCGGATCGGCCGTATTCAAATTCTCCAGGAATCTGATCGCGCGCTGTTTGCGCTCATCTGAAGTCATTGGTGTTCCATTGAAATCATCGGCGTTCCTTTTCATGAACTCGGCCGCGCCCGCCACACGATCCGGGCGGGGGATTGTCACGGGCGGCGGCCCACGCGCCGCGCGCGCTACTTCCAGCCGAAGAATTCGGCCGCGTGGACGAAGCGGCCGATACCGCCGGCCTTAGCCGCCTGCGCGTCGATCTCCTGGTCGCCGACCATCGTCGAATGGGCCAGGTCGACACCGTGGACCTCCGCCAGTTCCGCGATCATCCCGGCCTTGGGCTTGCGGCATTCGCATTGGTCGGTGTCGTCGTGCGGACAGATCTCCCATCCGGTGAGAATATCGCCCAACTGGCGATCGAGCTCGGCCAGCGCGGCCTCGACTTTCTCGCGGCGCAGGCGGCCGCGCTTGATTCCGGCCTGGTTGGTCACGACGAAAATCAGATGGTCGTGCATCGGCGCGAGCTTTTCGCGCACACCGGGCAGAATCGTAACCGTGATATTGCCCTGCGCGTCGACCGGCAACTGGCGCGTGTCGTCCATCGCGACCAGCGTGCCGGCGAGATCGCAAAACAGCGCGATATTTCCCGCGTCACCCGACACAAGCCTTGCTCCGCCAATACTTATTCCCGGCCACTACTCGTTCTCCGCCACTACGCATTCTCCGCCAATACCCACTCGGCGCCATTACTCACTCGCTGCTACTACTCAGTCGCCGCCGCGCCAGTCGACGTGGTCGCGCAGGTGGGCAAAGACCTCGTCCATAATCGCGATTCCGGCCTCGGCCTGTTCCTCGGTGATCACCAGCGGCGGGTTGATGCGCACGCGCGGGAAGTACCCCATCAGCAGCAGGCCGCGCTTGAGCGCTTCCGTGAAAACCTGCTCCATCACCTGGCGGCCGAGCGCGCGCTTGCTCTGGCGATCGCGCACCAGGTCGAGCCCGATCAGCAGGCCGCGGCCGCGCACGTCGCCGATGAATTCATATTTTTCCTGCAACGCGAGCAGCCGCTTGAGCATCAGCGCGCCGACCTTGCGCGAATTTTCCACCAGATGCTCGCGGCGGATCGCCTTGATGGTCTCGGCCAGCGCGGTCGCCGCCAGCGGATTGCCGCCATAGCTCGACGACGACGCGCTGGGCTTGGCAAAGGGCTGCGCCTGGGCCAGTCCGTCGCCCATCAGAACGCCCGAGACGGGAAAACCCGAGCCCATCCCCTTGCCCACCGTGACGATATCCGGATCGACGCCGCTATGGTCGACGCCCCACCAGCGGCCGGTGCGGCCAAAGCCGGTAATCATCTCGTCGGCTATGAGGAGCGCGCCGTTTTGCCGCGCGACCTCTTTGACCGCGGGCATGAAGTCGTCGGGCGGGATCACGTTGCCGGCGGTACCCTGAAACGGCTCGACCACCACGGCGGCGATATCGCCCGCGCTACTGTGCTTGACCTGTTTGGCGCCAAACTCGACGCAGTACATCCCGCAGTCGGGATATTTCATCTTGAACGGGCATCGATAGCAGTCGGCATAGGGCACCGCGTAGCGCCCGCCCGGCAGCGGACCGTAGCCCTGCTTCGATTCGTCACCGATCAGGCCGAGCACGCCGCCGGTCTTGCCGTGAAAGCCGCCCCAGAAGCTGACCACCTCATGCTTTTTGGTCGCCGAACGGGCCAGCCGCAAGGCGGCCTCGACCGCCTCGGCGCCGCCGCTATACAAATGGGCGCGCTTGAGCCCCGCCGGCGCGACCTCGCCGAGCAGGCGAAAGGCCTCGGCCCGCTCGCGCGTGGCAAAGGTCCCGACCATCAGGCGTCCGGCCTGGCGGGCGAGCGCGGCGGTCATCGCGGGATGCGCATGGCCGAGGCTGGCGACGGCGACCCCGGCGAAAAAATCGAGATAGGTATTGCCGTCGGCGTCGGTCAGCGTCGCCCCGCGGCCATATTCAAAAGCGACGCCCGCGAGCAGCGAGATCCGCTGGCGGCCGGGCGCGATATGGCGCTGCTCTTCGGCGAAGATCTCGCGCGATTTGGGCCCCGGCACCGCGCTCACGATCTGCGGCATACCGGGCGTGGCGGCGGCCCCGTTGGCGACAGGTTTTGCAGCTGGAATTTGCGCGGTCCTCATCTCCTCATCTTCCCCGGCGGCCGACCTCGTTTGAGCCCTAAAGCCGGCCCGCCGGCGACCTGTAACCACTGTCGCGCAATCGCATGCAAGTCAAGTATGTACGATGAGTCGAACGGGCCAATCCGCACCGCCTAAGGAACCTCTGCACAAGGCTCTGCTGTCACCCTGAGCGCAGCGCATGGGTCCCGGATCCGGGATTCTTCGCGGCGCTCAGAATGACAACCTAACTTGTGCAGAGGTTCCCTAACGCGCCTGGACGGCCCGGTGAGGCGGTCGTCCGTGGCGCTTAGACGCGCAGAGCTTTGGCCATCGGATGGCGGCGCAGGAGCAGAAGCGAACGGCGCGCGATCGCGCGGGCGGCTTCGACGCGCACCCGGCTAAAGCTCGGCCAATCGTTGAAATCGATAATCGAAAAATGATCGCCCTCGATCACCGCGTCACCGCCCCACACCTCGAGCCCCAAAGCGCCGGCCGCGACCGAGGCCGCACTCTGAAGCGCGCGTTTTTGCGCGTCGGTCAGATGCCGCCCCTCGTCGCATACGGTGGCGAAATATTCGCCGCCACTGACGCCATAAAACTTGACCACCTCGCCCAGCACTTCCTGCTGCACGTAGGCTTGCGCCACGCCGCGCTGGGCAAAGCCGTTCAACGCTGTCTCGAGCTGGTCGAAACCGGCCACCCGCTGCACGTCATCGTGCGCCAGCGCATGCAGGTCGCCGCGCTTGATGTAAACCGGGCGGGTCAGGTCGAGCGTGCGAATCGCCTTTAAGTCGAGCGGCCCGGCGGTGCTGATCACCACACCCTCGGGCACCGGCACTCCGGCGCGCATCAGGCCCGCGCCGAGCAGGTCGCGGTAGCAATTGCGGATGGCCAGCGCGGAATTGATCACTACCGCGCCGCCCTGCTCCGCCGCCGCCAGACGGCTGAGCGCGCCCTGCCCTTGGCACATCGCGAGCACCATCTGCGGGGCGAGAAACTCGCCGCGGGCAAAGTTGTCGGCGTCGGCGGTGACCGTCTCGACCCCGAACCCGCGCATCTCGGCCAGCACCGCGTCGATAATCGCGGCGTCGGCGTCGACCTTGCCGGGCGAATACTCGGCCTCGCGATAAATCCCCATGATCTTCAAATTCATATCCCAAAGCTCAGTCCCCGCGGCAGGGCGTCGACCAGGCCGGATTCAGGAACCTGCGTTCCGCCCAGCCGCCAGCGCACGTGCCGCGTCCAGATCCGCTGCCTCATCCACATCGATAACGCCGTCCACGGTACAGGCAGCAAATTTCAGGCCGTGGTCGAGTAGCAGCCCCAAATAGCGCCGCATCGCGTCCAGTCCGGCGATCCGCGCCGCATCGGCAAAGGCGAATATCCGGGTCGAGAACAGGTATATCCCCGCCGTGACCATCGCGGATTCACGTTCGCCCAGTGCACCTATAATTCCGTCCGCTGCTATCTCCGCGAACAGCGGATGCCTGTCGCCGCGCCATTGTACCACAGCCAGCGCGCCGTCAAGCGGCTTTTCGCCCTGCGGGTCGGTGAGCGATGTCGCGCGGGTGACAAAACGCTGGAACTCCGCCGGCGCGACCACCGTATCGACGGTCGTCATCAGGAAACGTCCCGGCCCAATGCACTCACCCAGCGCGAGCAGCGACTCCATCGAATTGGCGGTGTCGCGCACGATTATCTGAGCCTCGGCCGGCAGCGCGAGGCCCCGCGCGGCTATCAGGCGCGCGGTTTCGTGGTTGACGATCGCATGGATCGGGCGGGCGCCCGCCGCCGCGATATAGCGGACCTGGCGCGCGAGCAGTGTCTCGCCGTCGATTTCGACCAGCGGCTTGGGCAGCCCGCCGCTGGCCCCGCGCAGACGCTCGCCACGCCCGGCGGCGATAATTGCGCCGCTTACTCGGTCCACCACGTCAGACCTTCTAACTCCGCCAGAGTCTCGATTGTGAAATCGGCCACGCCGCGCTCGACCCCGCCGCGATTCCGCGACCCCTGCGCGGTGCCTGCATCGCGCGTATCCCCCGTCTCGTTCGCATCGTGGGTAGCGCGCAGCCAGATCGTGGCGAGGCCGAGCGCATGCGCCGGTGCGCAATCCTTATCGAGCGAATCGCCAACCATCGCGGCCGCACCTGCCGCGACGCCGAGGCGCTCGAGCGCGGCGATGAAAATGCCGGGCGCGGGCTTGAAAATTCCAATGCGCGACGAATCGACGATCGCGCCAAAATATTCGCTCAGGCCGGCTTCCCTGATCACCCGATCAAGATTGCCGTAAAAATTCGAGACCACGCCCAGGCGAAAGCGCGGCGCCAGTCGGGCGAGCACCGCCCGGCTCTCGGCCATCCCGCGCGTTGTTTCGGCGATAAACGATTGCGCGATCCAGGCCACCGTCTCGTCAAGGCGAAAGCCGCTGGCGACCGGCTCGATCGCGTCGCGGGTGGCGGCCGACCCGGCCCGCCGCAGATGCCCAATCTGCAGGCGCACAAGATAGGTCACCAGTTCGGCCAGGCCGAAGTGGCGGATCGAAGCGGTCGATCGATAGGCGACGCGGGTCGCATGGGCGAAGCCAAGATCGAGCTGATCGCGGGTCAAATCGAGACCGGCGCCACGATAGTGGACGAGGAAGCGATCGAGCCAATGGCGCGGCGCATCGCGCGGGCAATCCAGGGTGCCGCCGAAATCAAACAGTAGCGTCCGCGTCGCCCTCACGCCGGACCTCGCGAATTCCGGCGAATGTGGCCAGTTGCGCGCATCTGGCGATCGAGCTTAGCAGCCGCGGTACGTATGGCTCCACCATCCATCACAGCGTTCGGGTGTGAGTTGAACGGCACGCTTGAGACATTTCCCCGCGCTCGCCAAGGCTAGCGATTTGCTTGTATTATTAGCTGAGCAACATTCGTCATTACGGCGCGATGATTGAAAAATTGCGGATGAGTGACATTGACTAAGCGGTCAGAATCCCTTAAAAACCTAGTTCTAATTTGACCGTCTTGATTGAAACAGCGCTTATCACCGCGCCCTCGCGGGCCGCAGATTTAATTTTCGGCCGTCCATTGCTGGAGCGCCTGATGCTCCATTGCCAGCGCGCCGGCGTCACGCGCTTCATTGTCGAGGCCGATCCCCTCGAGCGCGAACCCCTGACTCGTGCCTTGGGCCGCTTCGCCGCGCATCCCGACGTTATCTTTATCGATCGTGCCGGGAGCATGCGATTAGGTGATTCGACGGCATCTGGTGGCGCCTTCGATCCGTTGGCGCCATGTATCGCGCTGCGTGGCAATCTGGTGCTTGCCCAGTCCCATTTGCGGCGTGCGCTCGCCGAATACGCGTCCAATCCGGCCCATGAAGTGCGGATGGTCAGCACCGACGACGATGGCGACGGCATGATCGAGGTCGGTCCCCTGGCCACACTGATGAATCGTGACGGCGTGGCCGCCGGCGCAGCGACCCATCTATCGACCCGCCTGCTGCCCTTCGCGCTGAACGGACGGCCCGAGGACCGCGAGGAGGCCGAGTTGCGGCTGGCCCGCTCGATTCGCGCCGAGAGCCTCGCGACCGACGCCCCGCTCGCCCGGATGCTCGATCGGCGGCTGTCCTGGCGGCTCAGCTATCGGCTGGCGCGGACCCGGGTGATGCCCAACCAGGTGACTCTGACCAACACCGCGTTGGGCTTCCTGTGCGCGGCGCTAATCGCCTCGACCAGCTATTGGATGCGCCTGCTGGGCGCGGCGCTATTCGTGATTTCGATCACCCTCGACGGGGTCGACGGTGAACTGGCGCGCCTGCGGATGGTCGAAACCGAGGCCGGGGCCAGGCTCGACGTGCTGACCGACAATATGGTGCACGTCGCAATCTTCATCGGTCTGATGATCGGATGCTATCGCTTGAGCCATAGCGCGGCCTACTTCTATCTGCTTGCGATTTTGCTCGGCGGATTTATCGCCTGCGCATTATCGGTCAACCGCGCGCTTAACCTCAGCGGCGATAAGGCCGCCCAATGGATTGGCACGGTGGAACGCGCGACGGGCCGCGATTTCGCTTATCTGTTGCTCTTTCTTGCGATCTTCGACTGGTTCAAATTCTTCGCCTGGAGCGCCGCTTTTGGCAGTTGGATATTCGCCCTCGGCCTGTGGTGGCTGACCAATCGGCAGGCGGCCCGGAATAACGAGAAAACCTGACACCCCATTCACGGGGTGCACGTGGAGGATGGAATTTTGAAGAAACCGCGGATTCTCCTGGTTCAACCGACGACCGTGCATCTCGACGGTACGCCGCACAAGACCCGGTGGCGGTTGATTATGGGGCTGATGATTCCCCTGATGGCCGGGCTGACACCGCCGGACTTTGACGTGACGCTGTGCGACGAGCGGCTCGAAGACATCAACTTCGACGGCGGCTGGGATATCGTCGGCATGACCACCACGATCGGCGCGTCGCTGCGCGCCTATCAGCTCGGCGACGAATTTCGCCGCCGCGGTATCCCGGTCGTGATGGGTGGATTTCACGCGACCCTGCAGACCGAAGAGGCCCTCAAGCACGCCGACGCGGTCGTCCAGGGCGAGGCCGATCTGGTCTGGGAGCCGCTCCTGCGCGACTGGCAGGAGGGCAAGCTGAAGCCGGTCTACAAGGCCGATCGGCTCCACGATCTCAAGAACCTGCCGCGCCCGCGCCACGAGCTGCTCAAGCTTAACAAGTACCTGTTCAAGGCGGTGCCGGTGCAGGCCAGCCGCGGATGCCCGTATCGCTGCTCGTTCTGCGAGATTCCGGTGTTCTACGCCGGCAGCTATCGGACGCGGCCGATCGACGATATCGTCGAGGAGATTCGCCAGGTGATGCAGGTCACCGGGTTCCGCCGCTTCCAGTTCATCGACGACCAGATCACCGGCAAGCACAAGTTCGCCAAGGAGCTGTTCCGCGCGCTCGAACCGCTCAAAATCCGCTTCTCGTGCCTGTGGACCGTGAACTCCAATCATGACGAGGACCTGCTCGAACTGGCGGCCCGGGCGGGCGTCTTCCACGTCAATATCGGCGTCGAATCGATCAGCCAGGATAGCCTGCTGTCGATGAACAAAATCCAGAATCACACCAAGGACTACAAGAAGCTGCTCAAGCGCCTCGAGCATTACGGGATTTACTACTCGCTCAATTTCCTCTTTGGCCTCGAGGACGACCATCCGGAAATCTTCGACCAGACGCTGAAGTTCCTGCATGAGGTCAAGGCGCCCGAGGCGTTCTTCAACACCGTCACGCCGCGCGTCGGCACGCCGATGCGCACGCAGCTCGAAGCCGAGGGCCGCGTGATCATCCCCGACGCCGACATGTACACGAATAACTTCCGCTGCATGTTCGTGCCCAAGAACCTCTCGCCGCAGCAGGTCGAAGAGGGCGTGTGGCGCTGCACCAAGGAATTCTATTCGTTCAAGTCGATGTTCAAGCGGCTGCTCATGCCGCCGGGCAAATTCACCTGGCAGGGGCTGACCGAGAACATGCTGTTCTGGTATGGCGCCAAGCGCCAGGTCGATCCGGTGGATTACTATTAGAGCGGCGTAATCCCAAAGGACCAATACGCCGGCTTGTGCGATGACGGTTAACTGGAATTTCGAGTTAACGAATCTCGCGCTGGCCGGCGTAGCTATTTGGGCGATAGGGAGCGCGGCCGTCGCGCATCGCTCGGCCAGCCTGAAAACCGCCCGCCAGCGCGGTGCAATGCACTCCGGTCGCGGTCCATGAACCTGACAGTTTTTCGTCCCACCTTTATAGGGGGGAAATGCTGGGCCGTAAAACTGAGAGCAGCAGCGACAGGACAATGAACCTAAGATATGGCTCCTACTAGCGTACGAGTGGGATACCCAATAGGGGCAAACCACGACTTCCTTAGCTGCGGGTTATTAGGAGCAAGCTCGGGCGCAGTACTTCCGCCCGGTCGGCAACAAAAGCTTGCGCGACGCGGCCGGCCGAAAAGGGGATTAAGCTTCAGGCGAGGCGGGTAGGATCGAGCTCAAAGTCTTGCAGGTACGTCTTGACGCCACCGGACAGATGGAGAAAGTCCTCAACGGCTTGGTCGATACTAGCTTTGATTTTCCCGATTGGTCGGCCTTCTTTAGCTGCTCGAAATCCATCTCGTCCGAGATCACTTAAACGATCAAGCGTGCCGTCGTCGAATTTCGGCACTGGAATCCGCGATGCATAGCCAGATGTAATCATGTTCCCGCGGATTATAATGCCTTTGGTAACGTACAGGCATAGTCTGCTGTTGAGAAAACTTAACAACCACCAGCGCTGGTCGTCATCGACAACAACGTTGGGATTTACTCCGCAAGCAGTGTTTTGTGGTCTGATTGTAGCGCCGAATTTGACACCCATGGACGAGCACGAAATCCCTCCGCGAAAAATAAGACCCTTGTTGCGGATCATAAAATTGGGGATTTTTCGCCCGACCTCGTCAAAATTCGTGCAGAGATATCCGTCAGGCTCGGCGTAAAAGCGCCGGCTCGCTGGGTTCTTGTAAAATGGAACGGCAAAGTCTTCCGACGGAGTTTGTCGTATATACTTCTTATCATCTCCGGTAGAGATTCCGGTCACACAGGGCGCGATGTCGGAGAGCCGCCTTTCGCCGAAGAGGCAGCGTATTTCCTGTGGCACACCGACCGCAAATTCTGAACTGTCGCGGGGGCTGGTAAGTAAGATTTGATTTAGATCACGGCTCTGAAAAAGCTTGTCCCGCAATACATTCCTAAACTCTCTTGTTGAGGAAGGTCTGTTTGATACCTTGATCGCCCCCGTTCTTTTGGTGGTCTTTTCCAGAACAAGAAGGCAAGTCCTTACATCAGCCCCTTGGTCCAGAAACAGGTTTGTCGGACACAGGTGAAGATTGTAGATAACACAGTTATCTACAATGTATTGCCGGAGCTCTTGGTGGCCGGTCGCTGTCAAAAAGGAATCGTGGGTTACGAGACCTATTAAACATCCGTCCGGGGCATAGTCGAGGATCGCGCGTATGAACAGCGCATACATATTAAGTGCCGCCGCCTTCCCAAAGCGACGGATCAGGCTGACTTTCTGCGTGCGGATGTATCCCACTTCGTGGCAGTTATAAGGCGGGTTCGCTATGATTACGTCGATCTGCGGGCGCTGTGCGTGCTGAAACAGCGATAACGAATCGTAATCCATAACAACTTTCAGAAAGTCTGCATTGGCGAACTCGTCGCAGCCGCGCGGACTCATATCAACGACATCGTAACCGATGACGTGGCAGCCTCTGGCTTTAAAGGGCGCTGTGAATTCGCCTCTGCCGATGCAGGGGTCGAGCACCGAACGGGCATCAGGTCTTAGCTCTAGTATGCGGTCTGCAAAAAACTGAGCTACGAACTCGGGCGTAGAGTAATACCCCAATTCCCTTCGGTCTATATCATCCGCCGAGACTATGGTCTTATGTCGCCGACCCAATTTTCGCCCTCTCTGATGATGACGATAGGTATCATGACGAACTGGAGCCGTCAACCGAAGATTCCTTCGACGGCAAAGCTGTCACAACCCCAAGCCAGGGCTCAAGGTACTTATTGTCCGTGGACTCTTAAACATCATCGTGTTGCCTTGTCGGCATGGCGGGCGATTCGGTATCCAACATAAAAATCCATTTCGGGACGCGCATTAGAGAGCTACGCAAAGAACGTGGCCTTTCCCAAGAGGCTTTCGCTGATGTTTGCGGTCTCGACCGAACTTACATAGGCGGAATCGAGCGGGGGGAGCGCAATGTCAGCCTAACGAATATTTCCAAGATAGCAGCTGCTCTGAACATTTCAGCAAGCGAATTGTTTAGGTTCTCCGATGGCAAATAAAATAGAAGACATCGAGAAACACCGTGCTAAGCTTGAAAGAAAGCTACGGATCCTTCTAAAGAAAATCGGCGAGATTCCCATCGGTAAGCCGGGACTACTTCCCTATGGCTGGCGTAAAGCTGCCAAAGGGCGAACAGTTTGGCGCATCTTAGAGGAGGCGATCTCCCAAAACCTGGAAGCTCAGGCTTCGTCTCTCGGCATACATGATTTTTTACCGGCTAACTCTGAGGTCGGCGTGTATGATTTCTCATTCAAGTTTGTAGATTCGCGGACGATTTACGTCAATATAAAGTCCGCTGTTCAGGGCCGCGCCGCCAGCAAAGATGACATCTCGAAGGCTGAGAAACTTCTAGAGTTCTTTGCCACCGATGACGCTACGCTATTCATCGCCACAATCGAGATAGCATTTTATACGAATCCCAATCGCATCGATCTCACAAATTGTTATGTAGTTCCTGTTGCTTGGCTCCCAGATGTATATGTCAACCCCAGCAACAATGCGAACCTGCAATCGTCTAAATATAAGGATCTCCCAGCAGCCATACGGCGGAGTCTGCCAGAATTTGTTATGCTTTTACGCGAACAATTAGCGTTAGCTCGTCAAAAGCGCCTCGCGAGTTCTTCCAAAAAGTAGCTAAACCAAGACGCCCGCTCCACCGGGCTGGTGCAGAAGTAACCGGCAACCGCATTGGCGGAGCGAGGGCGATCGCGTCAACTCGCGCCGCCGCGCGCCAGGGCGTCAACTGGCATTGGCGAGGCCCAGTTCGCGCGGACGGTTTTGCCCGTCGACGTGGATTACGGTCGGCACGTGGCGGCGCGCGCGCACTTCGTCCATCGGCGCGAAAGTCGCCACGATGATAATATCGCCGGGCTTGCCCTTGAGCGCCGCCGCGCCGTTGAGCGCGACCTCGCCCGAGCCGGCCGGCGCCTTGATCGCGTAGGTCTCGAGCCGCTCGCCGTTGGTCACGTTCCAGACGTGGACCATCTCGTTTTCAATGATGCCGGCGGCGCGCAGCAGGTTGACGTCGATCGCGATGCTGCCCTCGTAGTCGGGGTCGGCGCCGGTCAGATGGAGGCGATGAAGCTTGGCACGCAGCATTATACGCATGGCAATAAACTCGCTTCGGCTAGTCGTACTGACTATACTAAGTGGTTGAAGTCCGATTACTCAGTTGGAAAAAGGCGAGAAGGTCATATTATCGATCAGGCGGGTCGCGCCGACCCGCGCCGCGATCGCGACCACCACCGGACGGTCGAGCGCCTTGAGCGGCGCCAGCGTTTCGGCGTCGACCGCCTCGATGTATTCGATTTCGAGCCCCGGCGTGCGCTCGAGCACGTAGCGCGCCGCACAGGCCAGTTGGGCGGTGTAGCGTGCGCCTTCGTCGAAGCATTGGCGGGCCGCCTTGAGCGCCCGGCTGATCGCCAGGGCGCGCTGGCGCTCCTCGGGCGAGAGATAGGCGTTGCGCGAGCTCATCGCGAGCCCGTCGCGCTCGCGCACCGTCGCCACCGGCACGATTTCGAGGTCGAAGTTCAAGTCGACGACCATCCGCTGAATCGCGCGCAACTGCTGAAAGTCCTTCTCGCCGAACAGCGCGAAGTGCGGCTTGACGATATTGAAAAGCTTGGCCACGACCGTCGTGACGCCGCGGAAATGGCCCGGCCGATGGTCACCGCATAGCCCCCGGGTGACCTCGGTCGCCTCGACCCAGCTCTGCGAGCCCGCCGGGTACATCGCGGTCGGCTCGGGCGCGAACAGCACGTCGACCGGCACGGTTTCCATCAGCTCGCAGTCGCGCGCGAAGTTGCGCGGATAGCGCGAGAAATCCTCGTTGGGCGCGAACTGGGTCGGATTGACGAACAGCGAGCTGGCCAGGATCGAGGCGCGCGCGCGCCCCTCGCGCATCAGCGTGAGATGGCCCTCATGGAGGAAGCCCATCGTCGGCACGAACGCGATCGTGGCGCCTTCGCGGCGCGCGTTTTCCGCATAGCGCTGCATCTCGATTGGCGAAGCGATGATCTTCACGATGGTCGGGCTCCCTTGCCGCGGCTCGCGCCGTAGGTATGTTCGGCCGCTGGGAAGGCGCGTTCGCGCACCTCGCGGATATAGCTCGCCGCCGCGGCCGACGCGTCTTGCCACAGGTTGGCGTAGGGCTTGGCGAAACGCGGCACGAACGCTTCGCTCAGGCCGAGCACGTCATGCATCACCAGCACCTGGCCGTCGCACGCCGCGCCAGCGCCGATGCCGATGGTGGGAATCGCCGCGCGATCGGTGATCTCGCGGGCCAGTTCCGCCGGAATCCCCTCCAGCACAAGCGAAAACGCGCCTGCCTGCTCGACCGCGAGCGCGTCCTCGAGCAGCCGCTCGCGGCATCCCGGCCCGTTGCCCGATTGCCGCCCCTGCACGCGATGGCCGCCCATGCGATGGACCGATTGAGGCGTGAGCCCGATATGGCCCATCACCGGGATGTCGATATCGACCAGGCGGCGGATGGTCTCGGCCATCGTGATGCCGCCTTCGAGTTTGACCGCTTCGGCGCCGCCTTCCTTGATCAGGCGGCCGGCGTTGCGCAGCGCCTGCTCGACGCTCACCTGGTAGGTGAGAAACGGCAGGTCGGCGACGACCAACGCGCGCTGGCGTCCGCGGACCACCATTTTGACGTGGTAGATGATTTCGCCGAGCGTGACGGGGAGCGTGCTGTCGGCACCCTGCACGACCATCCCGAGACTGTCGCCGATCAGCAGCACGTCGATGCCGGCCTGATCGAAGATCCGGGCGAAGGGGTAGTCGTACGCCGTCAGCATCGCAATCGGCGTGCGGGCGGCCTTCATGCGGGCGAGGTCGGGAACCCGGACTTTGTCATTTACCATAGGATCATTCACCTACCCTGTAAAAACCCATCCCGGCCCTGTAAAAACCCATCCCGTTGCCGAAAAATCCAACCCACTTCGGTCAAAGCCCGCCCGGCCCCGTAAAACCCAACCCGCCATTAGCAGAAGCCGCCTCGCCCGCAAAACGTAAAAATGCGGAGCCGCCTCAAACCGGCAACCCCGCATCAGCCCGCGCGCACAGCCACGCGCCAAAGTCTCGCTCGGGGGTCCCGGTCTTCATTCCAGATCCAGGCTTGGAGCCAACCCTATGTCTTTTGCCAAGGGCGATGATCGCCCCGCCTTACCTCGCGCAAATATCTCGCCGGGAAGCAAACCTCAGCGGACGAACCCTTCTAGCGCGATCCGCACGCAAGGTAAAGCATCAATCGCACGGTATCGATTAAAGTCCCGGACTGTTCGATTAAAAGCCCGGACTGTTCAATACGCGCGGCACGTTGACCGGCACCTGGACCCGCGAACCGTTGCGCACGATGCTCAGGTAGACGATTTCGCCCGGCTGCACGTCGCGCATCTGGTCCTCGAAATCGATCACGTTGCAGACCCGCGCCCCGTCGACGCCGATGATCAGGTCGTAGCTCTCGCCCATAGGAACCTGATCGAGAATCGGCAGCACGATAATTGCTGGCGGAAAGAACATCGCGGCGGCTATCGCCGCACCCTCGATCACGTCGTGGGCGGTGCGCTGTTCGGCGTGCAGACCAGCGCGCGCCGCGGGGGTGCCGGGGGTCACCGCGACGACCAGCAGACCGTCGGCCTGTTCGCCGGACGCGAGTTTGCGGCTATCCTCCTGCACCTCCATGCCGAGCAGCGAGGACTCGTCGCCGTCGTCGATAAACTCCTGCAGCGAATGGAGTTGCGGGGCGACCAATAGGGGATCCTGGCGGACCTCGTAGTCGATGACCTGGCCGTTATCATCCGGCAACGGCGCCGGCACCGTATTCGCGTCGGCCGCCTGCGCGGGCACCGACTGCGGAATCTCGCTGGTGGCCGACGCCGAATCAGCATCGTCCGGCCCCGGCTTCGCCGATGGGCCGATGGCTGGCGGTGGGCGCGGCGCCACTTCGGCGTCGCTGTCGTACATGACGACGCGGGAGGTTGAGGTTTCGCCAGCAGATATAGCGGACCCGGCCGTCGGGTGACCCGAGGCGCCGGCCCTGCTGGTCGATTCTGAAGGGCCGGGAGAAGCCGCAGTGCCGGAGGACGCCGAAGCGTCGGCCGTGACCGCCGGGAGCGGCTCATAGGCGGCGCCCGCTGCTACGGTCGCGGCGGCGCTCCGTGTGGCGGCGGAGACCTGCGCGCGCGCGCGGTCCGATCCGCCCAATACGATCAGCGCGGCGCCGACTGCCGCGATCGCCCACGCGCGGTTTCGTCTAGTTGAGACTCCAGCGGTTCTCATGCTCCACGACCCGGCCGTCGTTGCGCAGCTTCCTCAAATGGGACCGCACCGACTGCGCCGCTGCCGGATGCAGGAACTCGGGCACGTCGGTGTAAATCTTTTTGACGATTGCGATCACTTCACTCGGGCCGTCGCCGAGCGCGCCGAGCACCTGTCGTTCGCGCAATTCGCGATGCGCGATGTACTCGCGCAGCTTGCCCTTGGCGTCGCGGATCACCGGGCCGTGCGCCGGGTAGATCGTCTCCACGTCGAGCGCGAGCAGCCGGCGGAGCGAGTCCATGTACTGCCCGAGGTCGCCGGTCTCGTCGGGAATAATCGTGGTCCCGGCACCGAGCACCACGTCACCGGTAAACAGCGCCTTTTCCTCGGCCAGGAAGTAGCAGATATGGTCGGGCGCATGGCCGGGCGTAAAGACCGCCGTCAACGTCGCGCCGGCGGTCTCGACCACCGCACCGTGATCGATCGCGGTAATCGGGGCGCCGGCGGCGTCGTCCTGGCCGGGCCACGGCTTCTTCAGCACGGCGATCGGTCCGAACTGCCGATGGGTATCCGGCACGCCGCCAATATGGTCGCGATGCGCATGGGTCAGCACGATGCGCTCGAGCTCGTCCGTGCGGCAGAGCTCGCGCAGGCCCACGGGCAGGTTCTCGGCCCATCGCGGCACCCCGATACCGGTGTCGAGCAGGATCGGCCGCGAGCCGGTGCCGACGAGGTAAGTATTGGTGCCCGGGCCGGTAAACGGTCCCGGGTTATGCCCAAGCACGGTGGCGACGCGCGGCGACAGCCGCGCGAAGTCGGGCAGCTTGAGCCCCATCATCGAGTCGGTCACTACACGCCTGGGCTGCGCTTCCATCAAGCTCTCCTTCCGAGGCCGTCCCGCGCGCGCCGTCGGGCGGGCGGGAACCCATCACCTTCAGAGGCGCCGGTTGCGTTCAAAGATCAATCGGAGTCCCTTGAGGGTCAGGAACTCGTCCACATCCTCGATCGTATCGGACTCCGGCGCAATCAGATCGGCCATTCCGCCGGTCGCGATCACCCGGGTCTTTTCGCCGCGCTCGCGCACGATCCGTTCGACCAGGCCGTCGACCAGCGCGGTGTAGCCGAAAATCAGTCCCGACTGGATCGCCCCGACCGTCGTGCGGCCGACCGCGTCGCGCGGCCGCACCAGTTCGACCCGATAGAGCTTGGCCGCATGCGAAACCAGCGCGTCCATCGAGATCCCGAGTCCGGGCGCAATCGCTCCGCCGACGTATTCGCCGCGCGCGGTGACATAATCGAAGGTCGTCGCGGTGCCGAAGTCGACCACGATACAGGCGCTGCCATAGCGCTCGAAGGCCGCCACCGCGTTGACGATCCGATCGGCGCCGACCTCCTTGGGATTTTCATACAGAATCGGCATCCCGGTCTTGATCCCCGGCCCGACCATCAGCGGTGCGCAGCCGAAATAGCGCTCCGCCAAAAGCTCGATCGTCTGGTTGAGCGGCGGCACCACGCACGCCACCACCACGCCCTCGGGCTTGAGCGGCGTCACCAGCCCGGCGCCCTGCAGCAGCGCGTTGAGCATCACGCCATGCTCGTCGGTGGTGCGGTCGGAATTGGTCGAGATGCGCCAATGCTGGGTCAGGCGATCGCCTTCGTAGAGCCCGATCACCGTGTGGCTGTTACCGACATCGATCGTTACAAGCATAAGCCGGTCAGCCTCATAGCCGTGCAGAGCGGAGAATCCGTCGAAACATAGGAACCGCCGTCAGCCTTTCTAGTTATTCCGATCTGAGCGCGTAGGGAATGGCCTAATAATTCAGTGCCGCGTCGCCTTGCGCAACACTCATCGCGCGCGCCTCCCCCATGCGCCCGGTAGCGACGGGCCGCGCGCGGGCATCAGCATCGGACTGGTCGGCGTGAACGCGCCATTCATCGAATTGATTCGCGGACGAAAATTGTAGCCCCCCGCCATCGGCATCCGATTCATCCAACCGGGATGCATGTTTTGCGGCACCGGCCGGAAGCCATAGGGCACGACGATCTGCGGCTGAATCAGCACCGGCTGGATATAGATCGGCCCGGCGGCGTTCACCTGGGCCTGATATTGATCGATCGCGTCACCTGAATCGGCATCGGCATCCATGTCGGTGTCGGCATCGCCGTCGTCGCCCGCATTGGCGGTCTGCGCCGCATCGCCGGGCGCGGCGGCGGGATTGTTCGGCGCGTTGCCGTCGGCCGGGTTCGTATCCACCACCTGCGGCAATTCGAGCACCGAGTCCGCCGCATCGCTGCCGTCGTATGCGCTGCTATCGTCCGTGCGAATCCATCCCGAATGAGCCGCGGCACTCGCGTCCGATGACGCCGAGGGATCGACCTCCGATGGCGGTCCGGACGAGGAGTCCGGTGCGGTCGCATCGGCGGCACTGGCCGAGCCGTCGGACCCGGCCGGCGGGTCGCTGGCATAGCTCGGAGCGGACGCCACGGGAGGTTCGGAAGGTGGCGGCGTCGCAAGATCGTCGGCGGGTGCGGCCAGCGCGGCGCTCCCGTAATCCGCGTCGCCGACCACGGCCGCCGCGCGATCCGTCATCGCCGGATCGCTCAGCGAAGGATCGTCAGATTGGGCCAAGGCCGGGCGCACCATCAGCGCGATGGTCAACGCCAGGATCGCGGCACTGAACCGGGCCGTCCGCGCGATCGCGAAATTATCGCGCGCCGCCTTGGCGAAATTTGCCCAAGCGCAATTCGAATATTGGAAGAAACCTTGCATTGGTGCTTCGGCTCCGGCAATCAAGTTAACACCGACTCGCATGCGCGCCAAGTAGAGATCCGCGCGGCGCCTCGCACCCGCGCTGGACGGCGAAAAATCGCGCCCGTGCCGTTTGCAGAAAATCGCTCGCACGCTAAGATGCGCCCCATGTCAGAATCGAAAGTCGCATTAATTACCGGCGCCGGGCGCGGCATCGGCCGCGATATCGCATTGCGGATGGCGCGTGAGGGCTACGCGTGCGGCCTCATCGCGCGCACCAAGTCCCAACTCGACGAGACCGCCGACCTGATTCGCGCGGCCGGCGGCAAAGCCATCGTCACGCCGACCGACGTCTCGAACCGCGCGCAAGTGGTCGCCGCGGTGGCCACGGTCGAGCGCGAGCTTGGCCCGATCGGCGTGCTGGTCAACAACGCCGGCGCCTATCTGCGCAAAGCCTTCGTCGAAATCACCGAAGAGGATTTCGACTTCCAGCTCAAGGTCAACTGCTACGGCCCCTTCTTCGTCACCCAGGCGGTGGTCGGCGGGATGGCTGAACGCGGCGCCGGGACGATCATCTTCGTGCTCGGCTCGGAGACTCGCGGCGGCCCGGCCCAGTACGCGGCGTATAACGCCTCCAAGGTGGCGCAGCGCGCGCTGGCCGAATCGGTGGCCTACGAGTTCATGCATCGCGGCGTCCATGCGGTCGCGCTCGACGTCGACGGCGCAGTCGGCCTGCCGCGCGTGACCGACGCGGCGCACGACGAGGAGCCCGACCATTTCGTCTCGACCGAGGCCATTTGTAATGAGTTGGTGCACGTGATCAACCAGCCGCGCAATGCCTGGACCTTCGCGGTCGATCTGCGATCGTTCTGGCAATGGCGTCCGCGGGTCGCGGCGAAGAAGAAGGCCTAGCCGGCGGCGGATTCGCGAACGGCGTCGCTCGCGCGTGGCGCGCGATGGTTTTGCGGGGGCGCGCCGGGCTATACTGCCGCAGCTTACGCAGCGCCGAAACGTCTTGCCGTCGCGGCGGCAGAGGCGTGGGCGACGCGGCCTGCATCGGGTCGGGGTGTGGCGCAGCCTGGTAGCGCACACGCTTGGGGTGCGTGTGGTCGCCGGTTCAAATCCGGCCACCCCGACCAACCAAAAATCCTACAAATCCAAGGGTTTCTGCGAGTTTCGATTAGGTAGGCCTTGGCCTGCGTCGGCAGATTGTGTCCAATTTTGTGCCCTCCCCTGCCGGTGGTCAAAAGGGCGTTCAGTTTCCGTGTTTCGCTCCAGCGTCGCGATTGCAGCCTTGAGGCGACCGCGCTTCACCTCAAGCCTGAGAAAAGGAACCGAGACGCTCAGGCTAATGTACGCCGCCTGCCATTCCATCCAATCGTGCTCCGGAGCGGTGACGATGGTGTCGCGATGGCAAGTCCATGATGGCGCGGCAGGTTGGCGCTGCGCTTCTGGCCCGGACTTTCTCCACAGCGGAGCGTGAAACCACACGTGGCCGTACTCGTGTCCGAGAGTAGTTCGGAGCCGGTTTTTGTAGCGCGGATCCGAGAGCCGTTTCGCAATCAGCACCCTCGGCTTTCGGTCGAAAAAGAAGTCGGTACGACATGTATGCCGATCTCTCGCAAGAAGAAGACGGACTCGATCATGCGGATCAGGTCATCGGTCGGGATCGGAAGTCCGAAGCCGCCGGAGTGCTGGTCCATGAACTCAGCGGCGATTCGCTCGCATCGCTCGTCAAGCTCTTCCCTCTCGAAGTAGACACGCTTGATCGGGCGTCCGAGCGGATCGCGAAGCAACTTCATTTTCGTTTACGAGTCGGTTTGACTCCCAGCGCCTTGCGGAACGCGCGGTAGGCGGCTTCGACCCGCGGCTGGTCGGCCTCGGTCTTCACGTCCGGGGGCTGGCGATTCGCATGAAAGTACAGCACATCGGGCGAGATGCCGACAATCTTCGCGAGTTGCT
>JADMIL010000012.1 GCA_015478645.1 Candidatus Binataceae bacterium
CGCCGCCCATCCCGCCGCCATAGCCGCCACTCATGCCGCCGCCCATCCCGCCGCCATAGCCGCCACTCATGCCGCCGCCCATCCCGCCGCCGAAGCCAGAACCAAATGAGGCGCCGCCGAGCGAACTGCCACGGCCGAGCGAATTGCGCCCGGTCTGCGGCGACAGGGTCTGCGGTCCGCCATTGCCGCCGAGCAGGCCGTTGAGCACGTCGACCATCTCGGAGGCCGGCGCGTATTTGAGATGATAGACGTGCAGGCGGCCGTTCTCGGTGGGCGACTCCACGTCGAGCTTGGTCACCAGGTCTTTGATCTGGCGCATCTCGATCGGGCTCGCCAGCACGATCAGCGAATTAGTGCGCTCATCGGGGACCACGCTGAAGCTGGTCGTCCCGCCCTGCGCCGACGGCGCTACGACACCCATGCCGGGCCGGACAAAACCGCCCGACGCGCCATGCACGGTGGCTTCGCGCACGCCCATGATTTTTTCGATCTGCGCGGCAAGGTCGTCGGCGAAGGCGAGCTTGAGCGGAATCACGGCGACGTTCTGCTGCACGCTCTGGACGTCGAGGCTGCCGATAATCCGCAGCAGGCGCTGCACGTTGTAGGCGTCATCGGTGATAATGAGCGTGTTGTCCTGGGGAAACGCCGCGATCAGTCCGTCGTGCGAAACCATCGGCTGAATTACGCTCATGATCGAGGTGGCATCGGCATTGCGCAGCTTGATCATGCGGGTGACGTACTGGTCGCCCTGGGTCTCGCCGGGCTGCTGCGATTCGGTCAATTCGGCCGACTGGCGCACGTCGCGCGCCGGTACGATCTTGATAATCGAGCCGGCCTGCACGGTGGTGAAGCCCTTGATCTGGAGCACCGACTGAAAAATCGAATAGGCCTGGCGCGGCGTGACCTTGGTCGGCGAAACGATCGTGACTTTGCCGCGCACGCTTTCATCGAGGATGAAATTCTTGCCGGTGATTTCACTGATAAATTTGACCAGCACGGGAATATCCACGTTCTGGAAATTCATCGTGATCCGATCCTGATCGCCCGGCCGCGCGGCGTCGTCGTCGGGCTCGTCAAGGACGGCCGGCGCGGCGCCGCCCCCGGCCATCGTATCGGCAGCGGCGGTCGCATTGCCGCCACCGTCGTCGGAGTCCTCCGCTGCGTGGACGCGGGCAGTAGTCAGGCACAAACAGAGCATGGCGGCCAGCGCCAGCGTCCAAAAACGACCCATTGGTCCACCCCCGGGATCCGGAGTTTGGTCCGGAGTGTATCGATCCCCAAAACGCACTTCAACCCGACGCTCGGTTGCAAACCGATGATCGGTCGGCAAAGATTGGCACCGGCTGCGGCGGCATGCGGCGCATCGCCGCCAGCGCCCATGAAGACGATCAACGTGCACATAACATTCAAGCCCAAGCCCGCGGCGACCTTCGTGTCCGGGCCGCCGGCGCGCGCCTGACCGAATCCACGTGCGCTTCGAATACCTGATTGCGATGCGCTACCTGCGGGCGCGGCGGCGCGAGCGTTTCGTCTCGCTGATCGCGCTCATCTCGCTCATCGGCGTGACGCTCGGGACCTTTGCGCTGACCGTCGTGCTTTCGGTGATGAGCGGCTTTCAGGAGGACCTGCGCGATCGGCTGCTCTCGTTCAATCCGCATATCACGGTCGAGCAGACCGGCGCCACGCACAGCGATCTGGGCGCGCTGGCCGCGCGGATCAAAGCGCTCGACGGCGTCGCCGGCGTGGCGCCGTTCATCTCGTCGCAAGTGATGGTGGTCTCGACCACTACCACCGGCGCGCCGGGCTTCGTGGGCGGCGGCACGCTGCGCGGCGTAATCGCGCGCGACAATCCGGTGCTGCGCGAACTCGATCGATCGATCACCGCCGGCAGCCTGGCGGCGCTCGAGCAGACCCATCCGGTAGTGCTGACCGAGCAGGGCAAAAAGCGCACGGTGGATTTGCCCGGCGCGATTATCGGCAAGTCGCTAGCCTTTGACCTGGGTGTGCGGATGGGCGATCCGATCGTCGTGATCTCGCCGGCCAGTCTCGGCGCGGGAGCCGGCGCGCCGCGCCTGCGGCGCTTCGTAGTGGGTGGCTTTTTCTATTCCGGGATGTACGAATTCGACTCGTCGCTGATCTTCGTCGCGCTCAAGGACGGCGCGGCGCTGCTCGCCGACGAGCCGCAGATGGAGCGCGGACTCGAAGTGCGCGTGGTCAATCTGTTCGACGCGCCGGCGATCGGGCGGCGCATCGCGGTGATCGCCGGACCGGGCTTCGCGATCGAGGACTGGACCGAAAACAACGCGGCACTGTTTGCCGCGCTCAAGCTCGAAAAGTTGACCTATTTCGTCGTCCTGCTGTTGATCGTGCTGGTCGCCGCCTTCAATATCGTGGCGACCCTCGTGATGGTTGTGATGGAGCGGCGCAAGGAGATCGCGATCGTTCGTGCGATGGGCGCGCGGGCCAGCTCGATCGCGTCGATCTTTCTCGGCGAGGGCGCGGCACTGGGCGTCGGCGGCACGGCGCTGGGCGTGGGCAGCGGATGGGTGGCGTCGTATCTGATCGGCAAATACCATCTGATTCATCTGCCGCCGGACCTGTTCATGGTGAGCGCCGTGCCGGTGCGGCTGTATACGATTAACTTTGTGGCGGTCGCGGCGGCCTCGGTGATTTTGTGCCTGCTGGGCGCGATCTATCCGGCGCTGCAGGCGCGATCGCTCTCGCCGGTCGAAGTGATTCGCTATGAATAATTTGCGGACCGGGCGCGCATGCGCCGACCGGGCGAGGCGCCGCACGGGCGCGGCACGGCGTGGCTGAACCGACGCGCGGCGCGGCGGCGGCGCCCGGAATCCTGCTTAGCGCGCGTGCTATCGACAAGAAATTTTTCGACGCCGGGCGCGAGGTGGTGGTCTTGCGCGGACTCGACCTCGAGGTGGTCGCGGGCGAGGAGATCGCGATTATTGGCGAGTCCGGGGTGGGCAAATCGACGCTGCTCCATCTGCTCGGCAGCCTCGAAGCGCCGACCGCCGGCAAGGTGCTGTTCGAAGGCCGCGACCTGTTCGCGATGGACGATCGGGAGATGTCGGACTTCCGCAATCAGATGCTCGGCTTCGTCTTTCAGTTCCATTACCTGCTGGCCGATTTCAGCGCGGTCGAGAACGTCATGATGCCGGCGTTGATCGCGCGCCAGTCCGATCGCGAGGCGCGCGAGCGCGCCGCCCGCATGCTCGAACTGGTCGGTCTCAAGGACAAGTTCCATCGGCGGCCGTCGGAATTGTCGGGCGGCGAGCAGCAGCGCGTGGCGGTGGCGCGGGCGGTGGTGCTCGGACCGCGGCTGGTGCTGGCCGACGAGCCGACCGGCAATCTTGATCCCAGAACCGCCGAAGAGGTCCACGCGTTGTTCCATCGGCTCAACCGCGAACTCGGCGTGACGCTGGTGGTCGCCACGCACAACGAACGGCTCTCGCGCAGCATGACGCGCACGCTGCGCCTGCGCGAGGGACGGCTCGGCGTCGAAAGCTACGGATGAGTCGAAAGCTGCGGATGATCGAACGCGCGATCAGCGGTTCGCGGGCGAGCTTGGTTTACTTAGCGGGAGCGATTGGTTAGGGTGAGCCGCGCTTCGGGGGTATCGGTGCATTCGGAAAGATTCAACGCGCGAACGACGGGCGCCCATTACTCCCGCGTGGTCTGGTTAGTGATGGCAATGCTGTGGTCGATGACGGCCGCGGCGCAAGCCCCCGCGCCCATCATCTCGGACATCGAAATTGCCGGCAATCAGCGCGTCGAGTCCGACGCGATCAAGATCCATATCAGCTCGCAGGTCGGACTGCCGCTCAACATGGCGACCGTCGACCAGGACATCAAGGCGATCTACCGGATGGGCTTTTTCGAGCGCGCGTCGGCCAGCGTCGACCATCAGGGCGGCAACGTGGTGCTGACCTTCACGGTCGCCGAGCGGCCGCTGATCTCGGACGTGCGCTTCGGTGGGATGAAGGCGATCAAGCCGACCGAGGACAAGATCATCAATGCGGTGAAGCTGCACGGCGGATCGATTCTCGACCCGGGCCGCGTGCAGGCGACGATTCGCAACCTCGAGGCGGTTTACCAGGACGCCGGCTATCTCGACGCCACGGTGGCGTTTCGCACGGTGCCCGAGGCCAACAACACGGCGATCGGCGTGTTCGACGTGACCGAGGGTCCGATCGTGCAGATCACCTCGGTCGAATTCAAAGGCAATGCCCACGTGCCGGCGCGCACGCTGGCCAACATGATCAATACCCATCAGCACAATCTGCTGAGCTTTTTCTTCAAAACCGGCATCCTCGACCACGCGAAGCTGCAGGAAGACACCGACCGCATCACCGGCTACTATTATAATCAGGGATTCCTCAACGTCCACGTCGCCGATCCGACGGTCACCCGCAAGGGCAATTCGCTGACCGTGCTCTTCACCATCGATGAAGGGCCGCAATTCCATGTCGGCACGGTCAATATAGCCGGCGACCTCAAGGTGCCGCGCAAGACCCTGCTGGATAAGCTGACGATCAAGCCGGGCAGCGTCTTCAGCGGCGGCGGGATGCAGCATGACGTGCTCACGCTGTCGGATTTCTACTCCAACCGGGGCTACGCGTACGTCAACGTCGATCCGCGGACCCAGGTCGATCCGGCGGCGCGCGTGGTCAACCTGAACTACGCCATCGTCCCGGGCCGCGAGGTGGTGATCGACCGCATCAATATAACTGGCAACACCAAGACCTCGGACAAGGTCATCCGGCGCGAACTGCAGATCCAGGAGCAGGAGCCCTACTCGACCAGCGAGATTCAGAAGTCCAAGAAGCGGCTCGACGCGCTCGGCTACTTCTCGAACACCCGCATCACGACCTCGCCCAGCGCGCAGCCCGACAAGATCAATCTCGACCTGGCCGTGCAGGAGGCGAATACGGCATCGCTGCAGATCGGTGGCGGTTACGACAGCTACAGTTCGGTGTTCGGCAATTTCAGCCTGGGCAATTCCAACCTGTTCGGCGGGGGCGAGTCGGTCTCGGCGACCGCGCAGATCGGCTTCCTCTACCAGGATTATAATCTGAGCTACACCGAGCCGTGGTTCCTCGACATGCCGCTGTCGGTCAACATGCAGGTCTTCTACAACAAGCTGTTCCTGTATTCGTTCGATCAGACCAACGCCGGCGTGTCGCTCAACACGAGCTATCCGTTGACCGACTTGGGCTTTCGCAAGCTCGGTCCGCTGCCGCTCGACGACGTGACGGCGGGTCTCGGCTACCAGTTCGAGAACGTTGGCATCAGCGGGCTGAGCAATTTCACCACCTTCCAGCTGCTGCGCTACAAGGGCTATCGGCCGATCTCGGAGATCACCCCGAGCATCCGCCGCTTTACGGTCGACAATCCGACCGACCCGCGCAGCGGATCGATCATGAGCCTGAATATCGAACTCGCCGGCCTCGGCGGACAATCATTCGTCAAGGGCGTCTTTCATTCGCGCTTTTTCTTCCCGTATATCAAAAGCGAGAAATGGGGCGAATGGGTCTTCGTGCCCGGCGTGACTTACGGCATCGGTACGAGCCTGGGCGGCGGTAACGGCAGCGAGTTACCGGTCTACGAGCGGTTCTTTCCGGGCGGCCTGGGTGGCGAGGGCGACGTGCGCGGCTATGCGCTCTATTCGCTCGGCCCCGAGGTCTCGCTGTTTAACCAGCAGGGCGTGCCGTTTTCGATCGAGCAGGTGGGCGGCAGCCAGGAGTTGCTGCTGAGCGGGGAGACAACGTTTCCGATCTGGACCTCGCTGGGCCTGCGCGGAGCGGCGTTTATCGACGCGGGCAATGCCTATTATCTGAGCCAGGCGCCGTCGCTCAGCAACCTGCGCTCGGCGATCGGACTCGGCATACGCTGGAAATCGCCGTTCGGCCCAATCGCGATCGACATCGCGCGGCCGATCAATCCGCGGCCCAACGATCAGAATGTAGTCTTTGACTTCGGCGCCGGCGCTCCGCTCTAGCACCGGGTGATTGAAGCTGCTTTCATTATTCGCCAAGCTGGACTGCGGCCGGGCGGCGAAGCCGCGCGGAGGCGGGCGGCCCGCGCCGCGGCGACCGGCATAACAACGCGACTGGAGGATGGCTAGATCCAATGAGGCATCGGTTGATAATCGGCGTGGTGACGCTGATAGCGCTGGCCACCGCGGCAACGGCTCGCGCCGATATGAGACTCGCTTACGTCGATATCCAGCGCGCGCTTAATGACTGCCGCAACGGCAAGACCGCCAAGGCCGCATTCCGCGGACATCTCGATCACGTCCAGGCCCAGCTGGTCGCCGAGCAGGCCGAGGTCCAGCGGCTCAAGGACGAAATCGAGAAGAAGGGTCCACTGATGGAGCCCGACGAGCGCCAGAATCTCGAGAACGATTACGCCAAGAAACTGCGCGACTTCCAGGACGACTACAAGGCCTCGCGCGACGAACTGCAGGCAAAAGACAACGAGATGACCGGCGCGATCGTCCGCGATCTCGCCACCGTGGTGCGCCAGATCGGGGAGAAAAACGGCTACACGATGGTCATGGAAAAGGGTAGCCTGCTGTGGGCGAACCCTTCCATCGATATCACCGACCAGGTCATCCGCGCCTACGATTCGATGAACGTCAAGCCCGGATCGCTGGGCGGCGAAGCGGCCGGCGGACCCGGTCAGGGCGGCGGCGGCCACTTCAGTTCGGGCGGCCCTCCGCCGAGTGCGGAACCTCCGCCGGCGGCGCCGAGCGGCGGCGACCAGGGCCGTTCGACCATCTCGAAGTAATGCCGGAGCGCGCGGCGACCTGAGGATTACCGAAACCAACCGGGGTGCGGCGAAGTTGGCCAACGAGCGGAAAAACGATCTCGACCGATATATCCAGCTACTGCCCCATCGATTTCCTTTTCTGCTCATCGATCGGGTGCTCGAGCTGGACGGCGAACGCACGCTCACGCTCAAGAACGTGACCATCAACGAGCCGTTCTTCACCGGCCACTTCCCCGATCTGCCGGTGATGCCTGGGGTGCTGATCGTCGAGGCGCTGGCGCAATCGGCCGCGATCCTCGCACTGGGCATTATCGGCAGCCGCCGCAGCCTCTTCATGCTCACCGGCATCGACAAGGTGCGGCTGCGCCGGCGGGTGGTGCCGGGCGATCAAATCAAGATGGAAGTGCGGCTCCTCAAGCATCATCATCCGCTGTGGAAGATGCACGGCGAAGCGCGCGTCGACGGCGAATTGGCGGCTGAGGCCGATTTGTCGGCGATGGAAGTAGAGGAGCAAATCCCATAACCGAACGGATTCATCCCTCTGCCGTAATCGATCGGCGTGCCGAGCTCGACTCGACCGTCGAGGCGGGGCCCGGCGTGGTGGTCGGCGCCAACGTGCGCATCGGTGCCGCCACCCGCATCGGCCCGTACGCGGTCATCGAGGGTGACACGACGATTGGCGCGCGCAACCGAATCTTTCAGTATGCGTCGATCGGCGCGGACCCCCAGGACCTGAAATACCGCGGCGAACCCTCGCGCCTGATCATCGGCGACGACAACCGCATTCGCGAGTTCACCACCATCCATCGCGGCACCGAAGGCGGCGGCATGCTCACGCGCATCGGCAACGACGTGCTGGTCATGAACTACGCCCATATCGCGCACGACTGCATGATCGGCGACCATTCGATTATCGCCAACTCGACCGAGCTGGCCGGCCATTGCGTGCTCGACGAATGGGTCGTGACGGCGGGCATGTGCGGCATCCATCAGTTCACCCGGATCGGCGCGCACGCCTTCGTCGCAGCGGGCTCCAAGGTGGCGCAGGACGTGCCGCCGTTCGCGATGGTGGCGGGCGACCGGGCGCGGCTGGTGGGGGTCAACGCGACCGGACTCGAGCGGCGCGGCTTTACGCCGGCGGCGGTGGCCGCGCTCAAGCGCGCGTTTCGCACGCTCTTTTACAGCAAGCTGCTGCGCGACGACGCGATCAAACAGGTGCTGGCCGAGAGCGGCGAGATTACCGAAGTGCGCCGCCTGATCGATTTCATCGCGCACTCGGCGCGCGGTGTGGTCGGCCGCGATCGTGACTAGCCTCGGCCTGATCGCCGGCAACGGAGTCTTTCCCATCGCCGTCGCGCATGCCGCCCGAGCCCGCGGGATCCGCGTGATCGCCCTCGCCCATCTCAATGAGACCGACCCGGCGCTGGCTGCGATTGTCGACCAGATCACCTGGATCAAGGTCGGCGAACTGCAGCGCATGATCGACGTGCTCAAGGCCGCGCGGGTCGACGCGGCGGCGATGGCGGGCGGGATTTCGCGCGCGCGCCTGGCCGATACGTTCGCCCCCGACGCGCGCGCCATCGCGATGCTTCAGCGGGCGGGCCGCTTCAGCGACGACATCGTGCTGCGCGCGATCGCCGGCGAAATCGAAGCCGACGGCATCGCGGTAATCGATCCGGTGCCGATGCTCGACGGGGTGCTCGCCCGTCCCGGCCTCGAAGCGGGACCGCCGCCCTCGCCCGCGCAACTCAAGGATTTGCAACTGGCGTTCAATCTGATGCGCGCGCTCGGACCGTTCGACGTCGGCCAAGCGATCGCGGTGCGCGATGGCGTGGTCGCCGCGGTCGAAGCGGTCGAGGGCACCGACGCCGCGCTGCGCCGCGCCGCCGCGCTCAGCGGCCGCGGGCTGGTGATCGCCAAGGCGGCCAAGCCCGGCCAGGATCTGCGCTTCGATCGCCCGGCGATCGGACCCGCGACGATCGACCTGCTGGCTGAGATTGGCGCCGCGATGATCGGCGTCGAGGCCCACGGCGCGATGATCCTCGAGCGCGAGAGCACGCTCGCGCGCGCCGCCGCGGCGGGCATCACGCTCTACGGCTACGCGGCGCCACGGCCATGAGCATCGCGCGCGAAGACTCGCCGCCGCCGGGCGCGCGGGGCGAACTGCGCGCGGCGGTGGTCGGCGCGGGACGGCTCGGCGCCTTTCACGCCCAGAAGTACGCGGCGCTCGACGGCGTACGGCTGACCCACGTGGTCGACCCCGACGGCGCAAGAGCGCGCGCGGTCGCCGCCGCCACCGGCGCGATCGCGATTGCCGACTATCGCGAACTGGCGGGCCGCGTCGATCTCGCCAGTGTCGCCGCGCCCGGCAGCCTGCATCACGCGATTGCGGCCGGCCTGATGGCGGCCGGCATCGACGTGCTGGTCGAGAAGCCGATGGCCGCGACGCTGGCCGAGGCGCGCGACCTGCAGGCGATCGCGGCGCGCAGCGGACGGATCTTGCAGGTCGGCCATCTCGAACGCTTCAATCCCGCGGTCGTTCGCCTGCGCACCATCGTCACCGCGCCGCGCTTCATCGAATGCCATCGGCTGGCGCCCTTCACCGAGCGCGGCATCGACGTCGACGTGGTGCTCGACCTGATGGTCCACGACCTCGACGTGATTCTGAGCGTCGCGCCGGGCCGCGCGGTGATCGCGGTGGAGGCGGTCGGCGTCGCCGTGCTGACCGATCAGATCGACGTCGCCAACGCGCGCATCCGCTTCGCCGGCGGCCTTATCGCCAATCTCAATACCAGCCGCGTGGCGCCGCGGCGCGAGCGCAAGATCCGTTTCTTTCAGCCCGACGCCTATATCTCGGTCGACTACGAGGCGCGCCGGATCCAGGTCTACCGCAAGAGCCCGCCCGTGCCCGGCGGCGCCTTTCCGGTGATCTCGGCCGAACAGATCGATCTGGGCGACGCCGATCCGCTGATGGACGAGATTGCCGCCTTCACCGCCTGCGTGCGCACCCGCGCCGCCCCGCCGGTCACGGCCGACGACGGGCTGCGCGTGATGGAGCTGAGCGATCGGATTCGCGTCGCGATGGAGACCGAGGCCGGCGCGGCCCACACTTGATCGGCGGCGCCGAACGCGTGAAGATCAATTCCGTCCGCCGCCGCCCGCGCCGCAATCGTCATCCGCCCATGCAATCATCATCAGCATCGCATCGCCCCGCCATCCGCGCCGCCTCTGCGCGATTCGTCGCGGTCGCGATACTCCTCGCCGGGCTCGGCGCCGGCTGCCAGAGCAACACCGTGCCGATTCCCGCTACGCCGGCGCAAACCAGCGACGGATCGTATCCCTCGAACAATCCGGCCGATTGCCTGCCGGCGATGACGCTGGTCGATCAGTTCGGCCATCCGGCCTCGCTGGCCGCGCTTAAGGGCCGGCTCGTGCTGATCGATTTCATCTACGCCGACTGCGCCAGCGCCTGCCCCGTGCTGACCGCCCGCTTCGCCCGCATCGCGCGGCTGCTCGGCCCGCGGCTCGGCAGGCAGATAACGCTGGTTTCGGTGACGATCGATCCCGAGCACGATCATCCCGCGCGCCTGCTCGACTACGCGCGCACGCACGACGCGGCGTATCCGGGATGGCTCTTTCTCACCGGCCGCCCGGCCGACATCGACGCCCTGCTCACCATCTACAAGCTCAAGCGCGAGCGCGAGGCCGACGGTACAATCACGCACGTCGGCCTGAGCTTTCTGATTGGTCCCGACGGCCGGCAATTGCGCATGTACAATGCGATGGAAGCGCCGCCGGCGATCGTCGTCGCCGACGTCGATCGCGCGCTGCCGCCCGGCTAAGCGATCGCGGCGCGGCGCGCGCACCGGTCCGCCGGATTCGTGCGGCCGCGATGGTGCTGGCGCGGATTTTCGATCACAATTCATCACTGATGCAGGCTTCAAGCGCCGACCCGCATAACCCTCCGCCGCGCGCCGCGGGCGCGCGCCCCCGGCGGGTGCTGATCGTCGCCGGCGAGGCGTCGGGCGATCTGCATGGTGCCGACTTTGCCACAGCGCTGCTCGCGCGCGATCCCCAATGCGAGATTTTCGGCATCGCGGGCGAACGGATGCGCGCGGCGGGTGTACGCGCGCTCTTCAACACCGAGGATATCGCCGGTCTGGGCGTGGCCGAGCTCGCTGCAACGATCCGGCGCTCGGTCGGCGCGTGGCGCGCGCTGCGGCGCATCCTGCGCACCGCGCCGCCCGACCTCGTCGTGCTCATCGACTACGCGGAATTCAACCTGATGCTGGCCGGATCGGCGCGGCGCGCCGGCGTGCCCGTGCTCTACTACATCCTGCCGCAGGTCTGGGCGTGGCGGCGCGGGCGCGTGAGCAAGCTGGTCCACCGCGCGGCGCGGATGGCGGTGGTGTTTCCGTTCGAGGCCGAGCTCTACGCGCAGGCCGGCGACCGCGTCAGCTTCGTCGGCCATCCGCTGCTCGACCGCGCCGCGCCGGCGCAGGATCGTCCGGCGACCCTCGCGCGCCACGGCTTCGCGCCCGGCGCGCGCCTGCTGGCGGTGTTGCCGGGCAGCCGCCGCGCCGAGGTGAAATATCTGCTCGAGCCGATGCTCAGGGCGTCGCTAGTACTCGCGGCGAAGCACGGCTTAACACCGGTAGTCGCGCTTGCGCCCAGTCTGGCAGTTGACGATTTGCGATCGGTCGCCGGCCGCGGCGCGCTCGAAGGAGTGCATATTATCCAGCAGGACACGTATAGTATTATTGCCGCAAGTGAGATTGCGCTGGTCGCCTCCGGCACGGCCACGCTCGAGACGGCGCTGCTTGGATGTCCGATGGTTATTGCCTACAAAGTGTCGCCTTTAACCTATCGCATGGCTCGATTGCTGGTCGACGGCGTCGACTTCATCGGCATGCCCAACCTGCTCGCCGGCCACGCGATCGTGCCCGAGCTGATTCAGCGCGAGGTCACCGCCGCCAACCTGGTGAGCGCCGCCGAACCGCTGCTCGCCGAACCGTTGCACGGTGAGACCGCCGCCGCCTTGCGCGCCGTGCGCCAGCGGCTGGGCGCGCCGGGCGCCGCCGGGCGGGTGGCCGCGATGGCGCTGGAACTGATGGCATGATGCGACTGCCGCCGCTCTATCGGCGCCTGCTCGGCTACGTCCGGCGCTACCTGTTTCCTTACGTGCTGCTGATGTTCACGGCGATGATCCTGCTCAGCTCGAGCGAGGGCGCGATCGTCGTCATCATCCGCAACTTCACCAATCAGCTCACCGTCGTGCGCGACCTGCACAACCTGCCGATGCTTTCGATCGTGCTGCTGGCGATCTTCATCACGCGCGCGGTGGCCTCGTTCGTGTCGGACTATCTCGAAGCCTACATCACGCTGAAAATCACGCTCGATATTCGCGCCGACCTCAACGAGTCGCTGCAGAACCAGTCGCTCTCGTTCTTCAATCGCACGGCGACCGGCGTGATGCTCTCGCGCGTGATCAACGACGTGCAGATCGTCGCCATCAACGGCATCGACAGCGCCTTTTCGGTCTTCGGCGACGGCACCCGGCTGCTTGCCGTGATGGCCGGCGCCTTCTACGTCGACTGGCGCTTCACCCTGGTGGCACTGGTGGTCTTTCCGGCCGGCGTGCTGCCGATCATTCGTTTCTCCAAGGGCATGCGCAAGATGACCAAGGACGCGCAGCGCCAGTTGAGCGGCCTCACCGTGATCCTGCAGGAGACCTACCAGGGCAACCGCGTGGTCAAGGCCTTCGGCATGGAGGAGTACGAGCGCACGCGCTTCAAGCGCGAACTGCGCCGCCTGTTCCGTATCGCGATGCGCGTGGCGCGGATTAAGGCGATGACCGGCCCGACGATGGAAGTGATGGGCGCCTTCGCGATCGTCGCCGTGATCTGGTGGGGCGCCCATGCGGTGCTGGCCGGCACGCGATCGCCGGGGGTCTTCCTGTCGTTTATCGGCGCGATGCTGCTGCTGTATCGGCCGTTCAAGAGCCTGACCCGCACCAACAACAATATCCAGGCCGGGATCGCCGCCGCCGAGCGCGTCTTCGAGATGATGGACACGCCGAGCGACGTGCCCGAAACGCCCGACGCGATCAATCTGGCCGACGGCAGCCATGCGATTTCGTTCGAGCAGGTGAGCTTCCGCTACGGCGACGAATGGGTCTTGAACGATATCAACCTCGCAATCGGCGCCGGCCAGGTGGTCGCGCTGGTCGGGATGAGCGGGGGCGGCAAATCGACGCTGGCCGATCTGATCCCGCGCTTTTACGACGTCCAGCAGGGCCGCGTGGCAGTCGACGGAGTCGACGTGCGGCGCTACAAAATTGCCGCGCTGCGCGCGCAGATCGGTCTCGTGACGCAGACCACGTTCCTCTTCAACGACACGATTCGCGCCAATATCGCTTATGGCAGCATGGACAAAAGCCTCGAGCAAATCACGGCCGCCGCCCGCGCCGCCAATGCCCACGACTTCATCGAGCGCTTGCCCCAGGGCTACGACACGATGATCGGCGAGCTCGGCGTGCGCCTGTCGGGTGGTGAGCGCCAGCGCCTCGCGATTGCCCGCGCGCTGCTCAAGAACGCGCCCATCCTGATTCTCGACGAGGCGACCTCCTCGCTCGATTCCGAAGCCGAGCGCCAGGTTCAGCAAGCGCTGGAACATCTGATGGAAAATCGCACGACGCTGGTCATCGCGCATCGCCTCTCGACGGTGCGCCGCGCCGACCGCATCGTGGTGCTGGTCCACGGCCGGATCGTCGAAGAGGGCACGCACAGCGAACTGATGGCGCACGGACGCGAATACAGCAAACTGCACGGCCTGCAGTTCATGACTCCGCCGGAACTCGGCGGGCACGGCGAACCGGCCAATTGAGCGGCGCCAATCCCACCGCCGAGACGCGCCTGGCCGGTCCATCCGGGATGCTCACGGCGCTCTATCGCCTCCTGTGGTATCCGGCCCTGCCGTTCGCACTGATTGCGAGCGGCGGCCGCGACGCCGCCACCCGCCGTGAGCGCCGCGGCGCGATCGCCGATCCCCCCGGCCCTGCTGGCACACCGCGCATCTGGGTGCATGCGGCGTCGGTCGGCGAGATCGAGGCGGTCCGGCCGGTGATCCAGGGGCTGGTGCGCAAATTTCCCGGCACGGTGGTGGTCGTCACCACGATGACCGACGCCGGCCGCTCCGCCGCCCGCCGCCGCCTGCCGGAAGCGGCCGCATGGCAGCTCGCGCCGCTCGATTGTCCGTCAACCGTGCGCGCCTTTTTAGGCTCCGTGCGGCCCGACCTGGTGCTGATCGCCGAGACTGAGCTGTGGCCCAACTACCTGATCGAAGCGGCGCGCCGCGGCGCGCGCGTCGCGATCGTCAACGGCCGGGTCTCGGCCCGATCGGTCCGGCGCTACCGCTACGTCCGAACGCTGATCGCCGACGCCCTCGCCCATATCCATCTGGTGCTGGCCCAGAGTGAAGAAGACGCGGCCCGCTTCGCCGAACTCGGCGCACCGCCATCGACTATCGTGGTGACCGGCAATACCAAGTTCGTGATCGACCCGAGCGAGGCGCCGCTGCGCTCGGCGCTGCGCGACTTCGCGGCCGGCCGCCAAATTGTGGTCGCCGGATCGACCGCGCCGGGCGAAGAACGGATGATGCTGACGGCGTATCGCAATCTGCTCGATCGCTTTCCTGCCCTCGCTCTGATTATCGCCCCGCGCCATCTCGAGCGCGTCCCCGAAGTTGAGGCCGAAATCCAGTCCACGCGGCTCACTTATGTCCGCGCCCAGGCCCTGCCGGCGCCCGACGCCCCAGCCGCCGTGCGCGCCGCCTCGGCCGCCGCCTATGCCCATACGCAGGTCCTGCTGCTCGATACGATGGGCGAGCTGCGCGGCCTCTACCGGCGCGCCACCGTGGCCTTTGTCGGCGGCAGCATGACGCGGACGCGCGGTGGCCAGAACCTGGGCGAGCCGGCCGCGGTCGCGGTCCCGGTAATCTTCGGACCCCATTACGAAAACCAGCGCCCGGTCGGCGACGCTCTGATCGAAATGGGCGGCGGACGCGTGGTCAACGACGTCGCCCAAATCGAGAGCACCTGCGCCGAATGGCTCGAAGACCACGAGGCGCGCCGCGCCGCCGGCAGCAAGGCGCGCCGCTCCGTCGAGCGCCTGGCGGGCGGCGCCGCCGCCACGCTCAATCATCTCGGAGCGCTCATCGGGAGACTCTAGCGATGGCGCGTGGGCGCCCCGCAATCGAGCGCCTGTGGCAGCCCGGCCTGCCCGCGCGATGGTGGCCGCTGTGGGCCGCGCTAACACCCGCCGCCGCCCTTTATGGCGGCGCGCTCGCGTTGCGCACGCGATGGTGGCGCGGGCGCGCCACGCACGCCGCGACCGCAATCATCAGCGTCGGCAATCTTACCGTCGGTGGCAACGCCAAGACTCCATTCACGCTCTTTTTAGCCGATCGCCTGCAAGCCCAGGGCTTCAAAGTCGCGATCTTAAGCCGCGGATGGGGCCGCTCGGCGAGCGGCGCGCGCGCCCTGCTGGTCGCCGACGGCGGACGGCTGCTGCTCGACCCGCGCGCGGCCGGCGACGAACCGGCCATGATGGCGCATGCGTTCGCTGGACCGATCGCGGTCGCCCGCCGCCGCGCCGACGGCGCCGCATTGCTAACCGCCCACGCGCCGCTCGACGCAATTATCCTCGACGACGGCTTTCAGCATCTGGGCCTCCGGCGCGATCTCGATCTGGTCCTGATCAATCCGGCGCGCGGCTTCGGCAATGGCTGGATCCTGCCGGCCGGTCCATTGCGCGAGCCGGCCCGCGCGCTTGAGCGGGCCGACGCGGTAATCGTAATCGCGCGCGCCGCGGCCCCCGACGACGCGCTCAGCGCGGCCGATCGCGCGCGGCTCGAGCGTCGTCCGATCCTGCGTGCGGAGTTGCGTCCGCACGCACTCATCAGCGCTGACGGCGGGCGCTGGATCGAGTCACCGCTGAGCGGCCTCGGCGGCCGCCGGGTGGTTGCGGTCAGCGGCCTCGCCGACCCGGCCGGCTTCCATGCGATGCTCGCCGGACTGGGCGCAACGATCGTCGCCGACCTCGCCTTTCCCGACCATCACGACTACGCGCCGGGCGACTGGGAACGGATCATCGCCGCGGCCGGCGGCGCGGAGCGCCCCGCAATGATCGTCACGACGGCGAAAGATCTGGTTAAGCTCGTGGCCTTTTCGCCCCCGCCGGTTTCCCTATATGCTCTCGGGCTCGACGTCACGATGGACGCGCGCGACGCAGCGCGGCTGCTCGCGATGGCGGCCGAGCGGATTCAGCGGCGGCGCGGCGCGGCCGGCAAACGGCCGCCGGCCTTCATCGCATGACGATCGGCGTGATCAACCTAAGGAGTGACCAATGGCGATCGCTCAGGAACTGCTCGAGATTCTCGCCTGCCCCAAATGCAAGGGCGGCTTGCGTCTGGCCGATCAGCCCGAGGCGCTGATTTGCGATGCTTGCAAGCTGCGCTATCCGATCAAGGAAGATATCCCGATCATGCTGATCGACGAAGCCGAAAGCTTGCCATGAGCCGCTGCCCGCGCGCGCACCGGCGCGGCCGACGGTCCGCGGAATTCCTCTGATGCTTCCCGCCGGCGCCTTCGGCTGGGTGCGCCACGCCGTGCGCGATCCCGGTCCCGACTTCCCGCGCTTCGGTCTGGGCCGGCGCGTGCTCTACATCCGGCGCGATCTGGCGCCACGCGCGACCGCGATCTTCGCCGCCCTCGCCCGCCTCGCGGCCTATCCGCCCGCCACCGCCGGCCGCGGCAATCGCGCCAGCGGCTTTCGCCTGCCACTCGACGGCGGCTCTGAAATCTTCGCGCGGGTCGGCCGGCGCGGCGGTCTGATTGGCCGTCTCCTGAGCGATCTCTACCTCGGCGTAACCCCGCGCCCGGTGCGCGAGCTGGCGGTCGCCAACGAGGCCCGCCTGCGCGGCATTCCGATCGCCGAACCGCTCGGTGCGATGGTCGAGACGGTCGTCCCGGGCCTCTATCGCGGGACCTTTCTGACCCGCGCGATGGCCGGCATGACACTGTGGGAGTTTCTCCGCACCGACGACGATCCGCTGGTCCGCACGCACGTTATCGGCCATGCGCGCGGCGCGATCGACACGATGCATCGCGGCGGCCTGCTCCACGCCGACCTTAATCTGCACAATCTTTTCGTCACCCAGGCGGGCGATCAGTTCAGCGTGGTGATCCTCGACCTGGACAAGGCCCGGCTCTTTCCCGCACCGATCGCCCCGGCCCGTCGCCACGGCAACCTGGCCCGCCTGGCTCGTTCGGCGCGCAAGCTCGATCCCGACGGCGCCTGCCTCGACCCGCGCATGATCGCGATGCTCACCGCGCCCTGACGCGCGCCGCTGGCGATCGAATGGATGAAGGGGGGGGACGGGCCAGCGCTCAGACGCGATGATGATTATTGCCGTTCTGATGGCCCAGGCGCGAGACCCGCAGCACGCCGTCGATCGCGGCGATCGAATGCATGAGCTGATTGAGCTGCGCCGCGTTGCTGACCTTGAGCTCGAACAGCGAGAGCGCGCGCCCGTCGTTGCCGGCGGTCTTGACCTCGGCGGTCGAGATATTCACGCCGACCGCCGCGATCGCCTTCGACATCGCGGCCAGCAGGCCCGGCTGATCGACGCATAGCACTTCGAGCCGAATCGGCCGCGGGGTCTCTTCACCGACTTTCCATACCACCGGCACACGGCGCTGCGGATCGGTCGCCAGCGCATGCGGACATCCCGCCAGATGCACGGTGACGCCGCGCCCGCGCGTGATAAAGCCGGTAATCGCCTCGCCCGGCAGCGGATTGCAGCATCGCGCGAAGCGCACCAGCATGTCGCCGACGCCCGAGACGATCACCGCGTTGTCGGCCGCGCGGCGTTGCTCGCGCGACGGCCGCGGCTCGCGCTCGCCCGGGCCCGGCGGCAGCAACGGCGGCGGCTTCTCGCCGCGATAGAGCTTGAGTTCGTCGGGCGTCAGCACCTTGCCGAGCATCTGCGCGACCGTGACCAGGCCGTAGCCGACCGCCGCCAGCAGGCTCTCCTCATCGCGCGAGGAAAATTCTTTCAACGCCGGAGCGAGGCGGCCCTTGGTGCGCAATTGTGCGACGCTCAGGCCAAGCGGCTCGAGTTCGCGATCGAGCAGCGACACGCCCATCTCGAGCGATCGCTCGGCCTGCTGCTGCCGCAGCCATTGCCGAATCCGGCTCTTGGCGCGCGCCGTGACGACGTGGTTCGCCCAGTCCTTGCCGGGATTCTGCCGCTCGGACGTGATCACCTCGACCATGTCGCCCGACTTGAGTCCGTAGCGCAGCGGCACCATGCGGCCGTTGACCCGCGCGCCCGTCAAATGATGGCCGACCTGCGAATGGATGCGGTAGGCGAAATCGATCACCGTCGCGCCCTGCGGAAAATCCAGCAGGTCGCCCTTGGGCGTGAAGACGAAGACCTCCTCGGCGAACAGATCGTCCTTGATCGTCGAGAGAAATTCCTCCGGATCCTTGAGGTTCTGCTGCCATTCGATAAGCCGTCTCAGCCAGGCGAAGCGCTCGGTGTCGCGCAACTGCGCCGGCGCCCCTTCCTTGTAAGTCCAATGCGCCGCGATGCCCTGCTCGGCCACCTCGTGCATCTCGCGCGACCGGATCTGCACCTCCATCCGCTGCCCGCGCGGCCCGATCACCGTGGTATGCAGCGACTGGTACATGTTGACCTTGGGCAGCGCGATATAGTCCTTGAAACGGCCCGGCACCGGCTTCCAGTTCGCATGCACCACGCCCAGCGCCTCGTAGCATTCACGCAGGCTCGCCACGATGATTCTAAATGCTACCAGATCGTAGATTTGATCGAAGCTGAGCTCCTCGTGCTGCATCTTGGCGTGGATCGAAAAGAAATGCTTGGGCCGTCCGGTGACCTCGGCGTTGACCCCGGACTCCTTGAGCCGCCGGTCCAGGATCTCGATCACCGATCGGATGTATTCCTCGCGCTCGGCGCGGGTCTTGGCGACGTGCGCCTTGAGCGTCGCGTAACCCGGCGGATTCAGATAGCGGAAGGCGTAGTCCTCGAGTTCGGATTTGAGCCAGTAGATGCCCAGGCGATGCGCGATCGGCGCATAGATCTCCATCGTCTCGCGCGAAATCTCTTCCTGCTTGTCGGGCGCCAGATGGTCGAGCGTGCGCATGTTATGCAGCCGGTCGGCGAGCTTGATCAGCACCACCCGGATGTCATGCGCCATCGCGATGATCATCTTGCGGAAGTTCTCGGCCTGCTTCTCCTCGCGGCTCGAAAAGGTGATCTTCGAGACCTTCGTCACGCCGTCGACCAGCCGCGCGACTTCCGCGCCGAACAGCCCCTGCACCTCGTCGAGCGAGGCGCGCGTGTCCTCGACCACGTCGTGCAGCAGGCCGGTGACGATCGACGGCACGTCGAGCCGGAGCTGCACGATGATCAGTGCGACGTTGAGCGGATGGATTACGTAGGGCTCGCCCGATTTGCGCTTCTGCTCGCCGTGCATCCGCGCCGAATAGTCATAGGCGCGCCGGATCAACACGGCGTCGGCCTGCGGATTGTAGAGTTGTACGCGGCCGATCAGCTCTTCAAGCTGATCGGGATAGGCGCCGGCCGCTTCGGCTACAGTTGCCACGGCGCGAACTCTCCGCGCAGGCGCGCGACCCGCAGGCGCTCGGCGTTGACCACCGCCTGCAGCCGCGCGATCGAATCGCCGACCTCGGCGTTGATTATCAGGTAGTCGTATTCGGGGTAGGCGCTGGCCTCTTCGCGCGCCCGCTTGAGCCGCCGCCCGATCGCCGCCTCGTCTTCGGTGCCGCGGCCGCGCAGGCGCCCTTCGAGTTCGGCGAAGCTCGGCGGCAGAACGAAAATCGTCACCGCGTCGGCCGGGTATTTCGCGCGAATCTGGCTCGCGCCCTGAATGTCGATATCGAGCAGGATATCCTCGCCGGCCGCAATCGCACGGTCAAGCGGTGCGCGCGGCGTGCCGTAACTCGCGTCGAACACGCGGGCCCATTCGGCCATCTCATGCGCGCCCACCCGGCGATTGAAATCCTCGTCGCTCACAAAATGGTAGTCACGCCCCTCGACCTCGCCCGCGCGCGGCTTGCGCGTGGTCAGCGAGACTGACGCCGTGAGCCCCGCTATCGCACCGAGCGCCGCGCGCGAGATGGTGGTCTTGCCCGCGCCCGAAGGGGCCGACAGAATGAAGACAATTCCGCGCCGCGGACCGCCGTTCAAGTCCATCATGTAAATTATACAGGCCCGCTCCGCTTGGCAAATACAGTTTTAATGCGCATAACTACTCGACGTTCTGCACCTGCTCGCGCATCTTCTCGGTCTCGCCCTTCATCGCGATCGTGATCTGCGAGAGCGCCGCGTTCTGCGATTTCGATCCCATCGTGTTCACTTCGCGATTGATCTCCTGGAGCAGAAACTCGATCGATTTGCCCACCGGCCCGGCCCGGTTCACCAGCGCGCGCATCGCTTGCAGATGCACCCCGAGGCGCGTCATCTCCTCGCTGATATCGCCGTGCTGCGCGGCATTGGAGGCCTCCTCGTAGAGCCGCTTTTCGTTGACCGGCAGCTCGCCGAGCAGTTCGCGCACCCGGCTTTCAAACGCCGCGTGAAGCGCCGCGCTCGAGGCCTGGGCCAGCTTTTCGATCCGCGGCACGGCCGCCTCGACAGTCTTCAGGCGCATCTCGAAGTCGCGCTTGAGCGCCGCGCCCTCGCGCATCCGCTCGCGCTCGAGCAGCTTGAGCGCGCGCCCCAGCGCTTCCAGCGCCAGCGCCGCGCCGACCCGCGTATCGACCTCTTCCTCGGTCACCTGGAAAATTTCCTGCCGCTCTAAAATCGCCTCGATACTGACCTGGCCGTCGAGCTTCAGGCGCTTGGCCAGGCGGCGCAACTCGGCGACGTAGCTGGCGGCCAGCGCGTCGTTGACCTTGAGATGGGCCGGGGCCGGGCGCAGCGCCACGCAGCGCACGAAGACCTCGACCCGCCCGCGCTCGACCACGCCTTGCACGAGCTTGCGCGCTTCGGCTTCGTACTCGCCCCAGCCGCGCGGCAGATTGAGCTTCAATTCGAAAAAGCGCTGGTTGAGCGCGCGGACTTCGACCAGCGCCTGAAAGCCGCCTCGTTCGATCTGCGTCCGTCCAAATCCGGTCATGCTGCGCATAAATTTCCTGCCTCCCGTCATGCCCGCCCGTGCGCGAGGCATTGGCGGTAGAGTTCGAGCGTCCGCCGCGCCATCGCCTCCAGCGCAAATTTTTCCGCCACGCGTGCACGCCCCGCCGCGCCCAGCGCGGCGCGCCAGGCCGGGGCCGGCGTCATCCGCATAATCGCGGCGGCAAGCGCCGCGGCGTCACCCGGCGCGACCAGCATACCGGTGACTTCGTCGACCACCGCGTCGGCCAGGCCGCCGGTTGCACTGGCGATCACCGTCAGCCCGCACGCCATCGCCTCCAGCGCCGCCACGCCCAAGCCCTCGGCCAGCGACGGCATCGCGAAGATGTCGAGCGCCCACAATAGCGTGCGCGGGTCATCGAGCGCACCGAGCATCCGCACCGACCCGCCAAGCCCGCATCGGCCAAGCTGGGCGGCGAGCGGGTCGGCCTGCGCGCCCGCGCCCGCGATGAAGCATTGCACTTGCGCCCCGTCGATCGCGCCGGCCCGCGCATCCGGCGCCGGCGTCCGTGCCGCAATCAGCGCCATCGCCTCGAGCAAATAGCGCTGACCCTTGCGCGCCTCGAGCATCCCGACCGTGCCGATCGCGACCGCGCCGGGCGCGAGGCCCAGCGCCGCGCGCGCGGCGCCCCGTTCGTTCACCGTGGGCGGACGAAACCACGCGCAATCGACGCCGCTCGGAATCAGCGCAATCCGATCGCGCGCGACGCCCGCGCGCACCAGCGCCGCCGCCACCGCCGGCGAAATTGCCGCCACGCCGTCGACGGCGCGGTTGTACAGCCACGGCGCGAACAGGCGATTGGGCGCGTAGTCCATCCGCCGCGTCACGATCAGCGCGCCGGCCCGGCCCTGCGCGAACGGCGCCAGCGCATGCGCCCGCGCGGTATGAAAATGGACCACGTCGTAGCGTTCGCGGGCGAGCATGGCGCGCACCCGCAGTCCGGCCGCCACGTCGACCGAGTTGCGGATGCACAGCGGATGGCATTCGATCCGCGCGGCGCGCGCCCGCTCCCACAGCGCGCCCGCCGGGTCGCAGATCAACTCGGCGCGATGGCCCGCGGCCTTGAGCGCGACGGTCAGCCCGAGCACCTGGCTTTCACCGCCGGCAAAATTGCGCTCCGGATCGACGCCCGCGATGCTCAGCGGCGCCTCCACCCTCAGTCCATGAACCGGTAGTAGACGATCGCGGCGATCGCGGCGAGTGCGTCGCGCCAGCCAGTTTTCTTGCCTTCGTCGTAAGTCCGTCCCGAGTAGGAGATCGGCACTTCGTAGATGCGCCAGCGCGCGCGTGCGGCTTTGGCGGTAATCTCCGGCTCGAAGGTGAAGCGATCGGCGCCGAGCTTCAGCTCGAGCAGCCGGTCGCGCCGAAACGCCTTCATCCCGGTCTCCATGTCGGTCAGATTGAGGTTGTTGAGCAGGTTGGAGGCGAGCGTCAGAAAACGAGTGCCGACGTGATGCCAGAACAGCAACACGCGATGCGGCCCGCCCAGCAAGCGTGAACCATAGACCATGTCGGCGCGGCCGTCGGCGAGCGGTTCCAGCACCTGGCGGAAATCGCGCGGGTCGTATTCGAGATCGGCATCCTGCACCACCACGAATGGGTTATGGGCCGCCGCGAAGCCCAACCGCAGCGCCGCGCCCTTGCCGCGGTTGATCGCATGATAAAAGCAGTGCACGCGCGGATTCGCCAATTGCTCGAGGTATGCGCGCGTGCCGTCGTTGGAGGCGTCGTCGACCACGATCACTTCCGCCTCGTAGCCGCATTCGAGCACCCGATCGATCACGCGCCCGATCGTCGCCGCCTCGTTGAAGACCGGGATCACCACCGAGATACTCAGCGCTTCCGCCATCGCCATCTTCCCCTGGTCGGCTCAGGATGCGCCGCGGCGCGGCCACGCCTCGCCAAACGGATTATGCACCGGCGCCAGCCCGTCGCGCCGGATCCGCCGCCCGAGCAGCGCGTGCGCGCGGCGCGCCAGGCGCCGGCGTGCGGCCTTGGCCAGCCGCACCGCGTAGCCGTCGAACACCCGCATCCGATCGGTCGCGCTGATACCGGGCAAGGCGAAGCGCCCCAGCTGCACCAGATTGCGCAGCCTGACCCGGCCCCGCCCGGGCATCACCAGCCGCCGCGTCCGCTCATGGTCGATCAGGAAAAAGCGCGGCGGCTCCGCGCGCACGAAAAAAATATTGAACGGCGTCAGATCGCCATGCACGAAACCGCATCGATGGAGCCGCGCGATCTCCGCGCCGAGCGCCCGCAGCACCGCGCGTTTGTGCGCGAGCGGACGCGATCGCAGCGCCGCCAGCGTGCGCAGCGGTCCCTCGCCCTCGGCGCGCGGCGCGACGATCAATTCGCGCCCGGTCGCCGCCTCGAGGCCGATCGCAATCACCGGCGGAACGTTGAAGCCCGCGTCGGCGAGCGCCTGCGTGATCCGCGCCACGTGCGCCGAGCGTGGGCCGCGCACCCATCGCTTGATCAGTTCGCGGCCGCGCGGCGCGTCGAGCAGCTTGATGAAAATCTCGAGCTCGGCCGGCGCGCCAAGCTTCGCCTGCCAGGTCCGCGCATGGCGTGAGCGGCGCCGCGGCGCACCGCGCGTGCCGCGCGCGGCATCCAGCGCGCATCCGATCAACTCCTCGCGCACGGCGGCCGGCAAGCCGCCGTCGGCAAGGCTCAGGCGCCACCCTTCGCGCTCGACCGTGATCGCGCCATCGAAGAGGGCGGTCACGCGACCTCCGCCGGTGGCGCCGCCGCGCCCGATCCTTGAGGCGATCCCGCGCCCGCTTCGGTGCCATGCCCCGCATCCATGCGCGCCGCGCCCATCGCGACGCCCTGCCGCACCATCGCGACCACCGCCGCCGGTGTAATTCGCCGCATGCATTCGCGGCCGATCGGGCATTCGCGCAGGTAGCACGGATGACACGGGATCGCACCGCGCAGCGCCAGCTCGGCAAAACCCCACGGCGCCGATCGCTCGGGCGCGGTCGCGCCCCACAGCGAGACCACCGGACAGCCGACCGCCGCCGCGATATGCATCGGACCCGAATCGGGCCCGAAGGCCACCGCGCATTCGCTGAAGATCGCGATGAGGTCGCGCAGGCGCGTGCGCCCGGTCAGATCGAGCGCCTCGATTCCACCCAGCTCGCGCATCACCTCGGCCCCCAGCGCCGCATCCTCGGCGCCGCCAATCAACACCGGAAAGAGCGCGGGCGCGCCTTCATGCGCACGCGCCAGATCGCCGATCACCGCGGCCACCGCGGCGGGGAAATAGACCCGGCTCGGCCACGACGACCCGAGAATCACGCCGACCAGAGGGCGGCGCACGCCGGCGACGATTGCGCGCGCGCGAGCGTCCTCCTCGGCGCCGAGACCGAGCGCGAACTCGATCGGCGCGGGCGCCAGCCCGAGCGCGTCGGCAAACGCCTGGTATTGCGCCAGCTTGAGCCGCAGATTGGGCTGCGGCGCAATTTGCCGGGTCGAGAAGTAATGATTGAATTCCTTGGTGTTGGGCGCCGCGAAGCCGATTCGATCGGGCGCCCCCGAAGCGATTGAAATAACGCCGCTCTTGAGATGGCGTTGCAGATCGACCACCAGATCGAAGCGTTCCGCCCGCACCCGCCAGAGCAGCGGGGCAAACGACCATGGCGCGCGTCGCCGATCATAGACGATCAACTGGTCGAGCCACGGATGCCCTTCGAGCATCGGCTTCGATTTCGGCTCGACCGCCCACGCGATATGCGCATGCGGCCACGCCCGGCGCATCCGCCCGAGCAGCGGCAGCGCGCGCACCACGTCGCCAATCGCGCCGAGCAGGATAATCAGGACACGTTCGGGCGCGCTCGTCGCTGGATCGCGCGCTTGGGCCGTCATCGGATTATCGCGCATTCACCTTATCGCGCCTGCTGATTACGGTGATGATAACGGTGCGGGGATCGAGCGCAAGGGCCGCCGCGCGCCTTTGATGATCGGCCGATTCAACGATCGCGCACCGCCCAAGAGATCGACGGCGGCAAACGCGTGCCTGCGCCGCGGCCCCGCTCAGTCCCAATCGAGCGCGCCGCGCTGCCAGGCGTAAATCAGCCCTACCGTCAGGATTCCGATGTAGACCAGCACTTCGACGAAGCCGAACATCCCCAGCGTGCGCAGTTCGGCCGCCCACGGATAGAGGAACACCACCTCCACGTCGAACACCAGAAAGAGCAGCGCGGTCAGGTAAAAGCGCACCGAAAAGCGGCCCCACGCACTGCCGCTGGTCGGATTGCCGCATTCAAAGGCCTCGCCCTTGACGGCGCTCTGTACGGGCCGTGGTCCGAGCAGCCGATTGACAGTGACCATTCCGCCCACCACCAGGCCGGTCAGCCCGAGCGTCACGACGATTGGAAACCAGGTCGTCAGTCCGTAATTCATGATCGATCGATATAAGCTCCGAATGCTCCGTCATTTCTATATGATCGGACGGCCCCATGCGAAGCCGCCCGGGCCATTCAGAGCGACGCATAGATCGCATCGAGCAGCGCGCGCGTGCGCGGATCGACAATGATATACGGGCCCATCTTGTTCATCACGTAGCCAAAGCCCAGGCGGGCGTCGGGGTCGGCGATACCCAGCGAGCCGCCGGCGCCCGGATGGCCGAAGGTATGCGGATTGGGCCCGAACGGATCGTCGGCCTTGGTCACCATGTAGCCGGTGCTGAAGCGCGTCGGGATCATCAGGACTTCGTCGCGGCCGTCGGACTCGATGGTATGCGCGCGCGTAATCGCCGCCGGACTCACGATGCGCACGCCATCGACCTGCCCGCCGCAGGCCAGCGCACCGTACATCCGCGCCAGCGCGCGCGCGTTCGCATGGCCGTTGGCGCCGGGTATCTCGGCGCCGCGCCAGGCCCGCGCATTGACCGCGCCGAGCTTCATCGCGGTCGGCGGATTGTTAAACGCAAAGGCGGTTACCGACTCGGGATGCTGCTGCGCATATTCGAATAGATTCATCTGCCCCGGCGGCGGCGCCGGCGATTGTAGAATCTGCGCGCAGCGTTCGTCGTCGCGCGCGTCGAGCCCGATATGGCAATCGATGCCGAGCGGGCCGGCGATTTCGTCATGGAAGTAGCGGCCGACGCTTTTCCCCGTGATCCGCCGTATCACCTCGCCGACCAGCCAGCCGATCGACAGCGCGTGATAGCCGTGCCGCGTACCCGGCGTCCACCAGGGCTCCTGCTCGGCCAGCGCCGCCGCCATCAGGTCCCAGTCGTACATCGCGTCATCGGCCAGCCGCTTGCGCACCGCCGGCAGGCCCGCCTGATGGTTGAGTAGCTGGCGCACGGGAATTTTGTCCTTGCCCGCCTGGCCGAACTCGGGCCAGTAGCGCACCACCGGCGCGTCGAGGTCGAGCTGGCCCGCATCGACCAGCCGCTGGGCGCAGGTCGCGAGCATCCCCTTGGTGGTCGAAAAGACGTTGGCGATCGTGTCGCGCGTCCACGGCCGGCTGCGCGCCCGATCGACGTGACCGGCCCACAAATCGATCACCGGCTTGCCATCGATCGTCACCGCGACCGACGCGCCATACTCGTTGCGCTTTGCAAAATTCTCGGCGAACGCCGCCTTGACCCGCGCGAAGCGCGCATCGCATTCTCCCTCGATTCGGATATCCGTCATGGTCGGGCTCCTCTAGTCCGGGCAACGGCCCGCGAGCGGGCACGCCGGTTTCGCGCCCGTCATAGCATGAGCGGCCGGCTGACCGCCATTGCGCGATCGCGTCGATCGAGGCGCGCGTCCGCGCCGCCGCGGATCTTCGCATGGCAGACCCAGGCGCGCATCACGGCGCCGCGGATTGCGTGAGCGGTCGGGCTTCAGCTCAGCGCGCCGCCACAGCTCGATCCCGCGCCGGCCGTGCAGCCGAAACAATGCGGTCCGGTGGCGATCGCCTGCCCGGCCAGCGCGCCCAGATCGTCGACCTCCCAGATACTTCGCGCGCGGCCGCCCCCGCCGCCCATCGGCAGCTCGACCATCTGGTTGAAGTCGCAATCGTAAAGCGCGCCGTCCCATCCGACGCTGACCAGATCGCGGCACATCAGGCCGTCGACGGTCGCCGGATTGAAATGATTGACCAGCAGGCCCAGGTAAGCGTCGAAGCTGCCCCATCGATCGAGCTGATCGGCGAAGCGCCGAATCGGCATGTTGGCGATCGTCAGCAGGCGGTTGAAGCGGACGCCGAAATTGCCGCCCAGCTCGGCGCGATAACGCGCCTCAAGCTCCGCCTGCGGCGGCGGCAGCATCGCGCCCACCGGATTGTAGACGAGATCGAGCGGCAACCCCGCGCCACCATAGCCGACCGCGTTGAGCAGCTTGAGCGCCTCGATACTCTTTTCAAAAACGCCACGCCCGCGCTGCTTTACGACATTTTCGGCCGAGTAGCAGGGCAGCGAGCAGACCAACTGGACGCGGTTGCGGCGGTAGAATTCGGGAATCCATTCCATCGCGGGCGCGAACAGCACGGTCAGATTGCAGCGCACGATCACGTCGCGTCCGGCCGCGCGCGATCGCTCGACCAGCCAGCGAAACTCGGGATTCAGCTCGGGCGCGCCGCCGGTCAGATCGACCGTGCGGATCGCCGGGCTGGCGTCGATCAGCGCGCCCACCCGCGCGGCCGTCGCCCGCATCATGATCTCGGTGCGCCGCGGCCCCGCGTCAACGTGACAATGATGGCACGCCTGATTGCACAGCTTGCCGACGTTGACCTGCAAGGTGGCCGGCGTGCCGCGCGTCAGCGGCGCGAGCCGATGCCGCCGTAGCGTCGCGGCGAAGTTCGCCTCCGCCGTATAACCACGACGATCTCGGCCGGTAGATGCGATGGCGGGCGGTTGCATCGTAATCAGTCTATCATGGAGTGCATCGAAAGGACGGTGCTGGACAACCTTATGCAAGACGCGGCGGCGATTCGGCTCGGCGCGGCGATCGTCGCGCTGGTCGCGATGGCGCTATGGGAGACCGTTGTTCCGCGCCGGCCGCGGCTTCACGGCCGTCGCGCGCGCTGGCCCGCGAATTTCGGCATCGCCGTGATCGACACGGTGATCCTGCGTGTGATCCTGGCAGGCGGCGCCGTCGCCTTCGCGATCTTCTGCACGGCTCATCGATGGGGTTTTTTCAATCTCCTCGCCCTGCCGCGCTGGCTGGCGATCGTGCTTACCATCGTCGCGCTCGATCTCATCATCTATTTGCAGCACGTGATGTTTCACGCGGTGCCCGCGCTCTGGCGCCTACATCGGATGCATCATACCGACCTCGATTTCGACGTGACCACCGGCATCCGCTTCCATCCGCTCGAGATCGCGCTCTCGATGGGTCTCAAGCTGTTTGCGATCGCCGCGCTCGGCGCGCCCGCCGCCGGCGTCCTCGCCTTTGAAGTCCTGCTCAACGCGACCTCGACCTTCAACCACGCGAACGTCGCTATCCCGACCGCCGCCGACGCGCTGTTGCGCCGCTTCCTGGTGACGCCCGACATGCATCGCGTGCATCATTCGGTCGTGGTGCGCGAGACCAATAGCAACTTCGGCTTCAACCTGCCGTGGTGGGACTGGATCCTCGGCACATACCGCGAGGCCCCGCAGGCCGGCCAACTCGGCATGACGATCGGGATCGCGGAACTCAACGACGCGCGCGAACTGGGCCTGTGGCGGATGCTCGTGCAGCCGTGGCGCGCGCGTCCCGGCGATTATCCGATCAACGGCTAGCGCCGCGCACGATCGCCAGGGAAGCTCTGCACAAGGCTCTGCTGTCACCCTGAGAGTTTGTGAAGTTTTTAGATTCGCGAAAAAATTGTGTCCATTTTTGCACGGCAATTTTCGCCGATTTCAATCGAAAACCGAATAAATTCACAAACTCTGAGCGCAGCGAATGGGTCCCGGATCCGGGATTCTTCGCTGCGCTCAGAATGACAACCTAACTTGTGCAGAGGTTCCCTAGTAGCCCTTGGGCAGGCGCAGCAGACGCTCGGCGATGATGCTGCGCTGGACCTCCGAGGTGCCCTCTTCGATCGTATTGCCGCGCGAACGCAGCATCGCGTACTGCCAGCGCCCGTCGGCGACCGCGTGCGGCGATCCTTCGGTGAGCGCGGCGCGCGGGCCTTGCAGCACCAGGGCGAAATCGTTCATGCGCTGGTTGAGTTCGCTCCACAGCACCTTCGAGATCGAACCCTCGGGGCCGGGCGTGCCGCCGCGCGTCAGGCGCGAGAAGTTGCGGTAGGCGAGATATTTCATCGATTCGACTTCGACATAGAACTGCGCCAGCGTCTGCCGGATCACGCGCGCGTCGAGCGTGCAGGTGCGCTCGCGGATCGCGCTCCGCCCCAGTTCGGCCAAGTCCTCGAAGACGTTGTGAAAGCGCATCACGGTGGCCAGCGAGAGCGTCGCCCGCTCGTTCATTAGGGTGGTCAGCGCCACGCCCCAGCCGCCGTTGAGCGGCCCGAGCAGGTTGGCGCGCGGCACGCGCACCTCGTCGAAGAACATCTGGTTGAACTCGGCCTCGCCGGTCAATTGGCGCAGCGGCTGCACCGTGATACCGGGGCTGTGCATGTCGACCAGCAGGTAGGAGATGCCGCGATGCTTGGGCGCGTCGGCGTCCGTGCGCACCAGCAGCATGCACCAGTCGGCGAGATGTCCCAGCGACGTCCAGACCTTCTGCCCGTTGACGATAAACTCGTCGCCGTCGATCGTCGCGCGCGTCGCCAGCGCGGCCAGGTCGGAGCCCGAACCGGGCTCGGAGAAGCCCTGGCACCAGATCTCCTCGCAGCTCAGAATCTTGCGCACGTAGCGCTTCTTCTGCGCCTCCGTGCCGTGCTCGAGGATCGTCGGCGCGCCCATCGAGAGCCCCAGTTCGTTGAGCGGCGCCGGCGCGCGCACCCGCGCCATCTCCTCGTTGAAGATGGCGCTCTCGATCAGCGTAAGCCCCTGGCCGCCGTATTCCACCGGCCACGCCAGGCCCAGCAAGCCAGCCTCGTGCAGGCGGCGCTGCCAGTCGGTCAGCACACGCACCGATTCCGCGTCGATCGCCAGCGCGAAGCCGCGATCCGCAATGCCCTTCGGCGCATTCTCGGCCAGCCATTGGCGCGCTTTCATGCGAAAGGCCGCCTCTTCGCGCGTATCGCTCAAGTCCATCGTAATTTTATCCCTGCACCCAATCGGTAGCCTCGCTCTTTGTAGCGCAAAGCGGCGGCCGGTTGTACTGCCCGTTTGCAGGATCGCGGCGACTTGCGCCAGATTTATCGCGATGGCGAAGGCCCCGATAAAGATGCCGCGCCGCCTCCCGCGGACTCCTCGGGTCGCCGGCGCGGGCGCGCCGCACGCGATCCGCGTGGCGGATGCCATTGCGGGCGGCTGCCTAAGAAGTCGCCGGAGCGGCGGCGCGGCGCCTGAAAACGCGCTAGACTCGCCGGTCGTGACGCGCACGCCGTAACGGATTTGCTGGCCGGTCGGCAGGTGCCTCGATTTGTCGCGCAATACCGCCTGCACGCGGTGTCACGCGGGCGTCGGCCGGCGCGCGGGTCAGGCATGGGCAGGAGTAATTTCGTGGCGACGCTGGGTTTCCTCCCGAGTGATTTCGAGGTCTTCAAAATCGAAGGCTTCAGCGCGCGTATGCAGGAGATCTACGCGCAGGTGCGCCCCAAGTTAATCCGCCTGGGCCATGAACTGGCGCCCGAATTGGGGCGCAAACTGCATCTCGAATTCTTCCCCCACGTCGCCAAGCATATCCGCCGCACGGTCAATCCGCCGGCCGAGACCTGGACCGCCTTCGGCCCGTCGGCCCGCGGCTACAAGCGCTACGGCTATCTGGCCCTGTGCATCTCGGGTGCGGGGCTGCACGCGCGCGCGGTGGTCAAGGCCGAAGCCGACGGCCGTTCCGCGATGGCGCATGGACTCAGCGCGCGCACGCCGCAACTGGTCAAGGACTTCACCGGCACCAAAATCGCCCGCTATGAGAAATGGGATTTCAAACGATTGCCGCCGGGCGTCGCCGCCGACGCACCGTTGTTCGACGCGCTGGCCGACGCGCTGGCGAAAAAGACTGGCGGCGTCGACGCCGGTTTTGGCTGGAACGTGAGCCAGTCGGTGCGCCTGGATCGCGCCGAACTGATCGAAGCGTTCCGCGAACTCGAACCGCTCTACCGGGTCTTTCGCGCCGGCGCCTGACGCCGAGTCCGCCAACCGGCCCGCATCAATCGCGTCATGAGCAAAGTCGCAATCCTGGGCGCTGGCGCATGGGGCACCGCGCTCGCGATCACCCTGGCCAACGGCGGCCACGCGGTGACGCTCGCCGTGCGCCGCCCGGCGCATCTCGCGGCGATTCGCACGGCGGGCGCCAACGCCGCCTATCTGCCCGGCGTCGCGATCGCGCCGGCGATCGAATTGACCGACGATTGGTCCGCCGCGATGCGCGGCGCGGAGACGATCGTGATGGCGGTGCCGTCGCGCTTCGCGCGCGCGGCGATCGCGCCGCTTGTCCGCGCGATTCCCGCCGCGGCCGCGCTCGTCAGCGTGACCAAGGGCATCGAACCCGACACGCTGCTGACGATGACCCGGATGCTCGCCGAGCTGGCGCCGCCCGCCGCCCGCGTCGCGGTGCTCTCCGGTCCCGGCTTCGCCGCCGAAATCGCGCGCGGCAAGCCCGCCGCGCTGGTCGCGGCGGCCCACGACGATCCGGTCGCGCGGCGCGCCCAGGAATTGTTCGCCGGACCCTTGCTCCGCGTCTACCGCAGCGCCGACGTGGTCGGCGTCGAGTTGGGCGGCGTGATCAAGAACGTCATCGCGATCGCCGCCGGGATCGGCGAGGGCCTCGAGCTTGGCTCAAGCGCGCGCGCCGCCTTGATCACCCGCGGCCTGGCCGAAATGATGCGGTTGGCGGCGGCCGCCGGCGCCCGTGCCGAGACCATGGCCGGGCTGGCCGGATTGGGCGATCTGGTGCTGACTTGCACCGGCGCGCTCTCGCGCAATCGCGCGCTGGGGCATAAGATTGGACGGGGCGAGCCGTATCTGCCCGCGGGCGACGGCGAACCGGTGGCCGAGGGCGCCGTCAACGCCAGCGCCATCCGCACGCTGGCGGCGCGGGTTGGCGTCGAGATGCCGATCGTCTCGGCGGTCTGCCGCATCCTCTATGAAGCAGCGCCCGCAACCGCTATGGTCGATGAGTTATTGAGCCGCCAGCTCAAGGCCGAATTCTAGAAGTTTTCAAATACGAAGAAGGGTTCATGGCGAACGAGACAACCTGCAAGGCAAACGACTGCAATCATGAGGTGATTGCGCGCGGCTACTGCCGCAAGCATTACCGGCTGTGGAAGGCCGGTGAAATGCCCAAGCCGCGCTACAAAACCTGCACCAGCGAGAAGTGCCACAAGGCGCGCTTTCGCTCGAGCCTGTGTGAAGAGCATTGGACGGCCAAGCACGCCAAGGCAGCGCCGGCCGCCGCACCCGCTCCAGCCGCCGCCGCCAGCGCCTGACCGCGCGCGCCGCAGCGCTCCGGCCGCGATAGCGCGCAATTACGGCGTTCGCGGCCCTCACCCTCACCACGGCATCCCGGCGGAGGAACGCCATGGCTAATATCGTCGTCTCAGGCGCGGCCGGCCGCATGGGCCGGTTAATCGTCGCGCTAGTCCTGCGCGACGGGCAGCATCGGCTGGCCGGCGCGCTCGAAGCGCCCGGCAACCCGCTCATCGGCCAGGACGCCGGCGAAGTCGCGGGCGCGGGCCGCGCCGATGTCGCGATCTCGGGCGACTACGCGGCACTCGCGCGCCCCGCTACCGTCACGCTCGATTTCACCAGCGCCGAGGCCTCGCTAGGCCATCTGGAAATCGCCGCGGCCAACGGCGCCGCAATCGTGATCGGCTCGACCGGCTTCACACCCGCGATGGAGACGCGCGCCCGCGCTATCGCGCCGCGCACCCGCACCGTGATTGCGCCCAACATGAGCGTCGGCATCAATGTACTGATGAAGATCACCGCCGAGGTCGCGGCGATTCTCGGCACCTTCGACGCCGAGGTCCTCGAGATCCATCACAACACGAAGGTCGACGCGCCGAGTGGCACCGCGCTCGCCCTCGGCCGCACTATCGCCGATGCGCGCCACTCCGACTTCGCGGCCAACGCGGTGTACGGCCGCGAGGGTATCACCGGCGTGCGTGCGCCGGAGAAGATCGCCGTGCTGGCGCTGCGCGCGGGCGACGCGGTCGGTGACCACACGGTAATCTTCGGCGGCCAGGGCGAGCGGCTCGAACTGACCCATCGCGCGCAGAGCCGCGAGGCGCTGGTGCGCGGCGCCCTGCGCGCCGCCGCGTGGCTCGAGCATCAGGCGCCCGGCCTCTACTCGATGCGCGACGTGCTCGGCCTCTGACGTCCTGAGATTGCGGCGCGTGAGCCGCGCGCCGCATAAGGCCGCGCGGCGACGGTTGGCTCTGCTCAGGTTTTGGCGCGCGCGCCGCCCCCTTCGGTCTTTAGCTCTTCCCAACGCTCCATGATCCGCGGCACCACGCGCGGATGCCGATGCTCATACCAGGCGATGATCGCCGCCAGCGCGAGCACGTTGCCGCCGGCGATATTCCACCAGCCGATTTCGCGCACGCCGGTCAGATCGAGATAGGTGACGAAGCCCGCGAAACACATCTCGAACCACACGAACAGCACCACCACGCCGAGCGCGACCAGCGGCTCACGCTCCGAGGCCGCCATCGTGATCGAGGCCGCGATGCCGAACATGATGAAGGCGAAGAAATGCAGCACCGTGTAGCCCAGCACCAGCGCGGTCGTCACGGCGAAGCTCGACGGCTCGCGCATGCCATTGAAGATGATCGCGCCGAGCAGCGCCGGCGTATGAAACGGCTGGCCCGCCAGGAGATCGTAGATCAGGAACCAGGCCGCGACGATCACCGCGCCGATGACGCCCGCGATCACCCCCTCGCGCAGCACGGCGACCCACGGTCCCAGCAGGTTCTCGGCCAGCGCCGGCTGCCGCCAGAAGAAAAATGCGAGCATCGCCGCCGTCGCCATCAGGTTGCCGGCCAGCCCCTTCCACCACGACACGGCGGCCTGCGCGCCCGGTCCCAGCAGCATGATCAGCGCGATGAAGAAGACTTCGAAGGCGACCGTGAAAATAAACAGCACGACGAACAGATCGGGGTTGCGCTCGGCCGCCGAGAGCATCAGGGCGCCAATCACGCCAATCGTCGCGAAGGCCAGGAAATGAAACACCGTGTACTCGCCGATCAGCATCCACGCCGCGCCCGACAGCACCGTGGGCCGCGCGGCGTGCAGCATCGCCGCCGCCAGGATTCGTGGCGTCTCCATCGGCACGCCGTGAACCGCGTCGAAAATGAAGAACCACACCGCAACCACCGCACCGCCAATCAACCCCGCCACCGCACCGTCGAAAATTATTCGTGTCCTTGATTGCCGCATGGCATCCTCCATCGGGCTTCGTTCGCCGTCGGGAATGCTCCGCCGCAGGCTTGAGGAACCGGCAAATACCGCAGGTATTCAGGATGGATGTCGGTCTTTCGGCTGGGCTTCCCTCCATCAGGCGGGTCGCGCGACGCGCCCCGCATCCTGATCCCCTCATAGGCTTTTTAGACCGCGCGGGCAAGCAATTGACATAAGCATCGCTGCTTCATCCTCACATGAGTTCTAATATCCAGTCCGGACAGCTACCGCACTCGCTCAAGGAGATGCGAGGAGTAACCGCCGGTGACCTCAGCCTAAAGCTTGATATCGAGAATTCCGGCCTGCTTAAGAATGCCGTTGGCCGTATGACGCGAACGAATGTCGCTGTCGATGAGAAACTTGCGCCGAGTAATGGGGCTGTACCAGATCTCGTGGTCGTCCTTGCCGGGCCGATCGAAAAAGCAATTGCGGCTCTTGAGGATTGCCTTGACTTGCGCCGTGTAGCCAGGCCATCACGCCGCTTTCGGGATACGAATATGTTCGGGAGTATATACTTAACGCAATTGATAGACGTCATCATGCCGTACTCGTCATGCCGTAAACGACGATTTTGATGATGCGCGGGCCAGTGCGCGAAGCCGGACGGCACGCACAGCAACACGGTAGAGTTCGCCTTCTCGCTTCTCAAGCGCGGAATCTACGGGACTTTCCACAACGTCAGCCGAAAGCACCTGCATCGATACGTTGCAGAGTTTGATTTCCGATGAAATGCGCGCAAAGTTGATGACGGCGAAGGGCTGGCGCGGGCGATTCGGAGCACGGAAGGCAAGCGGCTACGCTATCGCGAGCCAATAGCCAAAGTTCCCGAAGGGCCGCTACAAGGGAGATTATTTTAATGGGTGCGATGGAAGAGCAGTGCTCGTATCGTTACGCATTCGAGAATTACACCCGTGGAAAATCTCTTTCGCCGCTGTTTCTTCAAGGCGACGCTCTCGCGATACTAAGGGATCTTCCGGCTGATTCTATTGATTGCGCGATGACTTCCCCGCCCTATTGGGGAAAACGTGAGTACGAGAATGGTGGACTCGGCCTCGAACACGATTATCGAGATTTTGTTAAAAACCTTGCCGCAATTTTTTTAGAACTCAAACGAGTGCTCAAAGTTGAAGGATCATTCTGGCTCAATATTGGCGATACCTATGAGAACAAAGGACTTGTAGGTATACCATGGCGCGTGGCATTCGTGCTTATCGATTGCCAGGGATGGATTCTTCGAAATAGTATCATTTGGAACAAAGTCAAAAGCGGGATGAACAACACCAAGGACCGACTAGGTAACGTTCATGAGCATGTCTTCCATTTCGTCAAGCGCGCGAGGGACTATACTATAACGCTGAGGCGATACGTTCAAGACCGCGTGAAGCGAAGATTATCAACGGCTCTGTGATTTCCGCGACCGGCGTTTCGGGCATTCGCTATAAGCGTCAGATTGAACTATCTACTGCCCTCAAGCCCGAACAGAAGGCCAACGCTTTCAAAGAACTTAACAACATACTTGCCGAAATGGCCGCTGGGAAGGTTTCTGATTTCAGAATGATCATTCGCTCTCAACAACGAACCACGCATTCAGATAGCGAAGCAGTTTCTGGCCGCGCCAGAGAACTCCGAGACAAGGGATTTTATTTTTTTGCGCTATCACCCGAACGGAAGCAAGCCCACTGATGTTTGGGACATCATCCCAGAGGACATGCAGAAAAGGGAGGCGCACTTCGCGCCGTATCCTGCGGACCTCTGCCGACTCCCAATCCTTGCCACATGTCCAGAAAGAGGACTCGTGCTAGACCCATTCTGTGGAACCGGCACAACCCTCCTCGTCGCTCGTAATCTTGGCCGCAAGTCCGTTGGCATCGATATTTCGCGCCAGTATCTCAAACGTGCCGAGGAAAGGTGTGCGGGCCTTCTATGAGCAGCGTTGTCGAGTTATATGCGCACTCTGCGGGTCAGCCGGGACAGAACTGGGCAACCATCATCAAAAAACAGCAATGCCCATTCGTTGATTGCCTACATCTGCTCACGACCCATGAACCGGGAAATGAGTTGCACATTGTTTCGGAAGTTTCCATTCCCGGCGGCACTGTCGATTATTTTCTTGTATCCGCGCGGGACGGACGCGTTAGAGATTTCGTCGGTATCGAGCTTCAAACCATCGACACCACGGGCACCGTGTGGCCCGAACGCCAGCGACTTCTAAAGGAACTTGGTGTTCGGCGCGGTGACAATGCCGAAACCTCGGGCAAATCATACGGCATGAACTGGAAGATGACCGCAAAGACGATTCTCGTTCAGATGCATCACAAAACTCAACCTTCGAGCACGTCAATCAAAAATTGGTCCTCGTCACGCAAGATAGGTTGCTGGCCTACATGACCAAGGAGTCCGGCAGGGCGTGGCGTGCCCGCAGTCCCGCCGATGATCGTCGGAGTAATTCCGTGACTCGTGAATCGGCTTCGGTAACCAGGCCCGGAACGCCGTCGCTCTCCACCACCCATACCTCCGCCGCGTCGTCCCACACAGCATCGATCTCAAGCTCATTGTTAATAGGCGTGGTTTCGGCCATGTTTTCACCGGTTGGGTTCATGGAATCGGTGCTTAGGCTAGCGCTAGCAGATGCAAAATCCGGCAGATGTTTCAGGTCCAACGGGCCGTCTATCCGACGCCTAAAATAACATACGGCAGGGCGGAACCGGAACTTTGCTTGCTTGAGCGACGAGCACCGTAGAAATGCGAACGCTGACCGCCGGAGCCTGGGAAATTCGGCGAGAACGAATCAGGCCGTGGGACGGCCGTGCGGACGCAGCACGGCCAGGCGCGGCTTGCGATTGATCGGCGGAATCTCGCTATCTTCACGCTGCGCCCAGCGAAAAAAGATCCCGCTGAAGACGAACATGATGTACACGCCCTGCCCGACCCACATGATCAGTCCGCCGAGCACCTGGTCGGCGATCGGCGTGAATCCGAACGGATGCGCGCCCATGGTGTAATGCATGTACAGCACGGAGTCGGCCATCGTGATCGGCGCGGCCACCGCGGTCATCGGGATCATCAGCAGGAACAGATACATGATCTGCATCGGATAGCTGAGCCGCGGATACTCCGGCAATGGGCTCAGGATTGGCCACCACAGCAGCAGCCCCACGACGATCAAGCCGGTGCGGATACTGCCGTAAAACGGCTGCGCGTGGCACAACCTGTCGCACAATGCCGGGTAATGCAGCAGTGCAAAGAACATCGAGAAGGTCAGGAACGCCAGCAGCGGCCGGGTCAGCACGCGCGTCAACGGCTCGAGGTAGCGATTAATCATCACCGGCCGCACCATCCAGTCGGGCAGGCCGAGCAGAATCAGCGGCGGTATCATGAAGACCAGGATCATCTGCTGGAAGATGTAGGCCGAGAAAAAGAAGCCCTTGGCGTAGGTATCGAGCGGCCCGGTGAGCGTCAACAGCATCAGCAGGATCGCCGCGCCAAAGGCCATCTGCTGACGCGCGCGCGGCCGCTGGCCCATCGCAAATGCCGCGCCTACGTATATCCCGGCGGCCGCGATGATCGGAATTACGACTTGAGGTTCAGCTTGCCACATTGGTCAAACCGGCGGCGCCGCCGATCGAATACTCAGACACCTGCGCCGTACCGAAAATTCATTTCCTGCCATCCCGTCAATGCGCCGAATGATGCCCGAGGTAGATGAACAGCATCATCAACGACGCGCAGATCAGCATCGCGAGCATCAACGGCGCGCCGAACAGCACCGTGAATACGGAACTGTCGTACCACAGATGCATGTAAAACGCGGCCACCAGAATGAACTTCATCAGCGCCAGGATGATCAGCAGAGGCACCAGCCAGGTTTGCAGAAACGGCGCATAGAAGACCCCGATTTCCATCGCCGTCAGGACGATCAAAACGATCGCGACGACGCCATAGATCATCGGTCCGGGATGATTGTGAGCGTCCGCCGGCGCGTGGGCGCCGTGGCCATGATCAATCGCGTGTGCGTGTTCGGTGCTCATGCGTGATTAATCGTCCTCATCAGGTAGATCAGGGTGAAGATCACCACCCACACGATATCCACGAAATGCCAGTAGAGGCCAACCAGTTCGATCGATAGCGCGCGACTCGAGCCAATCTTGCCGCGCATTCCCGCAATCGCCATCACCACCAGCCAGACCACGCCGATGAAAACGTGGAAACCGTGGAACCCGACCAGCGTGTAAAAGCACTGGCTGAACAGGTTGGTGTTGTAGAGCATCCCTTTCGACCAGAACTCGTGGAACTCGAAGACCTGGCCGCCCAGGAAGATCAGTCCGAAGAACGCCGTGCCGAGCAGCCAGAAGTTGCCCCAGAAACGGTCGTTGCGCTGATAGCCGGCCAGCGCCAGAACCATCAGCAAGCTCGACATCAGCAGGATGAAGGTGCTGAACGAAGTCAGCGGGATATTCAGAATGCTCGCGTCCGGCGCGCCCAGACTGCGCGATTTGTAGACCATGTAGGTCGAGATGAGGCTGGCGAAAAACACGCACTCCGAGCCGATGAAGCCCCAGATGCCGAGCTTGCGATTGTCGAGCCCGAGAAAGCTCTCGCCCACCTGATGCGGATTGTCTTCGCCCCAGTTGATGTACTCGAACGACATCGCGATCGCGCACATGATCATCAGGCCCAGCCCCAGGAACACCAGCCGGTACCAGCCGACCAGCATCCCGATGCCGGCGAGGAAGATACCGCCCGCCATCAACAGCGGATAGAGCGACGGGTCCGGCACGTGGATCGATGCGATCTCTTCGGGAGTTGGCGGCGGTGCGAAATCGATCACCGCCTTCTTCTCGCCGATCCCCGACGCCTCGACGTCGCCGTATTTCTGCACCCAGAAGGCGTCGCGCGAATGGACCGTCGGCACGGTGACAAAGTTGTAGACCGGCGGCGGCGACGGAATCGACCATTCCAGCGTGCGCGCGTCCCACGGATCGGGGCCCGCCGGCTCACCGTTGAACCAGCTCCACGCCACGTTGACGAAGAAGATCATGAAGGCGAAGCCGAGGATGAACGCGTTGATGCTCTCGAACTTGTTCCAGAAATTCCAGCCCATGTCGGGCGCATAGGTATAGATGCGCCGCGGCATCCCCAGTTCGCCCAGGAAGTGCATCGGAAAGAAGGTCGCGTTAAACGCCCATGCGGTGATCCAGAATTGCCACTTGCCGAGCTTCTCGCTCATCATACGGCCGGAAATCTTCGGGAAATAGAAATAGAACGCGGCCAGGATGCCCATCAGCACGCCGCCGAAGAGCACGTAATGAAAGTGCGCGACGATGAAGTACGAGTCGGTCTGCTCGAGGTCGACCGGCGCGCTCGCGTGCATCACGCCCGACAGGCCGCCGATGGTGAACTCCAGGATGAAGCCGAGCGCGAAGAGCATCGAGGTGGTGAAGCGCAGCCGGCCACCCCACACCGTCGCGATCCAGGAAAAAACTTTGACGCCGGTCGGTATCGCGATCAGCATCGAGGTGATCGAAAACGCGCTGTCCGCCACCGGGCCCATCCCGGTCGCGAACATATGATGGCCCCACACGCCGTATGACAGGAAGGCGATCAGGATAATCGAGTAGGCCATCATCGGGTAGCCGAACAGCGGCTTGCGCGAGAACACCGGCAGCACTTCCGAGATCATGCCGAAGGCCGGCAGCGCCATGATGTAGACTTCCGGATGGCCGAAGATCCAGAACAGATGCTGCCACAGCATCGGTGTGGCGCCCGCGATCACGACGTAAAAGTGCGTATCGAAGTAGCGATCGGCGAATAGGAAAATCAGCCCCACCGTCAGCGCCGGAAAGGCCAGCAGCAGCAGGATCACCGTCACCAGCAGCGCCCAGATCAACATCGGCATGCGCATGAAGGTCATGCCCGGCGCACGCATGTTGACGATCGTGACGAAGAAATTGAGCGCGCTCATCACCGACGAGACGCCCAGGATCAGCAGGCCCACGTCGTAGAAGTCGATATTCAAGCCGGGCGCGTAATAGCGCTCGGTCAGGTTGGCGTAGCCGAACCATCCGCCATTGGGCAGCCCGCCCCAGATCCAGCCAAAGTTAAGCGAGATCGCGCCGAGCAGAAAAATCCAGTAGCTCAACGCGTTGAGCCGCGGAAAGGCCACGTCGCGCGCGCCAATCTGCAGCGGGATGAAAAAATTGCCGAACAACCCGGTCTCCAGCGGCATCAGCACGAGGAAGATCATCGTGAGTCCGTGCATCGTGAAGATCTGGTTGTAGAAGTCGGCCGACAGCAGATGATTATTGGGCACGATGAGCTGGGCGCGAATCATCATCGCTTCCATTCCGCCAAGCCCCATCAGCATCAGCGCGGTTATCCCATAGAGCACCGCGATCCGCTTATGGTCGATGGTGGTGAGCCAGCCGTAGATGCCACCACCTTCGAGATAATTGGCCTGTTCCAGATGGATTAATTTTGGTTGGGCAGCCATTGGCAGATTCCTACTTAAGGCTCTCGAGATACGCGACCAGGTCGCTCAATTGTTGGCCTCGCAGGCCCAGCGTCGGCATATTGGCGCCGGGCTTGACTGCGTCAGGATTGGTGATCCACAGCGCCACGTTGGCCGGCGTGTTGTCCATGATACTGCCGGCGAGCGTCGTGCGGCTGCCGAAATGGGTCAGATCGGGGCCGCGAAAGCCGAATGTGTAATCTTTCGAGAAGCCCGACACGCCCTTGATCGTATGGCAAATGGCGCACGGCGCATCGGCCCAAATTTTCGCCCCGGCCGCCGCCGAGCCGCCGGCCGGCTTGAGCGGTCCCTCAAGCTGATGCGCGGTCCATTGCTTGAACGCCTCGGGCGTATCGACGAACACCCGAAAGCGCATGTTCGCATGCGAGGCGCCGCAGAACTCCGTGCATTGGCCGTAATACTTACCGGGTGTATCCGCAGTCGTCGTGATCTGGTTCTCCTGCCCCGGAACGACGTCGCGCTTGCCGCCAATCGACGGCATGAAAAAGCTATGGATGACGTCCTCGGAGACCATTTCGAAATGGATCGGCTGGCCGGCCGGAATATGCACTTCGTCGGCCGTCACCACGCCGAGCGTCGGATAGCGGAACTCCCACCACCATTGATGCGCGATGACCCGCACGCGCAAGGTGTCGGCCGGCCATTGATCGGGCTGCGTGCGAATAATCGTATGGACGGTCGGCACTGTGATTGCGATCAGGATGATCGCCGGGATTACCGTCCACAGCATCTCGAGCGTCACATCTGAGTGGGTTGCCGAGGGTTCGCCAGGGTCGCCCTCGCGGCTCGAATATATGAAGATTGCGCCGATCATCGCGCCGATCACGACCAGGAGCACGATCGAATCGAGGATCGTGATCTCCTTGAAAAGGTCGAGGATCGCGCGGGTCAGGTCGGATTTCGGCGACAGCGTATCGAGCGGAAAGTGGGTCTCCGTGCAGCCGGCCAGCATAGCCGTGATCATCGCCATCGCGGCGGCGCGGGTGGCGCGCTTGAAATCTGCGGCGCGCGGCATCATCACTCGCCTCCCTCAACGTCGGTTGCGGCCGTCTCGGCCACCAGCTTCAATCCGGGCGCGGCGCACAGCATGAAGGCGCCAAGAAACCCGGCCGTAATCAACACTTCGATCCATCCTAGCGGCAGATGGTTGGGCGACAGCGACGGCACGATCAGGATGTAGTTCAAGTCCCACACCCCAAACAGGCCGATCAGCGCGACGACGCAGATCACCGTCGGCGAGGTCTTGGTCCGCACGCTCAGCAGCGTGAAAAACGGAATCACCCAGATGCAGAGCGGCACCAGCCACGTCAGAAGCATCCACGGGTGATGCCAGCAGCGGGCGATCACGAAAAAGGTCTCCGACGGCAGGTCGCCGTACCAGATCACGATGTACTGCGCGAAGGTCAGGTACATCCAGAAGATCGAGAAGGCAAAAATCAGCTTGCCGAAATCGTGGCGCACCGCGCGATGCGTGAAGCGGTTGCCCGGCGGCAGCCGCCCGACCAGCCGCGAAACCGCGAAGTTCATCGCGACGATGTTGCTCCAGAAGACTGTCGCGAAGTACCACCAGCCCAACAGCGTGCTGTGCCAACGGGGCGAGAGCGAACTTATCAGGTCGTATGCGAACAGCGTGTAGGTAATCGCGTACAGAATGCAGAGCGCGGGCGCGAGCCGCCGAATCGCCACCGGCGGCATTTCGATGGTCATCGGCTGGTGATGCCAGACCGCCGCCTCCGCCGTCTGCGATAAGCTGACGAACCACCAGCTCACTAGCGCCATGACGCCCAGCGCCAGATAGTCGCGCGCGAACAGAAACGGCACGTTGAGCCACCTCGCCTGCTTGACGCTCGGATGCGCAATCCAGGGAAAGATGTAATCGCGGCCGATGAACACGCCGGCGAACAGCACGAAAGCCAGCGGCACGAAACGCCACCACGCCTCGGCCATCCGGTAATGCACCGAGCCGGCCCAGCGTCCCTGGGTCAGGTAGAAGGCCGCCGAGCAGACCACACCGCCCTGCGCGATACCCATGAAGAACAGCAGGTCGACCAGCCACGTCAGCCATACGCGTTGCGGATTGCCGGTGAGCAATCCGCCGGCCACGCCGACGATCCCGGCGATCACCAGCCCGACCGCGATCGACGAGAAGCGGCCCCAATTGAGCTGCAGCGGCTGGCCGAACGGTCGTGCCGCGGCGGCGCCCAGCGATGCGGGTTGATGGTTAGCGCTCATGTTGCCTTATGCCTTGCACTCCGCCTTGTCTCCCCGAGGTCACGCGGCCTCGCGCACCACTTCTTCGGCGCCCGCATCGCGCATCAGCGCCTCGATTTTGGCCGCATCGCCCTCGGCGGCCTGGACCACCAGCCCAAAGCGATCGGCGCCAAAGCGCGTGCGGTAACCGGGCGATTGGTCGAACGCGGGCAGCCCGCTCTTGAAGAAAAAACTGCTCACGGCGCCCAGCACCCCGAACAGGATCATCAACTCGAAGATGATTACGATATAAGGCGTGATCGACGCGATCGGACGCCCGCCAGTATTGATATTCCATTCCCACGACGTGCCGACCGTGACGACCAAGCCGGTCAAAGCACCGGTAAAGCCACCCGCCATTACGAATTTGCGCACCGGGCTGCGGCCCCAGCCGCGGACTTCATTGACCGCCTCGGCGATTTTCTCGCTCGGGAAGGGCGAGAAGGTGTGGAACGCGACGATTTTGGCGTGATGCAGCGCCTCGATCGCCTCGGCGCAGGCGTCGTCGGTCACGAAACTTCCTATCAATTGAATATCGCCGCTCATGATGCCTTCCGATAGGGATAGCGCTCGCCCCCCGATTTTCTCAGCCATTCGATTCCATCTTTCAGCTCGGTCATCGAAACGATCGGCAGGAACTTCGCGAAAACCGAGAAGTTCATCAGGAACCAGCCAAAGCTCCCAATCGTAATTAGGACCTCCGTCAGCGCCGGCACGTAGAATTTCCATTGCGACGGCATCGTGTTGGTCGAGAGCGATCCGGAAATCAGCACGAAGCGCTCACTCCACATCCCGATATTGACAAAGATCGAGATGACAAAGAGCCACACCGTGCTACTGCGGATGCGGGGCGAAAACAGGAACAACGGAATCAGGCAATTGCACAGGATCATGATGCCGAACATATAGCCCTGCAAGCCGAATAACCGTTCATGAAACGTCATCATCTCGATCGGATCCTGGGTGTACCAGACCACGAAAAATTCGGTGGCGTAGGAATAGGTAATCACGATCGAGGTAAACAACACGACCTTGGCCAGGTTGTCGAGATGCCAGATGGTGACGAGATCCTCGAGTTGCAGCAATTTGCGCATCGGGATGATCAGCGTCAGCACCAGCGCGCAGCCTGAAAAAATTGCGCCGGCCACGAAGTACGGCGCAAAGATCGTGCTGTGCATGCCCGGCGTCTGCATCGTCGCGAAATCCCAGGAGACGACGCTGTGCACCGACAGCACCAGCGGCGTGGCGAAGCCCGCCAGCAACAGGTAGGCCATCGAGAAGTTGCGCCACTGGCGATCGGTCCCCTGCCATCCGCAGGACAGCACGGTGTAGAACTTCTTGCGCCAGCCAATCGAGATGTCGCGCATATTGGCGATATCCGGAATCAACCCCACCGAAAGAAACAGGGCGCTGGTCGTCAGATACGTGCTGATGGCGAAAAAATCCCAGGTCAGCGGAGAGCGGAAGTCGGGCTGCAGGAACCGCTCATTGGGATATGGGCAGAGCCAGTAAAAGAACCACGGACGCCCCAGATGGACGATCGGGAACAGACCGGCGGTCACGACCGCAAAGATCGTCATGGTCTCGGCACAGCGATAGACCGCTGTGCGCCAGCGCGTGCGGAACAGAAGTAGCACCGCCGAAATCAGCGTGCCCGAATGCGCGATACCGACCCAGAAGACGAAGTTCGTTATGTATACGGCCCACAATGTTGGCTGGCCGTAACCGGTGACGCCCAACCCCTCGTAGATCTGGCGGGTCCAGAAAGCGCCGCCGAGCGCCGCCAGGAAGGCGCAGAACGCCACCCACATCCAGTACTTGAGACCGGCTGGCGCCATCACCCGCTGGGCGGTGCGGTCGACGTCGAGGTAACTTAACTGAATATTGCTCGGTTCGACGGCGGCTGCCATTTAGGCTTTCCCCTTCTCCTGGTACACATCGCGCAGGTAGGTCACCGCGGGCAGCGCGTTGAACTCGGGCAGCATCGTGTAAGTGCGGCCCTGGTTATCGTCGCGCCGCTTCATCATTGCGCTGTTCGGATCGTTGATATCGCCAAAGCTGATCGCGCGTGCCGGACAGGCCTGCGCGCAGGCCGGTATGATCTCGCCATCAACGAGCTTGCGATCCTCGGTGCGCGCGTCGATTTCGGCGGTCGTGATGCGCTGGATGCAGAAGGTGCACTTTTCCATCACGCCGGCGCCGCGCACGGTCACGTCGGGATTTAACTGGAAGTTGAGCGGTTCGATGAACTCGGGCGCGTACCAGTTGAAGCGGCGCACCTTGTACGGGCAGTTATTTTCGCAAAATCGTGTGCCGATGCAACGGTTGTAAATCTGCGCGTTGAGCCCCTCGCTGGTATGCGACGAGGCGAACACCGGACAGACCGGCTCGCACGGCGCATGATCGCATTGCTGGCAGAGCACCGGCGCGATATAGACCGGCGGCCCTTCCTTGATCTCTTCCGGGTCGCGGATATAACGCTCGACGCGAATCCACGACATGATCCGGCCGAGATCAACGTTGGCCTTGCCTACCACCTGGACATTGTTCTCGGCATAGCAGGCCGCGATGCACGCGCTGCATCCGGTGCACGAGTTGACGTCGATCGTCATGCCCCATTTGTGGCCTGCGTAAACGAACGGCGGGTACATCTCGTAGGGCTGGTCCATTTTTTCTTCGCCGAAGTCAGGCTCGACCCCCTTGGCCAGATCGTCGAGGCTCATCGCCTCGATAATCGTGCGGCCCATCATGTCGCTCTTGCCGAGCGGCGTGACCAGCTTGTGGGTCTTGTCGAGCTTGCGCGCATCCACCGCGATACTGCGCGTGCCCTCCGGCATAAACGCAAACGGATTAACCCCGATGCCGCGGGCGTAGCGGCCATACGACGTATGGCCCTGGCCATAGGGCACCGCGATCACGCCGGGCTTGACCAGCGGCGAGATGGTCACGGTCAGCTCGATCGGGCCGCCGGGCGTCGCGATCTCGATCATGTTGATGCCGGCGAACAGCCGCGTGCCCTCGTAATCCTTGACCAGGCCGAGTTGCTTGGCGGTTTCCGGATGGACTTCGGCCCAGCTATCCCAGACGATCTGGGTAATCGGATCCGGAATCTCCTGCAGCCACGGCTTGTTGGCGCCGCGTCCGTCGTAAAGAAAGATGTGCGGAAAGGCCCACAGCGTGAGCGGCGCCGCGGCGCCGGGCGCCGGGCTCTTCTGCGCGAAAACCGCCGGGGCCAGCTTGACCGTGTTTTCTTTGGCCGCCTGAAAGACCCCGCCATGGCGGCGCGCGTCGTCCCAAAATTGCTTGGGCGTGGCCGACGCGCCAATTTTGCCCTGCAACTCCTGCCACCCGGTGCTCACCGCGTCGGCCGCGTTCTCGTAGGCGATCGCCTGGCCGGCAGTGCCCGCGCCCAGATGCGCCGACTCGATCAGGATGTCGTGCAGCGGCCGGCTCGGGAACACCGGCTGCATCACCGGCTGGCCCAGGCCATAGACGCCCGCGCGCGGATTGCTGTCGCGCCAGCTTTCGAGCGCATGATGGGTCGGGAGCCACAGACTGGCCAATTCCGCCGACTCGTCGGGCACCTCGCCCGCCCAGACCACGAAGCCGACTCGGTTAGCCGCGTTCTTGAACGCGTCGCCCGGCGGCATCGAGTAGGCCGGGTTGCCGCCCGCGATCACCAGCACGTCGACCTGCCCATCGCGCATCGCGTCGATAACCGCGCGGACGTCGGCCGGGCGGCTGGTCGCCTGCGCCGGCGCATTGTCGAGGAAGACCATCGTCTTGCCGAGGTTGCCGGTAACCGCATTGAGGATGAAGGCCGCCAGATGGGCTTGCGGATCGGGGCCGCCGGCCAGAGCCACGGCACCGTCCGTCGCCTGGCCGAACCAGCCCGCGATTTTGGTAATCGTCGCTGCCGGGACGCCGGTCTGCGCACTAATTTTTTCCGGGTCGTAAGCGGCGACCAGGGTCTTCAGCGCCGCCACGTCGACGCCCGCCGCTTGCGCTACCCAGCCTTGGGTGACGACCACGTTGAGCACCGCCATCGCCACCGCGCCCTCGCTGCCCGGATTCGCCGCGACCCATTCGTCGCATTTGGCAGCGGTGGCGTTGAGGCGCGGGCCGACGTATGCGGCATGGCCGATACTGAGACTCCCGGCGCGGGTTTTCGGCGCCCGGAACTGCGCGAACTGGCGCGCGTACTCGACCGGCGAATCCCAGGTCTCGACGAAATCGGCGCCGAACGAAATGATCGTCTCAGCCTGATCGAGCCGGTAAATGGGCAGGTCGCGGCGCCCGAAACAGGCCTCGGCCGCGGCCCGCGCCGGCTCATCGCTAAACGCCTCCCAGAAGATCACGCGGCTCGAGTTGTAGGCCTGCGCCCACGCCTGCGTAACTTTGTCCAGCGTGGGGCCCTGCGGAGCGCCGACCAACGCGACCCGATCCTTGCCGGCCTTGGCCGCCGCCGCGAGCTTGTCGTTGAGCAGCTTGGCCGCGTCGTCCCATTCGATCGGCGTCAGCCGGCCGTCGCTGCCGCGCGTATGCGGCTTGGCCAGGCGGTCGGGGTTATACAGGCCCTGCAAGGCGGATTGGCCGCGCGCGCAGATCGCACCCTGGCTTATCGGATCGGCGGGATTGCCCTCGAGCTTGATCACCCGCCCTTCCATCACACGCGCCACGACGCCGCATCCGGCCGAACATTCAGCACAAGTCGTCGCGTAAAAAGTCGGCACCCCGGGAATCAGGTTCTCGTCGGGAACGACGTAGGGAATCAGCTTTCTGGCGGCCGGTTCGCAACCGGGTATCGCAGCCGCGGCCGACGCCGTAGCTGCTAGCTTGATGAATGACCGCCTGGACAGCCCGTCTGACATTTCGCTTCCTCGCTCAGTGGTGGCAGACAAAACATTCCTGGGTGGCGCCGCGCTGGGCATGGCAGCTCACACAGAAACCCATGTTGATCTCGTGCACGGGCACAACCCGGTCCATGGTTTCAACCGGCCCATGACATTCCTGGCACTGCACGCCCGCCCAGATGTGGGGCTTGTGAACGAAGCGGACAAAATCGGGCAGCGTGTAGATCCGGTTCCAGCGAATCTCAAACGGTGGTTGAGAATCGTCAGTCCAGGGCCGCGTGACCGGCTGGATACCACCGAGCAGCGCACTGCCATGACAGCCCACGCATCGCGCGATCGGCGGCACGCCGGAATTCGCCGAGCGCCGCGCGTATTCGTGGCAGTACTGGCATGGAATCTTGTTGATGCCGGCGTGGACGCGATGGCTGAACGGGATCGGCTGTTCGACACCAACGCGCGGGTCCCACGGCCGCTCTGACACCGCGACCGTGTAGAGGCCAACCACGAACATGAGCACGGCGACTGGAATTAGTATGCGGTTCATCGTCTCAAATCTGGCTCATCTCACGACCGTCAGGAGGGCCGCGCGGACTTCCGCGGCGGCCGGGCCGAAAACGGTGCGACGGCAGAAGTAACAAGCTTGGCTGGCCGCGGTCAACCCGAAGCGATAAGCGGTCAAATTATTCACCACAGAAGGCGTCATCCCCGGATCTCAAACGAAAGAATATCTAACATCACGCGCACCCCGCCGCAAGCCAAAGTTATGACAAAATTGTCCCAACGCGGGAATCTCATTGGCCCGCACGCGAGCGCGCCCCGGTGCTACGGGCGTATTGCGCGTGCTTACCGCGCCGATCGCCTGTGCATAACCGCGCGGCGCCTTGCGCCGGTGTGCAAAACCGCTTCGCGCAGCGCCGCGTTAAGCCCTTTCCCCGTTTCGGCCCCGGCCGATTTGTGTTAATGATTGCCCACGTCCACGGATTGGAGATTGCCTCGTCAGGTGCAGATCAAAGTCGCTTCACGGCTGAACCTTCTTCCACCCTATCTTTTCGCCGAACTCGACCGTCTCAAACGCGAAGTTCAGCAAACCGGGGTCGATGTAATCAGCCTCGGCATCGGCGATCCTGACCTGCCCACGCCGGCCCATATCGTCGCGGCGCTCAAGCGCACCGCCGACCTGCCCGTGAACCATCGCTACCCCGACTACCAGGGGCTCGACCGGTTTCGTGAAGCGGCCGCCGGATGGTACAAGCGGCGCTTCAACGTCACGCTCGATAGCGCCCGCGAAGTCTGCGCATTGATTGGCTCGAAAGAGGGTATCGCGAACTTTCCGGTGGCCGTGGTCGATCCCGGTGACATCGTTCTGATTCCGTCGCCGGGCTACCCGGTCTACTACTCGGGATGCGTTTTCAATGGCGGCGAGCCGTACTACATGCCGCTGCGCAAGGAGAATGCATTTCTGCCCGACCTGAGCGCGATTCCCGCCGAAATCGTCCGCCGCGCCAAGCTCATGTGGATTAATTATCCCAACAATCCCACTGCGGCGACTGCGGAATTGCCGTTTTACCGCGACGTTGTCGCCTTCTGCCTAAAGCACAGCATTATCCTGGCGCACGACATCGCCTACTCCGAAATCGCTTTCGACGGTTATCAAGCGCCGAGCCTGCTCGAAATCGATGGCGCGCGCGAATGCTCAATCGAATTCCATTCGCTCTCCAAGACCTACTCGATGACCGGCTGGCGGGTCGGCTTCGCGGTCGGCAACGCGGCCCTGGTCGGCGCCCTCGGCACGGTCAAGACCAACGTCGATTCGGGCGTCTTTCAGGCCGTGCAGGAAGCCGCGATCGAGGCCCTGACGGGCGGCGACGAGACCCTGCATCAGTACTGCGCAATCTACCAGGAGCGGCGCGATCTGATGGTCGCCGCGCTCGGCGCTCTGGGTCTGCAATGCGCCACGCCGCGCGCGACTTTCTATCTTTGGGTGGAAACGCCCAAGGGCTATACCTCGGTTTCATTTACGGAGCGGGTGCTCCGCGAGACTGGCGTGGTAATTACGCCGGGCTCCGGCTTTGGCAAGGGTGGCGAGGGTTATGTGCGCTTTTCACTGACCGTGCCGAGCGCGCGTTTGCGTGAGGCGGTGGGACGTATACAGGCGCTGCGGCTGTGACGGCGGGGAATGCCCCATCGGGTTTTCATCGGCATCGGAACCAACCGCGGCGATAGGGCCGCCAATTACCGGGAGGCGATTGTGCGCGTCGCGAGCCTGCCCGGGACCCGCGTCGTGCGCCAGTCGTCAATCTACGAGACCGAACCGGTCGGCGAAATCAAGGGGCCGTTTCTGAACGGAGTCGTCGAAATCGAAACCGAACTGCCGGCCGACACGCTGATGCGCCGCCTGTTGTCGATTGAACGCACGATGGGCCGCAAGCGGGCGCCCGGACGCCGGCGCACGGCGCACCCCGCGCATCAGCCGCGCGCCATCGACCTCGACATGCTGTTCTTCAACCACGAGACCGTCGCCACACGCGCGCTGACACTGCCGCATCCACGGCTGCACGAGCGGCGCTTCGTGCTCGCACCGATGGCTGAGCTGGCCCCGGCCCTGATCCATCCCAAACTAAATGTAACGATTTCCGACTTGTTGGCAAGCCTCAAGTCGCCTTATCGGGTTAGCCTGGCGCGCGCCGATTTGACGCGCCCGCAGCCGCCCAGGCCAGAGGTAGCCACGCGATGAAATTCTTTGTCGATTCAGCCGAGGCCGCCGAAATCCGCGAAATCGCGGAGCTTGGCCTCGCCGACGGCGTCACCACCAATCCGAGCCTGATCGCCAAATCCGGCCGCCCCTACTTCGACCTGCTGCGCGAGATCTGCACCATCGTCGACGGCCCGGTCAGCGCCGAGGTGGTCGCCACCGCCGCCCCCGCGATGCTCGAGGAAGGGCTCAAGCTCTCCGCCCTGCATCCCAATATCGTCGTCAAATGCCCCATGACGATCGAGGGCCTCAAGGCCACCCGCGCGCTCGCCGACCGCGGTATCCGGGTCAACGTGACGTTGATCTTCAGCCCGCTGCAGGCGCTGGCGGCGGTCAAATGCGGCGCGAGCTTTCTCTCGCCGTTCGTCGGCCGGCTCGACGATATCGGCCACGACGGCCTGCTGTTGATCGATCAAATCGTGCGCATCATGGACAACTACGACTACCCGGCCGAGGTGCTGGTCGCCTCGATTCGCTCGCCGCTCCATCTGCTGCATGCGGCTGAGGCGGGCGCGCACATCGCGACTCTGCCGCCGGCCGTGATCAAGCAGATCTTGCAGCATCCGCTGACCGACGCCGGCCTCGAGAAATTCCTCGCCGACTGGCACCAGACCAAGCAGAAGATTTAATCGCGATTCGGATCTCGCTTTTCCGCCACGCGCTGTGAGCGAGCTGCGCTTAACAAGTAAGTTTCTCAAGGAGTCGGTACGTATCTTGCTGGGAATCCAGATTGTCGACGAACGAGCTTCGGTCTTCAGCGTACGAAAATGAGTTCACGAGGTTCTTTGAAAGCTCAATGAGTTCCTTGATCTCGTCGTACTTTACATCGGCCGTCTCGAAGACCACGTTAATTTCGAGACGTTTGGTGGATGTCTTGAACCGGTACCATGAATTCTTTGCTCGCAGCATCCAAGCGCATTTCATTGCCGTAGTCGTCGTCCTTTACGCCACCTATGAGGATCGGCGCGACACGATAAATCTCGCGCGACTGTATGAAGACGCGCCAGCTGACCTGAAAGCTACCCTCAGGATGGACTTTGCCCGCGCGAGAACTATTTGGAAGAAAATCGCTGTTCTTCGGAACAATCATTTCGGTCACGTCACAATGTACTTCGCTCGGTCATTTTTATAGATCCAATAGATCTGGTAATGGAGATCCGCAGTAAGAACTGAATCGTGAAGCCGCTTGATCAATTCCTTTCGCGGCATCGGATTTGACTGTCGGCTCACTATCTCACCATAGCCACTCGGAAGGCTCCGTGCGATTGGCGCGCGCTCCCAGCCTGCTGGTCATCCACTCCGTTATTATCCGTTATCGGATGAGTCGTGCAGAGGTTCCCTAATGGCCGCGGCTAATTCATCGCCGGCGAGCGTTCCGCGATCAGCCGATCGACTTCGCTGCGCAGGCGCGGCAGCACGTCCTCATAGGTGAAATTGCCGACCTTGCGATCCTTCTTCTTGAGATTCACCGTGGTCGGTCCGCACCACAGACCCAAATCCGCGTCGTCGGTCTCGCCCGGCCCGTTGACCCGGCAGCCCATCACCGCGATCGTGATGCGGTATTGCGACGCGTAGGTCGTCAGCTCCTTGACCTGCTGCGTTAACTCGACAAATTTTTCGTTCTCGACCCGCGAGCACGACGGACACGAAATGATATTCATGCCCGTGCCGAAGTCGGGCACCGAGATGAAGCGGCCAGCCTTGACGTCGGCGATAATCTGATGGCCGACGACGACCTCCTCGTGCTTGCGCTCATTGGGCAGCGTGAGCGAGACCCGGATCGTGTCGCCGATATGCTGCGCGAGGAGTTTCTCGAAGGCGAGCCGCGTCTTGATAATCCCGTCGGGCGGCAAGCCGGCCTCGGTGACGCCGAGATGCAACGGCACGTCGGGGCGCCGCTCGGTCATGCGCCGATTAGCCTCGAGCACCTTGGCCGGATCGGAATCCTTGAGCGAGACGACGAAGCGATCGAAGCCGTACTCTTCCATCAGCGCGCAATGGTACGCCGCCGACTCGACGATCGCGGTTAGCTGATCGCCGGGATATTTTTCCAGGAAGGCGGGCGCCACCGACCCGCAATTGACGCCGATGCGAATCGCCAGATCGTGGTCGCGCGCGATATCGACCAGCCATTTCACCTTTTGCGGAATCGTCTTGGACTTCTCGATGTGATGCAGGTGGCCGGGGTTGTAGCGGATTTTGTCAACATACGGCGCGACCTTGCCCGCGATGCGATAGTTTTCCTGCAAGTCCACCGACAGCGTGACGCCCGGGGTCTGCGCGCGAATTTCCTTGAGCGCGGGAACCTCCTTGGCGTTATCCAGCGCGATGCGCACGATGCCTGCGCCGGCCCGCGCCAACTGATGGGTCTGCGCGATGGTCTTGTCGATGTCGACCGTGCGTGTCGCGCACATCGATTGCACCACCACCGGCGCGCCGCCGCCAACCTCGACGCCGCCGATACGAATCTTCCGGGTCCGTGTCGCCTGATCCATCATTCAGCCCTTGCGCTCCTCCGCCATCTTCAAGTCTTCAGTCACCGCCATCGCCACGCATGAATGGGCAAAGGCACCACCGGCCCGCAAGGCCATCGCGACAAACGCCGCTTCGGCGATCTCTTCGTCACTAACGCCCTGCTTGTGCGCACGTTTGACGTGCTCCTCGATACACCACAGGCATTGGGTGACGTGCGCCGCCGTGATCGCCATCAGGGTTTTCGTGCGCGCGGGAATCGCGCCGTCCTTGAACACCGCCTGATCGAAATCCATGAAGCTCTTGAACAGATCGGGCTTGAGTACCCTGAGCTTGCGCAGACTCTTGATCGTGTCGCGGGCAAATAACTCGGCCATCGCAATCGCCCCTCCGTCAAGCGGTGTTCCAATTATATCAGATGATTCCGCCACGGCCATCGCAGACCACGATCGTCCGAGTTTGGGCGCTATCCCGGAGCGGATGGCGATAAAACAACTGTAATTCTCTGATGCAATATATTCTTTTATTATCCATATTAATGTTTTTTTTCCAAATTTCCGTAAACTGACCGCATGGCAAAAAAACACCTAGAATTTAATGTTTAGACACTTGATTACATGTTTTTTTAATGCTACAGATGTTTTATTGATGCACACAGCGACGACACATGCTATGAGGGAGCAATACGTCGTAGTATCGTAACCGCATCGAGCTAACACTCGAGGCGGTCCCTCCAAGGGGAGTTTCGAGAGATGGAACAGATCGCACAATCGGTTGAAGGCGCAGAGTCGATCGCATTCACGGACGTCATCCTGCCGAGCCAATTTTTTGGCGCAATGGGCGGCGGCGGTCTCTGTAGCGAACAACGCTTGATGCTGGCGGTGCTGGTCGATGCGATCAACATCCTCCAGGGCTGGAGCCGGATGGGCAGTGCGCGCAAGCGCCGCGCCTTTGCCGAAGCCGGTCAGTGGGTCAATACGCGCGGCACCACCTATCCGTTCTCGTTCGATAGCGTCTGCGATGCACTCGGGATAGATTCAGAGATTCTGCGCGGACGCCTGAGCGGGCTTTCGATCGGCCGCAGTGCACCGGATCGTCTGGGCGCGGGTCGCCTGCGGCTCAAGGAATCGAGCCGCGCACAGCATATGACGGCCAACCGGGTGCGGCGGCGGCGTAATCCGCGTCGGGCCGCGGTCAATTTCTGACGATCCGGCGAGTACGCCAATCGCGGTGCGATGGCGATCGCGGCCGCGCGAGGGCGGCGATCAGGCGAAAATCGGGAGTTTCCTGCGCCTGGCGGCATATCTCGTGCTGCCAGGTGCTTCATTTTATTAGAAGTTCAATACGCTACGTGTTCGCTATCACGAGCGCATTTGCGCGCGTTCTGACCCCTCGACAAGCAAGTTCACACGACATTCCCGGGCCCCGGATTGACTGTCTGGCCGCGCCGTTCGTATGATCGGAGCGCTTTAAGTCGGAGGCCTCCCACAAGTGCGCATGCTTCTTCCGCCAATCGTCCGGCGCCGCGAGATGGACCGTAACCTGGTCGAGTATTTCCGTCATCATGGCGAGGCCGCGTTTCGCCGTGCGATCGCGGACTTCTGCCGTTACTACCATCTGCAACGGCCGCGCATCGAATGGTACGAATATATTGACTGGGGTAAATCGGCGGGCCGCACCTTCGAGGACGGGCGTATCCACCTGGTGCATCCGGAAAACTGGAAGCGCGGCCGGATTTATCATTCGGAGCGGATGTGGGTGCAGGCGGTCTATCACGAACTCGCGCATTATCTTTTTTGGACCGACGCCGAGCGCAAGGCCGACGCCTTCACTCGCCGGATGGTGCGCGGCCTGCGCCGTCCGTCGCGGCGCGCGCGGCCGGCCGCGGTCAAGCCGCGGCTCAAACTGGCTAAGACGCCACGGGTAGCGGCCGCGCGGATCAAGGCAACCGCGCTTCGCGCGCAGGCTGGCCGCAGTGGCACGCGCCGTAGTCGCGCAGTGGCCTTGCGGCGCGGCGGGCGCCGCAAGCCGGGTGCGCAATCGATCGCGCCGCGCGCGCGCCGATCGCATCGCTAGCCGCGCGCATCGAATCGCCGCGGCGAAGCGTGCGAGGGTGGAGACGGGCATGGGGTGCGGACGCCGCCGCTGCGTCGCGGCGGTAATCATGAGGCGAGCCGATGGCGTATAAGCCGAATGTCGAAAATCGCTGGTGGGTCGAGACCAATTTCAAACGGCCCAAACCGAGCAAAAACGAAACCGAAATGCCGGTGCTGCCGGTCGCGATGAGTTTTTACGCGGTCGGCAAGGACTACGATCAGGATCGCGCCAAAGAAGATCTGACCGACAACAATCTGCGCATCGCGCGCGCCGCCGATCCGCCGGCCGGCGGATGGGTGCTGGTGCCGATGACCGACGAGCAGATTCCCGAGCGGATGCTGAAGCGGGTCAAGGAAGAATTTCGCATCCCGCGCGAAGCCCGTGGCATTATCCTCGACCACGGACGGCTGCTCCGCCTGCTGGTCTGCGGACCGCAGATCGAGGACTGGATGATCGACGTAACGCTGAGCGACGAACCGTCAGTCGACGTCTACGTCTGGAGCGTGATGCAGCGCGAGCGCCTGTTCACACGCGCCGAGGAGGCGCTGCGCCAGGCCCGCCGCTGGGCGATCAACCTGCTGGAGTTCCCGCCGCCGCGCGACGAACCCTTCCGCGGCGCATTGCTCTAGTCCGCGCGGTCGCGGCGGTCGCGCAATCGCGAGCCTCGCGCACGACTCCCGCGCTAGCGCGGGAAGTGGACAGTCGCCGTGCCGATTACCAGGCGATCGCCCTCTTCGCTCTCCACCCACACGTCCATCTCGGCCGTGCGATCATTCTCACTCTTGTGCGTGATGAAGCCCTGCAAGGTCAGCGTGTGGTCGGGGAGCACCGGCTGCCGATAGGTCGTGCCGAGCCGGATCATCCGCGCGCCGCTCGCGCCGATCCAGTCGCTGACCAGCTTGCTCATGATCGCCAGGCTCATGTTGCCGGGCGTGATCATGCCGGGCAGACCCTCCTTGCGCGCGGCCTCGTCGTCGGTGAAGCGCGGCACCCACATTCCGGTGGCCTTGGCGTAGGCGCGGACCTGGTCCTTGCTCAGGTAGAATTCCTGCGGCCCCAGCGTGTCGCCGATCTGGACCGATGCGTATGTCACTTCGCTCATATTTTTATCCCGCGCACTCAGGTCCGGCTCATGAATTTATGGTCGACGTGGGCGACCATCTCGCCGTGCTGGTTGGTCAGCGTCGAGCGCACCACGACGAAGACCATCGAGCCAGTGCGGCCGGTCTTCTCGTAGACCTCCTTGACGTGCGAGGTCAGCGTGATCGCGTCGCCGGGGCGAATCGGCGCGCCGAATTCGACGTCCTTGCCGGCGTCGAAGCCCTGTTTGCCAAAGCGCGGCACGTGCTGAAAGAAATGCTGCCCGTTGCGAAAGGTGACGGCGAACGAGGGCGGCGCGGTGATCCCGCCCCAGGGGCCCTTTTGCGCCGCCGCCGCGTCGACGTGAATCGGGTTGGTCTCGCCGATCGCGGTGCAGAAGGTCGCAATCGCCTCGGCGCTGACCGGCACCGGGTCGGTGGTTTCAAACACCCGGCCGATAATCGCCGGGTCGTAATCGACTGCCATATCAATTTACCTCCGCCGATAACGCATGCCGCACAGCGCCGCACGCGCGGCCGGGAAGCGCTGGATTGGAAATCGCCGCCACGCTATTTCACCTCGACCGGCACCGCATGCGGCACGGGTTTGCGCCGCGGCCGGAAATCGACCGGCGCGTAGCTGCCGCTCTTGAGTTCGCGCACCAGATCCTCGGCCGTGCGAATCTCGCCCTCAAAGCGCGTCGCGCACAGCCCGATGAGACTCACCAGATGGCTGTCCGAGCCGCCCACCGCGGAGTAGCCGAACTGGCGCACCAGCTCCTCGCTGCGTTCGTCCTCGCCGCGGCGCGAACCGCCGTTGAGCACTTCGACCGCGATCACATTTTCGAGCGGCGGCTTGTGCGTGTAATGCTCGCACAGGCCGACGTTGGGGCGCCCCGGATGACAGGGCACGGCCACCCCGCCCATCCGCGCGACTTCATCGATCACTTCCTGGGCTGGCAGATGCACGTTGGCGAAATCAAACCGCCGAGTCATCTCGTCGGTCACGCCGAAGACCAGCACGTGGCCATAGTCGGTCTCGACTTCGGAGGCTTTGAGCACCAGGATACCGAACTTGTCTTCGAGCGCGCGGTAGTCGCCCTCCTGGTTGAACTGGCGATGCTCGGTCAGGACGACGCCGTCGACCGGCCGCTCGGTGCGCTTGAGCTTGAGCCAGTTGAGATAGGCTTCGAGCGGTGCGCGGCTGTCTTCGGAGGCTTCGCTATGACTATGCAGGTCAAGGGTTGTGGTCACTAAGCCGGGACCTCACCTCGCCGGGCGAAATTTTACCAGCGTCACCTCGGGCGTGACGTCATCGAACACGGCCTCGACGGGCATCCCTATTTTAACCTGTTCGGGGGGGCAGTCGA